>JADKFD010000032.1 GCA_016717705.1 Rhodanobacteraceae bacterium | reverse complement strand
GTAACTGACAGTCAAGGTCAGATTGATGTTCGAAAGACACACCAGCCCGGCGCCCGTGCTGATCTGAAATGGAGTCTGTGAAGTGTTGCTGTGGCCGACCGGAATGGCGACAAACGTCGAATTCGGTTGAGTGACAGTGACGTTCGGTGTGGTCGTCGAAAGTACCGCACTGACGGCATTTGCTGTCCCGCTGCCAGTGTTGGTCAGTGTCAAATTGATCAGGTTGCACTCATTGGGCTCAATGATGCTGTTTCCTGAGACTATCTGCGAGCCGAATAGACCCAGATTCGGATCGTTGTCACTTATCGTAACCGAAATATTGCCGAGATTAGCGTTGCTGAACCCACCGCCATTGGCAACATGGGTGATTGTGCCAATGTGGTTTCCTTCGAATTGGGCGTCGTCGACGGCATTCACGGTTACCGTCTGCGGCGTCGCCCAATTCACGGTAGTGAAGGTCAGTGTCGGTGGACTGGTCGTCAGCTGGGCATCGGGTGTCACCGTCACCGTGACGTTCGCTGATGGCGCCGCGCTCAGCGCCAGGGTGTAGCTGTCGCCCGCGCCGCCCTCAGTGGCTGTAGTCGTGCCGCCGCTCTGGACGAAGACACCGGCGCCCGCGCCGCTGCCGGTGATGGTGAAATTGACGTTGGAGATGTCGAAGTAGACGTTGTTCTCGGCCTCGACCTTGATGCGCGCTTGCGTGGTAGGCGTGGCGCCGCTCAGGGTCACCGTAGAGGAGCCGTTGTTGGGAACGTTGGTCGCCAGCGTCAACGGAAAGGTGCTGCCACCATCGAGCGACATGCTGATGCGCACCGTTTGGGTATTGATACCATTTGCGGTGGTGCCGGCAACATTCCAGGTTACCGTCTGCGGCAGCGCATCGTCCCAGATCACAGGGGTGTTCGGCGCGGTCACCGCAAATGCCGTGCCGGTGTTTACCACTGACAGCGTCGCCAAGGATTCATTGGTACCACCACCACCGGCGCGGTTGTCGCGCGCGGTCACCCGGAAGTTCAGCGTGCGCGTGGTGGTCGGCAGCAGTTCCCAGGTCGAGCCGTTGGCACCACTCAGAATGCTGGCGAGCGCCGGAAAAGTGCGCGTGGGGCTGGTGGTCGGGTTGTAGTTACGGAAAATCGGACTGGAGCCGTTATCGACCAGCACGCCGGGCGTCGGGTTGCTCGCGCCGAGATTGAATTGCTCCCAGAGGTAGGTCAGCGTGTCGCCGTTGGGATCGCTGCCAAAAGCGGTCAAGGCAAATGGCGTTCGCGCGGGAATGGTGTGACCGGCGTTGGTGCTGACCGTCGGCGGCGAATTGCCGGTGCCCGTCTGCGTGCCGCAACTAGCGCCGGATAGGGCATTAGTCGTGAACGCCAGAATCTCGTCCAGGCTGACGCGGTGGAAGTAGTCGCTGCTGTTGGGTTGGACATCGTCGGCGCCACAGATGCCGGCATAGCCCTGGATGGTGATGCCGCTGCCCACTTCATAGGCGGTCGACGCATTGCGATTGCCATTGCAAGCGCCGGCGTTGCTGTTGAACGTGTGGTTTCCGGAAAACTGGTGTCCCATTTCGTGCGCGACATAATCGACGTCGAAAGGATCGCCTACCGGTGACCCGGAGCCGGTCAGACCGCGCGCCTTGTTGCCGGCATTGCAGACCACGCCGAGGCCGGCAACGCCGCCGCCCCCAGTGCCGACCAGATGGCCGATGTCGAAATTGGCAGTACCGATGACCGTGGTGATGTTGTTCTGGTTGGCGGTCAGGTCGCCACTGGTGTTGGCGTATGGGTCGGTCGCCGCATTGGTGTAGACCAGCAGATTGTTGTTGGCGACCAGCACCAGGCGCACCGCCACTTCGCGCTCGTAGATGCCGGTGACCCGATTGATCGTGGTGACGATCGCTGCCAGCCCGAGTGCGACGGTGCCGCCGTGGAAAGCCGTGTATTCGCCGGTAGCGGCGACCGCAAGGCGATAGGTGCGCAGATTGGTACCTGAGGAGACGTCGACCGCCACGCCCTTGCGCTGGAAATTCGGCGCGTCCTTCGGCAGTTCCTGGCCGGTCACTTCGCACACCAGACGCTGGCCGACTTCCTGGGCATCGCGCTTGCGGTAACTGATGTAGTGCTGGGTGTCGCCGGGTTGGAACGGGTCGATGAAGGTGGTGCCCTCCCAGGAGATGATCTGGCCATGGAAGCCGGTGGGCGTCACATCGAAACGCAAGGTCGCCGTGCGATCGTCGATGCCTTGTCCCAGGTAGGTCCTGATCTCGGGAAACTTGGCCGCGAGGCCCGGCTGCATGATCGGCGACTCGACGATCTGGAATTCGCCGAAACGGCCATCGGCCAGCGGCAGGCTCAAGCGCACCAGGCTGCGACTTGCCGGCACCACGCTTTCCAGTGGTGCCTGCGCCAACACGTCAGCGAGTTGCTCGCGATCGAGTTCCAGCGTGCGGTAATGCAGCGGAACGATCTGCCGATCTTGCGCCGAGCGCGCGATCGCGGTCTCGGGGATGTCGTTCCAGACGCTGTCGGGCGACCGACTGGCAGTCGCATCGCTGCAACAAGCTGCAGCGAACAACAGGACCGCAAACGAAAACCAATGGCGCAAGACTGGGTACATGAGCTTTCCTGAAAAACTGTCGGATGTGTCGCTGAGGCGTGCGAGCGAGGATGGAGATTTCACCCATCTCCGGCAATCGAAAGATGCCCAGCGGCACCGTAGTTCATTATCGCACGCAGCCCGGGACTGCTTGCCTGACTGACCAATGCGCGCGACCATTACCTCGTCGTACCACGGCTCCTCAGGACGGCCGATGGCAAGTTCCGCAATTCGGAGGAGCCCGGAATGATTGGTCGTTACGCGCTGCGGTTGTCGCTTCCCTTCATATTGCTGGCGCTGGCAGCGCCAGCTGCTGCTGTCGAATCCGATCAGGAGCCCGTCGACCCCGCCGAATTCCGGCCGCAGACGCTGCCGCCGGAGCGGCCCGTCGCGCGAGCCGGCGGCGCCTGGGTGGAGCGCGGGCCAGCGCCGACGCAATCGGCGCAGGTTTCGGCACCACCGAACTTCGAGGTCTGTGGGGCAATCCAGTCGATTGCCGCGCACCCGACCGATGCCAACATCATCTACATCGGCGCGGTGAACGGCGGCATCTGGAAAACCACGAACGGCACCGCGGCACAGCCAACCTGGACGCCGCAGACCAATAATCTGGCCTCGCAGTCGATTGGTGCACTTGCCTTTGATCCCACCGACGGCACGCGGCAAACGCTGATCGCCGGCACCGGTCGCCTGAGCAATTTTGCCCAGCGCGGCGACGACGAACTCGGTGTGTACCGCACCACCAATGGCGGTGCCAACTGGACTTTGCTGGGCAGCACAGGCTCCCCCAATCTGCTCGGACAGAAGTTCATGGCGGTGGCGGCGCGCGGCGCCACGCTGCTGGCGGCGTCACGGACCGGCGGCCTGTTCCGCAGCACCAACACCGGCGCCACCTGGACACTGATATCCGGCACCGGCAACCTGCCCGCCGGTGGTGCCTTCGATCTGGTCGCCGATCCGTTCAACAGCACGCGCTTTTATATTTCGGTAGCCGGCGCCACGCCGACGATCCTGCGCAGCGACGACACCGGTGCCAGCTGGATCAATGTGACGACTGGCGTGACCGGTCTCAGCGCCAGCACATCGCACATGCGCATGGCGGTCGGCGCGTCATCGACGCTGTATCTGGCCGTGGTCAATTCCGGTGTCCTGGCCCGCGTGTTCCGCTCGGCCAACCAGGGCGGCAACTGGACGGCGATGGACGTGCCGGCGATTCACCCCGGCGGGCAAGGATTTCCCAATACCGCCATCGCCGCCGACCCCGCCAATGCCAATCTGGTCTACATCTCCGGCGATCGCATCACCGTCGGACCGTTCACCGGCAACGTGGTGCGCGGCAATTTCGCCAACGCTGCGGGCAGCCAGTTCACAACGATCATGGATGGCAATGCCGGCAATACCGCGCCGCATGCCGACAGCCGTTCGATGGTCTTCGATGTCAACGGCAATATCCTGGAATCGGACGACGGCGGCATCTACCGGCGCTCGTCGCCGACCTCGTCGGCGGGTACCTGGACGTCGGTGATCGGCAACCTGAATGTCATGGAGGTCCACGACCTCGCGCATGACAAGGTCGGCAACATCCTGACCATCGGCACCCAGGACAACGGCACGCACATGCAGCAGACCAGCGCCAATCTGCGCTGGACCTTCATCAACGGCGGCGACGGCGGCGATGTCGCCACCGACGACATCTCGCTCGCCGCGGCCGGCAGTTTCCGCTACATCAGTTCCCAGAACTTCGGCGGTTTCCGCCGCGCCAATTACAACGCCGCCAATGCCTTCGTCAGCAACCTCAGCATGCCGATCGCAGCCATCACCGATCCGCAGTTCGTCACCCCGATCGAACTCAACGTCACCGACCGTTCGCGCATGCTGGTGGGCGGCGCCAACACCATCTACGAATACACCGGCGCCAACACCGCGACACCGGTACTGACCTCACTCGGCGGACCCGGCGCCAACCGCAATGCGATGGCTTTCGGCTCGGCGACCAGCAGCCTGGCCGCCTACGTCGGCCGATCCGCCGCGGTCCACAAGCGCTCAGGCAATGTGTTCGTTGCCACCACCGCCCTGCCCGCCGGCGCGGCCACGATCACCGATGTGGCGATGGACCCGGACAACGACCAGATCGTGTTCGCCGTCGACGACAACCAGGTGTTCCGTTCGATCAACGGCGGCAGCACCTGGACCGATGTCACCGGCAATCTGGGGAGCATCAGTTCCTTTGATTTCCGCACCATCGAGTTCATTCCGGATGGCAACAACGACAGTGTGGTGCTGGGCACCCGGTCCGGTGTCTACAGCGCCGCCGTGAACTCCAGCACCTGGGCCTTGTTCGGCAGCGGCCTGCCCAACGTGCTGGTGTTCGATCTGCGCTACGTCGCCAGCAACCAGACCTTGTACGCCGGCACGCTCGGCCGCGGCGTCTGGAGCACGACGGTCACCAGCGACAACCTGTTCCGCAACGGCTTCGAATAGGAACCGATTTCCCGGGAGCGCCGAGCCCCAGCTCGGCCGAACTAGCGCGAAGGGATGTTGGCGGCTCACATCAAAAGCGCCGAACTGGGGATCGGCGTTCCCGGCGCGGCACCAGCTCAGCTCGCGCGCACCTCGATGCGTACCGATCCTGTCGTCACCACCTGCCCCGCGCGGATCTTGGCGGTCTTGCGCAACTCCTGCGCGCCATCCACCTTGACCACGCCACTGGCCACCAGCAGCTTGCCGGCGCCTCCGCTACCGCACTGGCCGGTGAGTTTCAGCAACTGGTTGAGCTCGACGAAGTCGCCCTCAAGCTCGAAGATCTCGGTTTTCATGGCGGCATCCGGGCAAGAAGGGACGCCGGCAGTCTCGGGGTGTCAGTGTCCGCGTGCAAGGGATCTGTTGACCTTGAGTCGCCATAACGGCCGCACAACGGGTTCTCCCTTGTTCGAAGGACCGCAAACCAATCCCGCAAATCCCTGAAATACCCTTGAATACGCCGGTTTCGAAGCCGCGAATCAAACTGGCAATACCGAGTTTCTCGCGATTTAGTGCAGATTATCGGACAACGAGATTATTGACAGTAAAACCCTCGAAACGCCATTCTATCGGTGATTGCATGAGGCCTTCGCGCATCCGCGCAAGCTCACCCTGCAATCCCCAATCAGTGGCGCACAGAACGCCATGCCAACGTCCTCGGAGTGTCCCATGAATCGCGCAAACGTACTGCTGGTATCGACCATCACCCTGGCGCTCGCATCGGCGCTGGCCAATCCGGCCCTTGCGGTAGACAGCAAGCCCGGCAATGTCACGGACGGCAAGGGTTCCTGCCCGACCATCTTCGGTGGCGCGTCCAGCGAATGGTACATGTGCGACTTCCTGACCACGACCAACGGTTTGCCGGCAGGCGGTAGCTGTAACAGCGGCGCGGTCGGCTCCGGCGCTGGCATCAGCGACGCGGCGCTTCCGGAGAACGGCGATGCCTTCGACAACGCCGGCCTGCTGTGGATTAACAACGTCCAGGTAGGTGGTGTTGCCACGATAAGCGGTAACCGCGTCGACTTCGCGTCGCCGACCATCGCCGGCCTGAACGTCGCCCTGCGTCACGATGTGCTGGTCACCGCGCCGGTTGCGCGCATCCTGCTGACGCTGACCAACCCGAGTGGCAGCGCCATCAATGTGCCGGTCGACTACGCCACCAATTTTGGCTCGGACGAAAGCACGATCATCCGCGCGACCTCGTCCGGCGACACCAGCTTCACCGTCGCAGACCGCTGGGTAATCAGCAGTGAAACGCTGAATGACACCGACCCGGTGAACACGACGGTACTTTGGGGTGGGACGCCGCAGGTCACTCCGCAGAGCGTGTCGACCACCGTATTCGACTGCGCGGACACCGACGGCGCGTTGGCGCGCTTTCAGGTCAGCGTACCGGCCGGCGGCAGCGTGTCGTTGCTGTTCTTCCAGCGCATCGACCAGACCACCGCGAACGCCACCGCAGCGTCCAGCGCCTTCGACAATGTCGTTGCCGGATCACCCTTGCTCGACGGCCTGACGCCCGCCCAGTTCGCCAATGTCGTCAATTACAATATCGTCGGTCCGGTTGCCGCGGCCGTTTCGGTGCCGGCCGGTCAGAACTTCACCTGGTTCGGGCTCGCGCTTGGCCTCGGCCTGATTGGCGCTGTCCTGATCGCGCGTCGCCAGGCCTGACCGCTCCAGACGAAGGCGCCGGGGTCCGCACCGCCCCAGCGTCCAGACACCGCAGCTCGCCCGGCCCCGCCGCGCGGGCTGCGTTTGTTTCTGGCGTCGACCCATCGCGATCGCGGGCCATGCCTGTGCCGGGAACGCCCTGGACATCCGCGGCCCCGCAGTTTCGCAAACCGGACACAAGTTCGCCGATGGTCCGAGTCCGAATTCGCCTCTGCTCTGTCATCCTGCAAGGCTGGCGACAGCCGCCCGATTGCCTGGGAGAGCCGCAATGCGTAACCAACAAGATCCCCGCTTTGTCAGTCGACTGACCAAGGACACCCTGGCGCTGGTGCTCGCCGGCGGACGTGGTACCCGTCTGAACGCGCTGACCGACTGGCGGGCCAAACCTGCGGTGCCCTTCGGCGGCAAGTTCCGCATCATCGATTTTCCACTGTCCAACTGCATCAACTCCGGCATTCGCCGGATCGCGGTGCTGACGCAGTACAAGTCGCACTCGCTGATCCGCCACATCCAGATGGGCTGGGGCTTCCTGCGTGGCGAATTCAACGAGTTCGTCGAACTGTTCCCGGCGCAGCAGCGCGTCGACGAAAGCTCCTGGTACGCCGGCACTGCCGATGCGGTCTACCAGAACATCGACATCCTGCTTTCCCACGGGCCGCGCTACATCGTCGTTCTCGCCGGCGATCACATCTACAAGATGGACTACGGCGCGATGCTCGCCGATCACGTCGAACGCGGTGCCGACTTCACCGTCGGCTGCATCGAGGTGCCGGTGGAAGAAGCCAGCGCCTTCGGCGTGATGCAGGTCGACGAGCAGATGCGCATCCGCAAATTCGTCGAGAAGCCGGCCGCACCCGAGTCGATGCCCGGCAAACCCGGCACCGCGCTGGCGTCGATGGGCATTTACGTCTTCAACACCCAGTTCCTGATCGACCAGCTGGTGCGCGACGCCGCCGACACCTTCTCCAGCCACGATTTCGGCAAGGACATCATTCCGCACGCCATCGGGAACTACTACGCCCTCGCCTATCCCTTCCGCGAGCGTGACCAGGCGCGTCAGGCCTACTGGCGCGATGTCGGCACGGTTGAAGCCTTCTGGAAGACCAATCTCGAACTGCTCGATCCGATGCCGGAATTGAATCTGTACGACGCCGACTGGCCGATCTGGACCTATCAGGAACAATTGCCGCCGGCCAAATTTGCCGCACAGGACGGCCGCGCGGGCTGCGCCCTGGACTCGATGGTGTCCGGCGGCTGCCTGGTGATCGGCGCCACCGTGCGTCGCTCGGTGTTGTTCTCCAACGTGCGGGTCGAACTCGATTCCCTGGCTGAGGAATCGGTGCTGCTGCCGAATGTCTCGGTCGGGCGCGGCTGCGTCGTGCGCCGTGCCGTGCTCGACAAAGGCTGCCGCATACCTGATGGCATGCAGATTGGTGTCAATCCGGTGCACGATGCCGAACGTTTCCACGTGATCGCCAACGGCGTGGCACTGGTAACCCGCGACATGCTCGGTCAGTCGCGTTACGTGACGCGCTGACATGCGTGTCCTGTTCGCGGCATCCGAGGTTTACCCGCTGGCCAAGACCGGCGGACTCGCCGATGTTGCTGCCGCATTGCCGGCCGCGTTGGCCGCTCTGGGCGTTGAAGTCTGCATCATCATGCCGGCCTACCGCGGCGTCGCCGAGCGCATGCGCTCGTTGCAGGACGCGGGCGAACTGCGGATACGCGGCCAGTCGCTGCGCTTGCTGGCCGGCACTCATCCTGATCACGGCGTACCGATGCTGTTGGTCGATGCGCCGGAGTTGTTCGCGCGAGCTGGCAGCCCTTACGGCCATGGCGACGATGCAGTCCGCTTCGGCAGCTTCTGCGAAGCGGTGGCGCGGGTGGCATCGGGCATTCCCGCGCGCGATGCGGACTCCGCCACCAATGTGAACAAAGGCCATTGGGATACCAGCCAGCGCGCCGACATCGTCCATCTCAACGACTGGCACACCGGTCTGACGCCCGCGTTTCTGTCGAGCAGCGCGCCCCGGCCGCGCACCGTCTTTACCATCCACAACCTCGCCTATCAGGGCTTTTTCGACCGCGCCCAGTTCGACGGGCTGGGCTTGTCGCCGTCGCTCTGGAGCCCCGAAGCGATTGAATTCTGGGGCGGCTTTTCCTTCATGAAGGCCGGATTGGTGCTGTCGGATGCCCTGACGACGGTGTCACCCACGTACGCGCGCGAGATCCAGACTCCTGAGTTCGGCGAGCACCTCGATGGTGTGCTGCGCCAGCGCTCGACGCAGTTGCACGGCATCCTCAACGGCATCGACACCACGATCTGGAACCCCGCCACCGACACATTGATCGAGCACCATTACGACGCCGCCAGCGTGGCCGCCGGCAAAGCGGCCAACAAACGCGAGCTGCAACAACAGCTTGGCCTCGCCGACTCGGATCAGCCGCTGCTCGGCTTCATCGGCCGGTTGGCACACCAGAAAGGTGCCGACGCGCTGCTCGCTGCCAGCGCGGAGCTGTCGCAACTGCCGCTGCAGGTGGTCGTGCTCGCCTCTGGCGACCCGGCGCTCGAGCACGGTTTCTCCGAATGGGCGGCACGCTGCCCGTGGCGGGTCGCCGTGCGCGTGGCCTACGATGAAGGACTTGCGCACCGCATCGAAGCCGCCAGCGACATGTTCATCATGCCCTCGCGCTACGAGCCTTGCGGCCTGAACCAGATGTACAGCCAACGCTACGTCAGCATTCCGCTGTTGCGCCGGGTTGGCGGTCTGGCCGACAGCGTCGACGACATCAGTGGCTCGGCACCGACAGGCATCCACTTCGAGCACACCGATGCCGCCGGCGTGATCTATGCGGTGCGCAAGGCCCTGGAGTTGCACGCGCAGCCTGCACTTTGGCTGCAGATGCAGGCCCGGGGCATGGCGCGCGACTGGTCGTGGCGGCCGTCTGCATTGCGTTATATGCAGCTTTATCAGTCACTTCTGGCGGCCTGATCCGGCGCTCGACAGCCACCGATGCGCGTAGGATGCGGCTCGCTGGCGCTATGCCCGTGTCGGAGAATTCATGATGGCCAGTCGCGAATCACAATTGAACCGCACCGACAGCGACCAGAGCCGCCTGGCGGTGCTGATCGACGCCGACAACGCACAGCCCTCGGTGATCGACGGACTGCTGGCGGAAGTTGCCCGGTTCGGCGTGGCCAGCGTCAAGCGCATCTACGGCGACTGGACCTCGCCCAGCCACACGCAGTGGAAAAAGAGCCTGCTCAAGCACTCGATCCAGCCGGTGCAGCAGTTTGCGTACACCAGCGGCAAGAACGCCACCGACAGCGCGCTGATCATCGACGCGATGGACCTGATGTACACACGGCGTTTCGACGGCTTCTGCCTGGTTTCCAGCGACAGCGATTTCACCCGGCTGGCCCAGCGGCTGCGCGAGGAAGGCCTGATGGTGCTCGGCTTCGGCGAGAAGAAGACGCCCGAGCCCTTTGTGGTGGCCTGCGACAAGTTTGTCTACACCGAAGTGTTGCGGCCAGCGGTGAACAAGTCGGCCAACAAGCCGGTTTCGGCCGACAAGCCTGCCAGTCCGAAGAAATCCGGAACCGAGGCCAGGGCCGAAGTCGAGTCCAGACCCGCGCCGGAGGAATCCATCCTGCCGAGCGAACTGATCCTGCAGGCCATCGACGAGGCCGAAGACGAGGGTGGCTGGGCCGAGCTGTCCAGTGTCGGCACCTACCTGACCAAGCTGCGCCCGGATTTCGATCCGCGCCTGTACGGCCACAAGAAGCTCAGCGGATTGTTCAAGAAGCATCCGAAACTGTTCGAGATCGAAGAGCGCACGCCACCCGGCAGCAACTCCAAGACCTTCTATGTGCGGGCGCGAAGTCCGCGGTGAGAGCAGTTCACGTCGATCGCGTGAGAACTACGGGGGCGGGTTTTGACCGCGACATTTTCGGGTTGCCTGAATCGCGCGCAAGCGCGCTCCTACAAATTCTCCGTTGACTCTCGGCAGGGTTGTAGGAGCGCGCTCGCGCGCGATGCTTTTCGCAGCGCTGCGGACTGCACGGGGTCGGGGCGGCTCAAATGAACCCGCGCAACGGCAACTCGCCCTTGCGCTGCAGCCAATTGCTGTCCGCATAACGCGTGCGCGCGTCGGTGACGTGCAGCGAGTAGGCGTGGCGCGATTTGTCCGAGCGATTCGGCGCGCTGTAATGCGGTAACAGGCCATTGAAGCACACCAGGCTACCGGCCTTCACCGGCAGCGCCAGCGCCCGGTCCGCGCCGGGCCAGGGCGTCGTGTCGATACGCTCCTTGCGCACCGTGTCGTTCTCGCGGATGAACAACTCGCGCAAGGGACTGCGGTGTCCACCCGGCTCCACCCACAGGCAACCGTTGTCCAGGCTGGCGTCTTCCAGCGCAAACCAGAAGGTGGTGACGCTGATCGGATCGGTATGCAGGAAGGTCGCGTCCTGGTGCCAGCCGACCTCGCCACCGATGCCGGGTTGCTTGAAGATGTACATCGATTGCCACACCAGCGGCTGTTGCAAGCCAAGATCGGTGGCCACCTGCGCCAGTTCCGGCCCACGTGAAAAGCGATCGAACACCGGGTCGCGATCATGCAGGGCGTGGGCGATCTTGTTGATCGACAACTCCTTGGGCTGACGCAGGCTGCCGTCGGCGGCGAAGGCCTCTTCCTCGAAAAAGCAGCGCACCTGCTCCGCTGAATCGAGGAAGTAGCGATCGGTTGCCAGCGCCTGATCGCGCGTGGTGAAGATGCTGCGCCCGGCATCCGGATCGAAGGCGGCGACGATTTCGCGCGCGCGCTCGCGCACCGCAGCCATCTCGGCGGCTGACTTGAAATCCTCGAGGACCACATAGCCCTCGCGCTCATAGTGCTGCTTCTGCGCGTCGCTCAGCATGTTCCCGTCCCGGCGGACTGATCATGCCGATGCTACAGACTGTCCTGCGCCCTCCGCACGGACCTGCGTCTCCGCGATCTCTCCGCGGCTTCTGCAAACTTGCTCCACATTGACGCCGCAACATGATCCTCGACCCGGACCTTCCTCTCCGGCCAACGAGAAGCGCCATGTACCGCCGCTGCATCCTGCCCTTGCTGCTGATCGTCCTGGCTCCGCTGGCCTGGGCACAACCCGCGCCGGGCGAGCATCCCGACCGCCTGCCACCGCCGGTCGAGCGGGTACTCAATGAGCTCAGCCTCGACTCAGCTGTCCGCGAGCAAGTGCGCCAGACCTTGCTGCGCCAGCGCGCGGAGCGCCAGAGCGCCGATGCCGAGCTGCGCCAGCGCCACCGTGCCGAACTGGCCGCGTTGCTGACGCCGGACCAGCTGGTGGCTCTGGACGCCGCTCGACCGCCGCCGGGTTCGCGTCCGCCCGGTCCACCGCCGCAAGATCGCTGAAGGAGTCCATCATGAATGCCATGAACGAATCTGCGCGTCATGCCGCGCTGCCAACGACGCACCCTGGTCGAACGCAGCTCACCGTGTGGGTGCTGGTCGCCGGCGCCCTGCTCGGTTCGGCCGTCGACGCCCAGAACGCCTTTGTGCACTGGGAAAGCCCGCACGTCCACCCGCTGGAACTGAGCGCAGATGGGACGCGCCTGATCGCGGTCAACACCGCCGATCATCGCCTGGAGGTCTATGGCATCGGCGGCGATCGCCTGCCGGGCTACCAGCGTTCGATTCCGGTCGGCCTCGATCCAGTGTCGGTGCGCCTGCGCAGCAACACCGAAGCCTGGGTGGTCAACCAGTTGTCCGACAGCATTTCGGTGGTCGACATTGTCAGCGGCCAGCTGCTGCGCACGGTCGCCACCGCGGATGAGCCGGCGGATGTGGTGTTCGCCGGTTCGCCGCAGCGCGCCTTCGTGTCGATTTCCTCGGGCAACCGCCTGCAGGTCTTCGATCCGACCAACCCCACGGCGCCACTCAGCACAGTCGCACTCGATGGCGAAGAACCGCGCGCGCTGGCGACCAGTCCGGACGGCAGCCTGGTTTATGTCGGCATGTTCGAATCCGGCAACGGCAGCACCTCGCTGCGCGCGCCGGTGGTCAGCAACGTCAACAGCCCCTACAACGGTGTCAATCCGCCACCCAATCAGGGCACCAGCTTCTCTCCCGCGATCAATCCGGCGCTGCCGCCGGCTCCGGCGGTCGCGCAGATCGTGCGCAAGGATGCGGCGGGCGTGTTTCGCGACGACAATGGCCGCAGTTGGTCGGCCTTCGTCAACTGGAATGTCGCCGACAACGATGTCGCCATCGTCAACGCTTCTAGTCTGGCGGTCAGTTACGTGCCGCGGGTGATGACCATGGTGATGGCGCTGGGCGTTGGCGCCAATGGTCAGGTGGCGCTGGTCGGCACCGAGCTGAAGAACGAAATCCGCTTCGAGCCGAACGTGAAGAGCATCTTCGTGCGCGCGCAGATCGGCAGCTTCCTGCCGGCGGCGCCAGGCACGGTCACCGTGGGTGATCTCAACCCACAACTCGACTACAACGTGCGCAGCGTCGCCCAATCGGTGCGCGACCAGGCCATCGGCGATCCGCGCGCCGTGGCGCTGCACCCCAGCAGCGGCGAGTGGTTCGTCGCCGGCATGGGCTCGAACAATGTGATCGTCACCAATGCCAGCGGCCAGCGCCTGGGCCGCATCGAAGTCGGCCAGGGACCGACCGGGCTGGCGCTGAGCAGCGACGGCCAGCGACTGTATGTGCTGAACAAGTTCGAGGCGTCCATTTCGACCGTGAATCCGGCCGCGCGCACGGAACTGGACCGACGCAACCTGTTCGATCCGACGCCGTTGGCGGTCAGGGAAGGCCGCCCTCTGCTGTATGACACGCACGCCACCAGTGGTCTGGGCCAGGCATCCTGCGCATCCTGCCATGTCGACACACGCCTGGACGGACTGGCGTGGGACCTCGGTGACCCGGCTGGCGAACAGAAGGCGATCAACCAGACCTGTCGACCGAATCAGGTGTGCGATAGCTGGCATCCGATGAAGGGCCCGCTGGTGACGCAGTCGTTGCAGGGCATCGTGGGCAACGGCGCGATGCACTGGCGCGGCGACAAGGAAAACGTCAGCGCCTTTGCCGCCGCCTTCGTCGGCTTGCAGGGCGACGACGCCGAACCAGCGGCCGCGGACCTGCAGAAACTGGAAGACTTTATCGCCAGCGTGCGCTATCCGCCCAACCCGAACCGCAATCCGGACGGCAGCTTCCTCGCCTCGATGGCAGTCACCGGCGGCACCGGCAATCCGGTCACCGGCCAGACCCTGTTCGAGACCTTGCCCACCCTGCCCGGGGGCCTGGCCTGTGCCGGATGTCACGCGCTTCCGAACGGCACCGACAACCGCATCGACAATCCGCTTGCTGCGGCGCAACCGATGAAAGATGCGCAGTTGCGCGGGCTGTGGGAAAAGACCGGTCTGAACTTCCTCAGTCAGAACAACACGCGTGGATTCGGTTTCATGAGCGATTCGCGCTTCGACACGCTGATGGCGCGCCTGAACGGTCCGTTCAACTTCGGCACGCCGGACGTCGCACCACAGCGCCGTCGCGACGTCGAGGCCTTCCTGCTCGCGTTTGCCACCGAGACACCAGCCGCGGTCGGTCGCACGACCACCTTCGACGGCAGCAACAACGGCGATGCGACGGCGACCGCCCTGCTCGCCAGCCTGACTGCGCAGGCCGACGCCGGCACCCTTGCTCTGGTGGCACGCCGCTATGATGCCGGCGGAACCCGCGGCTATGTCTACGCAACCCAAACCGTGTGGTTATCCGATCGCGAGAACCAGCCGACGACAGCCGACACCCTGCGGAGCAACGCCAGTGCCGCGGCCCCGGTGACTTTCATCGCCGTGCCGATCACGGCGCAGTTCCGCATGGGTGTGGATCGCGACGCCGATGGCGTGTTCGATCAGGACGAGATCGACGGCGGCAGCGATCCAGCCGACGCCAGTTCCTTGCCCAGCACATTCTGTCGCGCTGATTTCGATGGCAGCGGGACCCTCGATGCCAGCGACCTGACTGCCTTTGGCGCGGCGCACACGGCGAACAACCCGCGCGCCAATTGGGATCGTTCCTTCGGCGCCAACGGTCTGCCGACGATTAGCGCCGCCGACCTCAGTCAGTATCAGGCTGCCCACGCAGCCGGGTGCGCGACGGTTGGCGAGCAGATCTTCGGCAACGGCTTCGAGTAGATCGCGTTAACAGAAACCGAGTCCAGGAAGTAGGTCACGTTGGCGCGTAGCGCCTACGTGACAGGCTCGAACGTCACGTAGACGCTCAGGCGTCAACGAGACCTACGGGGCTCCGCGCTCCCCGATCTGCTCCCTGAGCAAATCCACCACCGGCTGGAATGCCGCGCGATTGCCCTCGTTGATGTCGATCAGCGTCTCGTGGGCCCTGAGGATCGCAGCAGCGGAGCACTGATCGGCTTCACCATCCGGGCAAGGCGCAAACTCGGCTACCGCGCTCGACTGGCGGCCATCAGTCGCCCTCTCGACCAGCGTAAAGGCCTGGTCCAGGCGCAGGCTGCGCAGCAACTGGTTGATTTCCGTGTTGGTCGAGAACACGGTGGGCGGCGCCAGATTGCGCGACTTGAGTTCGCGCGCAATCGCAGCAAGCAGGCCGATCGCGGTGCTGTCGAGAAAGCTGACGTCGTTGAGATCGATCACCGCGCCGCGAACCACGCAATCTTCGACTCCGAAGCAATGCTCGATCAGCGCTTCCAGCGGACCGGCATTGTCATGACGCAGCTCGCCGCGCAGTTTCAGGTACATGACAGCGTCATCGATGACACAGCCCACGCTGTCGCTCATGGCGGAGGGTCGCGTCCGATCATCATCAGGGTCAGGTCGTCGGGCCGCGGACTGTTGCTGGCGATCTGCAGCGCTTCGCGAATGCGGCCAAGGTCGGCAGTGTCCACCTGCAAGGCCTCGCGCAGGCGTTCGCAGCGGGCGTCGTTGCTGGTTTCCGGCAAGACCTCGAGCACCCCGTCCGAACACAGCAGCAAGCGCCATGGTGCCGGCACTGCCACCGTTTCATTGACGTATGCCGAAGCATCGAACAAGCCCGCCGGCGTGCTGGGCGCATCCAGGAAACAGGTACCGAAGCCGTCCGCCCATAGTGGAAACGGCGTCGCGCCGGCGTTGGCGTAGGTCAGCTTGTGCGTCGTGGTATCCAGCACAGCGTAGAAGATGGCGATGTGCTTGCCGACTTTCTCGCGCAACAACTCGGCATTCAGCTGGGTCAGCAGCAGCGCCGGATCCTCGATCGCCGACGCCTGTCCCTGGCGCCGCGCTTCCATGGCCGTCGCCACGAAGCGTTTCAGGTAAACGGTGACGAAGGCCGACGCCACGCCGTGCCCGGAGACGTCGGCGATGTAGAAGCCGGCACGCCGCTCGTCGATCACGAAGTAATCAACGAAATCGCCGCTCATGAATTCCGACGGCATCAGCCAGTGCGAGAACTGGTATCCGGCAAAACTCCAGTTGGCCGGCGGCAGCAGTTTGAACTGCACCCGCCGCCCGGCACGCTCGCCCTGCTCCAGCGCCGTCAGCGAATGCTGCAGTCGGGCGTTGGCTCGCTGCAGTTCCTGCGTGCGCTGGGCAACCTTGGCCTCCAGTTGCTGGTTCAGCGTGGCCAGATCGGTCAGCGCGACATAGCCGCGCAGTGCGGAGATCACCGCCGTCGACAATTTCTGCGCCGTCAGCTCGGTCTTTTCCTTGTAGTCGTTGATGTCGTACTCGGCCACCACCTGGCGCTCGGGCGCCTGGCCGGCCTGGCCGGTACGCAGGATGATGCGGACCAGGCCGTTGTGCGCCTCCTCGCGGATGTAGCGCACCAGCCGCAGGCCGGCGTCATCGGATTCCATCACCACGTCGAGCAGGATCACCGCGATGTCATTGCGCTGGCCCAACAAACGACGTGCCTGTTCGCCGTCGTAGGCATTGAGAAAGCGCAAGCGGCGGCCGCGGAACTGCAAGCCGCTCAACACCAGCGTGGTGACTTCATGGATGGCCGGTTCATCATCGACGATCAGGACGACCCAGGCGTCCTGCGCGGCGCTCACCGGATCATCGAGCAACAGCAGCGGTTGATCGTCCCGGTCGCTTTCAGCCGCGATCATCGCCTGATCCCTGATGGGGCAGGTCTTGATGATACGCGCCTGAGCCGAAACCAGTAGCCCACTCGCCGCAAGGACCGTTTCAGCCGCCGTCCCGGCCGCAGAACTCGTTCAGAGGGTCCTCAAGCGAGGTCGTACTGCTGCATCAGCGACTCGCGCCGATCCGGATCGAAGTTGATGCGCTCGACATCGGCGCCGACCAGCGCCAGCAGGCGCCGATCCATGACCCGGAACCACAGGATCGGCACATAGGCGAGCAGGAACATGCCGAAATAGCCACTCGGCAACTGCGGCAGATCGTCGAAGGTGCGCAGCGACTGATAGCGGCGCGTCGCATGGGCATGGTGATCCGAGTGCCGTTGCAGATGGAACAACGCCCAGTTGGAAACGATGTGATTGCTGTTCCACGAATGCTGCGGCTTGCACGGCTCGTATCGACCATCGGCCAGGCGCCGGCGCGCGATGCCGTAGTGCTCGATGTAGTTGGCACTGGTCAGCTGGAAGTTGGCCCAGATGGAGGCCAGCAACAGGAACGGCAGCACGCCGATGCCCAGCCAGGTGATCAAGGACAGCCACAGCGCCAGCGTGATCAGGCTGGTCTGCACGATGTCATTGGACAGATGCCACGGCGCACGGCCCAGGCTGGCCATGCGCTCCGATTCCAGTGCCCATGCGCGGCGCCAGGCGCCCGGCCACTCGCGCAGCGCAAAGCGCCAGATCGACTCGCCCAGGCGCGACGAGGCCGGATCGGCAGGCGTGGCAACGTCGCGGTGATGCCCGCGGTTGTGCTCGACGTAGAAGTGCCCGTAGCCGGTCGGCGCCAGCACCAGCTTGGCCAGAGCGCGCTCCAGCGGCTCGCGCTTGTGCCCGAGCTCATGGCCGACATTGATGCAGAAGCCACCGACCACCCCAGTCGACAGGATCACCGCCAGCACGCCGTGCCAGGGAAGCGGCTGATTCATCACGAACCAGGAGGCGAACACGAACACCAGCCACAACAGCGGCACCAGGGCCCAGGTGATCCAGCGATAGTAGTGATCGGCCTCCAGTTGCGGAACCGCCGACTCGGGGTGGGTTGCTGGGGTCCGCACCGAGGATCAGATCAAGCACGGGCAAAGCCACGTAGACCAGCTGTACCGGCAGCCACAGCACCCACGCCTGCCCAACCGCGAAGTACAGCACCGGCCCCGATCCCACCAGCAGCGGCACCAGCATCGACAGCAGCCAGGCGTGACGCTTGTGATCGCGATAGGGCGTTGATGCGACAGCGTCAGCCGTGGATTGGACCTGCGCCATGATTCAGTGAGCTCCCGCGCCGTCGACAAGACCGCGATGATGGTGTGCAGCTTGAGCGCCGGTGCCGCAGTCGCACAGGTCCCGTACTGGCACATTATCGTCATTTTGTGCCAGGCTTCCCCGGGGTCCGCGGCGTCGCCCGGTGTGCGCGCGGCGCGCGTTCACCGGATGCTTGCGGCAAGTACCCGGTGAGCGGCTGACGCCGCCCACCGGGCTCCGCTCGGTCACCGAAGTGATGCGCCATCGACTACCCAAACGCCATGCCATCCCCGACTCCAGCCGCCTGGCAACAGCCCGCCCCGCACCCGACCTACCTGCGCTTGCTGGGCGCCCTGCTCACCCAGCGTGGCATCGATGTCGAGCCGCTGCTGACCGCGGCGCAGATCACACGGCGCGCGATCGACAACGACTCCGGTCTGATCCCTTATGGTCCGGCGCATGCGTTGATCATCGCCGCGCTCGAACGCAGTGCCAGCCCGTGGCTTGGCCTGGCCTTCGGTGCCGCGGCGCAGACCCACGCACATGGCAGCGTCGGCAACGCTGCGCTCAGCAGCCCCACGCTGGACGCGGCCTTGCAGTCGATCGCGCGTTATCTGGGCCTGCGCACGCGCGCGGTGCGCTTCGTGCTGGACCGCGGCGACACGGAGACGACGCTGCGCATCGTGCCGCTGTTCGATCTGGGTGCCGCCGGCGGTTTCCTCGCCGACGCCGTGCTGGTGATCATCGAGCGCATGCTTGAAGCACTGTCGGGACAACGCCTGCGCGGCGCCCGCTATCGACTGCCGCAAGTCAGCCCGCCATGGGCCGCACGCTATCGCGACTACCTGAGCGGTCAGATCGAATTTGGCGCACCGGACTGGCCGAGCCTGTTGCTTGACCGGGATTTTCTGCAACAGCCCTGCCTCACCTCCGATGCCAGCGCACATGCACGCGCCTGCCAGGAATGCGATCGCGAACTGGCCCGCTGTGAACACGCCAGCAGCCTGACAGCGCAGGTGCAATCGCTATTGCTGTCCTGCGGCGAGGACTTTCCCAGCGCCGCCGCGATGGCCACGCAGCTGCACCTGTCCCCGCGCAGCCTGTTTCGCCGCCTGGCCGGCGAGCAATCCAGCTACCGGGAACTGCTCGATCATCAACGCAGTGAGCGCGCCTGCTGGTTGCTGCAAAACACCAGCCTGCCGGTCGAGCGCATCGCCGAACGACTCGGATACGCCGACCCTTCGAACTTCAGCCGCAGCTTCAGGCGCTGGGTTGGTGTGACGCCACGCGTGTTTCGGCGTCAGCCGGACGGAACTTCGCGATGAAGGTGATCGCCGAATCGACCTGGTCGTGGCTACTGTATGCCGATGGCGAGCGTCGTTGGCTGGCGGTCGTCTGCGGCACCGTCGGCCTGTACGAGTTGGTGATCGAACTGAATGCCGACGAACGTGCCAGGATCACCACCGATCCGACCCAGACCGAACAACTGGCACGCGCCATCTGCGGCACGCCCAGCCAGTATCGGCCTCGCCACCAACCGGAACCGCTGGACACCGAGGCTGCCCGCCGCGCGCTGGCAGCGTGGCGCATGCGCCCCTAAGGCTATCGCTGAACGGAAACTGCACGAGGCAGCCGTTCAGGACCTTTGGCATAGCGCCGGTGAGAAGCAGGCACCGTAGGATCAGGCTCCCTTTTGCGGATTCTTCACAATGCGCACATCAAACCTGATCCTGCTGTTGGCCAGCCTTGCAGTCGCGCCGGTCGTTTCGGCCGCCCCGTTTTACGCGGGTCTGCGCGTCGGCAGCGAGCTCGACGGCCGCTTCGATGACATCGGCGGCGACATCGATACCGATACGCCCTTCGGCGGCTACGCCGGCTGGCGCATCAACGACACCTTCGCGCTCGAATTCGGCGCGATGACGCTGGGCAACAGCACGCGCAGCGACATCGCCGACGGCGGCCTGGACCTCGATGGCGCGATTTACCAGCTCGGTGGCGTGGCCACCGTGCCGCTGGCCGATCGTTTCGACCTGCAGGCGGGTCTGGGCGTGTTCCGCCTCGAAGAGGATGGCGAGGCCGGCACCATTGCCGGCCCGCGCGACATCGACACCAGTGAATCCGGCGCCTATCTCGAGATCGGCGGCCGCTACCGTTTCAACGAGCAATGGTCGCTGCGCGGCGGCTACACCTGGTACGACTTCGATGCCGGCGGCGACGGCAACTTCTGGGGTGGCGTGCAGCTCGATTTCTGAGGAAGCGGACTTTTTTTTTTTTTTTTTCCCGCCCCGCCCGCCCCCCCCCCCCCCCCCCCCCCCCCCCCCCCGCCCCCCCCCCCCCCCCCCCCCCCCCCGGCCGCCCGCCCGCCCCAGCAAGCGCCGCAGCGACCGTCTATGCTCATCGGCTTTGCAGGCTTGGACGATCGCACCATGGCGGAAAAGATTGCATTCATCGGCGGCGGCAACATGGCGCGCAGTCTGATTGGTGGGCTGATTCGCGAGGGTCGTGCGCGGACTTCCATTCATGCCGCGGAACCGAACGCTGAGCTGCGCGAAGCGCTGGCTCGCGATTTCGGCGTGATCACGCATGTCAGCAATGCTGCGGCTGCGCTGGTCGCCGGCATCTGGGTTCTGGCGGTCAAGCCCCAGGTCATGGGCGCCGTCCTCGCTGAACTGGGACCCGTGGCCACCGACCGGGCACCACTGGTGGTGTCGATTGCCGCTGGCGTCACCCACGCTCGCATCGCCAACGCGCTCGGCGCGCGCGCCCGCGTCGTGCGCACGATGCCGAACACGCCGGCGATGATCGGTGCCGGCATCACCGGCCTGTATGCCGGCGCCGATGTCGGCGCCAGCGAACGCAGCGCCGTCGAAGCCCTGCTGGCGACCGCCGGTGCCACCGTGTGGATCGACGACGAAGCGCAGATGGATGCAGTCACCGCAGTGTCTGGCAGCGGACCGGCGTATTTCTTCCTGTTGATCGAAGCGATGAGCGCCGCCGGCGCGCGTCAGGGATTGCCCCCCGCCACCGCAGCCAAGCTGGCCGTGCATACCGCATTGGGCGCGTCGCGCATGGCGATCGAAGCGGGCGAACCCCCGGCTGTCCTGCGCCAGCGTGTCACTTCGCCCGGTGGCACCACCGCGGCGGCGCTCGACGCCTTCGCGGCTGGCGGCTTCGCCGAGCTGGTCGACCGTGCGGTTGCCGCGGCGACCACGCGCGGCCAAGAACTTGCCAAGGGAGCCTGATCCATGGGCTGGACGGTTTACGGAGTACTAATCCAGTTTCTGTTCTGGATCCCATTGACGATCATGTTCTTCCGCATCGTCCTGCCGCTGGTCAGGGCACCCTTCTCCGACCCTCTGGTCGGCTGGGTGTATTCGGTCACCAATCCGCTGCTGCGCCCGGTGGAGCGGTTCGTGCCGCGCTGGCGCAACCTCAGCCTGGCGGCAGTGCTGATGTTCTGGCTGATCGCGAGCGTCGAATATGCGCTGCTGCTGCGTCTGGCCGGTCCGGCGCTGCTGTGGCCGATCGGCGGCCTCGCCAGCGCGATCAGCTTTGCGCTTGGCTTCATGATGGCGCTGATTTTCCTGTACGCGCTGTTCAGCCTGTTTCAGCCGCGCGAAGGCTCATCGGTGGTGTTCCTGACCCAGCGCATTGCCGCGCCTATGTGCAATGTGTTCCGTCGCTGGCTGCCGCTGATCGGACCCTTCGACATGTCGCCCGCCGCAGCGATGCTGGTGCTGATGCTGGCTCGATTGGTGTTGCAGTGGCTGATTTTTCAGCTGTCGGGCGTCTGAGGACGCGCGTGCCCGGCCTGCGGCGCCACAACGCCTACAGAGTCGCCAGCGGCTGCAGGCAATGCAGCAAGCGCTCGTCGCTGAGCTCCGACGCCGGGAACGGCTCGGAGAACAGGAAGCCCTGGACCTGACGCACGCCGAGACTGCGCAGGCGCCGCAACTGTTCCAGATTTTCGACGCCCTCGGCGACGATCTCCTGCCCCAGCTTGGCCGCCAGATCGACCACAGACTGGACGATGGCTTCGTCGCGTGGGTCGTAGCCGATACCGCGGACAAATGAACTTTCGATCTTGATCTGGGTGATCGGGAAGCGCTTGAGCCAGGTCAGCGAGGAAAAACCGGTACCGAAGTCGTCCAGACAAATGCAGGCACCGGCCGCGCGCAGATGCTCCAGCGTGCGCTGCGCGCGATCGAGGTCCTTGACCAGCGCGGTCTCGGTCACCTCCACCACGACGCATTCGACCGGCACCGCATGCTCATCCAGACAGTTGAGCAGAAATGGCTCCAGATCCTCCGCCATCAGCTCCGGCGCGGCCAGATTGAGCGCCAGTTTCCAGTCGACCCGGTTCAGGCTGCGCCGGGCCTGCGCGTACATGCGAATGGTGCCCGCCATCGCCTGCCGCCCGATCGGCACGATCAGCCCGCTTTCGATCGCCTCGGTCAGGAAGGCCGCCGGGGGAACAATGCCGTGCACCGGATCGCGCCAGCGCAGCAGCGCCTCGATCTCGACCACGCGGCAGCTGACCAGATCGATCACCGGCTGCAGCCAGGTCTCGAATGCCTGCTGGTCGATGGCCTGGCGCAAGGACTGCTCGATCTGCAGCCGTCGGTGGGCGCGTTGGCGCATCTCGGGGTCGAATACCGACACCGAACCGACAGCAGCCGAGCGCATCGCCGAACTGGCTTCGGCAATCAAGTCGTCGGCGCCGATGATTTCATCCGGGTCACAACTGGCCACGCCGACGGCCACTTCGACACGGAAGCGTTCGCCTTCGAGCAGCAGTGGCTCATCCAGTGACGCGCACAATCGCAAGGCCCAGCCGGTCGCGGCCTGCGCCTGGGTTTCACCCGGCAGGAACAGGGCGAACTCGTCGCGACTGGTCCGCGCCAGCATGCGTCCGTGCCCGGACATGGTCCGCCAACGTTCCGCCATGGCGCGTGCCAGCGCATCGGCGAAGTTGCGCCCGCGCGAAGCCAGCACCAGACGCATGCGCGGCAGATTGGCCAGAACCAGCGCACAGCCCTGCCCGGCCGCCAGCGCCGCTTCGATGCGATCGCGCAGCATGACGCCGTTGGGCAGATCGGTATCGCTGTCGTGCAGCGTCCGCGCAACCAGTTCCTCGCGCGCCTGTCGGTGTGCCGCATGCTCGAAGGCATAGGTGATCTGGCTGGCGACGGCGCTGGCGAACCCCTGATCTTCGAGCGTCCACGCCCGCGGGCCACCGAGATGCTCGATGCACATCAGGCCGATATGGGCGCCAAAACGACGCAGAGGAACGTCGAGCATCGCACCGATACCCAATGGCAGCAGGTAGGCATCGCGAAACTCGGCGGTGCGCGCGTCGTTGACGGCATCCTCCGCGGCAATGACAAAGGCCTGCGTCACTGCGGCGAAATAGTGTGGATGGCTGGCACTACTTAGTTGTGCCGGTCCCTCGGGGCGCTGCTCGTCGCGAACGACCAGCGCCCGCCGCCGAATCGAACTGCGCTCCTCGTCGAACAGCCACAGACTGACGCGCTCGACCGCGAGGGTATCGCGGGCGCAGCGCAGCAAGCGCAGCAGCATGTCATCGAGGTCGGTGAAATCGCCGCGCAGCAAGTCGACAAAGGCCTGCCGATAGCGCTCGGAGCGCTCCACGGCGGCGCGCGCCTTGCGTGTCGCCAACAGTCGCGAACGGGTGGTCAAGACCAGAGCCACCGCAAGCAGCGCAGCAATCGCTTCCAGATAGGCAGTCATCCACGTCCTCATGCGATCGCTGCAGGAACCCCATGAACAAGTTCCGCGGCTCGCGAATTGTTCAGCGCGCCCCTGGCGGAGCGATCGGACACCCAGTTACCCCCTGGCGCAATACTCCAACATGTCGCGGGCAGATGCACCCGCGACCTTCGGTGCAATGGGCCGGCCCGACTGCCCCGCCCGGCCCCCCCCCCCCGCCCCCCCCCCCCACGCCCCCCGCCCCCCCGGGGCCCCCCCCCCCCCCCGGCCGCCGCGCCCCGCGCCGCCCCCCGGCCCCCGGGGGCCCCCCCCCCCGGGGGTCACACTGCAGGCACGGCGCCAAGGCCCCCTTGCACTGTGCGAGACCGTAGAATGCGCCGGAATTTAACGAGGAGTCACCAATGACAGTGTTCATGCGCCGTACCCTGCTCGCGGCAATGATGGCCGCCGCCCTCGCCGGCTGCTCGAGCAACGAGGCTCCGACCGATCCGCTCGCCTATATCCCGGCGGATTCCCCTTACGTCATGGCGAATCACACACCGACACCGAAGGCCGTGGTGCAAGCATGGCTGGCGATGTACGGCGTCAACATGGAAGAGATCTACGCCGACATGGCGAAGGATCCCGAGCTGAAGTCGATCGAGGGCGAGTTTGGCGAATGGGTGCGCGCCGCGCTGCCGGAGTTCGGCAAGATGACCTCGGTCAGCGGCATCGAGGAGCTCGGCCTCAAGGCCGAGGGCCGCTTCGCGGTCTACGGATTTGGCCTGATGCCGGTCTATCGCATGGAACTGTCCGATCCCAAGAATCTGGATGCGACGGTCGCACGGATCGAAGAACGCGCTGGCAAGAAGCTCGCCAAGCGCAAGCTGGGCGACACCGAACTGTGGCAGTTCGCCAATGACAAGGCCGTGGTGCTGTTCGGCGCAGTCGGCAACTTCCTGGTGGTGACGCTGGCACCGGCCAAGGCTGACGATGTCCGCCTGAGCGCCCAGGTGGGTCTGACGCTGCCCGAAGCCTCGATGGCCAACGGCGGCATTTTCGCCGAAATCGACCAGAAGTACGGTTACGACGGCCACTTCTCCGGCTACATCGACATTCGCGGACTGGCGCAACGCCTGAGCGGTCGCAATCAGGACGACAACCAGGTCATCACCGCGTTTGGCGGCGAAGTGCCCAAGTTGAGCGACGCCTGCGCCGGCGAGCTTGACGTCATGACCCAGAAATTCCCGCGCATGGTGTTCGGCAGCACCCGCTTCGACGAAAAACAGATGAACATCAGCAGCCTGATCGAGGTCGAGGCCGAACTCGCCAAGTCGATGCAGAAGCTCGCCGCGCCGATCCCCGGCGCCGGCAGCGACGAGACCATGATGCTGCGCTTCGCGGCTTCGGTGGACTTGCCGGAAACCGTGCGTTTCCTCAATGGGATCGCCGACTCGATAGCCGCCAAGCCGTATCAATGCGAGGAATTGGTCGACCTCAACACCAGCGCCGCCGAAATGAAGCAGAACCTGGCCAACCCGGGCATGGCGATGGCCGGCGCCGTGAGTGCGCTGCACTTCGGCCTGAAGAGTTTCAAGATGGAAGCCGGCAGTGAAATGCCGAGCGCTGTGTCAGCCTTCGTGACGCTCGGTTCCTCATCACCGCTGATGCTGTGGGGACTCGCCCAGCAGGGCGTTCCGGCCCTGGCGCAGATTCAATTGGCCGCGGATGGCAAGATCGTCGCACTTCCGGCCGATGCCTTGCCGATGCCGATTCCGCTGGAGTTCAAGGCGGTGATGACCGACAAGAGCATTGGCGTGGCAACCAAGGACATCGACGACGCCAGTTTCACCGCGGCCGCGACGGTCCCGGCAGCGGCGGATGGCACCATCCTGCGCTATGGCTTCTCCGGCGATTTCTTCAAGTTGATCGCCGAGCAGGTCCCGGCACCAACGCCGGAGATGGATGAGAAGGCCGCCAAGGACGCCGAGCGCGGCCGCAAGATCATCCAGGGCATGGGCGAGAAGATCGACCACATGGACGTGCGCGCGCAGTTGACCGCGCGTGGCATCGAATTCGTCCAGACCAATTCGCTGAAGTAGCAGCGTGGCAGGCCGGTGTATCGCGCAGCGATTCACCGGCAGCAGCGAGGCAGCAGCAGGCTTGGTAGGCCGGTGTATCGCGCAGCGATTCACCGGCAATGGGCTGCGGCAAGTACCCGGTGAACGCGCATTCGCGCGTACACCGGGCTACGGTTTCGCTTCAATCCTCGTAACGCACCTCGACCACCTCGAAACTCTTGCGGCCTCCCGGCGTGACGATGTCGACCACGTCGCCCTCGCTCTTGCCGATCAGCGCACGCGCGACCGGTGAGCTGACCGAAATCATGCGCAGCTTGATGTCGGCTTCGAGGTCGCCGACGATCTGGTAGGTCACCGCTTCCTCGCTGTGCAGATCCTGCAACTCGACCAGCGCGCCGAAAACGATGCGCGAGCCCGGATTGAGCTTGCTGGTGTCGATGATCTCGGCATTGGCCAGGGTGTTCTCGAGCTCGTTGATGCGTCCCTCGGCAAAGCTCTGCTGGTCGCGCGCGGCGTGATACTCCGCGTTCTCCTTCAGGTCACCGTGTGCACGCGCCTCGGCGATCGCCGCGATGATCTGCGGGCGGACCACCGACTTGAGGCGATCGAGTTCGGCGCGCAGCTTGTTGGCGCCCTTCTGTGTCAATGGAGCTCTTTTCATGCCCTTGCTTCCGTGCTGGTTGGGGCGGTCGGCGAATCCGAATTCGTGACCAGTTCGCGATGCAGTTCCTTCAACGAGTGAACGCTGTCGATGCGGTCAAAGTCGAGTGCATGCACGATCGCGCGTGCCCCGGAGATTGTCGTCGAATAGGTCAATCGATGCTGCAGGGCCTCGCGCCGGATCGAGAATGAATCGGCAATCGCCTGACGGCCCTCGGTGGTGTTGACGATGAAGGTGATCTCGTCGTTCTTGATCAGGTCGACCACGTGCGGCCGACCCTCCTGAACCTTGTTGATGCGCTGGCACGGCACGCCCGCCGCGATCAGGGCATCGCAGGTACCGCGCGTGGCCACCAGGCGGAAACCGCGCGACACCAGGTCCCGGGCGAGCGGAGCCAGACGCGGCTTGTCGGCGTCGCGCACCGACAGAAACACCTTGCCGACTGCCGGTGCCTTCACATTGGCGGCCAGCTGCGCGCGCGCGAAAGCGGCGCCGAAGGAGCGTCCCACACCCATGACTTCGCCGGTCGAACGCATTTCCGGGCCGAGGATGGGATCGACGCCGGGGAACTTCACGAAGGGGAAGATCGGTTCCTTGACCGAGAAGTACTCGGGGATGATCTCGTGAGTGGCGCCCTGTTGCTGCAGGGTCTGGCCGACCATGCAGCGCGCGGCGATCTTGGCCAGCGCCACGCCGGTGGCCTTGGCGACGAACGGCACCGTGCGCGAGGCGCGCGGGTTCACTTCGAGGATGTAGATGTCCTCGCCCTGGATCGCGAACTGCGTGTTCATCAGGCCGATGACGTTGAGCGCCTTGGCCATCATCACGATCTGCCGGCGCAACTCGTCCTGCACCTCTTGCGTCAGCGAATACGGCGGCAGCGAGCACGAGGAATCGCCCGAATGCACGCCGGCTTCCTCGATGTGCTCCATGATGCCGCCGATCAGCACTTCGCGGCCGTCGCAGATGCAGTCGACGTCGATTTCCGAGGCGTGATCGAGGAAACGATCGAGCAGCACCGGCGAATCGTTCGACACGCGCACCGCATCGGTCATGTAGCGGCGCAGATCGGCCTCGGCATAGACCACTTCCATGGCGCGACCGCCGAGCACATAGGACGGCCGCACCACCAGCGGGTAGCCGATCTCGCGTGCCAGCACCACCGCCGCTTCCGGCGTGCGCGCGGTGCGGTTGGGCGGCTGCTTCAGGCCCAGGCCCTGGATCAGCTGCTGGAAGCGCTCGCGGTCTTCGGCCAGATCGATCGAATCCGGTGAGGTGCCGATGATCGGCGCGCCTTCTTTCTCCAGCGCGCGCGCCAGCTTCAGCGGCGTCTGCCCGCCGTACTGCACGACCACGCCCTTGGGCTTTTCCTTGTCGAGGATTTCCAGCACGTCTTCCAGCGTGACCGGCTCGAAGTACAGCCGATCGGAAATGTCGTAGTCGGTCGACACGGTTTCCGGGTTGCAGTTGACCATGATCGTCTCATAGCCATCCTCGCGCAGCGCCAGCGCCGCGTGCACGCAGCAGTAGTCGAACTCGATGCCCTGGCCGATGCGATTGGGCCCGCCGCCGAGCACGACGATCTTGTCGCGCGTGGTCGGTGCCGCCTCGCACTCTTCTTCGTAAGTCGAGTACAGATAGGCCGTGCTGGTGGCGAACTCGCCGCCGCAGGAATCGACACGCTTGTACACCGGGCGCACGCCGAGCGCGCGCCGCAAATGGCGCAGCGCGCTCTCGTCGCTGCCGACCAGCGTGGCCAGCCGCGAATCGGAGAAGCCCTTGCGCTTGAGCTCGCGCAGGCGCGCCTTGTCCAGCGCGACCATGCCCTGCTGTTCCACCTCACGCTCCAGGCGCACCAGATCCTCGATCTGCACCAGGAACCAATGGTCGATGGCGCAGCAGGCGTAGACCTCGTCGACGCTCATGCCGGCGCGGAAGGCGTCGGCGACGTAGAAGATGCGATCCGGGCGCGGCTCGCGCATCTCGCGCTTGATGATCGCCATGCCGTCTTCGTCGTACGGCGGCGGCACGCGCGGATTGAGGCCGTCGTTGCCGATTTCCATGCCGCGCAGCGCCTTCTGCAGCGATTCCTGGAAGGTGCGGCCCATCGCCATGACTTCGCCGACCGACTTCATCTGCGTGGTCAGGCGGGCGTCGGCCTTGGGGAACTTCTCGAAGGCAAAACGCGGAATCTTGGTGACCACGTAGTCGATGGTCGGCTCGAACGAGGCCGGTGTCAGGCCCGAGGTGATGTCGTTGCGCAGTTCATCCAGCGTGTAGCCGACCGCCAGCTTGGCGGCGATCTTGGCGATCGGGAAACCGGTGGCCTTGGAGGCCAGCGCCGAGGAGCGCGACACGCGCGGATTCATCTCGATGACGACCATGCGGCCGTCCTGGGCGTTGATGCCGAACTGCACGTTGGAGCCGCCGGTGTCGACGCCGATCTTGCGCAGCACCGCGATCGAGGCATCGCGCATGCGCTGGTATTCGCGGTCGGTCAGCGTCTGCGCCGGCGCCACGGTGATCGAATCGCCGGTGTGCACGCCCATCGGATCGAAATTCTCGATCGAGCAGACGATGATGCAGTTGTCCGCGCGGTCGCGGACCACTTCCATCTCGTACTCCTTCCAGCCGAGCACGCTCTCTTCGATCAGCACCTCGCCGACCGGCGACAAATCGAGACCGCGCGAGACGATCTCGACGAACTCCTCGCGGTTGTAGGCGATGCCGCCGCCGGAGCCGCCGAGCGTGAACGAGGGCCGGATGATCGTCGGATAGCCCACATCCACCTGCGCCTTGAGCGCCTGATCCAGTGAACGCGCAATCTGCGCGCGCGGGCATTCCAGGCCAATCTCGGCCATCGCATGGCGAAACAGCTCGCGGTCTTCGGCCAGCTTGATCGCCTCGCGCGAGGCGCCGATCAGTTCGACGCCGAACTGCTCCAGCACGCCACGATCGGCCAGTTCCAGCGCCGCATTCAGCGCCGTCTGCCCGCCCATCGTCGGCAGCAGCGCATCCGGGCGCTCCTTCTCGATGATCTTGGCCAGCGAGGACCAGTGCAGCGGCTCGATGTAGGTGGCATCGGCCATGTCCGGATCGGTCATGATGGTCGCCGGGTTGCTGTTCACCAGCACCACCCGATAACCCTCTGCCTTCAGCGCCTTGCAAGCCTGCGCCCCGGAATAGTCGAACTCGCACGCCTGCCCGATGACGATGGGGCCGGCGCCGATGATGAGGATGGATTTGAGGTCGGTTCTTTTGGGCATGGTTCTAGGATTCCGTCCTTCCATGGGATCGGGACCCGGGACCCGGGACCCGGTTGTCGAGTCCAACTGGAGTGCTTGCTGCAACCGTCGGAGCATCCGGCTGACTCGTTCGACGGTTTCGAGCGCGCGGTCGATTCGAGCTGGCATCCCGAGTCCGAGTTCCCTGGCAATCAGCAGCTGAGTCTGGGCTTCTGCCGTCGATCCTGATGCAATTCCAAGGTGCTGGAGATATTCGCGACGATTCCGACGTGCGTTGCCTTCAGCAATGTTGGCCGGAATGGAGACGGCCGCTCCTGCAACTGCGAAGTAGACCAGAATCGGTGCTCCGAGGGCCCAGTTGACGTCAAGAGTAGACCTGTCACCAGCGACATGGCCACCTGCCAGACATCCACTCGCGAAAGTGCGGCAGCCACATCCGCCTCAGTCCGTCCTTTCCGGGTTCCGTCCCGTCCCGATCCCCAATCGAAGCTACAAACTGGTCAAACAACCCCTCCACATCCCTCGGTCCCGGACTTGCCTCCGGATGCCCCTGGAACGAAAAGGCGGGAGCATCGCTCAGCGCAATACCCTGATTGGAACCGTCGAACAGCGAGCGATGCGTGACCCGCACATTCGGCGGAAGTGAAGACTCATCGATCGCAAAACCATGATTTTGACTTGAGATCATCACGCGGCCACTGGCCAGGTCGATCACCGGGTGGTTGGCGCCGTGGTGGCCGAATTTCATTTTCAGGGTGCGCGCGCCGGCGGCGAGGCCGAGCAGCTGGTGGCCGAGGCAGATGCCGAAGATCGGGACTTTCCGGGCGAGCAACTGGCGGATCGCGGCGATGGCGTAATCGCAGGGCTCGGGATCGCCGGGGCCGTTGGACAGGAAGACGCCGTCCGGGTTCAGCGCCAGCACCTCGTCGGCCGAGGTCTGCGCCGGCACCACGGTGACCGTGCAGCCGCGATCGGCGAGCAGGCGCAGGATGTTGCGCTTGATGCCGAAATCGTAGGCGACCACGTTGAACCGCCCACCGCCGGACTTGAAGCCGGGCTTGCCGAGGTCGTAGACGCCTTCGGTCCACTCGTAGCGCTGGTCGACGCTGACCACTTTGGCCAGATCCATGCCCTTCAGGCCCGGAAAACTGCGCGCCAGGGCCAGAGCCTGCTCGGCAGTCGCGTCCGGACCGGCGACGATGGCGCCGTTCTGCGCACCCTTCTCGCGCAGATGGCGCGTCAACTGGCGCGTGTCGATGTCGGAGATCGCCACCACATCGCGCGCCTGCAGATAGCTGCCCAGATCGGTTTCGCTGCGCCAGTTGCTCGCCATCAGCGGCAGATCGCGGATCACCAGGCCAGTCGCAAAGATGCCACGCGACTCCTCGTCGGCCGCATTGCATCCGGTATTGCCGATATGCGGATAGGTCAGCGTGACGATCTGGCTGGCGTAGGAGGGGTCGGTCAGGATTTCCTGGTAGCCGGTCAGGGCTGTGTTGAACACCACCTCACCGCTACGCGCACCTTCCGCGCCAATCGACAAGCCATTGAAAACACTGCCATCGGCCAAGGCCAAGACTGCGGGAACACGCGCCATTCATCACTCCGGGTGCGACAAGACCCGCAGATGCACCGTGACGGTGATCCGAAGGCCTGATCGATAGGGACCGGCGGGATGATAACTGCTGAAGCTAGAGTCGTGCGACTGGACTTCCCCCAGGAAATGCGGAAGCCACCCGTTCAGCGGGTTCGCGGAGAGCGCGGGCAAAGGCAGTTCGGACAACCTTGCCGCAGTCTCCGCGGTCGGCGCCTCCGCGCGCAGCTTTACTTCAACATCGACGCGAAGCGCTTCTTGAACTTTGCCACCTTGGGCGCGATGACCAGGCTGCAATAGGGCTGTTCGCCGTTCAGCTCGAAGTACTCCTGGTGGTAGTCCTCGGCCGCGTAGAAGGTCGGCAGGGGCAACACCTCGGTGACGAAGCTTCCGCGCCAATCGCCGCTGGCCACCGAGCGGGCGATGGCCGCTTCGATGGCTTTTTTCTGCGCCTCGTTGCCGTAGAAGGCCACCGAACGGTACTGCGGCCCGGAATCATTGCCCTGGCGGTTCAGCGTCGTGGGATCGTGGATCGTGAAAAACACGTCGAGCACCGTGTCCAGCGACACGACTTTGGGATCGAAGTCGATCTTGACCACTTCGGCATGCCCGGTGCGGGCTCCGGAAACCTGGGTGTAGGTCGGATTCTCGACATGGCCGCCGGCATACCCGGACACCGCGGTGTCGACGCCGCGGACTTCCTCGTAGACCGCCTCCAGACACCAGAAGCAGCCACCGCCCAGGACGATGGACTCGCGGGTGGCGCTGGGGGTGGACGCGGTTTCGGCGGCTGGACTGGTTGTGCTCATGGCGATCATCGCAAGCAAGGGAAGGGAAATGGATCGGAACCAGGACTTCATCGGTAGTGTTTCCTCAGGACGTGGGCTTGATGCGACAGACCGCATTACGGCATCTAGTCTTTCGTAGCGGCCCGCACGCCGACGTGAATGCGTTAACAACTGAGAAGCGATCAGCGCATCATCATCCATCGGGAACGGTCAAGGGGATAGCGATGAAACTCCGGTCTGGTCGGTTCCTGCTGCTGACACTGACACTCGCTGCGCCGTTGCATGCTGCGCCCCTGCCACGAATGCACCCGGGCTCACCCTGGTATCAACGCATCGACCAGGCCCCGGTGCACCCGAACTCTGCCGGTGCCGGCGGCATGATTGCCGCGTTGAGCGGCCTCGGCGGCTTCGGCTTCGGCCGCATGCAGATCGATTTCGGCATGAACGTGCTGTACGCGCCAACCGGGACGCCAACGCAGAACGTGATCCAGATACCCAGCGGCAATCCGGACGATGCCTATTACCTGCCCGATTGCGAACCGCTGGCAACACCGGTGCCGCTACCGGTGGGTGGTGCCATCGAGGGTGAACCGGGCTACAGCTGCGACAACCTGAGCAACGACTGCCATCTGCTGGTGGTGCAGGGCAACGAGATCTTCGAGGTCTACCGGACCAACGTCACCGCCCAGGGTGTTGAAGCTCAATGCCTGGCGCGCTGGCGCATGGACGCGCTGTATCCGGCCACCGGTCGCGGCGAGCATTGCACCAGTGCCGATGCCGCCGGGTTTCCGATCGCGCCCTTGCTGTTCAACGCCGATGAGGTCTTTGCAGCAACCCAGGTGGCCGACGGCGATATCGGTCATGCGTTGCGCTTCATCCTGCCCAACCCGCGCATGGCCAGCGACGCGGCCCTGGGCGGCGTGCTCGGTCGTTTATACGTGCGGCCCGGCACCCATGCCGGCGGTCCGTCCGGGCCGGCGGGCAGTGTGCCCTACGGCGCACGCCTGCGCCTGCGCCCCGACTTTCCGATGGCCAACTACAGCGCCGCGGCCCAGGTGATCCTGCGCACCATGCAGCGCTACGGCATCGTGCTCGCCGATGGCGGCAGCGTCGCGCTGACCGCCGAAAGCGACGTCTACACCACGCACAAATGGGACGAGGCCGCCTTGCAGATCGACTCGCGCGAATTCGATCTGACGCCGGGCGCGCAGAAGGTCTTCATCACCGACTTCGCTGTGATTGATACCGGACCACGCATCGGCGAGACCTACGACTGCGTGCGCAGCGAGCCGCAGCTCGATGCCCTGTTCGCCAATGGGTTTGAGTGAGTTGAAGCCATCGCGCGCAAGCGCGCTCCTACGCACTCTCCGTCGACTTCCGGCAAGATTGTAGGAGCGCGCTTGCGCGCGATGCTTCTGGTCACCATGCAGCCATCCCGCTCCCGCCATTCCTGAGCGGGGCCACGGCCATTGATCTCACTCAACACGTAAACTCTGCGATGCGACTAGCGTCGGAGTAGCGCGGTACTGCGTGTTCATTGGCCACCGGGGAGATCTGTGGAAACGTTCAAAGCGGATGTTGCCATTGTGGGTGCGGGTGGCGCCGGGTTGCGCGCAGCGATCGCCGTTGCCAAGAAGGATCCCAAGCTGAAGATCGCGCTGATCTCCAAGGTCTACCCGATGCGCAGCCATACGGTGGCGGCCGAGGGCGGCGCCGCCGGTGTGGTGCAGGCGCACGACAGTCTGGAGCACCATTTCCACGACACGGTTGCCGGCGGCGACTGGTTGTGCGAGCAGGATGTGGTCGACTACTTCGTCGCCCATTGCACCGAGGAAATGGTGCAACTGGAGCACTGGGGCTGTCCCTGGAGCCGCAAGCCCGATGGCCACGTCAACGTGCGCGCCTTCGGCGGCATGAAGATCGAGCGCACCTGGTTTGCCGCCGACAAGTCCGGCTTCCACATGCTGCACACGCTGTTCCAGACCTCCTTGCAGTTCCCGTCGATCACCCGTTTCGATGAGCATTTCTGCGTCGACCTGCTGGTCGAGGACGGACGCGCGCAGGGCGCCGTGGCGATCAATGTCGCCAGCGGCGAATTCGTGATGATCGAGGCGAAGTCGGTGGTCATCGCCACCGGCGGCGCCGGCCGCGTGTTCCGCGAGAACACCAACGGCGGCATCGTCACCGGCGACGGCATGGCGCTGGCCTATCGCCACGGCGTGCCGCTGCGCGACATGGAGTTCGTGCAATACCACCCGACCTGCATGCCCGGCACCGGGCTGCTGTTCACCGAGGCCTGCCGCGGCGAGGGCGGCTTCCTGGTCAACAAGGATGGCTATCGCTATCTGCAGGACTATGGCCTCGGCCCCGCCGAACCCACGCCACGCAACAAGGCGATGGAACTCGGTCCGCGCGATCGCCTGAGCCAGGCCTTCTGGTACGAGCAGCAGAAGGGCCGCACCATCGAGGGCATCCACGGCTCGGCGGTACATCTGGACCTGCGCCACCTCGGTCACAAGAAGCTGCGCGAACGTCTGCCGCAGATCTGCGAGCTGGCCGAAGAATTCATGGGCATCGATCCGGCCAAGGCGCCGATTCCGGTGCGTCCGGCGGTGCACTACACGATGGGCGGCATTCTGGTCGACGGCAACTGCGCCAGTCCCCTGCCCGGCCTGTATGCGGCCGGTGAGTGTTCCAGCGTCGGCATCCATGGCGCCAATCGCCTGGGCTCCAATTCGCTGTCGGAGATCTGCGTCTTCGGCAAGGTCGCCGGCGACCATGCCGCCGATTTCGCGCGCAGTGCCAAATCCGCGCCGAGCGCCACGCTGCAAAAACAGGCTGACGCCGCGCAGATGCGCGCGCTCAGCCTGGTGCGCGGCAACAAGGGTACCGAACGCATTTCTGTGTTGCGCCGCGAAATGGCCGAAACGATGGAGCGTGGCTGCGGCATCTATCGCCTGGGCGACGAGATGCAGAAGACCTGCAACGAACTTGAGAATCTGCGCGAGCGCTACAAGCGGGTCAAGGTCGACGACACCTCCAGCGTGTTCAACACCGAATGGCTGCTGGCGATCGAACTCGGCTACCAGTTGCAGGTGGCGCAGGCGATGGCGGTCTCGGCGCTGAATCGCAAGGAATCGCGCGGCGCGCATCAGCGCCTCGACGACTACAAGCTGCGCGACGACGCCAATTACCTCATGCACACGCTGGCCACCTCGGCCGGCGACGGGCCGCCGGTGATCAGCTACGGCGAGGTCAAGATCACCCATCTACCGCCCGGCGTTCGCGCCTATGGCGCCGCGGGCGAAGCGGCCGATGCCGCCAGCAAAGCCAAATCGGCGGAAGGAAAAGCACCATGAAGGCCGCCCCGCGCACCATCCGCATCGAAGTGCTGCGCTATCGCCCGGAACAGGACAAAGAACCCGTCGTTCAGGGTTTCGATGTGCCGTTCACCGACGACATGTCGGTGCTCCAGGGTCTGCAGTACATCAAGGACGAATTCGACGGCACGCTGTCCTTCCGCTGGTCCTGTCGCATGGCCATCTGCGGCAGCTGCGGCATGATGATCAATGGCGTGCCCAAGCTGAGCTGCAGCACCTTTCTGCGCGATCTGTACCCGAACACCGTGCGCGTCGAAGCACTGGCGCATTTTCCGATCGAGCGCGATCTGGTCATCGTCCTGGATGACTTCATCACCAAGCTGCACAAGATCAAGCCCTACATCATCCCCAAGGAACCGCGCGCGCTGAGCCAGGGCGAGTATCTGCAGACGCCCGAGCAGATGGCGCAATACGAACAGTTCAGTGCCTGCATCAACTGCATGCTCTGCTACGCGGCGTGCCCCCAATACGGGCTCAATTCCAGCTTTATCGGGCCAGCGGCAATGGCGCTGGTGCATCGCTACAACCTCGACAACCGCGATGGCGGCCGCGCTGAGCGCGATCCCTACGTGCACTCCGAGGAAGGCGTGTTCAACTGCACCGCGGTGGGCTACTGCTCCGAGGTGTGCCCGAAGGACGTCGACCCGGCCAATGCGGTCAACATCAACAAGACAGAGAGCGCGAAGGACTATTTCCTGCGATTTCTGAAGCCGAAAGGAGCACAGGCATGAGCGCGAGCAACGCCCGGCGCCCCTACAAGCGTCCGATGGGCGGCTGGTGGAGGAAGAACCCCTACTTCGTCGAATACATGGTGCATGAAGGCACCGCGCTGTTTGTCGCTGCCTACGCCCTGCTCTTGCTGGCTGGCGTGTTCGCGCTGGGCCGCGGCGAGGCCGCATGGAACAGCTGGCTGGCCCTCCTGCGCAGCCCGCCTTCGCTGCTGCTGCATGGCGTGCTGCTGCTCGGATTCCTCTACCACACGTGGACCTGGTTCAACATCATGCCGCGCACCTTGCCGCCGATCCTGATCGGCGGTGAACGTGTGAAAGCGACCACGATCACGCGTGCCGGTCTTGCCGCCGCACTGGTGGCGAGCGTGCTGGTGTTTGCCCTGGCGGCGAGGTTGGCATCATGAAGCGCTCGAATGCTCCGATCTTCTGGGCCCTGTTTGGCGCCGGCGGCATGCTCTCGGCGCTCATCGGCGGTGTCCTGGTGATCATCACCGGACTTGCCGCGCCGACCGGGATGGGACTGCCCGGCGATACCTTGAGCTATGCCAAGGTGCTGGCCTTCACGCAGAGCTGGCCCGGCAAGCTGGCCTTGTTTGTGGTGATTTCCCTGTTCCTGTGGCATGCCGCGCACCGCATCTTCCACACCTTGCACGATCTGGGCATCCACGCGGGACTGGTGGCGCGCTTGCTGTGTTACGGGGTGGCGGCGGCGGGCACGCTGGCGAGCATCGTCGCGCTGCTGCAGGTTGCGTAAGCGCTAGAGCCATCGCGCGCGAGCGCGCTCCTACAATTCTTGCGTGGATTCAAGGCAAGGATGTAGGAGCGCGCTCGCGCGCGATGCTTTTGGGGTCTTCCGATCCGCCGCGGCGGCTTGTTCGCGTTCCGTACCATTTGCTGGTCCTGAATGCCCAACGCTGCAACCGAGAATCGGCGCACGGAACCGTCGAAGCACCGATCAAGGGCCGGCTCACCCGCTTAGACTAGTGCCCTTCAGAATTTGACTGGGTCCGTCTATGCGCCAGCACACCAAGATCCTGGTCTCGTCGGTGCTTTGCTGGCTTGCGGGCACTGCCCACGCGCAAAGCTCCGACGACGCCGCACTCGCCGACAACATCCGCACCCTGACCAGCCGGTCGTCCGCAGGGTTGCGGCAATCGGCCGGTGCCGACGGCAGCGTCGAGATCGATCTGCAGGGTCGCTTTCGCCACGCGCACATCGCGCAGCTTGGTGACGACGGCCAACTTCGCGCGCAGTGCGTGGGCAGCGTGGCCGAGGCCAATCGCTTCTTCGGGCGCGACCTCGACACCGGCGCTGCGCTACCGCAGCCGAAGCTGTCGCCCACGCAACTGGACGACGTTGCCGGCCTGCACGGCATGTCCGCCGGGGAGTACGCCTACTACTGGGGACTGATCGAACAGGCCAAGGTGACGACGGCCGATGCGCCGACCAGCAGCACGATCACGATCCAGAACAACGATGGCGCCGGTGAGGGTTTCAATTCGGCCGCAGCACCGTTTGCCGATGCCGGCAACAACGGCGCCACCCTCGGCGCGCAGCGCTTGAACGTGTTCAATTTCGCCGCCGGCATCTGGGCGGCGCAGCTCGACAGCACGCGCACTGCCGTGGTGCTGTCGAACTTCGATCCGCTGGCACCGTGTACGTCGAGCGGTGGCGTGCTCGGGTCGGCTGGGCCGCAAACCGTCCACACGGTTGCCGGCGCTCCATTTGCTTCGACCTTTTACCCATCCGCGCTGGCCAACAAACTTGCCAACGCGGATTTGAATGGCGCCACCACCGAAATCGGCGCCACCTTCAACAGCAATGTCGACAATGCCTGCCTCGGTGCCGGCACGCGCTTTTACTACGGTCTCGACAACGCGACGCCAGCCGGACGCATCAATCTGCTGGTGGTCGTGTTGCACGAACTCGGGCACGGCTTTGGCTCGCTGAGCTTCACTGACGAGACCACCGGCGCCTATCTCGGCGGCAGTCCGGATGTCTGGGCGCGCTTTCAGTTCGATCGCACCCAGAACCTGACCTGGTTCCAGATGAGCGCGGCGCAGCGGGTGGCCTCGGCGATCAACACCAACAACCTGCTGTGGGACGGACCCAACGTCCGTATCGCGTCGGGCTTTCTGATCGCCGGGCGCGACGCGGCCACCGGTCGCGTCGAACTGTTCACGCCCAATCCGCTGCAACTCGGGTCATCGGTGTCGCATTGGAACACGACGGCCAACCCCAATCTGCTGATGGAGCCGGCGATCAACACCGGCCTGCCGCTGACGCTGGATCTGACGCGCCAGCAGATGCGCGATATCGGCTGGTTCCGCGACGCCAACAACAATGCCGTGGCCGACGTCATCACCAATGTCGCTCCGACCGGCAGTGCATTGACCGCGGGCACCAACGTCAACATCACCTGGACCAATCCGCCGGGCTTCTCGCGCAACGTCACCATCGAGCTGTCGACCGACGGCGGCGCGACCTTTCCGACCACCATCGCTTCGGATGTGGCCAATACCGGCACGCGCGCCTGGACGGTCAACAATGTGACGACCACGCAAGGCCGCATCCGCGTGCGCGAGCACGACTTTGTCGCCCCGGCGGCCGTCTCGGCCGCCAATTTCAGCATCGGCGGCAGCAATACCGCACCCAGCTTCTCGCCGGCAGCGGCCCTCACGCGCCAGCGCGGCAGCGCCGCTGGAGCCAGTGTCACCGTGGGTACGGCGGCAGACAACCAGACCGCTGCCGGCAGCCTGGTCGTGACCCAGATCGCCGGCGGCAGCGCCACCGGGATGACAGTGAGCGGCATCAGCAACAGCAACGGCACCATCAGCGCCGCGGTTGCCGCCGGCTGCACTGCCAATGCCGGCACCGTGCGTTTCCAGGTGTCCGACGGTGCACTGACCGGCACCGGTGACCTGCAGGTCAACATCACCGCCAACACGCCGCCGACGCTGAGCTATGCCGCCAGCAACATCAATGGCGGCGCCAACGGCAGCGTCAACCCGGCCACCGGCGCCAGCGACAATGGCTCCATCGCCACTGCCGTGGTGCAGTCCCAGGGCACCTACACGGGCGGCATCAGCGTCGCCACCAGCGGCGTGATCACGCTGACCAACGCGGCGCCGATCGGCATCCACTCGATCACCATCCGCGCCACCGACAACTGCGGCTCGTTCACCGATGCGACGTTCTCGTTGACGGTCAACAACTCCGCGCCGAGCTTCACGCCCGCCGCGGCGATCACCCGCCAGCAAGGCAGTCCCGGCGGTGCGGCGGTGGTCGTCGGCAGTGTCAGCGATGGCCAGACGGCCGCCGGCAGTCTCAGCGTCACCCAGATAGCGGGCGGCAGCTCCAGCGGTGTCAGCGCCAGCGGCATCAGCAACGCCGCGGGCAGCATCAGTTCCACGATCGCCGCGTCCTGCACCGCAACGGCCGGTACCCTGCGCTTCCAGGTTTCCGACGGCGCGCTCAATGGGACCGGCAATCTGCAGGTCAACATCAACGCCAATACCCCGCCGACCCTGGCCTACGCCGCCGCCAACCTCAACCTCGGCGCCGGTGTCGCGGTCAATCCGACAACCGGCCCCAGCGACAACGGTTCAGTGGCCAGCGTCGCCCTGTTTTCGGCAGGCACCTATACCGGCGGCATCAGCGTTGCCAGCAACGGCGTGGTGACCCTGACCAACGCAGCCCCGGTCGGTGCGCACACGATCAACATCGCGGCCACCGACAATTGCGGCAGCACGCAGAACGCCACCTTCACCTTGACCGTGACGCAGTCGGGGATATTCGCGAACGGCTTCGAGTGACCGCGAGATGCGGGGCAGATTGGCCCGCAGAGAAGCAGGTCACGTTGGCGCGCGGGGCCCGCGTGGCTCGGTGGGAGTTCCGGTCGCCCTTGGCGTTGCGCTCGATCGCGCATCGAAGTGGTGGGAGCGGGTTTGTTCTGCTGTTGTGGGAGCGGGTTTACCCCGCGATCTGTTTGCTCGCCCGGGCGAGAAGCTCGCGGAGTAAATCCGCTCCCACACGAAAATCAATGCCTTACACCATTGCCGGCGAGAGCATCACCTAATCCCTGGCGGGCCAAGGTGATCTATACCGATTGCGCCTCGATGCGCTCGATGACCTGCTCGACCAGCGCCGGATCGATCTGCGCGGCAACCTCGAGCACATACCAGTGGTCCAGCGGTGGCAACTTCACCGCGTCCTTTTCGGTGGTCACGCACGGCAGTCCATCGCCGAAGCTCGGCACGCCTGCGCTGGCGTAGTCGACATGATCCGGCTGCGGATGGCCGATCACCTCGATACCCAGCCCGCGCGCGCTGGCAAACACGCGTTCCGGATTGCCGGTCCCGGCGACGACATGGGCGCTGCGGCCACGCCAACTGCCCAAGTTCTCGGAGCGACCCGTGCGCAGCGCGCGCAAACCGTGCGCGACGATGCCCATCGCATGCTCACCGGACTGCGGAGTGCCGCCGTTGCGTACCAGCCAGTCGACGCGCCGCAGGCGTCCAAGCGGTGCGCGCAAGGGACCGGCCGGCAACAGGCGGCCGTTGCCGAAACCGCGCATGCCATCGATGACGACAATCTCGCCACAACGTGGCAGTGCCAGATGTTCCAGGCCGTCATCGGAAATCAGCACATCCAGCGGCACCACGCCCAGCAGCCGGCGTGCCGCGGCGACGCGATCCTCACCCACCGCCACTGGCGCGCGAGTCTGGCGCGCAATCAGCAGCGGCTCGTCGCCCACCTCCAGCGCGGTGCTGCCGCTGTCGACCAGCCGCACCCCGCGCGTGCTGCGACCATAGCCGCGACTGATCACGCCGACCGCGAAACCGCGACCGCGCAGCGCCTCGACCAGCGCGATCGTCAGCGGCGTCTTGCCGGTGCCGCCGACCGTGAGGTTGCCGACCACGATGACCGGCACGCCCAGCGCTTGCGCGCGGCGCAGACGCAAGCGATAGGGCAACTGGGCCAAAAGGCGCAGGCCGGCGTAGAGCACGGCGCCCGCGCGCAACCACCACGGTGCGGCGACGCCGCCATACCAGACCGACTGCAAGAACTCAGGGGAAATCCGCATCGACCGCATCCTCGCGCGTGCGGTAGAGCTGTGCATAGATGCCACCACGCGCCAGCAGTGCCTGATGACTGCCCTGCTCGACGATGCGACCCTCGTCCATCACGACGATGCGATCGGCCTGTTCCACGGTCGACAATCGGTGGGCGATGACGATGGTGGTGCGGCCGCTCATGGCGGTGCGCAAGGCCTGCTGCACGAGGCGCTCGGAGGCGTTGTCGAGCGCCGAGGTGGCCTCGTCGAGGATCAGGATCGGCGCATCCTTGAGCAGCGCGCGGGCGATCGCCAGGCGCTGTCGCTGGCCGCCGGAAAGCGCGGCGCCGCGCTCTCCGATCGGCGTCTCCAGTCCCTGCGGCAGGGTTTCGATGAACTCCCATGCATGCGCGGCGCGCGCGGCCGATTCGATCGCCGGCTGCGAGTGCCGCCGCAGATCGCCGTAAGCGATGTTGCGGGCGACGCTGTCGTTGAACAGCACGATCTGCTGACTGACCAGCGCCAGTTGCCGGCGCAGCGCCAGCAGACGGTATTGGTCCAGCGCAACGCCGTCGATGCTGATCCGGCCCTGCTCAGGATTCAGAAAACGCGCCAGCAGCGCCACCAGTGAACTCTTGCCGCTGCCGGAGCGCCCCACCAGGGCCACCGTTTCACCGGCAGCGATGTGCAGATCGATACCGCGCAGCGCGTAGTCGTCGCGACCCGGATAGCGCAGGCTGATGCCCTCGAAGCGCACCTCGCCGCGCACCCGTTCCGGACTGAAAGTGCCCTGATCGGCTTCGGCCGGCTCGTCGAGGATCTCGAACACCGATTCCGCCGCTGCCAGTCCGCGCTGGATCAGGGCCTGCGCGCTGGTCAGGCGTTTCAGCGACGGCAGGATCGCCAGCATTGCGGTCATGAACGCGGTGAATGCACCTGGCGTCAGCCGCTCCAGTTCACCCGGACGAGTGGCCACATAGACCACCAGCGCCAGGCTGCTCGCCGCCAGGATCTGCACCAGCGCCGAACTCATCGCGTTGGTCGCCGAGACCTTCAGGTGCTGGCGGCGATTGTGTTCGTTGACCTTGCTGAAGCGCTCGGCCTCGTCATGCTGGCCGCCGTAGATCTTGATCTCGCGCTCGCCGAGGATCACATCCTGGCCGATCTGGGTGACATCCGCCACCGAGTTCTGGATGCGCCGGCTGATCGCCCGGTAGCGCTTGGACACCAGGCGCACGACCAGTGCGATCAAGGGGCCGGCGAGCAGCACCGACAGCGTCAATTGCGGGCTGTAGAAGGTCATCACGCCGAGCAGGCCGATGATGATCAGCGAATCCAGTATCCATATCTTCAAGCCCTCGGTGCTGGCCTGACCAATCTGTTCGACCTGGAACGACAACCGCGCCAGCGCATCGCCACTGGCGCGCTCGGCAAAGTAGCGTGACGGCAGTTCCAGATAACGCCCGAACACCCGCGCGCGCAGGTCGGCAATGATGCGCCGGCTGATCCAGGCCATGCCGTAATCGCCGACGAAGACGCCAAGACCGCGGGCCACGAACAAGGCGATGATCGCGAACGGCAACCAGGCGATCACGCTGGCCGAGCGCGCACCCAGGGCGTCATCCAGCAGCGGTTGCATCAGCGCCGTGAATCCGGCCGCCACACTGGCTTCGAGGACCATCCCGAACAGCGCAGCCACGGCCACCGGCCAGTGCGGACGTGCGTATGGCACCAGCCGCCGAAACAGCCGGGTTGCGCCGGCGCCCGCGTTCACGGTGTCTCGCTGCCGCGCACCGTTGCAATGGAGAGATTGCGATAGCCGACCTGCGCCAGCGCATCCATCGCGGTGACCACCGATTGATGCTGGGTGCGCGCATCGGCGCGCAGCACTACCGGTTGCTTGGCCGGATCGCCACCCAACTGGGTCAGCGCCGCCTTGAGCGTCTCGATACGCGAGTTGACCACCTCGCTGTTGTTGACGAAGTAGCGCCCTTCGGCGTCGATCTGCACGATCAGTGGCTGCCCACTGTCGGCCTTGGCTTCGCTGCTGGCCTCCGGCAGTTTCACCTTGATCCGTGAGTTCTGGTCGAAGGTCGCGGTGGCCATGAAGAAGATCAACAGCACCAGGATGACGTCGATCAACGGGATCACCGTGATCTCGGCCTCGTCGCCTTCGACTGATCCGAACTTCATCGGACCGCCCGCACCGGCTGTCCGGCGGCCTCCGGCGCGTGTTCCAGGCTGTCGATCAGCATGGACGCCTCGCGCTCCATGTCGACCGCCAGATCGAGCACGCGACCACGGAAATAGCGATGGAACAGATAGGCAACGATCGCCACGACCAGGCCGGTAGCGGTCGCAACCAGCGCCTCACCGATGCCGCCAGCCAGTGCGTTGGCATCACCGATGCCCGCAGTGGTGATCACCAGGAACATGCGGATCAGTCCGGACACCGTGCCCAACAGACCCAGCAGGGGTGAAATGGTCGCAATGGTGCCCAGCGCATTCAGGTACTTGTTCAGCCGATGCACCACCTGCCGTCCGGTGTCTTCGGCGGCCTCGCGAATCACCTCGCGAGAGCGCTGCCGATGGGCAACCACCGCCGCCAGGATCGCGCCCAACGGGGAATTGGTGCGCAGCTTTTCCAGATGATCGCGCTCGATCTTGGCCGAACGCGCCCAGGCGCGCACTTCGGCACCCAATTTCGCCGGAATGACCGCGCTGCGCCGCAGTGTCCAGAAACGCTCCAGGATGATGCCGACCATCACGATGGACGCCAGCACCAGCGGGATCATCACCAAACCACCGGACTTCAAAATCTCGAACACGCAGACCTCGCCTCAACATCGACTCCAAGGCGCGCGATCATACAAGGCATGCGCGCGGTGCGTGTTTGCCCGGTGTAGATTACGGGACAGGCGGCACACCCGCAGCAGCGACGCCAGCATCGCGACCGCGCGCGCCCGGGCTCTGGATGGAGCGGGTTCATCCCGCGAGCTCTTGCCTTTGCGTGCTTTGTGGAGCGGGTTACCCCGCGACTTTGCCTTTGTGGGAGCGGGTTTACCCCGCGATCTCTTGCCTTTGCTTTGTTCGAGCGGATTTACCCCGCGAGCTTTGCTTTTCAGGGCAAGAGCTCGCGGGGTAAACCCGCTCCCACATTGAAGCCAGAGCGCACGGGATGAACCCGCTCCAAGAACCCTGGCTTAGTCGGCGCTTGGCGGAGCACTCGCCTCATGCCACCAGCGCCGTTCGCTGGCGCGCGCAAACACCGGCGTCTGCATGCCTTGCGGCAGGAACAGCAAATCGATTGCCCCAAGCTGGGCGGTATTGAACTGTCGCGCCCCGGCCGCGGTCACGCGCTCGACCACTACCGGTCGCGGAAAATCAAAGCGGTTCAGATAACCGGCCGAATACCAGACCTGCTTGGGCGTGACCGCCTGGAGAAAGTCAGCGCTGGTCGAACCGGCGCTGCCGTGGTGGCCGGCAATCAGCACGTCGACATCCAGCCGATCGCCCTGCTCACGGATCAAGCGGCCTTCTATCGTCGTGCCGATATCGCCCGGGATCAGCGCACTGCCGCCGGCACCGGCGATGCGCACGACGCAGGAGCTTTCGTTGCCAAGGTACGGCAAGGTTGTCGGTGGATGCAGGATTTCGAAGTCGACGCCGTCCCAGGTCCAGCGCTCTCCCATCTGACACAAGCTTGCGCCCGGAATTGAACCCGGCGCAGAGGCATCGATGCGGCCGATCGACAGACGCCGACGCAAGCTGGCAGTACCGCCGGCATGGTCCAGATCGTCATGGCTGACGATCAGGCGGTCGAGACCTTGCACGCCGATGTCCGCAAGTGCGGGTGCCAATACGCGGTCACCAAGATCGCCGCCATCGGGAAAGCCGGGCCCGGTATCTACCAGCAGCGTGTGCGCGGCGGTGCGCACCAATGTTGCCTGTCCCTGCCCCACGTCCAGCAAGCTCAGGGCGAACGCGCCCTGCGGCAAAGCTGGCGACCGCGGCAGCAGCAGCGGCAGCAGTGCGAAAGCGCCGAGCGCCCGACCCGGCCAGCCGCGCGGCGCCAGCAGCCACAGGATCCCGAGCAGTGCCAGCACCCAGGCCACCAGGGATGGCGCAGGCAGCGTCCAGCGGCTCAACGGCAGATCCGCAGCCCACACGATCAACGCGTCGAACGGCCCGAGCAAGCCTGCCGCAAGTTGCCAGATCGGGGCACTCAGCATCGCAATCGGCGACAGCAGCAAGGCCAGCAGCAGGATCGGCACGACCAGAAAAGTCACATAGGGCACCGCCAGCAGGTTGACCAGCGGAGCTGCCAGGCTGGCTTGCTGGAAGAACGCGAGTCCCAGCGGCAACAGCGCAACGGTCAGCCCCAATTGCGGCATGATCCACGCGCGCCACAGCGGCTCCGGCCGCCAGCGCCGGCCGAAAGCCAGGATCAGCCAGGCCACGGCGCCAAAGGACAACCAGAAGCCGGCGCTCAGCGGCGCCAGGGGATCGAGCAGCAGGACCGCGACCAGCGCCAGCGCGTAGCGCGTCCACCAGCCCAATTCACGACGCGTCAGCACGCCGGCCAGCATCGCCGCGATGGTGATCAGCGTGCGCTGCGTCGGCAGCGAATAGCCTGCCAGCACAGCGTACATGCACGCGGTCAGCAATGCGGCGACCGCCATCGCCTGCGGTCGCGGCAAGCGCAATCCCAGTCCCGGCCACAGCCAGTACAGCAGCCACAGCAGGCCAGCGCCGATCGCCGCCGCCAATCCCACGTGCAAGCCGCTGATCGCGATCAGATGAGTCGTGCCGCTGGCGCGGAACAGATCCCAGTCGGCATCGTCGATCTCGCGGGTGTCGCCGATCGCCAGGCCTTTGATGGTCGCGCGGATGCGGCCCGGCGGCAGCGCTGTGTCGATAGCGCCGGCGATGGCATCTCGCACGCGATCGATATCGAAGCGCGCCGCGCATTCCGATTGCGCCGGCAAAGCACGCACGATGTACCCCGTCGCGCCGATGTTGCCGGCCAGCGCCAGCCGCTCGAAGTCGAAACCGGCGGCGTTGACCAGTCCGCGCGGGCGCTTGAGGCGCACGACCAGGCGCAAACAGTCGCCCGGCTCCGGCGCGACGCCCGTTTCGTACCAGGAAAGCCGCATGCGCCGCGGCAACTCGCGCGCGCCGGCTACGGTCTGCAACTCGAAGCGGACCGAACGCTGGTCGCGGATCGGCAGACCGTCGACATGGCCGGCCAACTCGACATTCTCACCCTGCAGCGCCGCGTCCAGTCGCTGGTCGAGACGGCGCTCGCCGATTGCTGCGGCATAGACCAGACCGAACAGTGCGATTGCAGCCAATCCCAGCGCGAACTTCGCCCTCCCGGCGGTACCGGAATACGCCGCAACTGCGGCGATCAGTGCAACCGCGGCGAGCACGCCCAGAGTCACGGTCGATGGCAGCTCCGCCAGCGGCAGCAGGGCGCAGGTGCCCAGGGCAAAGGCGAATCCGTGCGCGGGATGCAGGCGGAAGGCGCGCATCGGCTGCTCTCGTCCGTGATCGACGCAGTGTTTACAAATTGTGCGCAGAGTTCAACTGCGGCGAGAGCGGCGGCCGCTGCGGTCAGTACTGATTTTCATGCGGGAGCGGATTTGCTCCGCGAGAGCTTTCGCGGGATAAACTCGCTCCAAGTTCGCTGCGCGAACAAGAACCGCCAGGGGCGACCGCCGCTCCTACAAGGTTACTGGCGCCAGACACCCGCCGCGCAGTTCGAGCACCCGATCCATGCGCTTGGCCAGGCGCCGGTCATGGGTGACGATCACCAGGCTGGTGCCGATCTCGCGATTGAGCTCCAGCATCAGTTCGTACACCTGCCCGGCGGTGCGCTCGTCGAGATTGCCGGTGGGCTCGTCGCCGAGCACGCAGGCCGGGCGCGTCACCAGCGCGCGCGCCACCGCTGCGCGTTGGCGTTCGCCACCGGAGAGTTCGCCCGGCTTGTGGCGCAGACGTTCGCCCAGTCCAACACGACCCAGCAGCGCCGCCGCGCGGTCACTCGCCTCTTTCACCGGCATGCCGCCGATCAGCAGCGGCATGGCGACGTTTTCCAGCGCGCTGAATTCGGGCAGCAGATGGTGGAATTGATAGACGAAGCCGAGCGCGCGGTTGCGCAATTGACCGCGTTCGCGATCGGACAGCTGCGACATCTGCTGACCCTGGACCATGACTTCGCCGCGACTGGGCAGGTCGAGTCCGCCGAGAATATGCAGCAGCGTGCTTTTGCCGGCGCCGGAAGTACCGATGATGGCGACGCTCTCGCCACGGGCGACCTGCAGCGAGGCATCGCTCAGCACTTCGACGCGCAGATCGCCCTCGGCGTAGACCTTGGCGATGCCGTTGGCGGCGATGACGGCCTCACTCATAGCGCAGCGCCTGTGCCGGTTGCGTGCGCGCCGCGCGCCACGCTGGATACAAAGTAGCCACCACCGAGAACAGCACCGAAAGCAAGCCGATCCGCGCCACGTCGGGGAGGCGCAGTTGCGAAGGTACGGAAGTGATGTAGTAGATGTCGCCCGGCATCGCCTCGAAGCTGAAGGTGCGTTCCAGGAAAGGCACGATGACATCGATGTTGGCGGCAATGCTGACGCCGAACACCAGCCCCAGCAGCGTCCCGATCACGCCCACGGCCAGTCCCTGCACCATGAACACGGTCATCACCAGCCTGGGACTGGCGCCGAGCGTGCGCAGGATGGCGATATCCGCCTGCTTGTCGGTCACCACCATCACCAGCGTCGACACCAGGTTGAACGCGGCCACCGCGACGATCAGCGACAGGATGATGAACATCACCAGCTTCTCGGTCTTCACCGCGCGGAAGAAGTTGCTGTGCTGCTGGGTCCAGTCGCGCACGCTGTAGACGCCATCGAGGCGCGTGGTCAGATCCTGGGCAACGCGCCAGGCGCTGAACATATCCTCCAGTTTCAGGCGCACGCCGGTCACGCCATCGCCCTCGCGAAACAGCTTGCCCGCATCGGTAATGTGCACGAAGGCGAAGCCGCGGTCGTACTCGTACATGCCGACTTCGAACAAGCCAACCACCTCGAAGCGGCGCATCTGCGGAATCACGCCGACCGGCGTCGCGCGCATTTGCGGTGCCATCAAGGTGACGTGGTCGCCCACCGTCACGCCAAGCGTATGTGCGAGTTCCGAGCCAAGCACGACCCGATACTTGCCGGCTTCGAGCTTGTCGAAGCCGCCGTCCTTGGTACTGGCACCGACATCCGAGACGCTCTCCTCCAGCTTCGGTACCACGCCGCGGATCATCGCGCCGCTGATGCGCTTGGCCTGCAACATGGCTTCGCGCTCGATGTAGGGTGCCGCACCAACGACCCGAGGGTCCTTTTTCGCCTCGTCGACCAGCGCTTGCCAATCTTCCACGTTGTCGCCGTAAGCGGTGATGGTCGCGTGCGAGACCATGCCGAGGATGCGCGCGCGCAGTTCCTGCTCGAAACCGTTCATCACCGAAATCACCACGATCAGCGCCGTGACCCCGAGTGCAATGCCGAGCATCGACACCAGCGAGATGAAGGAAATGAAGTGATTGCGGCGTTTGGCGCCGGTGTAGCGCAGGCCGATCGCGATCGACAGCGGATGGAACAGCTTCATACAGTCGCGCTCGTCGGTGTACGAGGGGCACGGGGCATGGGGAACGGAGCACGGGAGGGGCGATGTGTCGCCAGCCAGACGCGCAGGCGGTGACGGGTGTCGCGGTCAAGCCGATCCGGGAACAGGATGCAGGCGTGATGCCGTTCTTCGGCATCGGTCCAGTGCAGTTGGGTCAGACCAAGGAAGGAACTGGCTTGCAGCAGCGTCGCGGGAGCCATCAGATCGTCGTCAATTTGTAGGAGCGCGCTCGCGCGCGATGCTTTTGAATCGCGCGCCAGCGCGCTCCGGCGAGAGATTGGGCACTCGACGCCGCCATCGGCATAAAGGCGCATCCGCGGGGATCGCTTTGCCGCTCTGGACGCTCCTGAAAACACCACCAGCAGCGCCAGGGCAACACCCAGGACCTGCAACTGCAAAGGCAGGTCGGCCAGCGATAGCGCGCCAACGGCCAGGGACATGCCGACTACTCGCCCGCCCTGTTCCAGGACACCCGGACGCAACTCAAGTTCAATCGGCGCTGCGTACGCGCTGGACAAGGGCATCGAGTTGGGCATCCTGAGGGTGGCTGCGCCCGAGTATCCAGGCCCAGAGCTGGTCGTCTTCGGTTTCCAGCAAGCGGACGAAGTTATGCCGCTCGCTGGCTGACGCTGCGATGAAGTGCGTATCGAGATAGCGCACCAGGACCAGGTCGAGCTCTTTCATGCCGCGCCGGCATTGCCAGCGCAGTTTGCGCTGCAGGGCGCTGACGTCGATCGAGTCCTCAGACATTTGCGTTCCGTAGGTCCGCTGCCGCGCGGCTCGTTGCCGGTGTCACGTAGGCGCGGCCGGCAGCAGGCTCCTTCCTGGGGCCGCCGAAAACTTCTCACACCGCACGCCGCGCCAGCATCGCCTTCTTGATCTCGGCGATCGCCTTGGCCGGATTCAGACCCTTGGGGCAGGTCTTGGTGCAGTTCATGATCGTGTGGCAGCGATACAGCCGGAACGGATCTTCCAGATCATCGAGGCGCGCGCCGGTGTCTTCGTCGCGGCTGTCGACGATCCAGCGATAGGCCTGCAGCAGGATCGCCGGGCCGAGGTAGCGATCGCCGTTCCACCAGTAACTCGGGCACGACGTGCTGCAGCAGGCGCACAGGATGCACTCGTACAGGCCGTCGATCAGCTTGCGGTCGGCCGGCGACTGCAGGCGTTCCTTGTCCGGCGGCGGCGAGGACTGGGTGCGGATCCACGGCTTGATCGACGCGTACTGCGCGTAGAAGGTGGTCATGTCGGGCACCAGATCCTTGACCACCGGCATGTGCGGCAGCGGATAGATCTTGACCTCGCCGGAGACGTCGGCGATCGACTTGGTGCACGCCAGCGTATTGGTGCCGTCGATGTTCATCGCGCACGAACCGCAGATGCCTTCGCGGCAGGAGCGGCGGAAGGTCAGCGTCGGATCGATCTCGTTTTTGATCTTGATCAGCGCGTCCAGCACCATCGGGCCGCAAGTTGCCAGATCGACCTCGTAGGTCTCCGTGCGCGGCGTCGCTTCACTGTCCGGATCGTAGCGATAGATCTTGAAGCGGCGCAGTTTCTGGCCGCTGCCGGGCTTCGCCGCATGGTGCTTGCCGGTGGTGATCTTCGAGTTTTTCGGAAGCGTGAATTGGGCCATTGCGGGTGCCTCGGTTGGAGGTCACTGCTCAGCGTAGGTGATGTGGTGGCCTGAGGCCCTACATGCTCGCCGCCCGCTTCTGCCACTCACCACCCTTACCACCACTTACCGTTTCAGTACGTCCGCGCCTTCGGCGGCACGGCTTCGACTTCGTCGGTCAGCGTGTACAGATGCACCGGGCGGTAGTCGAAACTGACTTTCTGTTGGTCGTCGACATAGGCCAGCGTGTGCTTCAGCCACTCTTTGTCGTCGCGATCCTTGTAGTCCTCGCGCGCGTGGGCGCCGCGACTTTCCTTGCGGTTTTCCGCCGAGTAGATCGACACCAGCGCGCAGCCGAGCAGATTCTGCAACTCCAGCGTTTCCACCAGATCGGAGTTCCACACCAGCGAACGGTCGGACACCCGCACATCGTCGAAGCTGCGCGTGATCTGACTGACCTTGCGGCAACCTTCCTGCAGCGACTCGCCGGTGCGGAACACCGCTGCGTGCGACTGCATGGCCTTCTGCATCGACAGGCGGATGTCGGCCGGTGGGTGTGCTGCCCTTGGCATTGCGCAGGCGGTCGAAGTTGCCGAGCGCCTTGTCGTAGGCCGACGCCGGCAGCTTCTTGTGCGCGGCCGATGCGGTGACCACCTGGGCGGCACGATTGGCGGCGGCGCGACCGAACACCACCAGGTCGAGCAGCGAATTGGAACCGAGACGGTTGGCGCCGTGCACCGACACGCAGGCGGCTTCGCCGATCGCGAACAGGCCCGGCACCACCGTTCGGGTTGCCGTCCTTGATCGTGACCACTTCGCCGTGGACGTTGGTCTGGATGCCGCCCATGTTGTAGTGCACGGTCGGCAGCACCGGAATCGGCTCGCGGGTGACGTCGACGCCGGCGAAGATGCTGGCGGTTTCGGCGATGCCCGGCAGGCGCTCGTGAATCACTTCGGGACCGAGGTGTTCCAGGTGCAGGTGAATGTGATCGTTTTCCGCACCCACGCCGCGGCCTTCACGGATCTCGATGGTCATCGCGCGACTGACCACATCGCGCGAAGCCAGATCCTTGGCGTTGGGGGCGTAGCGCTCCATGAAGCGCTCGCCCTTGGAGTTGGTCAGATAACCACCCTCGCCGCGCACGCCTTCGGTGATCAGACAGCCGGCGCCGTAGATGCCGGTCGGGTGGAACTGGGTGAACTCCATGTCCTGCAGCGGCAGGCCGGCGCGCAGCACCATGCCATTGCCGTCGCCGGTGCAGGTGTGCGCCGAGGTGCAGGAGAAATACGAACGTCCGTAGCCACCCGTGGCCAGCACCACGGCGTGGGCGTGGAACATGTGCAGCGTGCCCTCGCTCAGATCCCAGGCGAGCACGCCGCGACAGGCGCCCTCCTCGTCCATGATCAGATCGAGCGCGAAATACTCGATGTAGAAGCGCGCATCGTGCTTCAGCGACTGCTGGTACAGCGTGTGCAGGATGGCGTGGCCGGTGCGATCGGCCGCCGCGCAGGTGCGCTGCGCCGTGCCCTGCCCGTAATGCGTGGTCATGCCGCCGAAGGGGCGCTGGTAGATGCGGCCATCCTCGGTGCGCGAAAACGGCACGCCGTAGTGCTCGAGTTCGATGATGGCCGGAATCGCTTCCTTGCACATGTACTCGATGGCGTCCTGGTCGCCCAGCCAGTCGGAGCCCTTGATGGTGTCGTAGAAATGGAAGCGCCAGTCGTCTTCGCCCATGTTGCCGAGCGCAGCGCTGATGCCGCCCTGCGCCGCCACGGTGTGACTGCGCGTCGGAAACACCTTGGTCAGGCACGCGGTCGACAGGCCTTTGGCGGCCATGCCCATGGTCGCGCGCAGGCCGGCGCCGCCAGCGCCGACCACGATGACGTCGTAATGGTGGTGAGTAAGCTTGTAGGACTCGGTCATGTGCGCGGGGCCGCGATAAAGATCAGACGCAGGATTGCGATGGCGGTCGACAACACCGCCAGGACCGCAGCGAAGCGGATCAGGACCATCAGGGTGATCTCCAGCGCGCGAGGATGCACGTAATCCTCGATCACCACCTGCAGTCCGAGATAGGCGTGATAGAACAGCGTGAAGACGAACGCGAGCATCAGCAGCGCGCTCAGTGGTTGTCCCAGCGCGGCGCTTACCGTCGCATGGTCAGCGCCGGGCAGCATTGCCAGGAACCACAGGAACCAGATGCTGAGCGGAGCCAGCGCCATCGCCGTCACCCGCTGTCCCCACCAGTGCCCGGTGCCTTCGCGGGCCGAACCCAGGCCCCGAACCACTTTCAACGGCGTGCGAAATGCAGTCATTGGTATGTGTCCTCAGGTCCAGAGACACCAGAGCGAAAGCGCCGTCAACACCGGCGCCAGGACAACCACCGTCCATCCGGTCGCATAGGCCCGCTTGATCTCCAGTCCCCAACCGGTGTCCCAGGCCAGATGCCGCAGTCCGTTGAGCCAGTGATAGACCAGGCAGAAGACAAAGGCGGCGGTCAGCAGGCGACCGACGATACTGGCAGCAAAGTCGCTGAAGCAGGCGTAGGCGTCGGCACCTAGGGCGGTGGCTACTATCCCCCAGACCAGAGCGACCGCGCCCGCACACAGAGCGACGCCGGTCGAACGGTGGACGATCGAGAGCACCGCGGTGAGCTGAGGGCGATAAATCTGCAGATGCGGCGAGAGCGGACGCGAACGCGTGGCCATCTTGAGTCCCCGATTGCGGTCGGCGGGAAAGTCCATGCCGGACCTTCCCTTGAGGGTGCCAAACAATAGCAGTTGCGGTATAGCGATTGAGACGCGAACCCTCAACAAGAAAAACGTCAGAAGTCGATGCAACGGCCGTTCTTCTCCCAGTCGCCGTAGCGCGTAGGCTCCGGACCTTTGCGACCGCCAACTTCCGGCGGCAGCTGCCTGCGGGGCGGTGACGCCGCGGTGGTCGATGGCCAGGATTCAGCATCTGCCGGAGTGGTTGAACGGTCGACGACATTCGTATCCTCCAAGCATCAACGCCTGGAGACTAGGCCTAAGCCCGATGACGACGCCGCCAAGCTTTGCTGAAATCGATGTGCAGGGCCCCGACGCCGAGACCTTCCTGCAGGGTCAACTGGCCAATGACGTGAGCGGCATTGAGCAAGGACAGTGGCGCTATGGCTGCTATTGCGTTCCCGATGGCCGGGTCCAGGCATTGCTGATGATCGCGCGCCCGGGTGTGCAGCAATGGCGCCTGCTGCTGCCGGCCGACGTGGCTGCAGCCGTGACCTTGCGACTGCAGCGATACAAGTTGCGCGCGCGCTGCACGATCTCCAGCCACGAGGTTGTTGCCGATCACGGCGACCCGGCACCCGACAACCGCGCGCGTTACCTGCTGTGCAGCATTTGAACTTGCGGTTGCCGCGGGCTCCGCTGCGCCGATGTCCAGCTCGGCCTGGGAGCGCCAACTTGAACTGGACATTCCGTGGATCGTGGCTGCCACCAGTGAGCGCTTTCTGCCGCAAATGCTCGGACTGCAGCGTCTGCAGGCATTTTCGCTGCGCAAGGGATGCTTTCCAGGTCAGGAAGTGGTCGCGCGCACGCACTTCCTGGGGCGCGTCAAGCGCCGACTGGTGCGCCTGTTGCGGACTTCTGGCGATGTGTCGCTGGCGCCTGGGGCGGAGCTGTGCTTGCAGGCGGGTGCCAGCGCAGCGGCAGGCGTGCTCCTGAGTACTGCCGAAGATCATCTGCCGACGCTCGCGGTGGTCACCGACGAGGCCGTTGCCGGGAGCGTACTGCAGGCGATGAATCCCCGCGAAAACGCAACATTCGTCATAGATCGCGACGTGATTGGAACGATCGGCGACGAGGTCCTGAATGGACGTTATGACCCCCCATTCAGCGCATAGCGTTTCGACTTTGAAAGTGGTATGACCCAGTTATGTTCCAGAGGGAGGTGCACCGTGATGGGAATGCAACGCGGTAGTCTGGTTCAGGCACTCTCGCTGGGGCTGGCATTAGCCGGCTTTTCAGTGATGGCAACGGTTTCCGCTGCGGAGTACAACTTCGCCGTCGAACCGACCTACACGCCCGAACGAGCGCGGGAAGTGTACGAGCCCTTGATCAAGTATTTGGACAATGCAACCGGGCAGACTTTCAAGCTGGTGGTGGCACGCAATTACGCCTTCTACTGGAACGACATTCGCAATCGGAAAGACCTGCACTTCGTTTTTGATGAAGCGCACTTCACCGACTTTCGCATCCAGCGCTTCGGCTATGAGCCGCTGGCCAAGTCCTCGGTACCGTCCAGCTATTCCCTGCTGACCCAGGACGACGTCGCTGAAGGCAATGTGCAAGCCTTTGTCGCGCGCAGTCTGGTCACCATGCCCGCGCCAAATCTCGGTTTTGCCCTGTTGCTGGAGTACTTTCCAAATCCGATGCAACAACCGGACCTGCGCTCGCTCGCCACGTCCTGGCGCGATACGGTCGAAATCGTTTTCGCGGGTGAAGCGGACGCCGCGATGGTGCCCACCTGGCTCAGCAACGAGTATCCCAATCTGATCCCGGTCATCAAGACCCGCGAATTTCCGGGAGCGGCGGTTTCGGCGTCCGCCGAGGTGCCTGCCGAAGTCAAGGCCGCAGTGAAAGAGGCGTTGTTGCGCCTGCACGAGGATCCAGCCCTGTTTGAAGCATTGAACGAACTTGGCATGCCGCAGTTCGTCGATGCGACCGCCGCCGAATACAAGGGGTCGGAGCAGATGCTGAAGAACTTCTACGGCTATAACAAGCGCGCCGAAGCACCGCGCTGAGAGCGCGCACCGGCGTATTCCGACGTGGGGCTGCCTGCGTCCGGATTCAGCTGCGACGGAGTACGTAAACCGACGCTGGCGGCAGATTCATCAGCGTGAAATCCACGCGCTTGGACTTCAATCCCAGACGCCTCAGCGTTGCTGCCGGAATCGGGCACTTGGGGCCGTAGGTGAACTGGACCAGGACACCACGCGGCGGCAGACAGGCAAATGCGGCGGCGACGATTTCTTCCACCAGACCCGGTGGCATCGAAAGAAATCCGAGTGAACTGACGATCGCGTCGACGCTGCCATCGCGAAACCCGTCGTTATCGGCGAGCAAAGCCGGCAATTCGCGCGCATCGCCGCAGACTACCGTCGATTGCGGGAAGCTGCGTCGCAGGTCGTGGTGCAGTTCGGGATTCAGTTCGAGCACAAACAACGATTCCGGCCGCACCCGATAGCGCAACAGCTCGCGGGTGATGGCACCAGTGCCCGCGCCAAGCTCGACCACCCGCTGCGCGTCGGCCGGCAGCGCCAGCGCCATCGCCCGGCCCAGTCTGGGACTGCTCGGCACCACCGACGCGGTGGTCAGCGGCGCCCGCAGCCACTGGCGAAAGAACACCCAATTGCGTGACGCACCCACGCGCCACTTGTTGAATGAATTTTCCAGGGATGTTTGCATGGACGCCTTTACACGCGATTCGCCGCAGCCTAGCAAGGACTGCGCTTGCATGCCAATGTGCCGCATGGCCCGGAACCCGAAGATCGCAGCCGCAGCACCTCTCAATGCTCGATCTTGGCCTTTTCCTTGATCGATTTGGCCAGTTCCATGGCGCGCTCCCGGGTCAGCGTGGCACGGATGGCTTCACGGACCTGCTCATAGCTCGGCGGGCTGAACGGGCGTTTGGCGCGCAGCAGTGCGACGTGGAAGCCGAACTCCGTGGCTACCGGCTGCGGCGACCAGGCGCCGGGCGCCAGTTGCGCCAGCACATCCGCGAGCGCTTGCGGCAACTGATTGCGCCGCACCCAGCCGAGGTCCTTGGCATCGCGAACTCCGGCCTGACCTGCTTGCACCGCAATCACGTCATCGAAGGGTGTGCCGGCGTTCAGGGCAACCAGGACCTGCTGGGCACGCTCGGCGCTGTCCAGCAGAACATGGGCAACCTGGTACTCCTCGGTCCCGGTTGTCGCCAGTTCCTTGTCGTAGGCCGCCCGCAGGTCTGCTTCGGTCACCGGCGCGGCACCGCGCTCGACCATCAGGCCACTGAGGCGATTGAGTCGCTCCAGTTCCAGATCGGCGCGCACCGCCTCGTCTTCCAGCAATCCCTGGTCTTTCGCCGCCATCGCTACTGCGAGCAACTCGGCCAACTGATCGTAGGCCTGCTCGCGTTGGCCCGGGTCGCGCACCTCCCAGCCACGTTTGCGCGCATAGGCCTGCACCAGTGCTTCCGGCACCGCCTGCCCGTTGACCTTGAGGTTGCTGGCGGTCCCATCGAGCTGGATCAGTCGCTGGTCATTGCTCTGCGCCGCGGGCTTGCAGGCGACCAGAAGGACCAGCGCGGCAGCGGCCGCGACGACACGAAACTTCATGTGAGTTCCTCGGGTGACAAGGCTTGGATGGAAAGCGCGTGGATATCGGTTTCGAGCAAATCGCCCGCGGCGTCGTAGATCAGTCGATGACGCGCCACTGGACGCAGCCCACGGAAACAGTCGGCGACCACGCGCACGCTGAAGTGGCCGCGGCCATCGCGGGCGCCGGCATGCCCGGCATGTTTGTGACTGTCATCGACGATCTCGATCGAAGTCGCCGACAAGGCCTCCTGCAAGCGCATGCGCAAGCGTTCGCTGCGGTTGCTCATGCAAGGTTCCGGGTGGTCTGACTGGACATGAACGGGGTACCGACGACAAAACGGTCGCGCATGGTACGGAATCCTTTGGGTCCGGTACACTCCCGCGTCTTTGCCCGCACCCCTGATTTGCTAGCCTACCGGGTGCTTTTGGCCACGACCGCTCGGATCTGCATGTCCCGCCGTATCTCCATTCATCCTGTCTCGCCACAACAACGGCTTATCGATCAAGCAGTTGCGGCACTGCGTGCGGGCGAACTGGTGGTCTACCCGACGGACTCGGGCTACGCCTTGGGCTTCGCCATGGACGCTCGCGGCGCGCTCGATCGAGTGGTCCGCCTGCGACAGCTGAAACCGCGCCACAATTTCACCCTGGCCTGTCGCGATCTCAAGCAGATCGGCCATTACGCGCGTGTCGACGATGCGGCATTTCGCCTGATGCGCGCGCACATACCCGGCGCCTATACCTTCATTCTGCCGGCCAGCCCGGTGGTTCCGAAGCGCGTGACCACGGAGAAGCGCCACTCGATAGGCGTGCGTGTGCCCGACAACAAGGTGGCCCAGGCACTGATCGAAACGCTCGGCGAGCCGATCCTGAGTTCCAGTCTGCTGCTGCCCCACGAGGATCTGCATGGCCTGGAAATCGACGAACTGGTTGATGTGCTCGATCCGCATGTCGATGTCTTCATCGACGCCGGCCCTTGCGGCGTCGATCCGACCACCGTGGTGTCGATGATCGACCAGCCCTATGAGGTCCTGCGCTACGGCAGTGGGCCGGTAGATTGGGAATGACCGAGACGCCGCCGCTACCGAGCGTCGAAAACGCCAGTGCGCGCCAGGCGGAGATCCCGTTTGCCGTGGTCCGCGGCGAGCCTTTCTACGAGTTGCCGAAAGACCTCTACATCCCGCCGGATGCGCTGGAAGTCATCCTCGAAGCCTTCGAAGGTCCACTCGACCTGCTGCTGTACCTGATCCGCCGACAGAATCTCGACATCCTCGACATTCCAATCGCGGCGATCACGCGGCAGTACATCGGCTACATCGAAATGATGCAGGAACTGCGCTTCGAGCTGGCCGCCGAGTATCTGGTCATGGCGGCGATCCTGGCCGAGATCAAATCGCGTTTGCTGCTGCCGCGGCCTCCGGTCGACATCGACGAGGAAGCCGATCCGCGCGCCGAACTGGTGCGCCGACTGCAGGAATACGAGCGCTTCAAGAAGGCCGCCGAGGACATCGAGGCGCTGCCGCGCATGGAGCGCGATACCTGCGCGGTCAGCGTGCACGTGCCCGAACGCAAGGTCGCCGTGGTGCCGCCGGAAGTCGAGTTGCGCGAGTTGCTGCTGGCCTTCCGCGATGTCCTCAATCGCGCCGACCTGTTCGTCAGCCACCAGATTCGCCGCGAACCGCTGTCGGTGCGGCAGAAGATGACCGAAGTGCTGGATGCCCTCTCCAGCGGCGAGTTCCGCGAATTCTCGACCTTGTTCACGCCAGCGGAGGGCCGCCTGGGCGTCGTCGTCTGTTTCCTCGCCCTGCTCGAACTGGGCAAGGCCGGCTTGATCGAGATCGTCCAGGACCGCCCGCTGGCACCGATCTACCTGAAATCCCTGGCGCTACGCGAGCCCGACGCATGAACAACGAACTGCCTGCGCTCAAACCCATCATCGAGGCTGCTCTGCTCGCGGCCGGCCAGCCGCTGACCATCGCCCAGCTGTCCGAGCTGTTCGACGAGGGCATGCGACCGAGCCACACCGAATTGGCAAAGGTGCTGGAAGCCCTGGCGGACGACTGCGCCGGGCGCGGTGTGGAACTGGTCGAAGTCGCCAGCGGCTTTCGTTACCAGGTGAGGAATCAGGTGCATGCCTGGGTGGCCCGCCTGTGGACCGAACGCCAGAGCCGTTACTCGCGCGCCCTGCTGGAGACGCTGGCACTGATCGCCTACCGCCAGCCGATCACCCGCGGCGAAATCGAGGCGGTACGCGGCGTCGCCGTCAGCACGCAGATCATCAAGACGCTGGAGGAGCGCGAGTGGATCCGCGTGATCGGTCACCGCGATGTGCCCGGCCGACCGGCGCTGTACGGCACCACGCGCAATTTCCTCGATTATTTCAATCTCAAGAGCCTGGATCAGTTGCCGACACTCGCCGAGATCCGCGATCTCGACGCGATGGAACCCGAACTGTCGTTCCCGGAGCGCGAGGGCAACAAGTCCGGCGCGCCGGACCCGGCAGCTGCGGTTGCCAGCCTTGCAGTACCGTCCACCGAGACACGCCAGTAATCCTGCGCGCAAGCTCCTAAAATCAACGCACTACGACCGCCGACCAGCGATCAACAGAAGGTTTCCGACGATGAAGCGCCGCAATACCCTGTCACTCAAACGCGGCACCGATCTGATGGCCCCGGAACGGTTGCAGAAACTGCTGTCGAAGGCCGGCCTGGGCTCGCGACGGATGATCGAAGAGCGCGTGCTGCGTGGCGAAATCGAAGTCGACGGTCGTCCGGCCGCGATCGGCGATGCGCTGGGCGATGGCCAGACCGTGAAGCTCGACGGCCGTGAATTCGTCGTGCGCGCGGTGACCCACGAAGGCCCGCGCGTACTCGCGTACAACAAGCCCGAAGGCGAAGTGACCACCACGGTCGACCCCGAGGGCCGACCGACCGTGTTCGACAAGCTGCCCCGGCTCAAGGGCTTGCGCTGGATCGTGGTCGGTCGCCTGGACCTCAATACGGCTGGGCTGTTGTTGTTCACCACCGACGGCGAACTGGCCAACCGGCTGATGCACCCTTCGCGCGAAATCGAGCGCGAATACCTGTGCCGCGTGCATGGGGAGGTCGAGGACAGCCTGCTGCGCCAGCTTGAAGCCGGCGTGCAACTGGATGACGGCCCGGCGCATTTCGACGAGATCGAGGCGCTCGAGGGCGGCGAAGGCACCAACCGCTGGTACCGCGTGGTGATCCGCGAAGGTCGCCAGCGGGAAGTACGACGCCTGTGGGAGGCCGTCGGTGTCGAAGTCAGCCGACTCAAGCGCGTGCGCTATGGCGCACTCGAGCTCGGCAAGGAACTCAAGCGCGGCTGGTACCGCGAACTGGAAGCGCAGGAGATTGCCGCGCTGCTGGAATCGGTCGACATGCCGATGACCACGCGCAACGAGCTGCGCATCATGCCGGTCGAGGCGGCGCACAAATTCGAGCGCAACCTGCGCGGCGACAAGCGTCCGGGTGATCGACCGAACTGGAAGCGCGAGGCCAGCGAGTCCTTTGCCGAGCGCCGCCAGGGCGACCGCCCGCCGCGGCGTGATGCCGTTTTGCGCCCCGGCGAGGAGTTCCGGTCGCGACCGACGACAGCGCCGGCGCGTGGCGGCCCACCGCGCGGCGACCGTCCGGCGCGTGCCGCGGGAGATCGTCCGGCGGCGCGGACCGGTGCCCCGCGCTCGCGAGATCGCGCCGCCGGCCACGGGCCGCGTCCGTCGCATCCGGCGCCACCACCGTCGCGTCAGCGCCCCGAGCCGGTGGAAGTGGTTGTCGAAGAACGCATCAAGTCGCGTCCGTGGCGGAGCGCCGACAGTAAGCCGCATCCCGGCTACGCGGGGCCACGCAAGGAAGGCGCAACGGGCGAAGCGCCCTATCGCGCCGCGCCGCGCGCCCGCCCCGCTGCGGGCGCCGCGCCACGCGGACGTTCCGATGCGCCGCGCGCGACGTCGCGCGGGCCGGTTGGCGATCGAAGTGAAAATCGTCGGGAGTCCAGCCCCAGGGATGCGTCATCCCAGCCGGCCGCAGCGCGCCGTGTTGCACCGGGCGCCAGCAAACCCTACGGTGCCGGCGCCGAGCGCAGGTCACGTGACGCAGCCGACGGCCCGCGCAGCAGCGGACCGCGTTCGAGCGGCGCGCCGCGCAGCAGCGGCGGACCGGCGAAACCCTATGGTGATCGCTCGGCGCGTCCTGCCGGCGCAGCGGGCGCGGCAAGAGGACCCGGCGCACGCACGGCGCGCCCTGGCGGCGAAGGCGGAGCGGCCAGACCCTACGCCGATCGCTCCTGCCCGCCCTGCCGGCGGCCCAACCGCTCCGCGTGGAGCGGGTACACGCACCTCCGGGCCGCGTGCGGGAGCCGAACGTGGGTCGGCGGCGCCGCGCGGCAGTGACCGACCGGCGCGCCGCATCGGCGCCGGCACGCGCAGCCACCGCGCTGGCGCTGCTGGCGCTGAACCGGGCCGCGGGACCGCTGGCCCGCGCAAGCGCAGTTGAGGCAGCCATCGCGACCAAGCTCGCTCCTGCAAATTCGCCGTGAATCTTCGGCAAGTTCGTAGGAGCGCGCTTGCGCGCGCTGCTTTGCGATCGCGACCAAGGTCGCTCCTACAGATTCGCCGTAATTCTTCGGCCTTGCTGTAGGAGCGCGCTCGCGCGCGATGCTTCTGTTACCTGCAAAAACGCAAACGGGCGCGCCGTGACCGCAAGGTCAGGCGCGCCCGCAATTGCAGCGCCAAATGCGGGTGGCGCTTATTCGTCCAGATCCAACGCGCCGCGGGTCTTTTCGCGACGGCGTTCTTCCTTGGCGTCGTATTCGTTCATGCAGCGGTCCTGCTTGACCATCGCGCATTCGAGGTAATCGGTGATTTCGACCAGGGCCGCACGGATGGCCTTGCCGGCAGGCGTCTTGTTCTGGTTCGCCAGTTCACCGCCGAATCCACCCTTGTAGAGGCCCAGGCTCATGCCGCCGCCCTTGGCCAGGCCCTCGATGGTACGGGTGTAGTCGACTTCGCCGGTGGTCGCATTGATCACGCGCAGATCGACCGCCAGATAGGCCTTCTCACTGTTGCCGCCGATCGAGACGCCACCGAAGCTGATGCCGCCACCGGTACTCGCGGTCTCTTCCTCATAGGCGGTCACCGTGCCGGCGATCAGGTATTGCGCGCCGGTCAGCTTGCCGATCTGTGCGCCGGTACCCGGTGCGACGCGCCCCGAGGCGGCCAGATTCTGCTCGTCGAGCACGGCGCGAATCTGGTCGCGCTCGAGCACCTTGAATGCATTGGTGGCCGAGAGCTCATTGCTCAGCATGCCGGCCAGTTCCCAGCCCACACCACCGCGCCACCAGCCGGCGCTCGACTGGTTCTCGAACTGGATCACTGCGACCACCGGCTTGTCGCCGCGCGCGAGCGCAGCTTCCGGCAAGCCCGCAAGACCACCAATCACCGCAAGACCACACCACCAGATTGAGCGCATCGACATTTCCTCAAGGCCAAGCCGCCAGCGCGGCGTAAATTCACGATTGTAAATCCAAACGCAGTCAAGAACAGCAACGCACGGCCTGGACCGAAACCGTGATCCGGTCGGCGATCGGTCGGCAGGCGTGGTCTGACCAATGACCAGCAAAACGCGAAATCGCCTCCAACCGGGACATCAGGCCGAGCGCGCCGGACTGCGCGAGCGACGCTGGGCACCGGAACGCGCACGCCCGCTGGCCTCTTCCTCGGCGCCGGGCGCGATCACCAGCGCGCGATCCCACTCGGGCACGCCGCCGATCAGTCGCCAATGGCCTTCGGCGTAGCCAGATTCCAGCAGGTGCTCCAACCATTTGTTGGCGAAACTGTTCATCCGTCTGCGGTACTGGGCGATCAGGCGCGCTGGCGTGTCTGGCGCAAACAGGCGTACGCGGTGGGCATCGAAACGACAGTGGGTGACCTCCGCCTGGCGGGCATCATGGTAGACGCGCCAATAGGACTCCGGGTCTTCAGCGGGCATCGAGTCGGCGAAACGCAGACTCAGGCGCAACAGCGTGGTGTAAGGCTGTTGCTCCAGCACGTCGAGCAGCAGCGCCGGTTGACCCTCAACTTCCCGGAGATAGCGCCCGGGCACCATCTGGCGCGCATCGACCAGACGTTTCAAGCGTTCGAAGTTGTCGCTGTACAACCCGAGCAACCATTCAAAGGCATTGGGCAAGACTTTGAAATTATTCATGATTCCTGGCGTTGCTGGACTCGCATCCGGTGCCGGATGCGAGTTGGTTTGCAAATGATACTGCCCGCCAGGACTCTTTCATTGGCGGGTGCCGTGGTTGTCGGCACCCGCCCGATCAGCCCATTCAGGCCTCACGCGGCAGGAAGAAGAACTCACTGCCTTCGTGCCCCGCATGCCGCAGGGCCGAATACTGCGGGCGCTGAGGCAGACGGGCGACGGCGGAGCGCTGACCGACCAATTCCGAGACCTCCTCGTATAGGCGATAGCCCTCTTCGAGTCCATCCGCCTGCTTGAGCGCAGTCAGGAAAGCGTGGGCAAAGATCGAATGGCCACTGCCACCGTCGTCAAGCACCGGCTGCAGACCACCGGACGTGATCACCGTGCGCGCCTTGACGCGGGAGATGAACAGCAAGTCCTCTTCCTTGGCATCCAGCGGAATTGGCCGGATGGCATTGCCCGACATCGTGCCGGAGTAGCAGGAATCCGCGACCACCATCACGTGCTTGGCAGCCGAAGCGCCGAGGAAGTCGTTGATCTGATCGTTGCTGATCCAGCTCGCCGGATTTTCGCTCTGACCGTCGACCGGAATCCAGTAGCCCTTGCCCGCAGCGTCGACTTGTCCGTGGCCGGCGTAGTAAATCAACAGATTGTCGTTCTTCTTCATGCCCATGGTCAGCTCTGCCAGCTTGGCGACGATCGCCTCCTTGCCGACGTTGGTGAGCTTGCTGACCTTGTAGCCAAAGCGGCTTTGCAACTGCTCGGCAATCGCGTCGGCGTCGGCCACCGCGGTTTTCAGCGTCGGGAAGGCGGCGTAGGCGTCGTTGCCGATCACCAGCGCGTGGAAGGTACCGAGATCCTCGCGCATGCGCCGCTGGAACAGCTTGCTGGTGACGCGCTTGGCCGCGGCGGCACCGCCGCGGTCGCGCGTAATCAGGAAACTCTCGACCGTGCTGATGCCATCGTTGGTGATCGCCTGGATTTCGACCGGCGTATCGCCGGAGGCCAGATCGAGGTCGATCTGGAACAGGCCGTCGGCATCGACCTTTTCCTTGAAGTCGCGATCATTGATCTTGAGCGCTTTCAGGCTCTGCGCCGGATAGACCCGGCCGATGACCTGATAGCTGGGCACCGCCGCCAACAGCGGCGCCGCGAGTACACCGGAGCGCGTGGCGACCAGCTTGGGCGCAATCAACTGGATCTTCGGCTGGGTTCCTGCCGGCGCCGGTCCGCGCAGGCTCATGTCGACGCCCATCAGCGCCAACACCTTGTCCGATTCGGCGCGCGTGGCATCGACCGTCAGTTCCTGGTCGGCAATCTGCTTTTCCAGTGCGGCGATGCGCTGTTGCGCGGCCGCCGCCTTCTGTTGATCCGACTTGGCTGCATTGAGCTCGGCGCGCGCGCCGTACAGAGCCTCGCGCGAACGGTCGAGTTCGGACTTCTGCTGGCTGAGTTCCGCGCGCGTGTTGTCCAGTTGGCCGCGCAGACGCTCGACTTCGCCGCGCAGGCGCTCGGTCTCCTCGGCGGCGGCGCGGCGCTTGGCCTGATCCTCTTCGGTGACCAGCTCCAGCGTACCGGTGGTGACGCCGGAGGCCTTGCGGTACCAGTTCATCGCCTGGGTCATGTCCTGTTGCACGCCCTTGCCGGACTCGTACAGGCCGCCGAGGTTGATCATCGCCGTGGAACTGCCCTTCTCCGCCGCCTTGGTGAACCACTCGACCGCCAGCGCGTAGTCGGGCTGCACACCCAGCCCCTGTTCGTAGATCTCGCCGACGTAGTTCATCGCATTGACGTCGCCCTGCTGTGCGGCGGGCAGCCACACCTTGAGGGCCGTCGCGTAGCTGGCGCGGTCGTAGGCGACATATTCGCCGCCACGAATGGCGCAATCCTTCGCGGTGGTGCGGATCGGCCGACGTGCCGACAGGTAGGTGAAATTGCCGCCGAGCTGACGTACCTGCCCCGGCAGCAAACAGTCGACGATGTACAACTCGTCCACCGTGATGGCGCCTTCGGGTGCGTCAACCTTTTTCGCCAGCAACGGTCCGCTGCCGAGCAGGCTCACCGCCAGCGCCGTCGCAAACGTCAGCGCCAGGCGACTCATGCCGGTGGCTGCCGAAGGTCGATCGAGTCCCGAGTCCCGAGTCCCGAGTCCCGTCAGATTCATTTGTCGCGACATGGTCATTTCCCTTTGGATAACTGTTAGAACTCGAAGCGTGCGCCAAGGTTCACCGTGGATCGATCCAGCCCGTCGAGCCCGACGCTTTCGCGCCACTGCAGGTAGGCCTGCTTGCCATTGGCAAGTACATAGGTCAGTCCGAATCCGACGCTGCCGTAGCTGTTGTCGGGAGTCTCCGGGCGCAAGGTGAAGAACTCGCCGGTGTCGCCGACCACGTAGCGAGCGTCGATCTCGGTGTCGTCATTGCCGGTTTCCTGATTCCAGACCAGATCGAATTGTGGGACCAGCACGCCGTTGGAAAGGCTGAACACGCGACTGACCTGCAGGCCGACGCCAAAAACGGTCGACTTGACGGTCTGGTCGCTGTACTCCACTGCCAGATCGCTGCCGTCCTCGGCAAAACCATCGACACTGCTGTGCATGTAACGGACGAAGGCATTCGGGGTCAGGGTCCAGGCGCCGCGCGAGATGTGATGACCAAAGCTGGCGGCAAAACTGAACTGATCCGCGCTGGTCTGCGAGCTCAGGGTGTCATCCAGCGTGAATCCGGTCAGGTTGACCACGATGCGCCGGGTCTGGTCGAGATCGACGCCACCGTAGCTGAAGCGGGTGTCGAAATAGGTGTTGTCGCTCACGTAATAGGCGCTGTAGCCGGTCAGCGTGAAGCCACTGGTGTCGAGCCCGCCCGAATCGGTCAGATCAGAGCTGAACTTGTTGTAGCCCAGCGCCGCGCCGAGTACCCAGCGCGCACTGCGCCGGTAGTCGACGCCCGCGGTGATGCCGGTCGCATCGAAGTCCTGCACCACTTCGCGTTCATCGGAACTGATGCTCTGATCGCCCCAGCTGATATTTCCGTTCACGAAGAAGCCCCACGGGCTGATGAGGTCTCCGGGGCCACCGATCGCCGGCTCCTCGTCCTCCAGCAGCCCCTGCAGCAGGCCCAGCGGAATCGACTGACGGCCATTCATCAGGTTCAGCCCGGCAATGCTGAGGCCGCCACCACCGCCACCACGCAGTTCCGCCAGGCGCGCGTCGATGTTCAAGAATTGCGTCGCCGACAACTGGTTCAGGCTGGCATGCTGCGACAGCACCTCTTCCGGATAGAGCGAGCGCAGTGCCTGGTTGACGTCCTGATCGTTCCCGTTGGCTGCATCTGCCAGCAGCGCATCGCAGAGTGCCGAAACATCGCCGGTCGAACCGTCGCACAAATCCACCACCGGACTGACCGCATCGCCGGCAATCGGATCGCCTTCGGTGACGCTCGAATCCAGCAGGTCCTCGGCGTCGCTTCCTTCCGGCGTCTGCACCGCGGTCGATTGTGCGGCCCGGTTGTTGCCGGGCAGCGGATCCGTGGTGGTCGCGTCGACGGTCGCCTCGTTGTTGATCGTGCCCTCGGCAGCGGGTGCATCCACCGCGATGAGTGCCACCAGCTGCTGCCCCGCTGCCAGGGGTGCCGTCGCACGGCATTCGACGGTGGCGCCACCGGTGCAGGTGAGGCCGGCGCCCGCCGCGGAGACGAACACCAATCCCGCCGGCAAAGGATCGCGGATGACCACCCCGCTGGCTGCCGCCGGTCCCAGGTTGCGCACGGTCACCGAGTAACTGAAGCGCTCGCCGTAAACCACCGGGTCGGCGCTGTCGGTCTTGCTCAGGCTGAGGTCAGCCGACTGCGGTGGGGCCGCAGCGATCGCGATGCTGACGTTGGCCGAATTGTTGCCCGCTGTGGGGTCGGTGGTGACCGACGACGCGTTCAGGCTGGCGGTCAGCGCCGCGTTTGCATTGGCAGCTACCGCGCCCTGCAGACGCAGTTCGACCGTTTCGTTGTTCGCCAGCGCACCGCCGCGGCACTCCAGATTGACCCCGATGGTGGTGCAGGTGAATCCGGAGCCGCTACCCGCATCCAGCGCCCAGGCACCGCTTAGCTGGGTGCGCAATAGCACCGCTGCAGCCGGACCCGGACCGAGATTGCGGATGGTGGCAACCACTTCGACACGACTGCCGGCCGCAGCCGACGGCGGCGCAGTCGCACTCAGCTGCAGATCGGCCACCGCGGGCACCGATGCCTGGATCTGGGTGGTTTCGCTGTCGCTGTTGTTGTTCTGCAGCGGATCGCTGGCACTGCTGGAGACACTCGCAACACCTACCGCACTGCCGCTCGCAACCGCCCGCAGACGCAGCGCGAGGAGCGATTCCGCGCCATTCGCCAGGGCGCCACCCAGCGTGCACTCGGTACCGCCGCTGTTGTTCTGACACACCCAGCCCGGCGTGGCGCTGCCCAACGACTGCAGCGATGCGGGCAACACGAACAGCACGCGCACGCCGGATGCCGCGTCCGGGCCGAGGTTGCGCACCCGCGCGAGATAGTCGAACTCGCTGCCCTGCACCACCGGATCGGCGCTGTCCGTCAGATCGACGGACAGGTCAGCGCTTGCCGCAGGCGGCGCGGCGGTGACCGTGATGGTGTCGCTGGCAGGGACCGGGACGATCGTTCCGGAACTGAGCTCGGCGCGATTGGTCAGGCTGCCGGCACTCAGGGTGCGCGCTTCCACGACGAGAACGCTCTTGGCGCCGCGCGCCAACGCGGCCAGTCGGCATTCGATGCGCGCACCCGCAGTCAGGCAGGACCAGTTGTCGCCACTCGCGCTGACCGCTTCGAGTCCGTTCGGCAGGGTGTCGACCAGAAGCAGGTTGCTGGCGTCGGTCTGCCCGGTGTTGTCGACGGTCAGATCGAAGATTGCATTCGAGCCCAGCGCGACGGTCGAACTGCGGGCGCGTTTGGACAGGGTCAGCACCAGACTCTCGGTGATGGTGGTCGACTGAGTTGCCAGGACACCGGCGGTGTTCTGCGATGACCGCACCTGGGCATTGTTGTTCACCACGCCCGCCGACTCGCCGCGAACCCGCAGGCGGACGCTGCTGCTGGCCCCGGCTGGCAGCGCGCTGATCAGGCTGCAGTTGATACTGGCGCCCGCATTGCTGCCGCCGGTGCAGTTCCAGCCGCTGCCGATGAAGCCGAGGTAGCTGACGGTTGCCGGCATGTCGTCGGTGATGGTCACCCCGCTCTGACTCACGGCGGCGCCATTGGTGACGGTCAGCACGTATTCGAATTCGGCGTTGGCGGCGACCGGATCGATGCTGTCGGTCTTCAGCAGCGTCAACGCGGCCGAACCCAGGGAGACGGTGACCGGCAAGCTCGCCGCATTGTTCCCACTGGCTGGATCGAAGCTGCCGCCGGATATCGACGCCGTCAGGTTGAACGGACCGCCGGCGGCGCCGGGGGCCGTCAACGACAGACTCACCACGGAACCACTGCCGAGTGCAATCGACGGTCGCTGACAGTTGATCGACTGGCCGGATACCAGGCAGGACCAGCCGACGCCGCCGTTGACCACGCCGATGGCGAAGCCGGCCGGAATCGTGGCGCTCACATTGACGTCGGCGCCGACATCGGGTCCGGCGTTGCTGGCGTTGAGGTCCACATTGAAGCTCGCGCCAGCAGGTACGCTCGTCGGCCCGCTCCATTGCACGCCGAGGTCGGCGCTGCCACGCAGGCTGGCGATGGCAGTCGCCTGATTGTTGGACGACGCCGGATCCGGCTCGGCGCCGCTCACCACGGCGGTGTTCGATACCACGGCGCCGTTGGCTGGCACCGGGCTGTTGTAGACCACCAGCAGGTCCAGCGGGGCGCTGGTCTGGCCAATCGCCAGCGTCGGCGCATAGGTGCAGTTCACGTTGCCGCTGCAGTTCCAGCCGGCACCCGAGACCGATTGCAGACTGATACCGGCAGGCAGGGTGTCGGCAATCTGGATGCCGCTGGCGGTCTGCGTGCTGCTGCTGGAGTTGGCGACCGACAGGCGATAGGTGAACGGCACGCCGCGGGCGATCGGCTGCACGCCGATGACCGCCTTGGACAAGGCCAGATCCACCGCCGGTGGCAAACCCGGCGTGACCGTGATGCTGCTGCTGCCATTGGCGGGTGTCGGGTCAGTGACGCTGGAGCTCGCCAACAGGCTCAGCTGCGCCGTGCCGGACCCCGGCCCGGCGATGCCGTTGATGACGATCGGCGCTGCGTTGAGTCCATTGGCCAGGGTGCCCGCCGGACTGCCACCCTGATACAGGCAGGTGATGGCACCATTGCCCTGGCTGCAGCTCCACGACGGCGACACGCCGAAACTGCTGAAGGTGATGGCCCCGTTCAGGGTACCGGTCACTTGCAGCGCACCGGCGTTGCCGGGTCCGGCATTGCTGACGTTGGCAGTGAAACTGATCGGCGTTCCGACCGTCACGCTGGAGGCGCTTGGCGTGACGCCGAGATTCAGGTCTGCGGTCGCCGCAACCACCTGGGTCGACTGCAGGATGTTGGTGTTGTTGGCCGGATTGTTCTCGAATTCGAGCGCTCCGGCCGAGACATTGATCTGCACCGTCTGCGGCGTTGTCGGCGCGGTGAAGCGCAAATTGAGCGGCGGAGTGGCGCCCGCAGCCGGCAGGCTGGCGGCCGACAAGGCGCAGTTGATCACCCCGGACAGGCTGCAGGACCAACCTGGAGTGGCCTGAGGAACCGGCGTGAGCGCGCTGGAATAGAACACATCGACGGCGACCGATGTCGCCGGATCGACGCCATCGTTGTTCACGTTGATGGTGTACTGGACCTGCTGATTGACCGTCACCGGGTCGGGCGCATCGCTGGTCATGACTCGAAGATCGATGCCGTACCCCAGCGTCGGCGACTGCGCCAGTGCGCCGGCTCCCATCTGGTCGGCACGCTCGGCGCGCAGGACCTCCACATAGGCGGGAGCCCCGGCCATGGCCAGCCACCCCAAGCCAAACCACGCCAGCAACTCGAACCCGCGACGTCGTTTGCTGGCGATACTCTGTCGATCTGGCTTCACAAAGATCCCCTGAATGAGTCTCAACGTTGTTCCGCGCATTTCACGCTGATTGCGCGCACGTAGCAAGCAGGCAAACGAGCGCAGGTGCCGATGCGGGACATCGGCAGCCGGCCGTCACCTCAGGACACTGGCAGACCTGAGGCAAATGCTCGCAACCGTCAGCGCAAATCGCATGACAGCACAACGACTCTCTACAATGACGATCAAGCACTTGCATGGAGTCGCGCAATGAACCCACTCACCACCTGCGCGGCCAGCGTGTCCGGCCAGACTGGACGCAAGCGCGTGACCGGCTGGTCTACCCGGATCCGCAACGGATGGATGGCGTGCGTGCTTCTGGCGCTGCTGCTGAGCGGGTGCAGTCAGCCGACGCCGCCGGCAGCGCCGCCCAAGGCGTCCGCCGCAAATGCCGAAGCGGTAACCGGCTTTGCCGTCTTGAGTGTCACCGGAGAGGCCAGCGACGGCCGCCCGGCGCTTTCGGTGCGTTTTTCGCAGCCGCTCGCCGAAGCGCAGGACCTGTCGCAGTACCTGAAAGTGACCGACAGCAGCGGCAAGAGCGTCGACGGCGCCTGGGTGACCTCGGACGGCGGCCGCCAGGCACGTTTCCCGCACGTCAAGGCTGAAGAGAAATTCAAGGTTGAGGTGCTCGCCGGCATCGTCGCCGCCGACGGTCAGACGCTGGCAGCCGGGCTGACTCGGGACGTCGAATCGGTCGACCTGCCGCCGGCCGCCGGTTTTGCCAGCCAGGGCAGCATCCTGCCGAGTCAGGGCACTGACGGCCTGCCGATCATCAGCGTCAATGTGGCGGAAGTGGATGTCGAATTCTTCCGCGTGCGCAGCGGCAGCCTGCCACGCTTCCTGGCGGAGTTCCAGGGCGGCGGTCGCCGCGGCTACTGGGGCCTCAATGAACTGAAAGGCATGGCCGACCCGGTTTATCTGAACCGTTTCGTCATCGAGGCCGCGCCCAACGAGCGCAAGACCACCCATCTGCCGGTGCATCAGATCGCGGAACTGGCGGCCCCGGGCGTCTATTTTGCCTTGCTCAAGCAGACCGCCGAATTCGAGGGCGATTTCCAGACCACCTACTTTGTGCGCAGCGACATCGGCATCCACACCCGCGTGCACCGCGATCGCCTGTGGGTGGCGACGCGTTCGCTGGCCGATGGCGAAGCGCTCAGCGGCGTCGAGATTTCGGTGCTCGACAGCAACGGCGCCAGCGTCGCCAGCGGCACCACCGATGGCGATGGCAGCGTCGAATTCGACTATCGCGTCAACACCACCCATGTACTGGTCGGCAAGCGCGGCGAGCAGATGTCGATGCTCGCCTTCAGCCAGCCGGCGCTGGACTTGTCCGAATTCGAAGTGGACGGCAACACCGCCGCCGATGTCAGCGTGTTCCTGTGGTCCGGGCGCGATCTCTATCGCCCCGGCGAACCGCTGCGCGTGTCGGCGCTGCTGCGCGACTTCGATGGTCGGCCGCTCAGCGGGTCGCAGCCCCTGTTCGCCACCTTGAAGCAGCCCGACGGGCGCCCCTACGCCACCGCCCAGTTGCAGCCGAAGGATGGTGGCTACTATCTGTACGAGAAGGCGATGACCGCCGATGTGCCGACCGGTCGCTGGCGCCTGGAGCTGAGCCCCGACCCGGCCGGTGGCCGCGCCGTGCATAGCTTCGATTTGCGCATCGAGGAATTCCTCCCCGAGCGCATGAAACTCAACCTGGACTCGGCGCAGAAGCAGCTCGCTCCGGGTGACACGCTCGACGTCACCATCGAAGGGGCTTACCTCTACGGCGCACCCGCAGCGGGCAACCGCTTCACCGGCAAGCTCAGCTACGGCGTCGACAGCGCGCCGGTCGAGGGTCTCAAGGGCTTCGTGTTTGGCGATCCGGTCAATCCGCCGTCGAAGGAACCGGTCGATGCGATCGACGTGCAACTGGACGAAAACGGCCAGTTGACCCAGTCGCTGACGCTGGAACCGGGCAGTGTGACCGGCCCGGTGTCGGTGGCGCTGATCGGCAGCCTGTTCGAAAGCGGCGGCCGACCCGTTTCGCGCATCTTGAAGCGCACGCTGTGGCCGGCGGCGCAGCTGGTGGGCGTGCGTCCGCTGTTCGATCCGGACAGCCTGAACAGCCAGCAGCAGGCGCAGTTCGAAGTGCTCAAGGTGGATGCGACGGGCAAACGCATCAGCGCGACGGGGCTCAAGGCCAAGCTGATCCGCGAGGATCGCGATTACACCTGGACCTACGACAACTCGCTCGGCTGGCGCGTCGACTTCACCCAGCGTTTCGTCGAAGTCGAAGAACGTGCGCTCGATCTGCCCGGCGAAGCCCCGGGGAAGATCGGCTTCAACGTCAACTGGGGTCCGTATCGGCTGGAAATCACTGACCCCGAGACCGGCCTCACCACGCGTTACCCGTTCACCGCCGGCTGGGGTTATGACGACGACAACCGCGGCCTCGATGCGCGACCGGACAAGGTCAAGCTGGCGCTCGACAAGACCCAGTACCGCGCCGGTGAGCAACTGACCGTCACGGTGACGCCGCCGCACGAAGGCCCCGGCCTGTTGCTGGTCGAGAGCGACCGGTTGATTCACAGCCAGTCCTTCGACGCCCGTCCCGGCGCGGAGATCCGCCTCGACGTGACCGAGGACTGGGAGCGCCACGACGTCTACATCACGGCGCTGGTGTTCCGCCCCGGCACTGCCAGCGACAAGATCACGCCCTCGCGCGCCGTGGGCATCGTCCACGTGCCGATCGATCGCAGCGACCGCACCGTCGCCGTCGAACTGACCGCTCCCGACAAGATGCGTCCCGGCGAGTCGCTCAAGGCGAGCGTGTCGGCACCCACGCTGGCCGGCAAGACCGCCTATGTGACGGTGTCGGCGGTGGACCAGGGCATTCTCAACATCACCAGCTTTGCCGTGCCGGATGCGGTCAAGCACTTCTTCGGCAAGCGCCGCTACGCCGTCGAAGCCTTCGACCTCTATGGCCGCATCATCGAAGCGCTGGCGGGTGAGCGCGCACGTCTGAAGTTCGGCGGCGATCTGGCCATCCCCGGCTTGCCGCAGGCGCGGCGCCCGACGGCCAAGGTGCTCACCGTCGATCTGTTCAGCGGTCAGGTCAAGCTGGATGCCGCCGGCAAGGCCGACGTCAGTCTGGCGGTGCCCGACTTCAACGGCGCCCTCAGGGTGTCCGCACTGGTCTTCGCCGACGACCGCTATGGCTCGGCGAGTACGGAAACCCTGGTGCGCGCACCGCTGGTCGCCGAGGTCAGCACGCCACGCATCATGGCGCCGGGCGATCACGCCAACCTGACCCTGGATCTGCAGAACCTGTCCGGCGCCAACCAGAGTTTCGAAGTGCGTTTCGACGCCGATTCACCGATCGCCATCGGCGACAACGTGCGTCAGGTGACCCTGGCCGACAACGCCCGCAGCACCCTGCGCTTCCCACTGACTGCGATGGGCGACGCCGGCATCGGCCGCTTTCCGCTTGCACGCCAGGGGCGGCGCGATCGATCTCAAGCGCGACTGGGAAATCAATGTGCGCTCGCCCAACCCGAGCGAGCGGCGTTCGCGCGTCGAGCAACTGACCGGCCCCGGCCAGGTGGACCTGGCGGTATCGACCGTCGGTCTGCTGCCGTCGACCGTGCGCTCGCGCGTCAGCGCCTCCACCCGCGTGCCGTTGCCCGTCGGCAAGCTGATCGGCGATCTGATGGAATACCCCTACGGCTGCATCGAGCAGACCACCAGCAAGGGCTATCCCTACGTGCTGCTCGACGCCGCCGGCAGCGCGGCGCTGGGCCGGGCGCCGATCGACGATGCCAAGCGCAGCGCCAATGTGCAGTTCGCCATCGACCGCATTGCCTCGATGCAGATGGAGAGCGGCCATTTCGGCTTCTGGCCGGGCAGCAACGACTATTCGGACCCGCTGATCACGCCCTATGTGGTCGAGTTCCTGCAGGACGCGCAGACCGCCGGCTTCAAGGTCCCGGCTGCGGTCATGCAGAAATCGCTGGAACGCCTGCGTGAGGACTTGTTGTCCGGCGGCGCGATCTCCTGGGATCGCGTCTCCTGGGGCGAACCCGCCGATCACGTCCGACTGGCCTTCAACGCTCACGCCGGCATGGTGCTGGCGCGGGTCAACCAGGCGCCGCTCGGCACCTTGCGCAATGTCTTCGACAACAGCAAGGACAACGCGCGTGGTCCGCTGCCGCTGATGCGATTGGCCGTCGCCCTCAAGCTGGCCGGCGACGGAGAGCGCGCAAGCCAGGCCGCTGCACTCGCCTTCGGCACCGTCTATCAGCGCGGCAACCAGTACTGGGGCGACTACTACAGCGGCCTGGGCGATCGCGCCGGCACGCTGGCACTGGCGGCGCAACACGGTTTCCTCGACGCCACGGAACGCCAGCGGGTGCTCGATGTCGGCAAGGAAGCGCAAGCTGCCCGCTGGATCGGCACCCACGACGCCCTGGCGCTGGTCAAGCTGGCGCGCGCGCTGGCCGGCGGCAACGGCGCACTCGCCGGCAAACTGACTGTCGGCAGCATCGACGAGGGCTTCTCGACCCAGGGCTGGTTCTCGCGCGATCTGGCGATCGAGGACCTGCGCGCTGGCGCGTCGTTGAGCGTCGACACCGCCGGCAGCTACTTCCTGGTCCAGGACACCGTCGGCATCGCCACCACCGCTCCGCCCGCCAGCAGCAACGGCGTCAGCCTCGATGTCACCTGGTATCGCCACGATGGCAGCGAGTTCACCGGCGATACGCTCAAGGAAGGCGAAGGCCTGGTCGTACACATCAAGCTCAGCGCCAGCGAGCGTCTGGCCGATGCGCTGGTCATCGACCCGCTGCCCGGCGGCCTGGAGATCGAGAACCTCAATCTGATGGACAGCAAGCAACTCGCCGCGATGGTCATCGAGGGCACCAATCTCGATGAATGGCGCAGCTACTCTGCCAACGTGCGTTTTCAGGAATACCGCGAGGACCGCTACGTCGCCGCGGTGTCACTGGAGGCCGGCGGCGAAGTCGACCTCTACTACCTGGTGCGCGCGGTCTCCCCGGGCGAGTACCAGATCCCGGCCACCTTCGTCGAAGACATGTACCGCCCGGAATTCCGTGCGATCACCGAAACCCCGACGGGCAAGCTCAAGGTGGTGGCGCCGACGGCGGCCGCGAGGTAGCTGACTGGCCCCAGGCAGTTGACCCTCCCGCTGGCGGGGGTGCTGCAGTCCCGGTTGCCCGCTGCGCCCCCCCCCCCCCCCCCCCCCCCCCCCCCCCCCCCCCCCCCCCGAGCCGCCCCCCCGGCCCCCCCGGCCGCGCGGGCGGGCGAGGGGGCGCGGGGCCCCGCCCCCCCCCCCCCCCCCCCCCCGCGGCCCGCCCCGCCCGCTCCCCCCCGGGGGGGGGGGGGCCCCGCCTCCGGACCGGCCAAGAGGCGGGGGCCCGTTGTTTTTTTGCCGGGGGGGGCCCGGGGGGCCCCCCACCCCCCCCCCCCCCCCGCGGGGGCCGCGGGGTGTTTCCCGCGCCCCGTGGCGCGGGGCGCATCGCGGCGACTTAGAGCAGTGACCCACCAGACCCCACGATTGGGCCGCCGCGCCCGCCGCTGGCTCGTCCTCCCGCTGCTGTTGCTGCTGCTGGTCATCGTCGCCGATCGCCTGTTCCCGCCGCCGCTGGCGCGCATCGACGCACCCGGAAGCACGCTGGTGGTCGCACGCGATGGCACGCCTTTGCGCGCTTTCGCCGACGCGGATGGCGTCTGGCGCTATCGGGTGCAGCTCAAGGACGTGTCGCCGCGCTATCTGGAAGCACTGCTGAGCTACGAGGATCGCTGGTTCTACCGCCATCCAGGCATCAACCCGGCCAGCCTGCTGCGCGCCTTCGGGCAAGCCCTGATGTCCGGCCACGTGGTCTCCGGCGGTTCCACGCTGACCATGCAGGTCGCGCGCATGCTCGAACCGATCTCGCGCTCACCGCTGGGCAAGGTCAAGCAGATCTGGCGTGCGCTGCAACTCGAATGGCGTTTCTCCAAGGACGAGATTCTGGAGATCTATCTGAACCTCGCGCCCTTCGGTGGCTCCATCGAAGGTGTGCAGGCTGCCAGCCATGCCTACCTCGGCAAATCCGCCGCCCAACTCAGCGATGCTGAAGCCGCGCTGCTCGTCGTACTGCCGCAGGCACCCAGCCGATTGCGGCCCGACCGCCATCCGGCCGCGGCACAACAGGCGCGCGACAAGGTGATTGGCCGTCTGGTCGCGTTGGGCGTCTGGGACGCGGCGCGCGCTGCCGACGCGCGCATCGAACAGGTTGCCGCCCGCCGCCTGCGCACGCCGATGCACGCGGCACTGCTGGCGCAGCGATTGCGCAGCCGCGCGGGCAGCGCCGGCATTATCACAAGCACCCTCGACAGCGCGATCCAGGCGCGCGTCGAGGCGCGCGTGCAGGCACATCTCAAGCGCCTGCCGGAGCGCAATTCGGTGGCGGTGCTGGTGGTCGAAAACGACAGCGTCGACACCCTCGCCTACGTCGGCTCGGCCGATCTGCTGGACACCGATCGCGCCGGCCATGTCGACATGGTGCGCGCGCCGCGCTCACCCGGATCGACGCTCAAGCCGCTGCTTTACGCGATGGCGCTCGATCAGGGCCTGATCCATTCGATGAGCCTGCTGATCGACGCTCCGCAATCCTTCGACGGCTACCAGCCGAGCAACTTCATGGAGCGCTTCCAGGGCCCGGTAAGCGCCACCCAGGCATTGCGCCTGTCCTTGAACGTGCCCGCGGTCGATCTGCTCGACCGCGTCGGCGTGGTGCGCTTTTCCTCCACCCTGGAAAACGCCGGCCTGCGCCTGCGCATGGCGCAAGGCGCGACACCCAACCTGGCGTTGATACTCGGCGGCGGCGCCACCACCCTGGAGGAACTGGTCGGCGCCTACCTGGCCATCGCCCGCGGCGGCCTCGCTGCGGCGCCCCGCCTGCAGATCGACGATCCGATCAATCCGCGCTACCTGATGAGCCCGGGCGCCGCCTGGATCGTGCGCCGCATGCTCGAACGCGACCCCAACGACAGCCTCGACAGCAGCAGTTTCGCCAGCGCCAGCCGCGTCAGCCTGGCCTGGAAAACCGGCACCAGCTATGGCTTTCGCGACAGCTGGGCGCTGGCCGTGACACCCGAACATACGATCGGCGTGTGGATCGGCCGCCCCGATGGCACGCCACTGCCGGGGCAGTTCGGCGCCGTCACCGCCCTGCCCCTGCTGATCGAAATTGCCGACAGCCTGCCGACCCGGCAGACACGCGATCTGGCGCCGCCGCCGCCCAGCGTCAGCGAACGCCAGATCTGCTGGCCGCTGGGCAGCGAAGTGGACGCCGGGGACCCGCGCCACTGTCACCAGCGTTGGGATGCCTGGGTGTTGAATGGCACCGTACCAACGACCTTCCCCGATCGCGAGATCGCGACCTGGCGTGGCGCCTTGATGCAGTATTGGCGCGACCCGAGCGGCCGGCGGCGCAATCTCAGCTGCATGGCAAGCGATGCCGAACTGGTCACCGTAGCGCGCTGGCCGGCGCTGGCCTATCCGTGGCTATCGACGGCGCTGCGTCAACGCTCGCAACTGCCGGATTTGGCCAAAGGCTGCGTCGCCGACGAATTCAGCACCGGATTACGCATCGGCGGGCTCAACGATGGCAGCGTGCTGCGCACACCGAGCAATCGCTCCGGGCCGATCAAGGTCCGCGTGCAGGCGCTGGGCACCGACGGCGCCGTGCGCTGGCTGTTGAACGAGCGCTACGTGGGAAGTACCCGGGGTCCGGCTGTGCTCGACCTGCAATTCGATGACGCCGGCGACCAGTACCTGATCGCCATCGACAGCGCTGGACGCCATGCCAGCCTGCGCGTGCGCACGGTGTTGAATGCCGCGAAAACCGACTGAGCCGAACAGGCCGCTCCGGCCGTCACCTGGGAGCGGCTTCTTGTGGGAGCGGGTTTACCCCGCGATTCTTGCTTTTTGACAAGTCTCAGGCCAGAAGATCGCGGATTGAATTTGCTCCCACTGACAGCGAATGCCCGCAGCAAGCCTCAGCCCACGCGCTCGAGCAAACCCTCATCGGCCACGACGCCAGCCCGATAGGTCGCGTAGACGATCACCGGAATGCCCAAGCCCGCCAGATGCGAACGGATCAGCGGCTCCACGTCTTCCTACGCCAGCCCGCTGACCCCGGTCGCCAGTCGCGGCAGCGCAACCGTGTGTAGCCCTCCTTGAGGATTTCGGCCACCAGCGCCTTCAGCGCGTGATTGACGTTCGCCAGCGACGCCTTGCCCGGCTTGGCGCCGTGACCAAACGCGCCATCCTGAGTGAACAGATTCACGACGTGACTGTCCCCCGCCCCGCTCCACGTCCACAGCCCGCCTGGCTCCGGATGGCGCGACTGGCAATAGTGGCGAAAGTCTTTGTACATCGACGGCCAGCGCTCACGCAGCGCATGCGCCAACCCACTGCTGAAGGGATCATTGGGCGCCACACCGTGAACGATGGCGTGGGCCTGACTGAGCAGAATGTCGCCGCTGACTAATCGAATCATGGTGTGCACCGTTTCGAAGCAGGGCCGGTGTTCCCGGCGTTCGACCCGATGCTGCGACGCGCTGACATCAGCGACACTGATCGTGATCTGTGCCGATCCGTCCGGTCCTTTCATCTCAGCATTCGCCCACTGGACCTGTGCCAGTTACCCGCTTTCGGCGCCCAACGATCGCAATAACACCCAGACATGGTCCAGACCCACTCTGGTGGGTCTGGGCCTTGTCCGGACTTCCTTCGTAATTGGCGCTGACAAACCAGGCCACCACCTCAGTCCGCCTGATTCAGCTGGCGCTGGAAATCACCTTGCCAGCTGCCGGCAGTTCACCCGCCTTCACCAACTCCCGATAGCGCGCCTGGCCGACAGCGGCAATCAGTTGCTTGCGCATGCGCTCGTAGCTGGTGCGATAGGCCGGATACGGCGTCCGCGCACCGATCAACATTCTGACCTGTTGTTTGCTCAAGCCAGACTGGGCGACGATGTCGTCGATATTGTCGGTTTGCGCCATGACCGGCGCGGAAAACCGATTGCTGCAATCAAGAGCAATAGGCCATGAATTTTCATTGCATATCTCCGGTTGTGAATGGCACAAGGGGCGCCAATTCCCGCTACCTTATTTTCGCGACCGGGGATCCAGGGACCCTCTGAACAAGTTCTGCGGCCGCAGAACTTGTTCAGAGGGTCCCTTGTTTTCCCGGTGCGAAACAAGGTTCGCATATCCAAAGATGTTGCAACAGGGCTGAAAGTCGCAGTGACAATTGGGCTATGAAAAGAACAGACATTCTGAGAATGGACGTTCAATCTCTCGATCTGTCATTGAGCAAGTACATTTATTCCGCGATTCAGCGCCAAATCTAAATATTACTTCATGAATGGACGCGGCATTTCTTTATTTTGTTGATTTTTGCTGCCACATCGACCAGAGCGCATCTTCCAGGGACCGGGCGAAACTTTGCGCGTCGAACAATGGCGAGGTTTGCAGTCGTGCTCGCATGTCCTTGCGCAATTCGCTCAGGGCCACGACATCGGCAGCCTTGCGCCGGGCGAGGGCAAGGTAGTCCGCGCGGGAACCTGCAATCCAATCGGACAATCCTGCGGCAGCCATCAGGCATGCACCTTGCCGTCCAACCAGATTGAGCCCTGAAGAGTCACCGTCGGCACTCCCATCCACAGCCCCTCGCAGGTCGTGGTCCCGCCCGGAAACGGGAAGCTGTCGAGCAGGATGTCGACCTCCGCATACTGCTGCAGGTACTGGCTGCGCGATTCAACGCCATGCAGATCCAGCCGCGAAGGCGCGATTCCGGCGCGCGCCGCGCGTTGCCGAAAGGCCGCCCGCCCCGCTTCCGTCGACAGTTCTGCGTTCTGCACCCGCATGCGGCAGTGCTCGTCGCCATTGAGGACTTCGGCCCAGGTAGCCAGCACTCGTCGTTGAGTTTGCGCAGGGTCTGAAAGCTGCCAAAAGTGATGAACCCGTTGGTGGCGGACGGCGGCGGCGCGACGTCCGGCGCCGGATCAGGCACCGTGAAGCACAAGCGGGTTTTCGGCAGGTGCCAGATGGACTCGGTGAACAGCCCCCGATCCGAATCGGGCACGCTCATTGCGTCCGCCAGCAAGTAGTCAATCTCGGTGAGGCCGGTTGTGGCGAAACTAGCCGAGCTGAAGCTGACTTGCAGCACCGGCGCCGGCCGCCGGGCGAATACTGCCAGCGCATTGAGTGCCGAATGCCCGGCAAGATCGATCAGGACATGCACACCATCGGCGTGGATCTGGCGCGCGCGTTCTTCGTCGCCGAGACCGTCGAGTATTCTCCATTGCTCGACGTGTCCGCGCAGGCGCGCGCTCACCGCGTCCGCTTTGGCGGTGGTCGAATACACAAACCACTCGATGCGCCGGCGATCGCTGTTGGCCAGCACCGACTCCAAGGAAGAACGCCACCGGGTGCTCGCGCAGATCGCCCGACACCAGGCCTACGCGAAGGCGCTCAGGCGGCGCAGCCGCCGTCCAACGGTGGTAGGGCCGCGCCTTCGCGCGCACCCGCTTGCCGTAAGCGACCGCCTCGTCGAACAAGGCCTGCGGCGACAAGCGCGCCTGGTAGTTGCAGCAAAACAGCAGCGCCTCGCGCGTCGTCAGGTCATCGGGCCGCAGTTGCAGCGAGACCCGAAACGCCTCGATCGCCTCGTCCAGACGCCCGGCACGCATCAGAATTCGACCCAGATCGGCGTGTGCCTCAACGTAGGATGGGGCATCGATGATCATCTGCCGCGTCAACGCAATCAGTTGGTCCTCGTCCTGATTCTCGTAGTGCAGCGTGCCGAGCTTCTGGTAAGCGCTCACCCAGCCCGTCGCAGGGCCAGCGCACGCTGATAGCTGGTCGCAGCATCGTCGACGCGCCGCTGACCCAATTGGGCATCCCCAGCGTCAGCCAGGCCTGTGCCGATCCGGCGCCAGCGAGCGCCTGGCGGCACGTCGATTCGGCGTCGGCATGACGAAAGCCTTGACAGCGCCGCGGCCAGTCCCACTAACGCGGCCAGGCTGCGCGGGTCGACGCTGCGCCTTGCGATATGCCGCTTCGGCCTCCGATGAGAGCCTAACTGCTGCAGGGCTTCGCCCAGGCCAGTCAAGATCGACGCATCGGCCGGCGCCAGCTGCGCAGCGCGCTTGAGTGCAGCGCGGCCTCCTGGTCGCGTTGTTGCGCCAGCAGCGCCGATCCCAGTGCCTTCCATCCCAGGGGGTGCTGGGGGTGGCGGACCGTCAGTTGGCGGGCCAGTCGTTCAGCCGCATCCGGCAGTCCGCCGCCGAGCAGTCGATCCAGCTCGGCCTGCTCCGCCCGCAGATCTTCCGTTGCGGTTACCGGCGTTGCCGCTGCCGCGGGCTTGGCCGGCGCCATCCTGGCCTGGAGTGCCTCGATGCCCGGGCCACGCAGGCCGCGCTGGCTGCCATCGGCATGCACGCGGCGAGCGACATCGATGTCGCCCGACTGCACCAGCGCGCGCAAATAGCTGAGCCAGTGCTGCTGGTGACCGGGATCGGACTGCCAGGCACGCGCGAACAACGGCAGCGCGGTGGGCAATCCCTTGCCGGTCTGCATCGCCAGTACGCCAAGATTATGGTTGGCCACCGGGCTCGTCGGATCGGCGCCGAGCACCTTTGCGTACAGTTCCGCGGCCAGCTGCAGTTGCCCGGCCTGATGGCTGGTAGCGGCCCGCAACAGAAGCTCATCGACTTGCTCAGGGTTCATGGGGTCGTTCAGCGCTATGCCGCAGTGGGAAAAACCTGGCGTCGTGCACCGCCGCACTGTCGACGCAGGCTCGTAGCAGGCACGCTGGTGCGCGGCAGGATACGGACCGCAACACGCCTTGCCTACCTGGGCGGCGTTTCGGTCACCGGCGCCGCGCCGGCGATTGAATCAGCAATTGCGCGTCCTGCGGATTGCGTTGGTTTTCCAGGGAATCTCCGAGCCAGAGAGCCTCTGAACAGGTTCCTGCGAGCCGGGGTTGTGACTTGTTGCCTGTCAGGGACTCTGGTCGCCCTCAAGACTCTGGTTCTCCTGCAGCCAGAGCATCGCCGAATGCACGCGGTCATAGCCACTCGGATGGTCGTAGAAGAAAACTTCCTCCCAATACCCGGGATGAATCTTGCGATACGAACTCAGGCGCATTGCGGTGGTGGCGAAGCCGTGCGGTTCGCGCGCGGCGTTCAGGCCGTAGAGATCAGCTTCCTTTTCCGCCTGCCGAGTCATGGAATTGGTGACCGGCGTCAACAGCAGAAAAAACAGACTGAACACGGCGACTGCAATCGGCAATACGGCAGGATCGGTGCGTTCAGTGATGCCGTGACGATGGCCAAATCGAACGATGGCTTTATCCAGCACGGTATGCACGAACCAGAAGCCGAAGATGATCAGTATGCTCAAATACACCGTCAGGCGCAGGCTGTGATTGAGCACATAGTGGCCCATCTCATGGCCCATGACGGCCTTTATTTCGGGCAGCGAGGTCTTGTTCAACAAATTGTCGTTTAGGCTGACCTGCGTGGTACCGGCGAAACCGGACACGTTGGCGCTGAGTTTATAGTCATTGAACAATGGCGAAATGAATACCGGCGCAATCATGCCCAGCATCAGGATCACGACAAATCCGCCCAGGCCCGCGCCCAGCCACCAGCGCTCGCCAGCCTTGCGTACCGCAGCGAATAATCCGCTGATGATCCATGGCAGGATGATCAAGCCGACCAGCAGAGACTTGCCACTTTCGGCGAACCAACCACCCAGGCTCAGATTTGAAAGTCCATAGGCGTGTTCACGGTAATAATCGGCATACAGCGACAACGGCAAGCCGAGCAGCGTGCCGGCAACCAACCAGAGTGCCGCGTAGATGGCTGTGTACAGCCAGGGCCGATGACTGACGCGCTTGGCGATATCGCGCTTCTGCGAGAGCCCGGTGGCGATGAACACCGTACAGACCAGCAACCGTACAGGAATCCCCACAGCTGCAGCCAATAGCCACCCTCGAAATAGGCATCGGATTGCGCGCGCTGTTCGCTGTTCCGGGGTGAGAAGTTCGATATAGGCTTCAGTGGCCTTGTCGACATCGAAGTTCGCTCCGGCAACTGCAGCAGCGGGAACGATCACACCAGCAGGAAGTTCGCGTGCGTTGGCGGCAGTGGCCTCTTGCGCAACGGCGCTGCCGCTGAACAGGCAAAGAGCCAGGAATACGATCAACAGTTGGCGCACGCTGCTTCCCCTGGGTGTTGGTGGAATGAGAATACCAGTCGGGACTCAAAGCTCGGCCAGACGCGCGACCCAGGGTCGCCGACGAGAAGTGGGAACACTCACGCTCTCGCCAGCGCTCGCGCCACCGCAACGCCGCGCAGCCAGCACTGCCCCATCGCCCTCGCCTTCTCGATCAGGCTCTCGACCTGGCCCATAGCGCGGTTGAAGCTCGACCCCACCGCCATCACCTGACGCGCCCATTGCTCAGGTCGGTAATCCAGGCGCCCCAGGATCGCCGGTGGCAGGCCGGTAATCGCCCCGCGCTTGTCGGGTCGCACCTGGCGCCCCGTGTAATCGACCAGCGC
>JADKFD010000031.1 GCA_016717705.1 Rhodanobacteraceae bacterium | reverse complement strand
AACCTGCCACGCGGCAAACACGCAGAAGCTGGCCACGAACATGGTCAGCGCCGGACCCGGGATCATCGCCACCACCAGCGCGCCGCCGCCACTGCCGGCGAGCAGTCCCGGTGTCAGCCAGGCCAGCGCCGGCAGGTTGACACCGCCGCGGCGGTAATGCGCCCAGGCGCTGGCGGCTGCGGTCACGCTGATGCTGGCCAGCGAGGTGGCCACCGCCGCATGCAGGGCTTCGGTGGGCGCGATGCCGGTGCTGGGCAACCACAGCGCCAATGCCGGCACCACGATCAGGCCGCCGCCCACGCCGAGCAGTCCGGCCATCAGGCCGGCCACAGCGCCAATCAGCATCAAGGTCAGTGTGGCCAGCATTCAGCGGGTTGCCTCTGTTCAGCTAAAGTCTCAGGAATGTCAGTCAAGCGCTTGTAGAATCGACCTTAACTATCGAATCCCGCGCCGCGCCCGGCGACTTGTTGCTGGCGCCATCGCCACGCCATCTGGAGCCACGCCGTGCCGCGCTTGTTGCTGTTGTTACTCGTTCTCGCGGCACCCGTCCTGCTGGCTGCGGACCTGGCGCCCCAACGCGCGCAATTCCAGGCGGCCTGGCGGCTGGCGCAATCGGGCGTCGATACCTCGTCGCGGGTCGCCGGGACTGGAAGACTATCCGCTTTATCCCTATCTGCCCTACGAACGCCTGCGACGGCTCGGCGCCAAGGCGCCGGACAAGGACATCGAGCAATTCCTGCACGACCATGGCGACAGCCTGCCGGGGCAGCGATTGCGTGCGCAAACGCTGGAGCGCTACGGACGCGGCGCGCAATACCAGGCTTTCCTCAAGATCTACGTCGAGGCGCTTGCCAGCGTCGATTTGCGCTGCCACGCCTGGAGCGCGCGGCGCGCCACCAAGGTCAAGGGTGACGCCACGGCCGAGGCGCTGGCGCTGTTCGAGGCGCTCGACAAGGATCGTGTCGAATGCCGCCCGCTGCTCGCTCATCTGCGCGGCAGCAGCTTGTTGACGGCGGCACGGGTCAACGCGCGCATCGAAAAGGCTCTGGCCGGCGGACAGACCGGTCTGGCCCAGGCGCTCAGCAATGAACTGCCCAAGGCACAGCGGCCGGCGCTGCAGCGGCGCATCCTGGCGCAGACGGAGCCGGCGGTCGCACTGAATCAGGCGGCGCGTTGGCCAGCCACCGCGGCGAGCGCCGCGGCGGCCACGGTGGCGCTGGTGCAGATGGCGCGCAAGGGTGCGCTGGCGACTGAGGCCCGTTATCAGGCACTGGCGACGCGGATGCCCTTCGTCGCTGCAGATCGTGCTCGCATCGAGGCCGAAATCGCCCGCTATGCAGCGGTGGAACGCTTGCCTGAAGCGGCGCGCCTGCTGGCGCGCGTGCCGGCCGCGGGCTTCGACGACAACCTGCGCGAATGGCAGGTGCGCTACCACTTGCGCCGAGTCGAATACAGCGCCGCGCTGGCGGCGCTCGATGGCATGACGGCCGCGCAGTCCGCGCAGAGCCGCTGGCGCTATACGCGCGGCCGTGTGCTGGAACTGCTGGGCCGTGCCGACGAAGCGCAACCGCTGTTCAAGGCGGCCGCTGGCGAAGCCAACTTTCACGGATTCCTGGCCGCCGATCGCATCGGCGCGGCCTATGCGATCTGTCCCGCCGACAACCTGCTCAATACCGAGCGTGCCTTCGCCGTGCTCAACCTGGGCGGCGTGCAGCGTGCGCTCGAATGGTGGGTGCTGGGCGACACCGATCGCGCCCGCAGCGAGTGGTTCTGGCAGATGCCGCAGCTGTCACTCGAGCTGCGTCGCGAGGCCGGTCTGATCGCCAGTCGTGAAGGTCTGCACGAGTGGGCGATCTTCACCATGTCCGGCGATGAATTGATCCGCCAGTACGAGGCGCGCTTCCCGCTGCTGCATACCGCTGCAGTGGAGCAGGAAGCTAAGCGCACCGGACTGCCGGTGAACTGGGTTTACGGTCTGATCCGCGCCGAGAGCGCGTGGAATGCGAATGCCCGTTCTCCGGTCGGCGCGCGCGGCTTGATGCAGCTGATGCCGGCGACCGCCGCCGCAGTGGCCAAGTCGCTGGGCATTCGCGTCGACCCGCTGACCGACCCCGCGCACAACATCCGCCTGGGCACGACCTATCTCAGCCGCCGCGTGGCGGATCTCGATGGCAACCCGGTGCTCGCCACCGGCGCCTACAACGCCGGCATCGGCGCCGTGAAGCGCTGGATCGAGGCGCCGTTGCCGCCGTGGGATTTGTGGGTGGAAACCGTGCCCTACAAGGAAACCCGCGAATACATCGCGCGCGTGCTCGCCTTCGCCGTGCTCTATGACTGGCGCATCGACGGCAGCCCGACGCGGCTGTCGGCACTTATCCCGGGCATGAGCGACAAGGTCGAGCCGGCGCCGATTGCGTGTCCGGCGACCTGAGACTTGTGATCTGGAGTGCGGTGGCTTGCCACCGCTTTGGATCACTCCCTGTTCGTAAGCAACAGCATCCAGAGCGCCGGCAAGCCGGCGCACTCCAGAGCGTCAATCCGCCTCGATCGCATCGATGCGCTCGCGGCGCACGATGATGGTGGCGTGCTCGCGGTTGCTGATGATGATCGAGTCCGGGCCGATCGCCTTGATGCCGCCGGCGACGGTCTGACCGCCGATGTGGATGACCACGCTCTTTTTCGCGGCGTGCGCCGCCTTCAGCGCCTTCAGGGCTTCACGTTCGAAGGTGTCGGCGGCGGCGGGGTCCTGGGCATTGGCGGTCATGGCTAGGCTCGTCAGCAAGAGGATCGGGAGGATGCGGATCATCTGTGTGGATTCCTGGGGATGAGATCCCGGCGGGTCGCAGTGCTGCTGATCTCCGCCGGTGGGGCTTACCCAGGTAGAAACGGCCTTCACGCGCAAAGCGGACATACCGTCCATCGGAAAAGAACCCGCGAGCCGTGTATCGCACTGTCAACGCGACCCGAATGCGCGGAAATTGACGTGGAGCTAAGGACGACATCACCGTTCTCGGGGGAGCACCGATGCGCACCACCTTCTGGTTGTTGCCGCTGACACTGCTGAGCGCGCTGGCCCAGGCGCAGACCACGCCCAATCCGATCCTGTTTGTCACCCAGGTGCCGGTGCCGGTCGATTTTGCGGCTGTGGGTTCGACTTTCGCCAACCACATCGCCAACATGAACTCGGTCTATCGCGGCGGCGATCTGTGGATCCGCTATCCGAATGGCACGCTGCGCAATCTGACCGCCGAGGCCGGTTTCGGCATGAACGGATTCCAGGGCGCCAACGCGATTGCCGTGCGCGATCCGCATGTGCACTGGAACGGCACCAAGGCGGTGTTCTCGATGGTGGTCGGCGCGCCGCCGCAACAGTTCCAGGTGTTGTCCTTCCGCTGGCAGTTGTATGAAGTGAGCGGACTCGGCCAGGGCCAGCAGGTGTCGATCACGCTGGTGCCCAACCAGCCGACCCAGTTCAACAACGTCAATCCGGCCTATCTGTCGGACGGCAGCATCGTGTTTGCCTCCGATCGGCCGCGCAACGGCGCCTTGCACCTGTATCCGCAGCACGACGAATACGAATCGACCGCCACGGTGACCGGTTTGTGGCGACTGGACCCGGCCACCGGCGCGCTCAAGCTGCTGGATCACTCGCCGTCGGGCGATTTCGATCCGCTGGTCGACAGTTTCGGGCGCGTGTTGTTCACCCGCTGGGACCATCTGCAGCGCGATCAGCAGTCCGACCAGGCCGGCAATCCCAACCAGAGTTTCGACTGGGTCAGCGAGGAGGCGAACGCCGCGATTGCGCCCGGTCTGACCGAGCCCTTCCCCGAACCGCGCGTCGCTGCGGTCGGTTCCACCGTCAACGGCCACCGCTTCAACAACTTCTTCCCCTGGCAACTGGCGCAGGACGGCACCGAGGCCGAGTTCCTCAATCACCTCGGTCGTCACGAGTTCCACACCTATTTCGATCGCGCCTTCAACAACGACGCCAATCTGGTGGAGTTCATTGCCGAAGTGTCCGGACGCACCAATCCGAACGCGATCGAAAACCTGTTCCAGATCGTCGAGGATCCGACTCAACCCGGGCGCTACCTCGGCATCGACGCGCCCGAATTCGACTCCCACGCCGCCGGCCAGCTGGTGCGGCTGGTGGCGCCGCCGAGCGCCAATCCCGATGACATCGTGATCGAGTACCTGACGCCACGCAGCACCTTCGGCACCGCACCCGCGGCGGATCACAGCGGCCACTATCGCAATCCGCTGGTGCTCAGCGACGGCAGCATCGTGGTCGCGCACACCACCGCGCAGGGCGGTGTCGACAATCTCGGCAGCCCGACCGCGCCGGTGCCCAGCTACCGTTTCCGCATCAAGCTGATGACCACCGGAACCGGCGGCTTCCTGACCGCCGGTGCGAGCCTGACCGCAGGCATCAACAAGACCGTGAACTGGTGGGATCCGGACCAGATGGTCAGCTACACCGGCGAATTGTGGGAGCTGAGTCCGGTCGAGGTGCGTGCGCGCACGGTACCGCCGGCCTCCAGCGAGCCGGCAACCGCCGGCCCTGAGCTCTCGGCCTTTGCCACGGCCGGTGTTGCCGAATCGACACTGCGACGTTTCCTGCGCCAGCAGAATCTCGGACTGATCGTGGTGCGCAACAACACCCATCGCGACAAGGCCGACAAGCAGCAACCGTTCAACCTGCGTGTGCCCGGCGGCGTGCAGACGGTGGGCAGCGGCGGCACGCTCTACGACATCGCGCATTTCCAGCTGATCCAGGGCGATCAGGTGCGCGGCCTGGGCGGCAGCGCCAGCCCCAATCTTGGCCGCCGCGTGGTGTCGCGCTTCCTGCACGAACCCGCGGCACTGGCCAACAATCTGCCCAATGCCGGCGGACCGGCCGGCAGCGCGCCGATCTTTCCGGATGGATCGACCGCGCTGTTCGTGCCGACCCAGCGGGCGCTCAGCTGGCAGACCACCGCACCCAACGGCACGCCGGTGGTGCGCGAGCGCTTCTGGCTGACCCTGCAGCCCGGCGAGATCCGCGAATGCGGCGGCTGTCACGGCATCAACCGCACGGGCCAGGCGGCGCAGGCGGCGGCAACCAACACCCCGCAGGCGTTGACCGCGCTGTTGCAGAACTGGAGCGCCTTGAATGGTGGCTTGATGTTTGCTGATGGGCTGGAGTAGGAACGCGGGGCTTCGCCCGTTAATCCCGATTGAAATCGCCGATACCCGCGATCAGCGCGCCGACCGCCTCGCGTTCCACGTCACTGAGATACGGGTTCCAGGTATCCATCAACAGGATCACCCGGCGCTGGTCGCTGCGGTTCCAGGCGTGATGTTCGAAGGTGTCGTCGAATACCACCACCTCGCCTACGCGCCAGGCGTGGGTTTCACCGCCGACCTCGATCGCGCAATCGGCTGGCACGATCAGCGGCAGGTGCACCACCGCGCGGATATTGGTCACGCCGGTGTGCGGCAGGATATGCGTGCCTGGTGCCAGCACCGAGTAGCAGATTTCCGGCGCGTGCTGGCGGATGCGCACCAGCGGCAGCGCTTCGATCGCCGCTGAAGTCGCCGGACAGCGCTGGTGGTTGGCGTCGATGCGCTCGCCGTCGCGGTAGAAGAAGAAGGCGTCCCAGGAGGGCGGCTGCTCGCCACCGCCCAGGTACTTTCCGACCTGTTCCGCGGAGTCGAACTTGAGGAAGGGTTGCAGGGCGCCGTCGGCGGCCAACACCTCGAGCGCCTCGCTGCGGATCGCGCCGGTGGCCGATTCCAGTTGCTCGATCCAGGGGAACAGTGCGCGATCGAAGTAGCGCGGCGCCGGCAGATCGGGGAAATACAGAAAGCGCGGACGCTGCGCCGCGTCGGTCGGCTGCAGCGTCAGCGTCTTCAGATGAGCTTCCAGGCAACGCGAAACGCGCGCCACCGCCGCGACGCCGTGCTGCGCGCGCCACGGCTCGATGATCGCCATCAGCGTACGCCGACGTTCGCGGTCGACCACGTCCATCGCATGCAGGATCACCGGTTGCAGCGCTGCCGGCGTGCGCTGGCGATCGAGCCACTGGCCGCGCGCTTGCGCCATGACCAGGGCGCGGTAATACGACTGCGCCGCCGCCTGCAGCTGCCCACGCTGCTCGCGCACCTGGCCGATGTGCAGGCGCGTCAACGGATCGGCCGGATCGAGTGCGCGCGCCCGGTCCAGTTCCGCGGCGGCCGCTTCCAGACTGTCGACACTCAGCAGCGCGACGCCGAGGCTGCGCGCCACCGGCGCATTGTCCGGGGCCAGCCGCGCGGCCTCCTGCAACTGGGACACCGCGATCGCCGGCTGCGCCTGCAGCATGGCGCAGCGAGCGCGGCCGATGCGCGCCGGCAGCGATTGCGGCAGTTCGGCCAGCACCGCATCGAACATGCGCGCCGCCAGCGCCCAGTGCTGGCTGCGCATCGCGTTGTGCGCCGAGTCGAGCAGGGGATGATTCGACAAGGGATGCGCTCGGCGAAGAATTGTGGGGCGCGTAGCATGCCGCGTGCCGACCACGGAATGTAGGTCATGTTGCCCGCGCTGCGGGCTACGTGACGACTCATGCTGTCACGTAGGCTGCTGCGCAGCCAACGTGACCTACGCGTCAAGGCTTCCGGTAGCATCCTGCGCCATATCGGGCATCCGCTCGCCTGGAATCGCCCGTGGCGCCTTCCGCACAACTGCAAATCACCCTAGGCGACGGCCTGGCAGCCCTGCAAGCCAGCCGCTTCGACCTCGCCGAACGCCTGGCCCGCAGCGGACTTGAGTCATCACCGGCCGACCCATCCTGGCTGTCGGTGCTCGCCCTGGCCCTGAGCCAGCAGCAGCGCGCCAGCGATGCCTGGCCGATCTATGAGCAGCTGACCGTGCTGCAGCCCGAAGTCGCCGAGCACTGGAGCAATCTCGGCAACTGCCTGTGCGAACTCGGCCGCGAACGCGACGCGCTGGCGCCGTTGCAGCGCGCGCTGCAGTGCGGTGGCGGCGGCGCCGAACTGCACTACGCGCTGGCGCGCGCCTGGGTCGCGCACGGGCAGGCGCGGCGCGCGCTGGAACACGTGCAGCTGGCGCTGCGCAGCCATCCGCAGGACCCCGAATTCCAACTGCTGCGCGCCCGCGCGCTGGTGATGCTCGACGAGTACGAAGCCGCCGGACAGGCGATCGATGCCCTGCGCCGTGGCAATCTGGCGCCAACCATCCTGGTCGAATCCGGCAATCTGCTGCTGCAACTCGGCCTGTACGAGGACGCCGCTGCCTGCTTCGACGCGGTGCCGAGTTCCGGGCCGGAGGCCACCGATGCGCAACTCGGACTGGCGGCGGTGCACGAACGCTGCAACCGACTCGCGCCAGCCGAGGCCATTGCTGCGGATCTGGACCTTCGACGCGAGCAATTGAACGCACATCAGACCGATCTGCTGCTGGAACTGGAAGCGCAACTGGCCGGTCGCCGGAACCAACACGCGCTCGCCCGGCAACGCCTGGAAGCGCTGCTGCAGCGCCCCAACCCGGATGCGCTGGCGCGCGGCGACCTGCTGCTCAAGTTGGGGCGTTGCTGCGACGCGCTTGGCGATGTCGACGCGGCGATGCAGGCTTTCGCCCGTGGCCACGCCGAGCGCTATGCGCAGGTCACCGGCACGCATGCAGCGCTGCCGCACGGCGACGGCCTGCTCGCCGTGCTCGATGCGCCGGTGCCGGAGGTTCGAAGTCGGTTGTCGGCGCCCGCGCCGGGAGATCCAGCCGACCCGGTGTTCCTGGTCGGCTTCCCGCGCTCCGGGCACCACGCTGATGGAGCAGTTGCTGGATGCGCATGGCGCACTGGCCTCTTTCGACGAGCAGCCCTTCCTGCAGCGGCTGGTCAGTCGCATCAACGAACGCAATCCCGGCTATCCGGCGGCCCTGTCGATGCTGAGCGAGGACGCCTGTCGGACACTGCGGCGCAGTTACTTCGCCGACGTCGCGCGCGTGCTGCCGCAACTCGGCGCACGCCGCGCGGTCGACAAGAATCCGCTGAATCTGGTGCGCCTGCCGCTGGTCGCCACGCTGTTCCCGCGGGCGCAGGTGCTGCTGGCGCTGCGCCATCCCTGCGATGTGGTGCTCAGCTGCTACATGCAGAACTTCCGCTCACCGGCGTTCTCGATCACTTTCGAGACGCTGGCGAGCACCGCGCGCATGTACGCAAGGGTGATGGCGCATTTCCACGATTTCCGCGACCGCCTCGGGCTGCCCTTGCACGTGCTTCGTTACGAGGATCTGGTCGCCGATGTCGGGCGCGAAGGCAAGGCGCTGTTCGACTTCCTCGGCCTGCCGTGGAGCGATGATCTGAGCGAGTTCACCGAACGCGCGCGGCGCAAGGGCGCGATCAGCACGCCGAGCTATGCGCAGGTGGTGCAGCCGGTCAACCAGCGCGCCGTCGGCCGCTGGCAGCGCTATCGGCCGTGGTTCGAGGGCGAAGCGCTGGACACGCTGCAGCCGTGGATCGAGCGGTTGGGATACGCCGCCTGAGCGGATAACGGCTCCGGTAGCCCGGTGTACGCGCGCAGCGCGTTCACCGGGTGCTTGCCGCAAGACCCGCCGGTGAACGGCTGCGCCGTACACCGGCCTACCAGAGCCCGCAGCATCGCGGGCGGAGCCCGTTCCCACCGACGGCAAAAGTCGCGAGCCCCAGAAACGAAAAACCGCGCGGATTGCTCCGCGCGGCTTCGATTTACCAACTTGACTTGGGGGAATCCGCGCAGCGGATTCCCCCGTGCAGATCAGAACTTGACCTGCGCGTTCAGCCAGAAGTAGCGGCCGACCGGATCGTGCGTGCGCTCGTCGATGTTGCCGTTGAGCGAGTTGTTCTGGTACAGGATCGGCGGCTGCTTGTCGAAAGCGTTGTCGATGCCGAACTGCACCTTGGTCTTCCAGGTCGGAATGTTGTAGCCGAACTGCAGGTTGTGGTACGTGACGGCGCCGCGGTTGAACACGCAACCTTCGTTGCCCACCACGCCACGACCGGCGTTGTCGGCGCAGTCGCCTTCCGGATCGGTGCTGCCGACGCGGAAACCATCGATGTAGCGCAGCGACCACTGGGCCTCGAAGTTGTTCAGGCTCCAGGTCAGGGCTGCGAGGCTGCGCCAGCGGCTGTAGTTGCCCAGGCCACCCTTGGACGACGGCAGGAAGGTGCCGGCATTGGACTGCTCGGCGATGGTCTCGCCGGCAACGATGACTTCGACGTCATAGTTGTCGATGTAGGTCGAGTCCATGCTGGCGCGGAACAGACCGTAGTCGGTGTCGATGATGTACTTGAGGCCGATGTCGACGCCGTTGGTGTCGGTGATGCCGGCGTTCTGCGTCAGGTCCTGCACCAGGAACACGTCGCCCGTTTGCGGGTTGCGGGTGAACAGATTGCACAGCGCGCCAGATTCGAAGCAGGCATTCAGGATCGGCTGGGTGCCCAGGGTCTGGATGGTGTCTTCCAGGTGGACGTCCCACACGTCGACCGCGATCGACGCGCCTTCCAGCCAGGACGGCGAGTACACCGCGCCCCAGGTGAACACGTCGCCGGTTTCCGGATCGAGTTCCGGGTTGCCGCCGAGCAGGGCGTTGGTCTGACCGAGGCCCTGTTCGAAGGTCTGACCCGGCACATTGGGCAGGCCGACGCAGGACAGCGGCTGGCCGTTGCACGGATCCGAATACACCGGATTGGTGATGCGGGCGCCCTGGAACAGATCGTTGATGGTCGGCGCGCGGAACACTTCGGCGTAGGTGCTGCGGATCAACAGATCCTCGACCAGGCGCCATTCGAGGCCGAGCTTGCTGTTGGTGGTGCTGCCGAAGGTGTCGTAGTCGGACCAGCGGGTGCCCAGGGTGAAGGCCAGGCTATCTGCCCAGGCCGCGCCTTCGACCACCGGGATGTACAACTCGCCGTAGAGTTCCGTCGTGGTGGTGTCGCCCGAGGTCGGGTCGGCGCAGCTCTCGGAGCTGATGCCGCAACCAAACGGATCGGTGTTGATGTACTTGATCGCATCCGGCGCGAAATTGAGGCTCTGGTAGCGATGTTCGGCGCCCACCGCGGCGCTCATCGTGCCGGCCGGCAAGTCGTAGACGTCGCCGCTGAAGACCACGGCGAAGTTCTGCAGCTTGGTGTCGGTGTTGTCGCGCACCGGCAGCGCCAGCGCTTCCAGCGCGGCGATCTGCGCCTGCCCTTCGGCCGTGGCCGGGTCCGGCTGGTTGAAGAAGTTGATCGGCGTGCAGCCGGCAATCACCGCGCCCGGCGTGCCGCAGCGGGCCACACCGCCCTGCACGAACGATGGGCCGAGGGCGTCGGCCAAGCGCGCGTAGTCGATGTACCCGGCGTCCTGGTTCTCCTGGTCGATCTTGCCGTAGGTGAACGAGCCTTCCCAGGTCCAGGAGGTGTCGCCGATGCCGCCCTTGACGCCACCGGTGATTTCCTTCATGTCGGTCTCGTAGCTGTAGCTGCGATTGCCGAGGCCCATGACGCGGTAGCGACCGTCAATGGTTTCGCCGAACGGGTTGTAGATGCTGTCACCGTCACAGCGAAATGCCGTCGAAATCGGAGAAGAACGGCAGCGGCGCGATGATGCCGGCCGAACGCGTGTTCTGCGTATGCACGTCCATGAAGGCTTCGATGCCGTCGACCAGCTCGTAGCTGCCGGAGAAGGCGACGCCGTAGCGTTCCTGCGGGGTCAGTTCGACGTTGCCGACGCCCTGGTAGTTGAACGAGTCGGTCTCACCGCCGACATAGCAACGGAAATCGGCCGCCGTGGCGCCGCTGGTGCCTTCGCGACGGGTGACGTTGGCCAGGCCATTGCCGCCGACGCAGGAAGCAAGGCCATTGGCCTGGGCCACGTCGCCCGGCAGGGTGTAACGGCCGCGCGGGGTCGACGAGGAACCGGCGCGGCTGACCACGCCCGAGGACAGGTACAGGGCGAAGGCGGAGAAGTCGCGATCCTGCGCCAGAACCGCCTTCTGGTCGTTGTAGTTCATCGACATGATCGCGTTGCCGCGTTCGCCGGTCCAGCCGAAGGTGGCCGAGCCGCCGTAGCGCTCGCCATCGTCTTCGCCGGAAATGCCGTAGTTCATGTCGAACTGGGCGCCGTCGAAATCCTTCTTCAGGATGAAGTTGACCACGCCGGCGATGGCGTCGGAACCGTAGATCGCCGAGGCGCCGTCTTTCAGCACTTCGATGCGCTCGATCATCCCGACCGGGATCGAGTTGACGTCGTTGGTCACCATGCGGCGACCGTTGAGCAAGAGCAGCGTGCGGTCTTCACCGAGGCCGCGCAGCGACACCGTGGACGCGCCATCACCACCGCCGTTGTTCACGCTCGGGTTGGTGGCGGCACCGGCGATCGCCGGGATGTCCTGGATCAGTTCACCGACGGTGACCGCGCCGGAGCGCTCGATCGCCGTCTTGTCGAGGACAAACACCGGGCTGGCGGTTTCGGCGTCGACGCGACGCACGCGCGAACCGGTCACCTCGACCTTGTCCAGCTTCACGGCTTCGTCGGCGTTCTGGGCAAATGCCGGCATGGCCATCGGTGCCACGACCACACAGCCCGCCATCAGAGCGCGGCGAATGCCCACCGCGAGTTGGTTGTAGTTGTTCTTCATTCATTGACTCCAGGGGAGATCGGTTGATTGAGTGCGCGACTGAACTGACGACTTCGCCAGGGCAAGTACCCATAGGTGCAGTACCGCACGGACAACTTGCAGGCGAGCGGTGTGCTTTTTAACGTCTGGTAAACAACTTGTAAACAAAAAAACGACGAAATTGATGTTCGTCATGACTTTTGTCCTGGTTTTGGGGTACCAAGGACGGTTGCATCGCGCGCAAGCGCGCTCCGCTACAGTTTCGCCGAAGGTCCACGGAGAATTTGTAGGAGCGCGCTCGCGCGCGATGCCTTTGGGAGATGCCCTTGGTCCGCGCCGCTTACCCGCTTGGAAAGTCGATGCCGAGCGCCCAGCTTAGCGCCGCGTGCGCATGGATGGCCGTGGTATCGAACAGCGGCACGCTGGCATCGCTCGCGTCCAGCAGCAGTGAGATCTGGTGCACGAGATGACGCTGGCCGGGGGTGGTGGAGGCCGCGCGCGGCTCGGCCCGCGGCCGGCCCCGCGCCGGGGGGCGGGGGGGCTGGTGTTGGTGCACAGCACGATGCAATCGGCGCCGCCACGTTCCAGCGCGCGCGCGGCGTCCGCCAGCAATGCACCGGCTGCGTCCCAGTCAGCGGATCGCTGCAGCCCCTCGATATCGTGGAAGTCGACGCTGTAGAGCATCAGGCGCGCCGAATGCAGCCCGCCGAGCGCGTGTTTGACGCCCTCATTGATCAGGCGGTAGTAACTCACCGTCGATTCCCAGCTCATGCCGCCGATCAGGCCGATGGTCTTCATGCGGGTTCCGTGCTGCAGTCCGTATCGCCCGCGGCGCGAGCCATGGGGCATCGATGATGCGGGGTCCGGCAGGCGCAATTGTGCCTGCCGGTGAAAGTCCGGGTCACCCTTGCGATGCGCCCACTCGCGCAACGAAGCTGTGGAGCGGATTTACTCCGCGAAAGCTCTCGCGGAGTAAATCCGCTCCCACATTAGAATCAAAGACGTACGGCATGTCCGGTGGGATCTGCGTTGACCGGGCGATGAGCGCCCTGTGACCGCAGGGACGAGAAAGTCTGGTCCGAGGTTTCAGTCAAGATCAACATGTCGGGAGGCTCTGAACCCGTTCGGAGCGCTACTCGGCTAACTTTTCTCCTTGCGGCCCGTCCAAGCCTCCATGTTTGCCTGGCTAAGATCGCGTCCACGGCTGGTCCTGGACGATTTTCACGCGGTGCTCGCCGAGCGCTCGCCGCGCTGGTACTCGGCTTGCCTGCGCATCACCCGCGACGCCGCGCTGGCCGAGGATGCGGTGCAGGACGCGCTGCTCAAGGCCTGGGACAAGCGCGCCGATTTTCGCGGCGAGGCCGAACTCGATACCTGGATCCACCGCATCGCGATCAATGCCGCGATCGATCTGGTGCGCAAGCTGCGGCCGCTGGAGGTTGCCGAGCCAGAGGCCTTCGAAGGCGTCGCCGATTCGTCACCGATCGAGGAACGCCAGAGTCAGGAGTTCGGCGCCGGGCTGGAGCTGGCGATGCGCGCCTTGAGCGAACTGGAACGTTGCTGCTTCGTGCTCAAGCACGTCGAGCAATGGCGGCTGATCGAGATCGCCGACGAACTCAAGATCAGCCAGGACAGCATCAAACAAGCCCTGTTCCGCGCACTGCGCAAGTTGCGCATTGCGCTCGATCCATGGCGGAGCACGACATGATCAACGACGACGAACTGCTGCTGTACCACTATCAGGATGGCCTCGAAGCCGCGCGCATGGAGGCGATCGGTCGCTTGCTGCGCAGCGATCCTGACCTGGCACGGCGCTATCAGCAATTGCGCGCCGAGCTGGCCCAGATTCCGGCGCCGGCCGAGATGCAGCCGAGTGCCGCCGCGCAGGATCGCTGGCGCCTGCGTCTGCAGCAGCGCGCCGGCACGGAGCTGCCGACGCACCCGCCGCGCCGTCATTGGACCATGACGCTGGCCGGGGCGACGCTGGTGTTGCTGGGTGTGGCCATCGGCACGCGAATCGCCGAGCGGTCCGCGCCGGTGACAGAGATTCCGATCGCGGCGACCGCCGACCCACTGCCGCTGCAGCGCGGACTGCGCTCGCACTTTCGCGATGCACGCGCGGTGCTGGCGCAGCTGCCGCTGGACGATCCGGCGCAGCGCAGCGCGCTGGTGAACGACATCGTCGCGCAGAACCGCCTGTATGAACGCGCGGCGCTGGCGCAGGGCGACGAGCGCCTGGCGCGCGTGCTGCGCGCCTTCGAGCCGGTGCTGGCCGAACTGGCCAAGGAGCCGGTGCCGGGTGAATCCGACAGCGGCGCACGCGCCCAACTCGATTTCGAACTGGCGGTGATGCAAACCAAAATGTCCCGATCTCCGTCAAAGATCGTGCAATCCCTGTGATGGAGCTGAAAATGAAACCTTTGCATCTGATGTTGATGCTGGCCGCCAGCGGCGGCCTGCAGCCGGGGCAAGTCGTGCGCGCAAGCCGATTCACGCGCTGCACCGGCGGCCGCTGCGGCAGACGCCGCCCGCGTCGAAGCGCAACGTGCCGAAATGATCGCGCGCAGCCATGAATCCGGCGCGCGCGTGGCCGAGCAGCAGGCCCGCGATGCCGAGCGTATGGCCCGCGACATGGCGCGCGATGCGCATCGCAACGCGCGCATCCGCCAGACGGCGCCGACCGAGCAGGAGCAACTGGCGATCGCCGCGCTGGAAGGGCTGATGGCCGCGCCGCCCGAGCGCGCCTTGCCGCTGCTCAAGCGCGTGCTGGAAGGCCAGCAGACCGAGCTGGTGAAAATGCGCGCGCTGTTCGTGCTCAGCCAGATCGACGACGACGAGGCGCAGAAGCTGCTGCTGGATCTGGCGCGCAAGCCGGACGGCGCGCTGCGCCTGGAGGCGGTGCGCATGATCGGCATCGGCGGCAATGCAAACTCGCTGTCAGCGCTGTCGGGCATCTACAAGAGCGGCGACAGCGAGGTCCGTCAGGAGGTGCTCAACGCCTACCTGATTGCCGGCCGCAAGGCCGAAGTCATGCAGCTGGCGCGCGACGCCACGACCGAAGAGGAGGCCAGCGCTGCCATCCACATACTCGGCGCCATGGGCGCACTGTCCGAACTGCGCCAGCTCGGTCAGCTGGGCAAACACAGCGGCGAGCTGGTGCGCGCCTACGCGATTGCTGGCGATCTGGGCAGCTTGCGCGAAATGGCGAACACCGCGAAGACGCCCGAGTTGCGCGTCGAGGCCACCCGCAACCTCGGCATGATTGGCAGCGACGAAGCTGCCCAGGCTCTGCGCGAGATCTACAAGTCCAGCAAGGACGCCGAGGTGCGCGGCGCCGCGCTGGAGGGTCTGATGATCCACGGCGACGAAAAGGGACTGCTGGAGATCTACCGCGCCAGCACCGATCCGGCCGAAAAACAGGTCGTGTTGCGCCAGCTGACCATCATCGGTGGCGATGCGGCGATGGAAGCCATCGACGCCGCCCTGCAGGGGAAAACGCCATGAGCCGCCGCTATCGATCAACCGTGGTTGTCTTGTTGTTGGTCTGGCTTGGCGGGCGCGCCGACAGCGCCGAGCTGAAGCTGCCGGCCGACGGCTGGGCCAGCTGGCGCGTGCCGGCGGTTGCCGGGGCGCCGGACTGGTGTTGTTTCGGCGATCACGCGAACAAGAGGGGCGTCTGCGATCTGGATGCCCGCCACGGCAGCTACGGCACTGACAGCGACGATGCCCCGGCGGATCACACGCTGGTGTATGCCCGCTTCAAGGCGGGTCAATTGCAGCGCGTGCGTGCCTACGGTCCTACCTGCAAGGTGCAAACCAGGAGTGCCGTAACGGAACTCGGCGATGTTGACGTCGACACCAGCGCGCGCTGGCTGGCGACGCAGCTGGCAACTCGCGCCACCCACGACAGCGACGTGCTGGCCGCACTGGCGACGCACGCCGGCAGCGTGGCCGAGAACGAACTGGTGCGTATCGCCGGCCACGACGGCATGCGTGAGAACCGCAAGGACGCGCTGTTCTGGCTCGGCCAACTGCGCGGCGAGAGCGGAGCGCGAGCGATCGAGCCCTTCCTTACCGGAGACGCCGATGCGCAGGTGCGCGAGCACGCAGCGTTCGCCATTGCGCAGAGCCAATCGCCGCGCCGCGGCGAACTGCTGATCCGCCAGGGACAACAGGACCGCAGCGCCAAGGTGCGCTCGCAGGCCTGGTTCTGGCTGGCCCAGGTTGGCGATGCGCAGGCCGAAACGGCCATCCGCGCGGCGCTGAAGTCCGAGGTTTCGCGGGAAGTGCGCCATCAAGCGGTGTTCGCGCTGTCACAGCTGCCCGACGAGCGTGGCGTCAAGGCGCTGATCGCGCTGTTGGAGGATCGCAGCCTGCCGCTGGAGGACCGCAAGCAAGCGTTGTTCTGGCTCGGCCAGAGCGAGGACGCAGCGGCGCAGGCCTATCTGGCGCAGGTGCTGGCGGCGAAGTAGCAGGATCGTCGCGCCACGCGCAGCGCGCTCACTGCGTGGACCTGCGGCACATTGTAGGAACGCGCTTGCGCGCGATGCTTTTTGCAGCGACGAAGTCGGCTCGCTCGTGCAGGCGGAGCCGCCTCAGCGACACGCCTGCGCACTGCTGCGCCACACCACCGGCGACCAATACGCGTTGGGCTGTTTCGGATCGAGCTTGTCGACGTGCAACTGCGCGCCGATCTGGTAACTGGTGTTGGCCTCGATATCGACCTGGATGATCTTGTAGACCAGCGCGACTTCCTTGTTGCCCAGCTTGCGCAGCTTGGTGTAACCGCGCGGCGTGCTGCCGATCTGCTCCTGCACCGCGATGGCGTGGCGGCCGACGGACAGCCGATAGCGGTTGAGCGCGCGCTTGGGGGTGTCTACCCCGTCGATGCGGGTGATGTCGGCCGGGTAGGTGTCTTCGGACAGCGGCGGCTTGGCCGAGGTGCTGACATAGCCGCAGCCGCTATCGACGACGGCTTCTTCGGCGAACGCCGGCACGGCCGCGGCGCAAGTCAGGGCACACAGCCAGCAACGCAAAAAGAAATCAGTCGACATCTGCTGCAGGCCTTCGGCGCCTGGCGCCCCAGTGAGAACAATGGCGATCCTATCCGGCAAAGGCCGCGGAAGGGCGGGGCGGTTCTCGCCGGTGGGGCGCGGTGCGGGCCGCTTGCGGGCGCTCTTCGCACCATCGAATGGCCGGTGCTGCGGATTGGGAGGAATCAGGTGTCGCTTTTGCGCGCCGAACTTCGTATCTCTACGCATCCCAAGGCACACCGGAGTCCGCCCATGCATCGAATCATCCTGGCACTTGCCGTCCTCGGCGGCCGTCCCGCTGTGCGCCGCCGACCTGCCGCAAAGCCAGGACCATCCGCTGCTCGGCCGGGTCGGCGGCACCGAGATCGTCGGCTACGACAGCAAGCGTTTCGACAGCGTGGCTTTCCAGACCAGCAGCTTCAAGGAATATGACCTGGAGCGCGAGCAGCGCGTCTTTGTGCAGCCGGCCAACATCGTCGAAGGCGCGCGCACCACGATCTGGTACGAGGGCGCCAGCCTTGAGCGCGCTGGAGATCGTGCGCCAGTATCAGGCCGAACTGGGCGGCAAGGGGTTTGAGATCGTCTACGACTCCAGCAAGGACCCGAATGCCGGCGACTACACCAACTTCCTGGCGCCGTTCTCGCAGAACGAGCCGCGCAACAATCGCAGTACCTACGTGCTCTATGCCGCCAGCGATTCCACCGTGCGCAGCACCACGCTCAAGCGCAGCGGCGACAGCGGCGAGACCTGGGTGTCGATCATCGCGGTCGACTGGGCGCAGCCGGATGCCACCTACAAGGCGGTGCAGGGTGCCTATGCCGCGGTCGACGTCATCGACGCCGCCGCGATGAAAAAGGACATCCAGTTCGTCTCCGCGGCGGACATGCAGAAATCGCTGACCGCCGCCGGCAAGGTCGCGCTGTACGGCATCTATTTCGACACCAATCAGGCAACGCTGAAACCGGAATCCAAGCCGACTCTGGACGAAATCGCGCAATTGCTGGCTGCCGATCCGGCGCTGAAGGTGCATGTGGTCGGCCATACCGACAACCAGGGCGGCCTCGATTCGAACCTGAGCCTGTCCAAGCGGCGCGCCGAAGCGGTGCGCGCGGCGCTGATCAACGAACACGGCATCGCCGCCGAGCGCCTTGCCGCCAACGGTGTCAGCTATCTGGCGCCGGTGGCGAGCAATGCCGACGAGGCCGGGCGGGCGAAGAACCGGCGCGTGGAGCTGGTGCCCTTCTTGAGCAAGCCGGTTGTTGGTTGTTGGTGTGTCGGTTGTCGGCGAAGCATCGCGCGCGAGCGCGCTCCTACAATCTTGCCGTGGATCCACGCAGGATTTGTAGGAGCGCGCTTGCGCGCGATGCCTTTGCCCGTTCCAACACCAACACCAACAACCAACAACCAACACCAATCTGTCCCCATTCTGAACGACCCGCGCGCCCTTGCCGTGCGCCGATCGGCCGCGCGTCCGTTTACCTGTCACAAGGACCACGCCGTGCCACAGCCGGCGCGCGCGGCCCCGCTGGGCGCACAACTGCGTATCCGGTCAGCAACGGTGAACGCCGCATGGCGTTAAACTGTGATCAGCACGTGAACAACTGAGAACACCATGGCACAGCGCAGCAAGGTCGGTCACTACGACATCGTCGCCGAACTCGGCCGCGGTGGCATGGGCGTGGTCTACAAGGGCTACGAGTCCTCGCTGCACCGCCACGTCGCGATCAAGATGCTGTCCGAGGCACTCGCCGACGACGCCATGGTGGTCGAGCGCTTCTACCGCGAAGCGCGCAGCATGGCGCAGCTCAACGATCCGCATATCGTGCAGATCTATCTGGTCGGCGAGGACGCCGGTCAGCCGTTCTTCGCGATGGAATTCGTCGAGGGCGAGTCGCTCAGCCAGCGGCTGAAGCGCGAGCGCCGGCTGGAACCCTTCGAGGCGGCGCGCATCCTGCTGCAGGTGGCGCAGGGGCTGGCCACGGCACACGACCGTGGCGTGATCCATCGCGACATCAAGCCGGCCAACCTGCTGATCACCCAGCGTGGCGTGGTCAAGGTGGCCGATTTCGGCATCGCGCTGGCCACCCAGGATTTCAACAAGAAGCTGACCGGCACCGGCCAGTTCGTCGGCACGCCGGGCTATCTGTCGCCCGAGGTGTGCCTCGGCAAGCAGGTCGACCAGCGTTCCGATCTGTTTGCGCTCGGCATCGTGTTTTTCGAAATGCTCACCGGGCAGTCGCCTTACAAGGACGAATCGCCGCTCGGCATGATGCTGGAAGTGGTCCAGGCCGAGATCCCGGACGTGCGCCAGGTCAACGACGCCATCGACCCGCAACTGGCGGCGATCCTGAAGCATATGGTCGCCAAGGATCCGGCCGATCGTTATCCCGATTGCCATCAGCTGATCTCTGACCTGGTCGCCGCGGGTGTCAACACCGCGATGCCGGTCACGCCCTCGCGCGCTGCGCCGAACCCGATGGTCGGCACCGTCGTCAACGCGCCGACGCCGCCGGAAATGCAGCGAATGCGCACCCCGGCACCGCCTGCACCCGTGCCCGGGTATGCCACCCAGCCGTCGGCGGAGCGCGCCGTTCCGCCGCCGGTGGCCGTAGCGCCCGCGCCGGCCGCAGCGCGCCCGGCGATCGTTGAAAGGCGCCAGAGTTCGGCGCTGCCGTGGGCCGCTGCGGTGCTGGCGCTGGTCGCGGCCGGTGGTGGTTCGGCGTGGTATTTCAGTGGCCGCGAAAGTCAGCAGACCACCGCGACCGCCAGCAGCGTTGCCGCTCCGGCGGCGACCACCGCCGCGCCCGCCACAGCGGCTGCGCCGGCGAGTGCCAACCCAACGCCGCCGCCGCCCGTGACACCCGATCCGGCGGCCGGCGCCACGCTGGCAACGACCACCACAGCCGACGCCGCCAGTCCGCCCAGCGCGGTCGCCGCGGCCAGCGTGCCGGTTGCCGCCGACCCGGCGCCAAGCGCCGCCGCCAGCGCAGAGGCGCCGGCCGCATCGGCGCCCGAAGCCTCCAGCGTTGTGCTGGCTGAAGCAGCACCGATGCCCGCCGAGTCGACCGCGACCAGCGCCCCAGGTCCGCGCGCGGGCGCGCCGGCAACGCCGCCGAGCCCGGAGTCTGCGGCGATCGGTGCGCGTCTGGCTGACATGCGCGAGCAACGCCGCGAGCGCCGCGAAGCGCGTGCCGACAACGCCGGCAAGCCGCAATACGCCAAGGCGACCCCGACGCCGAGCCCGCAAGCACCGGCCTACGCTGGTCCGCCGCGCGTGCTGGTGCTGGGATTCGGCGATCCGGCAGTTGCCGCCAGCGCCGAAATGGCGATCGAAGAACGCCTCGGTGAATCCGGCCTCGACCTCGTCGATGAAGACCTGATCGGTGGCTTGAGCGGTATCGAAGAAGGCAGCGCCGACATGGCGCGTCTGGTGGCCGAAGCGGGTCGCCACGCCGAATTCGTGGTCGTCGTGCGCGCCGTGCCGATCGGCGAATCGGTGTTGACCTTCTACGGGGAGGCCATGACCCAGTACACCGCGCGCCTGGATGTCGGCGCCTACGACGTGCGCAACCGGCGCAAACTCGGAAGCGGCTGGAGCGCGCCGGTCAGTTTCACCCACCTGAACGCCGATCCGAACACGCGCGCCGCCATCGCGCCGTTCCTGGGTCGCATTGCGCAGGGCCTGGGCGAGCGCGGGCGCGGTTGAGCCGGGAAGAGGTGGGGGCGGGCTTTTGTGGGAGCGGGTTCATCCCGCGATCAACAGCATCGCCCGCAAGCGCGCTTCTACAATTCTTGCGTGGAATTTCGGCGGATTTGTAGGAGCGCGCTCGCGCGCGATTCGTCCCCCAAACTGCCCAATTGGCCGATCCAGTCGCGCGCCGTTCACGCAGGTCCATTAGACTGCGCGCCCCCTCAGCTTTCTGGGTGCCCGGTCGATGACAGATTGGACGATTGCGCAGGCGCGCCGTACCTACAGCGTGCCGCATTGGTCGGAAGGCTATGTCGATGTCGACGAGGCCGGCGACGTCGTGGTGCGCCCGAGTGGCGCCGAAGGCCCGGCCTTGTCCTTGCCGGCGGTGATCGGCGAGGCCGCGCGCCAGGGCTTGCGCATCCCGTTGCTGCTGCGCTTCCCGGAAATCCTCGGCCATCGTCTGCAGCGTCTGCAGGGCGCTTTTGCGCGCGCCATGGCGGATCGACATTACGCCGGCGGCTACACCGCGATCTTCCCGATCAAGGTCAACCAGCAGCGCGATGTGGTCAGCGCGCTGGTACGCGCGGGCGACAGCGGCTTTGGCCTGGAAGCGGGCAGCAAACCTGAATTGATGACCGTGCTGGCGATGAGCCGCGGCGGCACCATCGTTTGCAACGGCTACAAGGACCGCGAGTACATCCGTCTGGCGCTGATCGGAATCAAGCTGGGCCTCAAGGTCTACATCGTCATCGAGAAGGCCAACGAACTGCAACTGGTCATCGAGGAAGCCGCGCGCCTGAACGTGCAGCCGCTGCTCGGCGTGCGCATGCGGCTGGTGTCGATCGGCGCCGGCAAGTGGCAGAACACCGGCGGCGACAAGGCCAAGTTCGGCCTGATGCCGCGCCAGGTGCTGGAACTGTCGGCGGCACTCAAGGCGGCCGGCTTGGGCGATTCGCTCAAGCTGCTGCACTTCCACATGGGCTCGCAGATTTCCAATGTGCGCGACATCGCCCAGGGCATGCGCGAGGCGGTCAGCTACTTCGTCGAACTGAGCAAGCTTGGCCACCAGATCAGCCACGTCGATGTCGGCGGTGGTCTGGGTGTCGACTATGAAGGCACGCGCTCGCGCAGCTTCTGCTCGATCAACTACGGGCTGGAGCAGTACGCGCAGAGCATCGTCGGACCGCTGGCCGAAGCCTGCGTCGAGCACGGCTTGCCGCACCCGCACGTGTTGACCGAATCCGGCCGCGCGCTGACCGCGCACCACGCCGTGCTGGTCACCAATGTCACCGCGGTCGAACGCATGCCCGAGGGCAACCCGGCGGCCGGCGCGCACGCGCATTCGAGCGCGCTCAAGCACCTGCGCGAACTCTACGCCGACCTCAGCCGGCGCCCGCTGCTGGAGGTCTATCAGGAAGCGCAGCACTACCAGCAGGAAGGCCAGACGCTGTTCGCGCTCGGCGCGCTGTCGCTGGAAGAGCGCGCGGCGCTCGACGACGTCTATTACGCCATCGTCCACGCCATCCTGGCGCGGCTGCAGCACGACGGTCGCGGCCAGCAGCAGGCGATCGACGAGATCACCGAGAAACTCGCCGACAAGCTGTTCATCAATCTGTCGATCTTCCAGTCGATGCCGGATGTCTGGGCGCTGGAGCAGATCTTCCCGATCATGCCGCTGGCCGGGCTCGACCAGCGTCCGACGCGGCGCGCCGTGCTCGAAGACCTGACCTGCGATTCCGATGGGCGCATCGACCACTATGTCGACAGCGAGACGCTGAAGAGCACGCTGCCGGTGCATGCGCCGGTCGACGGCACGCCCTACAACCTGGGCGTGTTCATGGTCGGCGCCTACCAGGAGACCTTGGGCGACATGCACAACCTGTTCGGCGACACCGACAGCGTCTGCGTGCGCAGCGTCGATGGCGGATTCGTGCTCGAAGACGCGCGCCAGGGCGACCGCACCGACGAACTGCTGCGCTACGTCGGCTACGACATCGACCACCTGCGCATGGCCTACCGCGCCAAGATCGCCGCCGCCGGCCTCGACCCGGCCGACGCCAAGCGTGTGGCGGAGTCGCTGGAGACGGGGTTGGTTGGATATACCTATTTGCACGACGAATGAGTGTTGGGCGGGCAGGCGGGCGGGAAAGGACAGCGCTGCAAGGCGCCGGGCGCCCCGCCGGCCCGCACCGTTGCCCGCCCCCTTGCCTGGGCCGGAAAAGCTCCGCTGCGGCAACCCCCGGCTCGCCCCCCCCCCCAGCCCCACTGCCAATTCAGGGAACCCAGCCATGAAATCCTCCTTCATCGGCCTCGGCGCCATGGGCGCGCCGATGGCGCGTCACCTGGCCGCACGCGGTCTGCTGGTTGCGGTGTGGAACCGCACTCGCGAGCGCGCCATCGAGCTGGCCGCCGAACTCGGCGTCAACGCGCCCGAATCGCTGGCCGAGGTCGCCGCGCAGAGTGATCTGGTGTTCGTCTGCGTGTCGGCCGACGCCGACGTGCGCGCGGTGGTCGCGGCGCTGAAACCCGGTCTGCGCGCCGGCAGCATCGTCGTCGATACCTCGACGGTGTCGATGCAGACCGCCACCGATCTGGCCGCCGAGCTCAAGCTCATCGGCGTCGATTTCCTCGACGCACCGTTGACCGGTGGCGTGGAAGGGGCGCGCAACGGCCGATTGAGCGTCATGGTCGGCGGCGACGAGACTGTGCTCGAACGCGCGCGCCCGGCCTTCGAGGCGTTTTCGCTGCGCGTCACGCGCATGGGCGGCGTCGGCACCGGCCAGGCGACCAAGGCGGTCAACCAGGTGATGATCGGCGGCATCGCCGAAGCCGTGTGCGAAGCGCTGGCCTTCGGCGAAGCACTTGGGCTACCGCGCGCCGAACTGCTCGCGGTGCTGACCGCGGGCGCCGCCAACAGCTGGTTCCTGGAAAAGCGCGGCCTGAGCATGCTCGAAGGCCGCTTCGACAGCGGCTTCAAGCTCGGATTGCTGCACAAGGATCTGGGCATCGTGCAGGCGATGGCCGCGGCGCTGGGCACCAGCCTGCCGACGGTCAACGCGGCGCATGCCGACTATTCGACGCTGATGGCCGAAGGCCGCGCCGACGACGAGATCTCGTCGCTGGTGCGGATCAAGCGGCGCTTGTTTGTGGGCAGGTCAGTTGTGGGCCGTCTTTGCGCAGCGATTGACGGCGCTCTCCGGACGTAGGTCACGTTGCGCGGTAATGCGCTACGGCGGTGCCAGACGCACGTCACGTAGGCCGCAACGCGGCCAACGTGACCTACGACCCTCGTGCCCTCGTGATCAAACGTCCCCTCTTCTGGCTCTCGCTGCCGCTGCTGCTGCCGCAAGGCCTGTGGGTCAAGCGCACGGCACTGCGCATGCCGCCGGCGGCTGGGGCGAACTCGGGCGTTGTCGGCAACGGCCCGACGCGGCGCCTGTTGCTGGTCGGCGATTCGATCATTGCCGGCGTCGGCGTCGAGCAGCTTGCCGATGCGCTGCCGGGGCAGCTGGCGCGTGCCTTGGCGCAGCGCCATCAGTGCCGCGTCGAGTGGCATGCGCACGGCGACAATGGCGCCAGTTGTGCCGATCTGCTGCGCCAGCTGCCGGAAATTCCGGCGATCAGGGCGGACTGGATCCTGGTGTCGGTGGGGGTCAACGACGTCACCCGCCTGACCACCGCGCGTGCCTGGCGCCAGCGACTCACCGCCTTGCTGACAGCGTTGACGATCCATTCGCCGCAAGCGCAGGTCCTGCTGGCCGGCGTGCCACCGATGCAGCGCTTTCCGGCCTTGCCGTCACCGCTACGCCAGGCCTTCGGCTGGCGCGCGGCGCGGCTCGATCGCGTCGGCCAGCAGGTCGCCGCCGAGATCGAGAACGTCCACCACCTGGCGACGCCGGTGCCGGACGATCCGACTGCCTTTGCCAGTGATGGCTACCATCCGAATGCGCTGGCGTGCGCGCAGTGGGCGCGGGTGATTGCGGAAGGGACGTGAGTGTCCGGGCTGCCCTTGGCGGTGCGCTTATTCGCGCATCGAACTGGCTCACTTCCACCACCGTTCGCCCTGAGCAAAGCGTCCCAGAGCTTCAGACGCGCCGTCAAGCATGGGCGCGGGACCTTGACGACGCGTCCTGATAAAGCGTCGGACGCTTTGCTCAGGGCGAACGGATTCATGAAATTCGTTGTGCCTTAAAATCAATTACATACGGGATTTTCGATGAGAGCAGGGCGCGCGGCAGCTACGCCTTCACCTCGCGCCACCACTCGCCCAGCACGACCGCAACCGACTGCGCCACGTTGAGGCTGTCGACGCGACCGCTGCCGGGAATGGCGTAACGCGCATCGGCCTTCTTGAGGGAGGCCGGGCTCAAGCCCGCGCCCTCGGCGCCGAACAGCACGATGCTGCGCGCCGGCAGCGGGTCGCGATACAGGCTGCGCTCGCCCTGGCCGGTCATCGCAATGAGGTCCAGGTCATAGCCTTCCAGCGCGGCCAGATCGGGGAAACGCACCACGGCAACACGCTCGGCGGCGCCCTCGGCGACGCGGTAGACGGCGCCAGCCAAAGTCAGCGTGGAATCCTCGGGGATCAGCACCGCGCGTGCACCGAAATGCGCGGCGCTGCGCAGGATGGCGCCGAAGTTGTGCGGGTTGCCGACGCCATCGAGCGCGACCAGGCACACCGGGCCGTCCTGATGTGCCAGCGAGGACAGCAGTTCGGCCAGCGTCGGCTGCTCCTTGCGCAGGATGTCGCAGGCCACGCCTTCGTGGTGCTGCGATGCGGTCAGGCGCTCCAGATCAGCCTCCTCGACCTCGTTGAAGCCGACCCGCGCCGCCGCCAGCCGTGCCAGCAGCGGCGCCAGTTCGCGCGCGCGCTGGCGCGTCACATACAGCTTGCGAATGGCCTCGAAGCGGTCGTCGGCGACCGCCAGGCAGGCGGCGCGGCCGTAGATGCGCAGCTCGCGCTTGCGCTGGGCATGGACCTCGTGTTCGTCGATGCCCGGCTCGGGCACGGCCTCGATCGGCGCGGGACGCGGTGCATAGGCCGGGCGCTCGCTGCGCGTGTCGCGGCTGGAATCCGGGCGCGCGCGCTCGGGCCGTGCGGCGGCGTAGGGGCGGTCGCCACGTGGCGCCGCCGCCGGCCGTTCGGCGCTGCCTTGATAGCGGCTGGCTGGTCGATCACCCCGCGGTTCAGATGCCGGCCGGTCGCTGCTGCCCTGATAGCGATTTGGCGGCCGATCGCCGCTCGGGCGCGGTGACGTAGCCCGCGACGGCGGGCCGCCTTCGGGCCGATTCCACGGCGATGAGCGTTCGGGCGCGCTGGCCGGCGTGTAGCGCGGCGCCTTCTCCGGCGCTTTGATCTGCGCATCCGGGTGGTGATAGACGTTCTGTTCCTTGGCCCGGGGCGCGGCGTCGCGCTTGGGCGGCCGCGGGCCGCGCTTCGGAGGTGGCTTGTCGTACATGGCGGGGCACCGGGGAACGGGGCCGCATAGGATGACAGACGGCCGCGGAGCCGGTTGTCGGATTTCGGTTGTCGGTTTTTGGAAAGGCATCGCGCGCGAGCGCGCTCCTACAAATCCTGCGCAGGATTTACGGCGCAGCGCGCGCGACAACCCGCTCCACAACCAACAACCAACAACCAACAACCAACAACCAACAACCAACCTCACCCCCGCTGCCGATTCCACGCCTCGGCCGCCTGGCGCAGCGCCGGTCCGAGGTGGATGCGGTAGCGCGGCGACAGCATGTCGATCGGCATTTGCCGGGCGTCGTCGGTCACGCGCGGATCGGCGCCGAGTTCGAGCAGGGTGCCGCCGCACTGGACCAGGCCGTGGCGGCAGGCCCAGTGCAGCGGGGTGCGGCCGCTGCGGTCGGGTGCGTTCGGATTGGCGCCGCCCTGCAGCAGGGTCAACACGATCGGTTGCAGCCGTGTCTCATCGCGCATCGATGGTTCGACGCGACCGCTGCCCAGCAAGCGCAGCAGCGGTGTGCGGCCGTCGGCGTCGGGCCGATCCGGGTTGGCGCGCGCTTCCAGCAAACGGCTGAGCACGGCCTGGATTGCCGCGATCGGGCGCGTCGGATCGTCCACCAGGGCCAGTGTGGCCTGCAGCGGAGAATCGGCGGCGGCGCGTCCCTCGGGATCGGCGCGCTGCAGCAGGCTCTCGACCAGCGGCAGGCGCAGACAGGCCGCGGCCAGTGCCAGCGCGGTCATGCGCCCGAGCAGCACGCTTTCGATGTCGACGCCGCGCGCCAGCAGCCAATCGACCACCGGGCTGCGCCCGGCCAGGATGGCGGCGGCGAGTGGCGCGACGCCGCGCGTGGAAACGTGGTTGAGATCGGCGCCGCGCTCGTGCAGGGCCTTGCACAGGTCGAGCTGACCGGTGCCGACCGCATGCAGCAGCGCCGTTGCACCCTGTTCGTCGACGCCATCGACATCCAGTCCCAGGCTGAGCAGGCGATCCAGCGTGGCGAGGTCACCGCGCTTGCCGGCTGCAGCCACGCTGCGGCCATCGAGCGCATGGCCGGGATGGGCACCCGCGGGCCAGTCGAGCAGGGTTGCCAGTTCGACTTGCCCGGTCAGCCGGGCGATACCCGCAGCGGTGGTGCCATCACGCGCCTTCTGCGCCGGATCGGCGCCGGCGCGGATCAGCAATGGCGCGATTTCGCGCGCGTCCGCGCGGCGCGACCACGCCAGCGCGGACAAGGCGCTGCGTCCGTCCGGGTCCTGTGCATTGGCGTCGGCGCCGATGGCCAGCAGGCGCTCGATCCAGTCCAGCGGCAGATGCGGGATCGCCAGCAGCAGCGGCGGCTTGCCCTGGGCGTCGCATGCGCGGGGATCGGCGAGGGCCAGCGCGCGCTCGCGCAAGGCAGCGAACTGCTCGGCGCGCGCGGGCTCGATTTCGAGCTGGCACAGTCCCGGCAACAGACTGGCCGCTGTGTTCGTGTTGCGTTCTGCGCCTTCGAGCAGCGACTCCAGCGCGTACAGCGGCGCCGGGCGCTCGGCGCACAGGCGTTCCCACACCGACAATCCGGATGCATCGCGAGCGAAAGCGTCGTAGCCGTGACCGAGCACCGCATCGACATAGCGGCGGTCCTGATGCGCCGCCGCCACGCGCAGGGCTTCGGCGAGGTCGACGGCGCTGATGCCGGGAATCTGCAGCAGTTCCTGGTACAGCGGGAAGCGCCCCTGCATCGCCGCCCGCACCAGCAATCGACCGGGCAGGTCCGGTTCGATGCGTTCGACGGGTGCGCTTGCTGCCTCGTGCTCATCGCTGACGTGCGAGCTCGGCAACGGGTATTTCGGATCGAGGATGCGCACCATCGGCCAGCGACCGGCAGCGGCCGCCAGATCCGCGGCGCTGGCGCCGCCGTGGTCTGCGGCGTCTGCCGGGCATCCCAGTGCCAGCAGCAGGTTCAATGTCTCGACCCCGGCATTGCCCGACTGCGCCGCCAGATGCAGGGCGCCGCGGCCGCGCTGGTCGGTCGCCAGTGCATCGGGCTTGTGGAAGACCAGCCGCTGCAATACGCGGTTGGCGCCTGCGCGTGCCGCTTCCAGCAGCGCGCTGTGGCCGGCGTCGTCGCGCGCCTCGACCTCGGCGCCAGCGGCCAACAGGGCATCGGCGATTTCGGCATTGTCGGCCAGCGCGGCGACCATCAGCGCGCTGCGCCCCTGCGGTCCGCGCGCGTTGATCCTGGCCTTGGCCTTCAGCAGCAGTTTGACGCCGCGTGGATCGTCGCCGTCGACCGCCGCCGCGAACAAGAGCGCGGGTGTTGCGCCTTCGACATCCGAGCGTGCGCCGTGCTTGACCAGGAATTCGACCACCACCCAGTTCGCTGCTTCGCAGGCCAGCCCCAGCGGCGTCATGTCCTCGCGGTTGATCGCATCCAGTTGGGCGCCGGCATCCAGCAGGCTCTGGGCGACCCCGGCATCGCGTGTCAGCGCCGCCAGATGCAACGGCGTATTGCCACCGTCGTCCGCCAGATTGGGATCGGCGCCATTGGCCAGCAGGGTCATCACCGCGTCGATGCGACCGGCATAGCTGTCGCGGGTTGCTGCCAGCAACGCGGTCAGGCCGGCGCACAGGCGATTGACCTGAGCGCCGGCGCCGATCAGGGCACGCAGGCTGCCAAGATCGGCGGCGGTCGCTGCGGCGATCAAAGCGCTGCGCTGATCGGCGGCTTCGGCCGGCGGTGTGGCATTGGCATCGGCGCCGCGACTGAGTGCCAGTTTGACCGCCGCAGCGTCGCCGCGGCGTGCCGCCAGCAACAGATCATGGTCCGGGCCGGACGCTGGTTCGGGGGTCGACGGCAACACCTCCGGGTCGGTGATCTCCTCGTCGGCGCTGTTGCTGCCGTCGAGCAGGAACGATGGCAGCTCGCTGACCGGTTGCGGTCGCCTGCGCGCGTGGCCGGTGCGCCGGAGGATCACCTCGACAGCCGCCAGCAGCACCAGCGCCAGCACCAGGGCCAGCCCCAGATGCGGCCAGGAGACTGGCCACCAGGGCACCAGCAGCGGCGCGACGAGCACCGCCAGCACGGCGCAGCTGACCGGCAGCCCATCGGTGAAGAAGGCGTCCGGCGCCGCATTCAAGTCGCGCCCGCGCTCGCGCAGGCGTTGCCAGACGCTGAGTTCGGGGCTGGCCGCAGGCAGTCGCGACAGGAACAACAATCCGAACCATGGCCAGGAGCGCCATTGCGCCACAACCAGGCCCACGATCAACGCGGCAAAGCCCAGCAGCGGATAGAGCCGGTCGGGCGTGCGCAGTGCCTGCAGCAAGGGACTCAGCAGCACGTCGCAGGCAAGGCCGCCGGCCAGCGGCAGCGCCAGCGCCAACAGCGCGCGCCAGCGACCTTCGGCGCCGCGCCAGCGCTGCGCGTGTTCGACATCGCGCTGGATCCGGGCGTAACTGAGCAAGGGCAGTGCCAGCCACAGCAGCCAGGGCGCCGGCGGCGCCAGATAGGCAGCCGCAAGCACGCAGGCCAGCGCCAGGAGCACGGCAACGGCGCCCGCGGTGGCACGCTGGGAGGGTGAAGGGAGCATGCGACGAGTATAGGACCCGCGCGTGACTTGTTCGCAGAGCCTGCAGCGTTCGCTGTGACACAGACATTTGCGCGCAGTCGTCTATAAAGGTGCCAAACGCAGCCACCGCGTCGGGCGCTTCAGGATCGGCCATCGGCCTCACCCTGTGGTATCGACGCCGCGGCGGCGCTAACCTCTGGTTTTGCTGGCATTGGAGCGGCTCATGCGATTTTCATTGGTGGCACTGATGTGCGTGGCCGGCAGCGCGTTCGCCGCGCAGCCGCCCAGCGTAGCGCTTGATGCACCGTCGGCAGCGTCGACCCTGCAATATGACGCACTCGACCTGGCCAAACTTCAGGCGGAGGACACGCGCGCTGCGCTTGCCGGGCAACCGCGGCGCTATGCCGTCACGCATCGAATCAAGTCAATCGAAGTCAGCGCCGATACGAGCAGTGGTGGCGAATGGACCACTCTTGTCGATGGTCGCCTGATATGGCGATTGCCGATCCGTGCCGACGGCGCGGTCAGCATCGACGTTGGCTTCTCGCGTCTGCGCCTGCCGCAGGGCGCCGAGCTCTGGCTGAGCGATACCCAGCGCAGTGTCGTCCGCGGTCCCTACACCGATGCCGACAATCCGCGCAGCGGCATCCTGGCGCTGCCGATGGTGCCGGGCAGTGAAGCCGTGCTCGAGTTGATCGTGCCGGCTGACAAGCGCGAGCTGGTCGATCTGCAACTGGGCTTTGTCAATCACGGCTACCGCAGCAGCAGCGCCGCCGATGCGGTCAAATCCGGAACCTGCAATGTCGATACCGGTTGCGCGCAGGGCGATGCCTGGCGCCAGCAGATCCGTTCGGCGGCGCACTTCACTTTCACTGCCGATGCGGGCTTGTCCTGCACCGGGCAACTGGTCAACCGCAGCAATGGCGACCGCGCCCCGTTGTTCCTGACCGCCAACCATTGCCTGAAAGATGCGCCGATCGCGGCGACAGTCGTGGTCTACTGGAAATACGAGAGCCCGACCTGTCGCGAAGTCAATTCCGGCGCCAATGGCAACCCGCTTCCGCTGACGATTGCGGCGGCGACCCAAAGCGGCGCCGCGCTACTGGCGACCTACGCGCCATCCGACATGACGCTGCTGCGCCTGTCGCAGGCGCCGCCGGCACTGGCCGACGCCTACTGGTCCGGCTGGGACCGGCGCAATCTTGCGCCAACGTCGGCAGTCACCATTCACCACCCGCAAGGCCACGAGAAGCGCATCAGCTTCGAAAATGACGCGCTGGCGATCAGCGACTACGAACCGACCCCGGCTGGCGATGCCACCACCCATTTGAAGGTCTTCGACTGGGATGTCGGCACCACCGAAAGCCGCTCGTCGGGTGCCGCACTGTGGAACGCCGACAAGCGCATCGTCGGCACGCTGCACGGTGGCTTTGCCGCCTGCGGCAACAACGATGCCGACTATTACGGCCGGCTGTTCACCTCCTGGACTGGCGGTGGCACTGATACGACGCGTCTGTCCAACCATCTCGATCCGATCGCCAGCGGCGCCGAAACCGTGAATGGCACCGGCACCTGCAACGCGCCGACGTTGACCCTGACTACCAACGCCGATCCGGTGATCGCCGGCAGCGACGTGCTGTTCACCGCCACCGCCAGCGGCGGAGCCGGCGGCTACAGCTATTCCTGGGACATCGACGGCGACGGCGTCATCGACAAGAAATCCAGCACCAACACGCTGTCCGCGCGTTTCAATCGCGAGGTTCAGTTCAACGCCAGCGTGATCGTCGCCGACAGTCTGGGCTGCGAGTCCACTGCGCAACGCGCGGTCAGCGTGGTCGGTCACCGGGTCCGCCTGCAGGCGGCGCTGGGCCAGCCGACCCAGGTCTGCGGCGACAACGACGCCACCATCGAGCCCGGCGAGCGCTGGCGCCTGGATACGCAACTGGTCAATGCCGGTCAGCGCGCGACCAGCGCCGAGGCCCTCAGCCTGTTCGCCAAGAGCGGCGTCGACAGCGTTGCCGGCGCGCTCCGCGATCAATACGGTTATGCCGTGACCGACAGTACCCAGGGTGGCCAGTGCGACTATCAGTACATCGACATCACCAACCAGGTGCCTGCCTTGCAGCTGACCGCGTCCGGCAGCTTCCCGGCCAATGACGATGGCCGCACCGGCGTGATCGACCTGGCCGCCGTCAACGGCGCCTTCAATTTCTATGGCCAGACGGTGTCGCAGGTGGTGATGAGCACCAACGGCTACATCGGCACCTCGGCAGCGACCACCGGTGGCGACTTCACCAATCTCTGCGGCGCCACGCCGAGCGCCGACAACAATGGCGGCCGGCTGCAGGTGATGCATGACGATCTGGTCGCCGGCAGCCTGCGCTGGGCCTCGTTCGCGCAGTGCCCGCGACCGTCGACGGTCGCGCCCTTCGCCCAGCGTTGCCTGGTGTTCCAGTGGAACAACGCGGGGGTGTACGCCGGCAGCACGGCGACCGGCGACTTCGACTTCCAGGCGGTGGTCTACCCGCAGACCTGGCAGATCATCTACCAGTACCGCAATTCGATTCCGGGCAATGGCGAAACCGCCACCGTCGGTATCCTGAATCCGGCGGTCGCCGGTCAGCAGCTGACATCGAGCTGCAACCAGCCGCAGGTCACGCCGCTGCGCGCCGTGTGTTTCTATCATCCGCAACATCTGCCGGCGTCTGCCGACATCACCAAGCTGCGGATGGAGAATCCGCTGGTCGACGTCGGCTCGCTGCAGCCTGCTGCGACCAAAGCGGTGTCGACCTTCTTCGCGGTCGACCCGGCCGCCACCTGCGGCAGCCGCTACCGCATCGGTCTGGCCGGCACGGCCGACGACAACTCGGGCAATTTCTCCACCAGCACCTTCGAGTTCCTGGTCGGTGACGACGGCAACTGCAACGTCAGCAACAGCTGCGCGGTCAGCCTGCCGCCGGTCGTCAACCTGCGCCCCGGCGTTTTCTTCAATCCACGGCGCGCCGGCAACGGGCTGGTCTCGCACGTGGTACCGGTCCCCGGTCAGTTGCCGATCTTCTTTGCCGCCTGGTACACCGGCAATGCTGATCGAACGCCGACCTGGTACATCGTGCAGGGCCAGGTGCAGGACAATCAGGTGGTGGCGCCGATCCTGCGGGTGACGCGCGATGTTGCCGCCGGGACCTTCAGCGTCGACCGCCAGACCGTCGGCAGTGCGCGCGTGCACTTCGTCAGCGCCGAGAAGATCCTGTTCAACTATTTCATCGACGCCACCTCCGAAGGCGGCAGCGAGATCCTGTCGCACGGCTTCCAGGGGCTGGCCAGTGGCACGCCGAACCGCACCGGCACCTGGTTCTACGGGCAGGAAGATGGCTGGGGCCAGACCTACGACAGCTATGTCGCCAACACGGTCGCCCGCGAGTTCATCACCACCTACCTGTACGACAGCACCGGCCAGCCGCGCTGGGTACTCACCGATGCCGCTGCGGCGGACACCGGCGATCTGCCGACCAATGCCTATCAGGTGCATTGCCCGAGTTGTGGCTGGATCGACTTCTTCGACTCGGTCAAGCCGGCAGGCAGCATGCGCCGCAGCTTTGTCGCGCCGAATTCGGGCACCCTGAGTACCACCTTCACGCTGCCGCTGCCGATGCTCGGCACCTGGAACCGCAATCAGGTCCCGATTTCGATCCTGACGCCGGTGCTGCCGGAGCAGCAGTAGCAGCAGTGGCAGGTCACGTTGGCCGCGCAGCGGCCTACGTGACAGGAGCCAGAGTCACGTTGGCCGCTGCGCGGCCAACCTGACCTACGACTGACCGATGTCGCGCGTCGATGCATCCCCTTGGGGCCCTCGCTGCCAGTTCTGCGTTTGGCGGAACTGCCAGCGAGGGCACCGGCGGGCTTGTTCCGCACCGACGCAGGCGCCAGACTCCGGTAGAAAGCGACAGGGGAAAGATGGCTACTGAGGAGTTGATCCTGGTCCGACACGCGCATGCCGAGCGCGACGCGGCCAGTAATCGGGATATCGACCGCCCGTTGTCCACGCTGGGTTTCAAGCAGGCCGAGGCGGCCGCCGCGTGGCTGATGGAGCGCCAGATCCGCCCGGCACGAGTCCTGTGTTCCCCCGCGATGCGCGCGCAACAGACGCTCGCTGCGTGGCGTTCGCGGCTGCCGGACATGAACATCGTCGACGAGCCGGGCATCTATGAAGCAACCCCGGGCGAACTGCTGGCCCTGGTCGACCGTCACCGCCCGTCATCGCCGCTGGTGGTGGTCGGCCATAACCCCGGGCTGGAAACGCTGATGACGCTGCTCGCCGACGGTCGCAGCACCGATGGCCGTGGCATGCCGACCGGCTCGATCGCACGCCTGCGTCTGCCAGCCGGTGCTGCGCTGGAGCCGGGATGTGCCGAACTGGTCGAGTTCTGGTGGCCCTGAGAGCAGACCCGCCGGGCGGTCGCTGTGGTGAGCCTTGCCATCTGGCTGTGGCTGGCAACGGCGGCCGCAGCGATAGCGACGGTCGCCGCGCCCGAGTCGATTGAGCCGGAGCCGGCGGCGCAGACCCTGCGCATCGACGCGGCGCGCACGGCGGTCGACTTTCAGATTGCCGCACTCTGGATCCTGCGTCGCAGCGGCCGTTTCGATGGCATCGACGGCACCCTCGAGATCGCCGCCGGTGGCGAAAGCGCGCAGATTCGTGTGCGTATCCAGGTCGACAGCGTGCACATGAAGGACCCCGATCACGTCGAACTGCTGTTGTCGCCCGCTTTTTTCGACGCCGCGCGTTATCCCCTGATCGAGTTCGAGTCCGAGCCCTTTGCGCTGTCGGACGCATCGCCGCTGGCTTTGCCCGGACGCCTGACGGTGCGTGGCATCAGCCGCCAGGTGAGGTTCAACCTGGATTTGCGCCAGTGCCGCCCCGGGCCGCCAGCGCCGTGCAAGGTCATCGTCGATGGCGTGCTGCGGCGCTCGCAGTTTGGCATGACCGAATACCGGCGCACCCTTGCCGAAGACGTGCATCTGCGGATTGCGGCGCTGGTCGCCGAGTAGGGACCCTCTGAACAAGTTCCGCGGCCGCAGAACTTGTTCAGAGGGTCTCTGGTTTGCCGCGCTCAGCCCACACCCTCGAACGGATTCGCGCGTATCGGCGTCGACAGCGGCGCGCGCTGTGGGCGCGAACTGATGTCGGTGACCGGACGCACGGCTTCGCGGAACTTGCCCGGCGCCACCATCAGGTCGATGCCGCATTCCAGATGTCGGATCCAGTCGATGAAGCGATCCACCGCGGCCTTGCCCTGGATCGGGCGCCCGTGTTGCGGCACGATCATGTCGATATCCAGGTTCTGCACCATGTCGGCCCAGACCACGCAGGCGCGGTTGCCGGCCATGTAGCGTCGATGGAAGCCAAGCATGGAAGGGATGTGAGCCGCGAAGTCCTTGTCCGTCACTGGCGTGAATTCGTCGACCATCGACGCGCCCAGATCGCCGGAGAACAGGATCTTGCTGACCGGGTCGTAGAACTGGAAGTTGCCCTCCGAGTGCAAGAAGTGCGCCGGCAAGGCCTTGAGCACGCTGTCGCCCAGGGCGATGTCGGCGCCCTCGTCGGGGATCAGCAGGTAGCGATCCTGGCCACCGGTATCGACATAGTGCGGCACGCTGTGCGGCACGAAACGGCCCCACAACTTCGAACAGGCGATAGTCGCGCCGGTGTACATGAGCCAGCGATCGGCCGAACCGATGACATCCGGGTCCTGATGCGAGGCGAGAATCAAGCTCAGGCTCTTCAGCGGCACATAGCGCCCGACAGCCAGCGAAACCGGCGTGTACAGCAATGCACCGCCCGGATCGATCAGCGCCGAGTACTCGTCGTGCAGGACCAGGAACTGGTTGGCCTGGACACCATCCTCGCCGCGCACCAGATCATTGAACGCTATGCAGCGATGGCGGCTCGACTTGAATAAATCGACGGGCATGACGGCGATCTCGATCAGAAATATGCATCGAGCCTATTCAGTGGCAGTAGCCCCGGGTTTGACCGCCGTCAAAGCTGCGACCAAGGTCGAGGCTGGGGTTCAGCTTCGCGCCTCAGTTGCCTTCAAAGCCGCTGGCATGGATCAGCTGGGTGCCGGCGTGGGCGACGTAGACGCCGGTGCCCCATTCGATCTGATTGTTGCCAAATGGCGTCAAGGTCGGCGAAAAAGCGATATCGCCAGACGCATTGATGGCCACGCCGCCGGAAAATGCCGGCGAACCCGGTGTTTCCTGGTCGATCTGACCAAGGCCCAGATCAGTGTCGATGGGATCGCCGCGGCCGATCACGCGGCGCAGGGTGCTGTCGTCGCCGACAAAGATCGCCTGCTTGCCGTTGCTGTCGACACCGCGAAACGCGACCAGTCCGTCATCGTTGATCGCCGGGCCGAAGGACTCGATCGATCCCAGGCCCTGCGTGCCGGTGCGCGCGATCTCGACGATATTGCCCGGCGAATCGTAGCGATAGACGCCGCGCACACCGGCGGCGAGAGTGGCGATGAAGGCCACGCGACCGGTCGTCGGTGAGATCGCCGGGCTGTTGTCGAAGTTGACATAGGGCGACGCCGCGGTTTCGGCGCTGCTGCGCGCCAGGATCACCGCAACCGCGTGGTTGTCCACCGTGCGGATCTGGTTGAAGCCGCTGCCGGCCAGCGTCACCTTGCCGGCAATCACCTGGTTCTCGTCAAAACTCGGCGTGAACAGGAAGCTGTAGATACCGGACTCGGCCGCGTGCGTCTGCACGCTGCCACCGGCGTAGGAGACCCAGGCCTTGCTGCTGCCAAAGCTGACGCGATAACCGATCTGCCCCAACGCATTGCCGCGCGGAAACTCGTAGAAGGTGGTGCCTGCCGGCAGCGCGGTGACGCGCACGGTCGACTGGTCGCTGGCGTCGTAGCGATAGATGCCGGCGAGCGCATTGCCACCCTCGAAATTGGCGGCGAACCACACGATCCCATTCGGTGCGACCCGCGGATCGCTCACCAGGGATCCGGTCGGTCCTTCGCTGACCACGTAGCCGGCACCGTTCTCGCCAACGAAGATGTGGCGGGTGAAATCGTCGCCGGGAATGCCGGTCGGCAAGGACACGCGAACGGCGACGCGGCCGGCATCATTGAGGTCGACCGTGGCGCTGTTGATGCTGGCGCCGAGCGGCAGGTTGAATCCGGGGCCGATGCCACTGCGCGCCTGCAGCTGGAAATCGAGGTAGTCGGGCAGGGCGTTGGGTGCAGCCGTGGCGCGGTCAGCGAGGACGCCGGTCAACGCACAGGCGAGCAGGGACGGCAAAAGGCAAGAACGCATGGGCGGGCGCTGCAGTACGGGGCAAGGGCGGCAAGATCGCGCGCAGCGGGCAAATGCGCAAGGGACACTCTGCTCGATTCGCGCTGGCGCGCGGGATGAGCAGCGCGTCCCAAGCGGTCGGGCGGATTGCTATTGTTTGCAGTTTGGCCATCGCCTGGACCTATGCCAATGAAGCTGCGTGTCGTGTTGTGGTTGATTGCCGTCGTGCTGGCGGCGGCGATCGGGCGCTGGACGGCGCCTGCAGGTGAAGCGCGAAAACCGGTGCCGGCGAGCGCGGCGGCCGCCGGGGACCCGGCTGCGAGCGTCCTGGCGTCAACTGCGGACAACCGTGCCCCGCCAGCGACTGCGGCCACCGGGGAGACCGCGGCGGTGCCGGCACCAGCGCCGGGCTTGGCCGAGGCCCCTGCAGCGGACGCACCGACCATGGGTTTCGATACCGTGGCCTTCCTCGCCGAGTTGCCGCAGCGCCTCGATGCGCTGACCGATCGCGCGCGCGACGGCGACGCGCAGGCGCTGACCGAGATGGCCGAATGGCTGGATTACTGCGATTCGGCGCGGTATGCCACCAACGTTGCCGGTCATGGCAGGCCGCGCGGCGACCTGGCTGATGCCGCGATCGCGTCCTACTTCCAGCAGACCGCACAGCTGTGCGAGCAGTGGCTGGGGCGGCATGCATGGCTGTCGCAGTTGCGCGAGGAGGTCGCCGCGAATGCAGTCAAGGCGCGCCAGGCCCTGCTGGCGCGGCGTACCGGCGATCCCGCCGCGCGGGCGCCACGGACCATCGGCGAGATCCTGCGCCTGCGCGCCGCCGATGCCGGCGATCCGATTGCGCAGGGCCTGACCAATGATCAGGACGTGGCCCTCGAATGCGGCGGCGTGCCGATGGGTCAGCTGCAGCCCGGTCAGCAGGCTCAATGGCAGTGCGTGCATGCGGCTGCGCGCGAGCGGCTGGCGGCCATCTTCGCGCAGCGCGACCCGCGCGTGCTGGAGGCGGTGCCGCGCATCCTCATGGCGATGGGTCCGCGCACGCTGACCGGCTCGGAGTACGTACGCAGCAGCAATTTCCTGGCGAGCGATCTGCATGCGCGCTGGATTCTGGTCGGCTGCCAGTTCGGCCTCGACTGCGGGCCGACCGGACGCGCACTGCGCTGGGCCTGCGCTTCTGAAGGGGCGTGCGGTTATGCGCACTACCGCGACTATGCGGCGGATCGCCTGTTGCCGCCCGCAACCATGCGCCAGATCGACCGCCAGTTGCCGCGACTGGTCAGCTTGATCCTGGCCGGCGATGTCGACGCGGTGCTCGGGCCACCGCCGAAATACTGACCCGTTTGCCGCTTCCCGGAGTCAGCTCAGAACGGCCAGAGCTTGCTCCAGAAGCCTTCGCTGTCCTCGCTGACACCGGTCAGGTAGGGATGGTCGGGCGCATTCAATTCGAGCACACGCTTGGCGTCGGCGGCGAGCTCCGGCTGGCCAAGCGCTTCGTAGCACATCGCCAACATGGCCAGCGCGTCAGGAACCTGCGCCGCCTGCTGGTAGTTGGCGATGATGAACTTGGCGCGGCTGGCAGCACCGACATAGGCGCCACGCCGATAGTAGTAGCGCGCGATGGTGAGCTCGGAATTGGCCAGATCGTTGCGCAGGAACACCATGCGCTGGCGCGCATCCGGGGCATAGCTGCTGTTCGGATAGCGGCGCAGCATCTCGCCGAAGTCGTTGAAGGCCTGGCGCGCCGACTCCTGGTCACGATTGCCGGCCTGCGAAGGGATCAAACGATCGATGTAACTGCGATTGCGGTCGAAGTTGACCAGGCCACGCAGGTAGTAGGCGTAGTCGATCTTGGCGTGCGCCGGATAGGTCTTGATGAAACGATTGACCGTGCTGATGGCGTCGTCGTACTCGGCGCGCCGGTACTGCGCGTAGGCGAGATCCAGCTGCGCCTGTTCGGTGATATCGCCGAACGGGAAGCGCGAGGTCAGGCGCTTGTAGTAGCGGATCGAGCGTTCGAAGTTGCCGTTGTCGAGTGAGCTCTTGGCCTCGGCGTACAACTGGTCGACCGGCAGCGTTTCGGTTTCCTGCTCGGCGCTGGAGCCAGCGCAGGCGGACAGCAGTGCGAGCAGCAGAGCGACGATGAGCGCGCGAGTGGCCGCAGACAAATTGAGCACGATGAGTGAGATCCCGGCAAACAAGGGTGGCGATGATAGCCTACGCGCCCGACTGCACCGCTTACCTGGGTAGGGGCGCGGTTCAGTCCGGCTTGATCTTCGTTACCCAGTGAGCCCAACGCACCATGTCGGACACCGAGATCCTCGAAGGCTGCATCCCGATGAACATGGGCGGCATGCGCTGCGACGCCGCACTGGCGCAGACTTTCCCGCAGTTTTCGCGTTCCAAGCTGAGCGCCTGGCTGAAGGACGGCAAAGTGCTGATCGAAGGCAGAGTCGCCCGGCCACGCGAAGCGATGCGCGGCGGCGAACGGGTGCGCCTGAGCGCGGAGGTCGAAATCCAGACCATCGACGCGCCCGAAGACATTGCGCTCGACGTGCTGATCGAGGATCCGGACTTCTACATCATCAACAAGCCGGCCGGCCTGGTGGTGCATCCGGGCGCGGGCAATCGCACCGGCACGCTGGTCAACGCCCTGCTGCACCGCGATCCGGCGCTGACGGCGCTGCCGCGCGCGGGCGTGGTGCATCGGCTGGACAAGGACACCAGCGGCGCATTGGTGGTGGCGCGCACGCTGGAGGCGCATCACGCGCTGGTCAAGGCGCTGGCGCTGCGCGACATCAGCCGCGAGTACCTGGCGCTGGTGTTCGGCCGGGTGATCGCCGGCGGCACCATCGACGCGCCGATCGGGCGCCATCCGACCGACCGCTTGCGCATGGCGGTGGTCGAGAACGGCAAGCCGGCGGTCAGCCACTACCGGGTGGTCGAGCGCTTCGCCGCGCACACGCTGCTGCGGGTGGCGCTGGAGACCGGGCGCACGCATCAGATCCGCGTGCATCTGGCGCACCTGCGTTGGCCGATCGTCGGCGATCCGTTGTACGGCGGCGGTTTCCGCCTGCCAGCGGGCGCGAGCGAAGCTCTGCGCGAGGTGCTGCGCGGCTTCAAGCGCCAGGCGCTGCACGCCGAGACGCTGGCCTTCGCGCACCCGCGAACCGGCGAAGAAGTGCGTGCCACGGCGCCGGTACCGGAGGATTTCAAGGCCATGCTGGAAGCGCTGCGGACGATCTGAGCGACGCCGATGGATGCGATCGAGGGCTGGCTGGAGGCGACTGGACTGCCTGCAGGTGTGCGCGGCGGCACGGCGACGCGAGGCTTTGCCGGAATCTCCGGTTTGCCATATGGGCGCGCCAATTACGGCGAGCGCTGCGGCGATGCGGCGGATGCGGTGGCGCGCAATCGGGCGCTGCTGCGGGAAGTGCTGGGGCTGGCTGCAGAGCCGGTGTGGCTGCGGCAGGTGCATGGGACGGCGGTGGTTGTCCTGGAAGGCAGCGGAGCAAGCTCCGCTCTACCCAAGCAAGGCAGCGCGGCCCCGGTTGCCGATGCGTGCGTGGTGCGCGGACGCGGGCTGGCAGCGGTAATCCAGACCGCCGACTGCATGCCGATCCTGCTGGCAGCCGAGGGCAGCGACGAGGTCGCCGCCATCCACGCCGGCTGGCGCGGATTGGCGGCGGGCGTGATCGAGGCGACGCTGGCGCGGATGAGCGCGGCGCCAGCATCGATACGCGCCTGGCTGGGGCCGGCGATCGGTCAGGATCGGCCTTCGAGGTCGGTCCCGAGGTACGCGCCGCATTCGTCGACGCCGATCCCGGCGCGGCGGTGTGCTTTCGGCACGGGCGCGCTGATCGTTGGCATGCGGATCTGGCTGACCTGACCCGGCGGCGTCTGCTGGCGCTGGGCGTCGCCCGGATCAGCGGCGGCGACTTGTGCACGGTCTCGGCGCCCGCCCAGTTCCATTCCTTCCGCCGCGACGGCGCCGCAAGCGGGCGCATGGCGACGCTGGTGTGGCGCACACCGTAGGTCATGTTGCCCGCGCAGCGGGCTACGTGACACGGACCTCCGTCACTCAGGACCTCGTTGGCTGGAGCTCACGGCGTCTGCGCGGCCAACGTGACCTACACCGGCTATGAAAGTGGCCCACGTCAAGCCAGCCTTTCCCCCGTGCCCCGTGCCCCGTGCCCCATGCCCCGCTTCTGCCATCCCCAGCTGCGGCAGACTAGGCCAACCCGCCCAACGCCATCCGCCCGATGCTGCCCTGGCTTGCCTTCGCTGCCTGTTCGCTGATCTGGGGTTCCACCTGGCTGGCGCACAAATGGGCGCTGGTCGATTTCACGCCGCTCGGTCTGGCTTCGGTGCGCTTCGTCACCGCCGGCTTGCTTTGCATCGTGCTGGCATGGCTGAAGGGCGAGCGTTTCGTGCAACGCAAGCAACTGCCCTCGTTGCTGCTCGCTGGCCTGTTGATGGCCGGCGCCGCCAATGTGCTGACCGCTTGGTCGCTGCAGTTCATTCCGAGTGGTGTCGGCGCGGTGCTGCAGGCGCCGATTCCGGTTTGGCTGGCACTGCTGTCGCTGCGCAGTGATCCGATGCACGCCAGGGGCTGGATCGCGGTGATGCTCGGCTTCGCCGGTGTCGGTCTGGTGATGTGGCCGAGTGATGTCGGCGGCATCGACTTGACGGCGGCAGTGGTCTGCACGCTGACCCCCGTGGCCTGGTCGTGGGCCTCGCTGCACCAGCGCGCGCACGTGAAAAGTGGCGGGCTGTTCGCCAATGCCGGGGTGCAGATGCTGTTCAGTGGCTCGGTCTGTGTTGCGCTGACCGCCGGCATGGGTTCGTTCACCCAGCATGGCGACATCGGAGCGCGCGCATGGGCAGCGACCGGCTATCTGATCGTCGGCGGATCCTGCATCGCCTTTGCCTCTTACCTGTACCTGACGCGCGTCTGGCACCCGGCGCGCGCCGGGAGCTTTTCCTACATCAACCCGGTGATCGCCGTGCTGCTCGGCTGGCTGCTCGGCGGCGAAGCGCTCGGGTCGCGACTGATCGCCGGGATGGGGGTGGTGCTGGTGGCGGTGGCGGTGCTGCAACTGGCGACGCGACCGAAGCCGCCGGTGGTGCCGGCCGAGGTGGCGGGGGAACACACCTGAGGGCATTGGATCAAAAAGCATCGCGCGCGAGCGCGCTCCTACAAATTTGCCGAAGGTCCACGCAAAGTTTGTAGGAGCGCGCTCGCGCGCGATGCTCTGCGGCCGTTGCCGGCAGGCACGCGCCCCGAGCTCAGTTCTTGTCCTTCTTGACCACGTCGGTCGCCACCTCGGTGGCCTTGTCCGTCGCGACTTCCTTGGCCTTGTCGGTCGCCATCGCCTTGGCCTTGTCGACCGACACGTCCTTGGTCAAATCCTTGGACTTGTCTTTCGCCAGATCCTTGGTCAGGTCCTTCGATTTGTCCTTGGCCATGTCGGTCGCCATGCCTTGTCGGTGGCCTTTGTCCGTTGGCCATGTCGGTGGCCTTGTCCGGCAGCCATCCTGGTGGCCTTTGTCTTTCGCCATGCTTGGTGTGGCTTTGTCTTTCGCCACTGTCAGGTGGCCTTGTCCTTGGCCATGCCGGTCGCCTTGTCCTTGGCCATGCTGGTCGCCTTGTCGGTCGCCATGCTGGTGGCCTTGTCCTTCGCCATGTCGGTGGCCTTGTCCTTGGCCATGCTGGTGGCCTTGTCGGTCGCCATGCTGGTGGCTTTGGTCGCCATGCTGGTCGCCTTGTCCTTCGCCGCAGCCGTGGCCTTGTCGGTGGCTGCTGCGGTTGCCTTGTCGACGGTGGTCGTCTGCGCCTTGGTGTCGGCAGCGTCGACACCGGCGCCGAATGCGAGGGTCAGGCTGACAATGGCGAGGGTCTTGCGCATGGGAGTTCTCCGGTCGGGCGTGTCACGCAAGTTTCGCACGGCATCGTGGCGGATTCTTGATCCGCGGCAAGCACGCGTCCCGGGCGATTCCTGGCCGCGACCGCAATTCGCCACAATCCGTCACCCGCTGGTCACGATCCTGCCCCCTGTCAGCGTAATCTTCCGTGGATGCTCACTTACACCGCGCCGATTGGGGGCCGCGGTCACCCCGGGGATGAGAACGCATGGACAACACCGAATCTGCCGCAACGGCTCCGCTGCCGGAGTCGCCGCTGCCTGCTCCCGGCCTGCTGCAGCAGATATTCGGTCAATGGGATCCGCCGCCCTGGTGTCGTTGGGTCTATCGCAGAAAATGGCCGGTGCTGGGCACGCTCGGCGTGCTCGCCCTGATCGGCTACGGCATTTTCTGGTGGGTGACGCGTCCGCCGCCGGTGATCCCGAACGCGCTGGAGCTGTCGGTCTCGGCACCCGGCCTGACCGACTACGACCGCGATCAAATCTATGTCGCGCCGCTGCGGGTGAATTTCTCCGGCTCTGCCGCGCCCTTGGAGCGCGTCGGCAAGGAACCCGCCGGCATCGCGCTCGATCCGCCGCTGCCGGGTAGCTGGACCTGGGAGGACGATCACACGCTGGTGTTCCAGCCGCAGACCGATTGGCCGGTCGGACAGCACTACGCGATCAGCCTCGATCCCAAGCTGACGGTGGCCGAAACCATCGTGCTGGCGCCCTTCGAACTGGAATTCGATACCGCGCCATTTGCCGTCAACTGGGCCAGCAACGAGTTCTATCAGGACCCGCAGGACCCGAAGCTGAAAAAGGCCGTGTGGTCGCTCAATTTCAGCCATCCGGTCGATGCGGCGAAGCTGGAATCGGCGCTGCGCGTGCGCATGTTCGATGGCGCCGGTCGAGTGCTGCCGAGTCCCAGCCTGAGCACGCAATACAATGCCCGCAAGCTGCGCGCCTGGGTGCATTCGGCGCCGCTGGATCTGCCGCCCAATGGCGGCGCCATCCATCTGGATGTCGGCAAGGGCATCGCCAGTTCGCTCGGCGGTCCGGGCAATGACAATGAACTGAGCCAACAGGTCGATCTGCCGGCGCTTTACAGCGTGACGGTCGACGAGCTGACGCCGACGCTGGTCGACAACGCCCAGCACGAGCCGCTCCAGGTGATCGTGGTCGGCTTCAACATGGATCTGCGCGACCGCGAGGTCACCGCGGCGACGCGCGCCTGGCTGCTGCCGGAGAAGAACGCCAAGCTGAAGGACGACGAGCAGAGCATTCCCTACGGCTGGTCCGAGGGCGAGGTCGACGAGGCCTTGCTGCAGCAATCGACGCCACTGGAACTGAAGGCTGACCCCAGCGAGCGCGAGTACCTGCCGATTCACAGCTTCAAGTACCAGGCGCCGGTCGGTCGCAGTGTTTACGTACGCGTCGACAAGGGCCTGAAATCCTTCGGCGGTTTCATCCTTGGCAAGCCGCACGCGCAAGTGTTCCAGGTACCCGAATATCCGCGCCTGCTGAGCTTCGTCGGCGACGGCGCGCTGTTGTCGCTGCGTGGAGAGCGCCGGGTCACCGCGGTCACCCGCAACATGCCGGCCTTGCGCCTGGAAATCGGCCGCGTGCTGCCGGAGCAACTGCATCACATGGTGCAGTTCAACGAGGGCAGCTACCAGCAGCCGTCGCTGTGGACCATCGGCGAGGACAGTCTGGTCGAGCGCATGGAAAAGCGCGTCACCCTGCCCAACGCCGATCCGGCCAAGACCCACTACGAGGGCATCGACCTCGGTGAGTTCTTCACCGGCGGCCGCCACGGCGTGTTCCTGCTTTCCTTGCGCACCTGAGTGAGTACGAAGCCGGGCTGACGCCGCAGGAGACCATCGCCCAGGACGCCGGCGAGGTGATGGATTCGCGTCTGGTGGTGCTGACGGATCTGGGCATCGTCATCAAGCGCACGCTGTACGGCACCCGCGAGGTCTATGTGCAGTCGCTGTCCGGCGGCACGCCGATCTACGGCGCCCGCGTGCGCGTGGTCGCGCGCAACGGCGAGACCCTGGCCAGCGGCGAAACCGACAACAGCGGGCATGCCTCGCTGCCTTCACTGGAGGGTTTCACGCGCGAAAAGCAGCCCTCGCTGATCGTGGTCAACTACGCCGAAGACCTGTCCTTCATGCCGCTGCAAAACTACGAGCGCACGCTGGACCTGTCGCGCTTCGACATCGGCGGCGATGCCAACGAGATCGATGCCGGCACGCTCAAGGCCTACATGTTCTCCGATCGCGGCCTGTACCGCCCCGGCGACACCGTCAACCTCGGTTTCATCGTGCGCGCCAGCGACTGGACGCGCCCGCTTTCCGGCGTGCCGCTGGAGGTCGAGTTCTCCGACCCGCGCGGCAGCGTGGTCAAGCGCGAGCGCGTGTCGCTGGATGCCACCGGCTTCGACGCTTTCTCGCACACGCCGTCCGACAGCGCGCCGAGCGGCACCTGGCAGGCGACGCTGTATCTGATCGGCGAAAATGATTCGCGCACCATGATCGGCAGCACCACGGTGCAGATCCGCGAGTTCATGCCGGACACGCTCAGCGTGCGCGCCACGCTGTCGGCGAGCACCAGCGAAGGCTGGGTCAAACCGGACGGCATGAGCGCGACGGTGGCCGTCGAGAACCTGTTCGGCACGCCGGCGCAGGCGCGCAAGGTCGAAGCCACGCTGGTGCTGCGCCCGGCCTTCCCCAATTTCACGCGCTGGCCCAACTGGCAGTTCTACGACCCGCTGCGCAGTTCCGACGGCTTCAACGAACCCTTGAGCGACGGCGAAACCGACGAAGCCGGCAATGCGGTGTTCGACCTGGGCCTGGAGCAGTTCGACCGCTCCACCTACCAGTTGAGCTTCCTCGCGCGCGCCTTCGAGCCCGGCAGCGGCCGCAACGTCGCCGCGCAGACCGGCACGCTGGTGTCGAGCAACGACTATCTGGTCGGCCTGCGCAAGGACGACAACCTCTACCACGTCAAACGCGGCAGCAAGCGCCAGCTGGGCATCGTCAGCATCGGCCCGGATGCCAAGGCACTCGCCGTCGAAGGCCTCAAATTGGTGCTGATCGAACGCCAGTACGTGTCGATCCTGACCAAGGAGGATTCCGGCCTGTACAAGTACGTCTCGCAGGAGCGCAAACGCACGGTCAGCGAAACCGCGCTGCCGGCGACTGCCGGCGAGCAGGAATGGGCGCTGAAAACTGACGAGCCGGGTGACTATTTCATCGAGATCGTCGCCGCGGATGGCACCGTCGTCAACAAGACCAGCTACGTGGTGGCCGGTGACGCCAATGTCACGCGCTCGCTGGAGCGCAATGCCGAGCTGGCCTTGAGCCTGTCCAAGCCGGATTACCGCGCGGGCGAGGAAGTCGAGATCGGCATCCGCGCGCCCTATGTGGGCTCTGGATTGATCACCATCGAGCGCGACAAGGTCTACGCGCACGCCTGGTTCCGCGCCGAGACCACCAGTTCGGTGCAGAAGATCAAGATTCCCGAGGACTTCGAGGGCTCCGGCTACATCAACGTGCAGTTCATCCGCGACCCGTCCTCGGACGAGGTGTTCATGAGCCCGCTGTCCTATGCGGTGGCGCCGTTCTCGGTCGATCGCGGCCGGCGCACGCAGCCGTTGACGCTGTCCTTGCCGCCGGTGAGCAAGCCGGGTGCCGACATCGCGCTGAAAGTCACCACGCCGGGTCCGACCCGCGTGGTGGCTTTTGCCATCGACGAGGGCATCCTGCAGGTGGCGCGCTACAAGCTGGCCGATCCGCTCGACCATTTCTTCCGCAAGAAGATGCTCGATGTGGAGACCAGCCAGATCCTCGACCTGATCCTGCCCGAGTTCAGTCGACTGGTTGCCGCGGCTGCACCGGGTGGCGACGGCGAGGGCGACCTGGCCAAGCACCTGAATCCGTTCAAGCGCAAGAGCGAGAAGCCGGCGGTGTGGTGGTCGGGCATGACCGACATCGATGGCGAACACACTTTCCACTTCTCGATGCCGGACCACTTCAACGGGCAGCTGCGGGTGATGGCGGTCGCCGTGAACCCCGAGCGCATCGGCATCGCCGAGACCAAGGCGCTGGTGCGCGGCGATTTCGTGCTGACCCCGACGGTGCCGACGCACGTCGCACCCGGCGACGAGTTCGAATTGCCGGTGGGCATCGCCAACACCGCGGAAGGCACCGACGGCAGCGCGATGCCGGTCACGCTGAAGCTCGATCTGCCGGCGACACTGACCCTGGTCGGGCCGCCGCCGGCGGCGCTGTCGCTCAAGCCCGGGCAGGAGGGCAAGCTCAGCGTGCGCCTGAAGGCAGGCACGGCGCTCGGCGCGGTGCCGGTGACCCTGATTGCCGAGTCCGGCTCGCGCAGCGTGAAGCGGCGCATCGAGCTGTCCTTGCGCCCGGCGATCGTCGCGCGCACCGATTTGCGCCTGGGTCGCGCCGATCGCAAGAGCGAGCTCAAGGATTTGCGCCAGATGTATCCGGAGCGCTCGCAGCGCCTGTTGTCGGCCTCGACTTCACCCTTCGTGGCGGCCGATGGTCTGGCGGCATACCTGGCCAACTTCCCCTACCTGTGCACCGAGCAGTTGCTGAGCCAGGCGATGCCGGCGCTGGTCTACGCCAAGCGGCCGGAGTTCGGCACGGTGACCGGCGCACCCGGCGCGACCGCGCTGGATCTGATCAGCGTGCTGCGTGCGCGGCAGAACAGCGATGGCGGCATCGGTCTGTGGCTGGCAACGCCGGATGTCGATCCCTTCCTGACCGCCTACGCGGCGCTCTATCTGGTCGAGGCGCGCGAACGCGGCGAGCCGGTGCCGTCTGACCTGCTGGCCGCGGTCAATCGCTATCTGGCCAACATGGCCGGCGATGCGGCGCTGACGCAACTGCACGAGCTGCGCGCCCGTGCGCTGGCGACTTATCTGTTGATCCGCCAGGGACAGACCGCCACGCACCTGCTCAGTGCCGTGCACGAGCAGCTCAAGCGCGACTATCCGGAAGCCTGGAAGACCGACACCATCGGCATGCTGCTCGGCGCCAGTTACCAATTGCTGCAGCAGGCCAAGCCGGCGAAGGAATTGGCGCAGGCCGGCCTCGCCCGCGTCGGTGCCGCCAGCCCGCCGAAGTACTCCGGTTTTGCCTACTACTACGACGCCGGCATCGACACCGCCTGGGTGGTCTACCTGGCACACAAGCACTTCCCGACCGAGGCGCAACGCATCTCGGTGCACGCCATCGAAAACCTGCTGCAGCCGCTCAAGGACAACAGCTACAACACGCTGTCCTCGGCCTTGATCGTGCTGGCGCTGGACGCCTACACCACGTCCAAGGCCGCCGCCGGGCTGCCCAAGCTGGCCGCGATCGGCGCCGACCAGAAGGAACGCGTGATCGGCGAGGCCTTCGGTGCCTTGATGCGCGCGCCGTATCTGGCCAGCGACAGGTCCCTGTGGGTGACGCCGCCCGAGGCCACGCCAAGCTGGTACGTGCTGACGCAGTCTGGCTATGACCTGGTGGCGCCCAAGGCGGTGCAGAACCAGGGCATCGAGATCACCCGCGAGTACCTGAATGCCGACGGCAGCGCGCTGACGGCGGCCACGCTGGGCCAGGAAATCACCGTGCGCCTGCGCCTGCGTGCGCTCGGCGGCAGTGACGTCAGCTCGCTCGCCATCGTCGATCTGCTGCCAGGCGGCTTTGAGCCGGTCACGCAAATGCCGCCACCGCCGCCCGACAGCGGCGACACCGGCGAAGAGGACAGCGAGGATGGCGACAGCGCCCCGCCGGTGGCTGGTCTGGCACTGCCCGGATCGACGCTCTACACCCAGCATGTCGAACAGCGCGAGGACCGCATCGTGCTCTACGCCAGCGCCGGCCCCAGCGTCACCGAGTTCCTCTACAAGCTGCGCCCGAGCAACCCCGGCATGTTCATCATCCCGCCGCCATACGCCGAGTCGATGTATGAACGCACGATCTACAGCCAGGGCGGGCCGGCGGGGATGATCGAGGTGAAGTAGAGCGGTTGCTGGTTGCTGGTTGCTGGTTGTTGGTGTTGGTGTTGGTGGGCCGCGCTCCCGCGCGGCCGCTGTGGTCGGGCTCGTTGTAGGAGCGCGCTTGCGCGCGAAAGGCATCGCGCGCAAGCGCGCTCCTACAGGTGAACGGCTTGACGGCGATCCCCCAAAGCGTAGCCTCGACCCCACTTCCGGCGGGGGAACGAATCAATGAATCGGCGTGAGTTTCTCGGCTCCAGCGTGGCCGCGGCCGTCGCACTCGCACTGACCCAGGGCCGCGCCCTGGCACAAGCCACACCGGTTGCCGGCGCCATCGAGGCGGTCACCGCCGATGGCGCAAAGAAGGCCATCGAAGCCAGCGCGCTGAAACAGCTCAAGGCCAGCCTGCGCGGCGCGTTGATCCTGCCGGGCGAGCCCGGCTATGACATTTCGCGGCGGGTGATGAACCTGTCGATCGACCGCCATCCGGCGCTGGTGGTGCGCCCGAGCGGCGTTGCCGATATTCGCACCGCGGTCAATTTCGCCAGCGAGAACGATTTGTTGCTGGCGGTCAAGTGCGGCGGTCACAGCTTCTCCGGCAAGTCGACCTGCGAAGGCGGCATGCAGATCGATCTGTCGACCTTCCGCGGCGTGCATGTGGATCCGGCGCAGCGCGTTGCGCGCGTGTGCGGCGGCAGCCTGCTCGGTGAACTCGACCACGAGGCACTCGCCTTTGGCCTGGTCACCACCGCCGGCACGGTGTCGCACACCGGCGTCGGCGGGCTCACGCTCGGCGGCGGTTTCGGTCGCCTCGCGCGGCGTTTCGGCCTGGCGCTCGACAACTTGCGCGCGGTCGAACTGGTCAGCGCCGATGGTCGTTTGCTGCGCGCCAGCGGCGACGAGAATTCCGATCTGTTCTGGGCGGTGCGCGGCGGCGGCGGCAACTTCGGCATCGTCACCGCTTTCGAATTCAACCTGCATCCGATGCAGCGCGAAGTGATTGGCGGCGACCTGGTGTTCCCGCTCAAGCGAGCCCGCGAACTGCTGAAGTTCTATGCCGAGCAGAGCCTTGCCGCGCCCGATGAGCTGTACCTGGACGCGGTCATGGATGCACCGATGGGCGGCAAGGATGGCAACTTTGTCCTGCACGCCTGCTACAGCGGTCCGGCGAGCAAGGCCGACGCCGTGCTGGCGCCGCTGCGCAAGCTCGGCAAGCCGATCGTCGATACGGTCAAAGCGGTCGACTACGCGGCGATCCAGCGCAGCTGGGACCAGACCGATGCCCGCAACACCGGCGAGTACCTGAAGTCGGGGTTCATCGATGACCTCGGCGATGACCTGGTGCGCAAGCTGCTGGATGGCTTCCAGGCAGATGAATCTCGCGGCACCAGCGTGTTCTTCCAGCACGCCGGTGGCGCCATCTCGCGCATCGCCCGCGACGCCACCGCCTTTCCGCATCGACCGGCGACCCACAACATGTTCGCCGTCGTGTCCTTTCCGCTGGACAGCGACCCGACGCCGCACGTCAAGTACATCAAGGATTACTGGTCGACGGTCGAAGGCCACACCAACGGCTACTACACCAACGAAGTCGCCGACGAGGCACAGCATTTCGTCGACGAGAACTACCAGGGCAATTTCGCGCGGCTGCAGCAGATCAAGACCCAGTACGATCCGAAAAACCGCTTCCGACTGAATGCCAATGTGAAGCCGCTGGCGGGGTGACGGTGGGGCCGCGGAACCTTGGGCGCGATGGCGCGTTTTTGCGTACCACGCGAGCTGTGATCGCGCGCAAGCGCGCTCCTGCAATTTCTCCGGAAGTCCACGCAAGAATGTAGGAGCGCGCTTGCGCGCGATGCGCCTTCGCTTCGGTCGCGATCCCTCGCGCACCCACCGCTCGTTGATCGGTCGAATCATGAACGGCGTCGGCGCCCCAGGCGCCATCAGCCTAAATGAATCTGAACGGCCCGCGACGAGTGCGGCATTTATGGCTCGCCATTCAGACAATTCCGCGCAAGCTGCAACTGCCAACGACATCGATCGATGGCCCCGTTACCCGCGCGTCATCGAGGTGAGTCATGAAACGGTTCCTTGCTGCAACTTTGGGTGTCTTGATCGCCGCCACGGCGGCCAATGCGCTGGCGCAGGGCTTTCCTGACGCACGCGGTCGCGACGAAGGCCGCGGAGACGGCGGCAAGCAATCGCAAGACCAGGAGCGCGAATCGCAGCGCGGCTACGACGGTGGCGGTCAGGGTCGCGGCGACGGCGAAGGCCGTGGTCAGCGCGGCGGCGACAACCGCGAACCCACCCCGCAAGTGTATGGCGGTGGCCAGGGTGCGCAGCGCGGCCAGGGTCAGGGCTATGGCCTGAGTCAGCAGCCGTCGCAACCGCCAGCCCAGGGTCAGGGCCGCTATCAAGGTGGCCGCGACCATGGTGCTGGCGCACAGAACAGTTCCGGTCAGGCCTACGGCTTGAGCCAGTTCGTCAATGGTAGCCAGGGCTATTCTGGCCAGAACCAGGGCAACAATGGCCGTGGCAACGCTGGGCAGAGCTACGGCAACAACGGTCGCGGCGACGGCCACAGCGGCTATGGCAACAACGGCCGTGGCTACGACAATGAGCGCCACGACAACAACGGCCGTGGCTATGGCAATGACCGCCACGACAACAACGGTCGCGGCTACGGCAACAGTGGCTGGAACAATGGCGGTCGTGGCTACGGCAACAGTGGCTGGAACAATGGCGGTCGCGGCTACGGCAACAATGGCTGGAACAACAGCGGTTATCGCCACAACAACAACTGGCACGACAGCGGCTGGCGCCGCAACTGGAACCACGGCTGGAATGGCTCGCGCTACCACTCGCCGTCGCGCTACTACTATCCGCGCGGTTACTCGCGGACCTACTGGAGCATCGGCCTGCGTCTGCCGAGCGCCTACTACGCCCCCAATTACTACCTGAACTACAACACCTACGGCCTGGCGGCCCCGCCGTATGGCTGCTACTGGGTGCGCATCGAAAACGACGTGCTGTTGATCGACATCTCGTCCGGTGAAGTGGTCGATATCCTCTACGGGTTCTTCTACTAACAGCGAGCCGGAGTAGGCCGGGTGCTCGCGTCCACTGGCTCCGGCTCTGCCCGAGTGGTGTTACGCGAGACACCCGGCGCTTTGCCTCAGCGACAAAGATCGCGCCCGCTGAGCTTGTCGTAAGGGGAGGCGCGCTGGTCGCGCTCGGCACCATAGCGGCCGCCGCGGCTGATCTGCCGGCAGGCAAAGCTGCGCTGTACCGGCACCGCGCGCACCTGCATCCAGGTCGAATAACCGGAGCGGTCCGGCATGCTCAGCCACAGGGGTTCGCTCAGCACGTCCGGGCAGCCGTCGTGGCGGTAATAGACCTCGCCGTTGTCGACTTCGCAGCGCCAGGAGAGCGGCTCCGGCGGCGCGCTGGTTTCTCGCCGCTGCGCTGTCGGTGCGGCAGTGCTGCTGCTCGCCGGGGCGGCAATCTCGGCTGCCGGCGCTACCGGCGGTGGCGCTTTCAAGCGCAGATGTTGCTGCGACTCGCCGCTGGCGCAGGGCTGGTCCTGGTAGCGCGGCACACCGTCGTCACCCACGCATCGATGCACCTCGGTGACATCGGCAGCGAACAGCATCATCCAGGCGGCGATCAGCGGCGGCATGACGACTAGTCCTTGCCCGTCATCGCCACACGGCGGCCGCGCTCGACATCGACGCCGCGCACGACGATCAGTCCGAACACGAAGAACAGCCCCGTGCCGAGCATGGCCAGTCGGTGGTTGCCGGTAAACACCCAGGTCGCCAGGCCGTAGCAGATCGGGCCGATGATGGTCGCCAGGCGCACCGCCAGGCTCCACAGCCCGAAATATTCGGCGGTGCGATCGGGCGGGGCCATGTAGCCGATGATCGCGCGCCCGGCCGACTGCGAGGCGCCCATGGCGATACCCGCCAGATTCGCCGCCACCCAGAACACCGGCCGCGTGGTGGCGAAATAGGCCAGCAGCACCATCACCAGCCACAGCCACAAGGACAGCATCAGCGCGCGTCGATGGCCGATGGCATCTTGCACCCAGCCGAAGCCGAAAGCGCCGATCGCAGCGGTCACGTTGACCGCCAGCACCAGCTTCAGCGTGTCGGCGGTGTCGAAGCCCATCGCCTGCTGTGCATAGACGGCGGCCAGCGCGACGACCACGGCGACACCCGCCTGATAGCCGGTGATGGCCACCAGCAGGCGGCGCAGATCGGTCAGATGAGCGCCTTCGCGCCAGGTTCGCTGCAGACGACCAAAGGCTTGCTCGACCAGGGGCAAGGTCGAGGGATTCGCGCGCGCGGCCTTGGCTTCGGGACTGTTGTGTTCGCGCAGCACCAGCAGGCTGGGCAGCGCGGCGATGGCGAAGAACAGCGCGGTGATCAGCATGCAGCCGGGTACGAACTGCGCGGCGGTCATGCCGCGCATCTGTGCGCCCTGCACATAGCCCAGGCACAGTGCCAGCGCGGCGAGGCCACCGCCGTAGCCGAGCGACCAACCATATCCGGACAGTCGACCGAGCGCCGTCGGGCGGGCGATCAGCGGCAGCCAGGCGGCAATCAGGCCCTCGCCGAGGCCGAAACCGATCGCCGAGAGAATGATGAACACCATCGCCAAGGCTACGTCGCCCGGTCCGACCGCCATCAGCCCCAAAGTACCGAGCACGCAGGCCAGCGTGCTCGCCGCCAGAAACGGCTTCTTGCGCCCGCGCGCGTCCGCCGCTGCACCCGCGAGTGGCCCCAGTACCATCACCACCGCGGCCGCCACCGACACCGCGGCGGTCCACGCCAGCGTCGCCCACGGCTTGCCCTGCGCCACCGTGGCGACGAAATAGGCGTTGAACACCGCGGTCGACACCACCGTGGTGTAGCTGGAATTGGCGAAATCGTAGAACGCCCAGGACCAGAACTCGCGCTGACGGACGCCGGGGAGCAGCAGGGGGTAGAGCGACATGGGCGGCGGCGGGCGGTGAGGCGAGATGTCGATGTTACCCGCCACGAAAGGCGACTGCGGTCATGGGTTCTTGATTTGTTGCCGGTGTCGGGCGGTCGTGGGAGCGGCCTTGCGTCGCGAGCATTGCGGCCTGCGGGCAATCCGCAAAGGGCCGGGGTGGTTTGGAGTGCGGTGGCTTGCCACCGCTTTGGATGCTGCGGCGAGTTTGCAGCAACAGCATCCAAAGCGCCGGCAAGCCGGCGCACTCCAAATTGGGAAGAAAATCCGCGCTGGCGTGTAAGCGGTGATCATCTGCCGGCGTATCGCGGCATCACCGAGGAGGTCTCACCATGTTTTCCACGCTATTTCGCACTGCTGCGCTGAGTGCCTTGCTGCTGCTGGCGGCTTGCGATCGTCAGTCGGGATCGACCGCCACACCCACTGCGGACCTGCCACAAACCTTGCGCGTCTATACAGTGCCGGCCGAGCGCGCCGAATCGCTGCGCAACGCGCTGGCCGGTGCGCTCGGCGACAACGGGCGAGTCGAACTGGCGCCGCCGGACCGGCTGATCGTGGTGGCGCCGGTCGTCTTGCAGACCTCGGTCGCGGAGAACCTGGGCGACCTGACCAAGGCGGCGGCGCCGGCGGCGGCCGATCCGGGGCCGGTGCGGATCGTCGCCTGGGTGGTCGATGTGGCTGATGCAGCCACTGTCGATCCGCGGCTGCAGCCGCTGCAATCGACGTTGGAGGCGGTCCGCGAAACGCTTGCCGCGCCTGGGTTCACGCTTTACGGACAGGTCGCGCTCACCGGAAGCGTGGGAGTGCGCGCATTTTCGCAAAGGGCTGGCGATCGTCGTGTTGAACTCAATGTGCGACTGGCGCCAGCTGAAGGAGGAGTGCTCGCGGAGTTCAATATTGGTGCGAACCACATGCAACTGAATACCGAGACCCGCCTCAAGTTCGGCGAAACCGTGGTACTGGCGCAGGCGATGCCTGAGGAAGAAGGCGCCAGCCGCGTCCGCCTGGTGATCGTGCGCGCCGACCTCGCGAACTGACGCGGACGCCAGTACCGTGGCCATCTCCGAGGCCGATCTGCTGGCGGCGCATCGCCGGCTGGAACGGCCGCTGTACAACGTGCTCTACCGCTGGCTGTGGCAGGCGCACGATTGCCAGGACCTGATCCAGGACGCCTTTCTGCGCGTCTGGGACCAGCGTCTGGCAGTCGACTTCGATCGCCTCGACGCGTTGCTGTGGAGCACGGCGTTGAACCTGGCGAAGAACAAACTGCGCTGGCGCGCGTTGTGGCGTTTCGGCGAGGTGGCCGACGATGCGCCGGGCGATGCGCGCGATGGCCCGCTGGCGCAGGCCGAGCTGCGCCAGCGGGAACAGGCGCTGCGGCGGGTGCTCGATGGCTTCGACCGCGACAGCCGCAACCTGGTGCTGCTCAGCGAATGCGCCGGACTGAGCACGGATGAACTGGTCGCGGTGTTCGGCTGGCCCGCCGGCACCGTGGCCTCACGCAAGCATCGCGCGCTGGCGCGGCTGCGTGAGGAACTCAAGGCCCTGGGGATCGATGCGATAGCCGGCGCCACCCACCTGGAGTCCGCGTCATGAGTGAACTTTCCGTCTGGTTGCCGCCGCTGGAGCCGCCGCCGGGCGGCTATGCGCGCCTGACCCAAGCCCTCGATGCGCGCCGTTTGCGCAGTGCCCGGCACCACTGGCGCGCACGTCTGCTGCTGGCCGGAACCAGTGTGGCGCTGGTCGCGTTGATGCTGGCACCGTTGCTGCATCGGCCTGACCCCGAGGCGCAGTTGATCGCGGCCAGCCTGCAGCAGGCGTGGGCGCAGGGCGATCAGGAACTGGTCGTGAAGAACGGCGCGGCCGCCGAAGTGCTCAAGGCGCCGGGATTGCGCGTGTATTGGGTCGGCGTGACGGCCGATGCGTCGAAGTAGGCCGGGTACGCGCGTCCTTAGGACGCGACGGCGCCACATGGTTGTTACGCGCGACGCCCGGCGCTGTTGATCCTCCGCGGCGAAAAGCCGCGCACCAGGCCGGCCGCTACGTCGCCGCAGTCGGGTCGAACAGTGCCAGCCCCAGCAACAACAGCCCGAGTCCAACCCGGTAGAGGAAAAACGGCAGCATGCCGATGCGGCGGATCATCGCCAGGAAGAACAGGATGACGACATAACCGCCAACCGCGCTGATCGCCGCGCCCAGCCAGAAGCTGGCCGGGTCGGTATCGTTGCCATCCTTCAGCAGTTCGGCAACTCCGTGCAACGCGGCCGCCGCGGTGATCGGCACCGCCAGCAGGAAGGAAAAGCGTGCCGCGGCCTGGCGTTCCAGGCCGAGCAGCAGTCCGGCGGTCATGGTGATGCCCGAGCGCGACACGCCCGGCACCAGCGCCAGCGCCTGCGCGCAGCCGATCAGCACCGCATGACCCACGCTCAGCGTGCGTTCGCCGCGGGTGCTCGCCGCCGAACGGGCGAAGGCGTAGTACAGCAGGCTGCCAAACACGATCTGCGTGCAGCCGATCACCAGATAGGTGCGCAGCGCCGTGGTGCCGTCATCACCCAGCGCCATTGCCGCGAGGCCACCGGGAATGGTCGCCAGGGTCAGTCCGATCAGCGTGCGCTGCTCGTTGTCCAGCGGCTTGCCCGGGCGCCATTGCAGCGCGGCGCGGCCCAGATCGATCCAGTCCTTGCGGAAATACACCAGCACCGCCAGCAGCGTGCCCAGGTGCAGGCCCAGGTCGAACACCAGTCCCTGATAGCCCGATCCCACCCACTCGCCGGCCAGATACAAGTGCGCAGAGCTGGAGATCGGCAGGAACTCGGTGAGCGCCTGGATCAGGGCCAGCAGTAGAACTTGGGTGAAATCCAAGGCGGAATCCGAAGTGGACGACAGGAGCGGCGATGCTCGGCAGCGGCGGCGCCGGGGTCAAGGGCGCAACCAGGGCTTGTCTCGCTTTCGCCCGCGAGCGCGCGACGCTCTATGCTGGCCAACTGAACCGACGAGACTGATCTGATGGACGAGCGTATCCAGGAACTCGAAATCCGCGTCGCCTTCCAGGACGATCTGCTGACCAGCCTGAACCAGCAGGTGCACGCGGCGCACCAGGTGATCGCCCAGTTGCGCGCCGACTTGCTCGCCCTGCGCGAACGTGTCGAGGGCATGAAGGAAGGCGCCAGCGGCGATCCGGCGCAGGAGCCGCCGCCGCCGCATTATTGAGGGCGCGGCCGCCGAGCGGGTACTGTGTTCGCGCGCGAGCGCGCTCCTGCAACCTCGACGGAGGTCCACGCAGGAATGGTAGGAGCGCGCTTGCGCGCGAACGGCGGCGCCCGCGCACCCCAAGCATTGAGTTGTGCCGCACCCGCCCCTATGTTGATTCCTCTTTCCTGACCGGCCCTCGCCTTGAGCTCTCCCACCGACAACAAGGACGCCGCACCGATCTCCGATATCGGCGAACTGACCGCCTATCTGGCCGAGGGCGCGCGGGTGCCGGAAGATTGGCGCATCGGCACCGAGCACGAGAAATTCGGCTTTCGCAATGACGATCTGCGCCCGCCGACCTATGAAGGACCGCGTGGCATCGGTGCTTTGTTGAACGGCATCGCCGATCGCTTTGGCTGGGATCGTGCCTATGACGGCGACAACGTGGTCGCGCTGACACGCAAGCACAGCGGTTCGATCACGCTGGAACCGGCCGGCCAGCTGGAACTGTCCGGCGGGCAGCTGAAAACCATCCACGAAACCTGTTGCGAGGTCGAGGGCCACCTGCGCGAGGTGCGCTCGGTCGCCGATGAGCTGGAGCTGGGCTTTCTCGGCATGGGTTTCCAGCCCAAATGGCGTCGCGATGACATGCCATGGATGCCCAAGGGCCGCTACAAGCTGATGCGCGCCTACATGCCCACGCGCGGTGGGCTGGGCCTGGACATGATGACGCGCACCTGCACCGTGCAGGTCAACCTGGACGTCGGCTCCGAAGCCGACATGGTGAAGAAATTCCGCGTGTCGCTGGCGTTGCAGCCGATCGCCACGGCGCTGTTTGCCGATTCGCCGTTCACCGATGGCGTGCCCAACGGCTACCAGAGCTATCGCTCGCATGTGTGGACCGACACCGATCCCGACCGCACCGGCCTGCTCGATTTCGTCTTCGAAGACGGCTTTGGCTACGAGCGCTATGTCGATTACATGCTCGATGTGCCGATGTACTTTGTCTATCGCAATGGCCAGTACGTCAACGCGCTCGGCCAGAGCTTTCGTGATTTCATCGGCGGTCGATTGCCGGCGCTGGAAGGCGAGCGGCCGACGCTGACCGACTGGGCCGACCACCTGACCACCGCCTTTCCCGAGGTGCGCCTGAAGCGCTACCTGGAGATGCGCGGCGCCGACAGCGGCCCGTGGAACCGCATCTGCGCGCTGCCGGCGCTGTGGGTGGGCCTGCTGTACGACCAGACCGCGCTGGATGCGGCCTGGGATCTGTGCAAGGACTGGACCCTGGAAGAGCGCCATCACCTGCGCGACAGCGTGCCGCGCCTCGGCCTGCGCACCACGCACCGCGGAGAAAGCCTGCGCGCCGTCGCCGAGCGCGTGCTGGCGATCTCCGCCGAGGGACTGCGCCGGCGCAACCGCCTCAATCGCAACGGCGTCGACGAGCGCATCTACCTCGATCCGCTGCTCGAGTTCACCGCCGCCGGAATTTCGCCGGCCGACCGCAAACTGGCGCTGTACCATGGCGCCTGGGCTGGCTCGGTCGATCGCGTGTTCAGCGAATTCGCCTACTGAGCGCGCTTGTCCGCACACTTGATGAGTAGATTGCCTTGATTGACATCGACGACACCGAAGAGCCCTCGAAAATCGCCCATCTGTTCACCGATGAGGAAGGCGAGGAACTGGCCGAGCTGATGATCGCCTTCGACGGCGGCATGCTCGATTTCGGCGAATTGGATGGCTTCCTGAGTGCGCTTGCGGTGGCGCCGCAGGAATCCACGCTGGAACGCTGGTGGCCGACCCTGTTCGGTCCGGAACCGCAGTGGGAAGGCGAGCACGAGCCGGCGCGCGCGCGGGCGTTGATCGAGCGCTACTACGCCATGGTGCGGGCGCGCGTGGCGATCTCGCCGTTCGAGTTGGGCCCGGATTCGGTGCCGCCGCTGTGGAGCATGACCGAGGACGACGAGGACGACGCGGACCCGATCGATGAGGATGAGTTCGTCGACGCGGACAGCGAGGTGGTTGACGTGGAGCCGGGCGCGGCGGGCTTTGGCAGCGAGCCGAGCTACGGCTCGTTGCTCGACCCGACCCTGGCTGCCGCCGAGGTCGACGTCGAGGACGACGACGATGACGATGACGATCTGGAAGACGATGACATCGATGACCTCGGCTTCGAAGACGACGTCGATGAAGATGACGACCAGGTCACCGCCTTCGAAGACGATGAATTCGATGGCAGCTTTGCCGTCGGCGAGACCTGGCTGAGCGGCTTTCGCTATGCCATGTCGCTGCAGGCGGACGACTGGCGCCGGGTGATCGACGAGGAACCGCGCCTGGCGCGCTGGCTGAACGCGCTGTGGGAAGCTACCGATGCGGCGCAAAGCGATGGCGGGCCGCTGGATTCGCTGCCGGGCATGGCGCCGAGCGCTGCTGCGCCCGAGGATGCCGGCTTTCTGGCACTGGAAGCGACGCTGCGGCAGCACAGCCGCAGCCTGGAACCGGTGCCGGAGCTCGACGAAGGGATTCTGGTTGGTCTGATTCCGGCCGTATTGCACCAGTTGTGGCGCCGCCATCGCGAGCTGGTCGGCGCAGTGGCCGAGGCGCTGGAACAGGACATCGTCACCGGCCTCGCCAACCGTCAGTTCGCAATTGCCGACGAGCTCGACCAGTTGCTGCGCGCGCACGTGGTCCCCGCGGGTGGCATGAACCTGGAGCAGCTCGATGGCTACTGGACGGCGCAACGCGCTGCCGGGCTCGAGGTGTCGCCGTTCGACAGCCTGGAGCGCATCCTCGGCGCCGAGAAGGTCTGGGACGAGGCCGAAGACGCGCGCGCAGTGATGACGGCGCTCGCCGGCTACTGGAACGCCATCGGCGAACGTCTGGCGCGCAAGGCGGATGCCAGCGACCAGTTGTGCTATCCCTTCATCGACCTGCCGCTCGATCACGATCCCGCGGACGAACCCGATCGGCCCTATGGCCGCGATTTCGCCCGCAGTTTCCTCGTCGCGGTGGAGGAATTCCCACGCTCGGCCAAGTTGCTGTTGATGGATCCGGAAGCCAAGCATTGGCTGGCGCCGATCGAGGCCCTCGCCGAAGGCAAGAGTCTGGAAAAGCGTGGCGCCAAGCTGGCCTTCGACGAGCGCATGGGCCTGATTGCCGAACTGCCTGAATGCGTGGCCGAACTGAGTGGCTTCTGGACCGCCAGCGGTGGCGCACGCCAGCGCGAGCCGGTGCGCGCCGAGGCCTTGCCCGGCCGCAACGATCCGTGTCCCTGTGGCAGCGGCAAGAAGTACAAGAAGTGCCACGGGGCGCCGGAACGGTTGAACTGAGCGTGGTGCGAAGAGCATCGCGCGCGAGCGCGCTCCTGCAAATTCTCCGTAAATCCACGCAGGAATTGTAGGAGCGCGCTCGCGCGCGATGCTTCTGCCGTTGACGTCGCGCCAAACCGGCCGCAAACCGAACGCCCGCGCATTCGCCTGTTGCCGTTTGCCGCCGCTGCCGCAAGACTCCGCGCATTCCTTGGCGGAGAGTCTCGATGAAGCTCGCTTCCCTCAAACGCGGTGGCCGTGATGGCAGCCTGGTGGTGGTCTCGCGTGATCTCACCCGCGCCGTCGAAGTGCGCCCGATCGCAGCCACGCTGCAGCAGGCGCTGGACAACTGGTCGGACGTGGCGCCGCGGCTGAACGCAGTCGCCGAAGCGCTCGAAGCCGGCAAGGCGCACGGCGCCTTCGAACTCGATTTCAACGACCTGGCGGCGCCCTTGCCGCGCGCCTACGAATTCGTCGACGGCAGCGCCTACCTGCCGCACGTCGAGCGCGTGCGCCGCGCGCGCAATGCCGAGGTGCCGCAGAGTTTCTATGTCGATCCGCTGATGTACCAGGCGACCAGCGCGCAGTTCCTCGGTGCGCGCGATCCGGTGCAGGTGGTCAGCGAGGACTACGGCATCGATCTGGAAGCCGAAGTCGTGGTGGTCACCGATGACGTGCCGATGGCGGTGACGCCGGAGCAGGCCGCCGCCCACATCCAGCTGATCGGTCTGGTCAACGACGTCAGCTTGCGCAATCTGATCCCGGACGAACTGGCCAAGGGTTTTGGTTTCCTGCAGAGCAAGCCGCGTTCGGCGCTGTCGCCGGTGCTGCTGACGCCGGATGAACTCGACGGTTACTGGGAAGATTCGACGCTGCATCGCAAGCTGGTCACGCACATCGACGGCGTTCTGTTCGGCCAGCCCGATGCCGGCACCGACATGCAGTTCAACTTCGCCCAACTGGTCGCGCACGCGGCCAAGACGCGCAACCTCACCGCCGGCACCATCGTTGGCTCCGGCACCGTCGCCAACCAGGACGAGAGCGTCGGCGCCTCCTGCCTGGCGGAAAAACGCATGCTCGAAATCATCCGCGACGGCAAACCGAGCACGCCCTTCCTGCGCTACGGCCAGCAAGTGCGCATCGAGATGTTCGACGACGCGGGGAACAGCCTGTTCGGCGCGATCGATCAGGAGATTGTGGCGTACGGGGTTTGAGGAAGGCGGGAATCCCTGCCTGCCTCGATGGTAGGTTGTTGCGCGTACCAAAAGGCGGGGCAGGGGGCAGGGGACCAAGTTCGCGTCATGGTCGGACCGGTCGAGTACGTGGTGTTCGCCGACGAGGGCCACGGCTTCGTCAAGCGCGAGAACGAGAAGACCGGGTATGAGGCGGTGCTCAAGTTCCTCGGATACGCATCTGAAAGGCACGCCGAAGCCTTGAGGTGGGTTGAGCCGGCGGGCTGCGCGCACACCGCGGCGCCACCTGCCCGGGGCTCACCCTCACTCGAACCGTTGCCGGTGAACGCCTGCGGCGTACACCGGCCTACTTTTTCAACAGATCCCGGATTTCGCGCAACAGCGCCACGTCTTCCGGCGTCGGCGGCGGGGCCGCCGGGGCTTCGGCAGCCTTCTTCTTCATCCGGTTCATCGTCTTGATGACCATGAACAGCGCCCAGGCGACGATCACGAACTGGATCGTGGCGTTGATGAACTCGCCGTAGCCGATGGCCACTTCCGGCTTGATCACCTTGTCGGCTTCCATGACCGCGGTCTGCAGTACCAGCTTCTTGTCCGCAAAGTCGATGCCGCCCATCGCCAGGCCGATCGGTGGCATCAGCACCTTGTCGACCAGCGCGCCGACGATCTTGCCGAAGGCGCCGCCGATGATCACGCCGACCGCCAGGTCGACCACGTTGCCACGCATTGCGAAATCGCGAAATTCGCTCATGAAGCTCATCGACGTCTCCTGGTTGAGGCCATTGCCTTGCGCTGCGGACTCTAACAAAGCGGCTTGCGCCATGCGCCAGGCTGTCTTGTTCTCGCGTGGCCAGAACCCGCCCCGGCAACGACCCTCTGAACCCGTTCGGCGGCCGCATCGCTGGTCCAGAGGGTCCTCAAGACATCCCCAAAGTCCCATATGCCGCCGGTCACGCGACTCTGCTAGTTTCCCGGCCATGGAACGAATCGGAACATTCAGAGTCAGCTCCGCCGCCCGCCTGGTCGGCTGGCGTGAATGGCTGGCCTTGCCCGACCTTGGCGTGGTCGCGATCAAGGCCAAGATGGACTCGGGTGCGCGCTCTTCGGCGCTGCACGTGGTCCGCCAGGAGCGCTTTCACAACGAGGGCACGCCGTGGGTGCATTTCACCGTCGAGTCGGACGGCATCGGCTCACCCAGCGTCGAGGCGGAAGCTGAAATCGTCGATGAGCGCAACGTGACCGATTCGGGCGGCCACACCACCAAGCGACCGTTCATTCGCACCCGCGTGCGCCTGGGCGACCAGGTCTGGCCGATCGAGGTCAATCTGGCCGATCGCCGCCACATGTTGTTCCCGATGCTGTTTGGACGTACCGCCATGCTCGGCCGGTTGCTGGTCGACCCGGCGCATTCCTATCTGTTCGGTGGCGGCAACAAGGAGGTACCGTGAAGCTGGCAATCCTGTCGCGCAATCGCAAGTTGTACTCCACGCGCAGACTGGTCGAGGCTGCCCAGGCGCGCGGCCACACCGTGCGCATTGTCGATCCGCTGCGCTGCTACATGCGCATCAGCCCGAGCCACGCCGAGATCCATTACAAGGGCAAGGTGCTGGAAGGTTTCGACGCGATCATTCCGCGCATCGGTGCCTCGGTCACCTTCTATGGCACGGCCGTGGTGCGCCAGTTCGAGGCGATGGACGTGTACACCGTCAATGGTTCGGATGCCATCGGGCGCGCCCGCGACAAGCTGCGTTCGATGCAGTTGCTGTCGCAGCAGGGCCTTGGACTGCCGACCACGGTGTGCGCGGACAGCCCGGATGACACCGACGATCTGGTGGCCATCCTCGGCGAGCCGCCGCATGTGATCAAGTTGATCGAGGGCACGCAGGGGCAGGGCGTTGTGCTGGCCGAGACCATTTCGGCATCGATCAGTCTGGCCGAGGCCTTCCGCGAAGTGCGCGCGCACTTCCTGATGCAGGAATTCATCCGCGAAGCCAAGGGCGCCGATCTGCGCGCGCTGGTCGTGGGTGGCAAAGTGGTGGCGACGATGATGCGCCAGGCGCGCGACGGAGAATTCCGCTCCAACCTGCATCGTGGCGGGACAGCCATGAAGGTCAAGCTGACGCGCGAGGAGCGCAAGACGGCGATCCGCGCGGCGGCGACCATGGGCCTGGGGGTTGCCGGTGTCGATCTGATGCGTTCGGATCGCGGCCCGCTGGTGCTCGAGGTCAACTCCTCGCCAGGGCTGGAGGGCATCGAGCGTGCGTCAGGCATCGATGTGGCCGGCGCCATCATCGAGCATATCGAGCGCGCTGTTGTCCGCCGCCAGCGTTGAGCACTGCCGGCATACACCGCTGACCAGGCCAGGCCGATGCAGATCGAAATCCTGGCGCGCAGCGAGCATTGGCTGGCGGTCAACAAGCCCGCCGGCCTGTCGGTCTACGAATCGTCCTACACCGGTCCGCGCGAGGAAACGCTGCTCGGCCTGTTGCGCGGGCAGCTCGGCGCCGGTCGGATCCACGCCATCCACCGCCTCGACCATGCCACCAGCGGCGTGTTGCTGCTGGCGCTGGACGCGCGCACCGCGGCGGTGCTTTCCGGGCAGTTCGAATCGCGCGCGGTGGACAAGCGCTACATTGCGGTGGTGCGCGGTGAGCCGGCCGAGCAGTTCGACGTCGATCATCCGCTGGCCGGCGCCGATGGCAAGGGCGCGGTCAAGGCGGCGTTGACGCGTTTTCGCACCCTGGCGCGCGTGCGCCTGCCGATCCCGCTGGCGCGCCATCCGGAAGCCCGCTACGCGCTGGTCGAGGCGCAGCCGGAAACCGGGCGCTACCACCAGATCCGGCGTCACCTGAAGCATGCCGCGCACCCGATCGTCGGCGACGTCAAGTACGGCAAGGGCGAGCACAACCGCGTGTTCCGCCAATACGGTGTGCATCGCCTGCTGCTGCACGCGCGCGGCCTGGGTTTCACCGATCCGATCGACGGTAGCGAGGTGAGTGTCGAGGCGCCTTTTGATGCGGCCTTTGCCAAGGCGCTGGCGCTCTTTGACGTTTGACGCCCCGCCTCGGCGACAGCTTCGCTAGGGACCCTCTGATCAAGTTCTGTGAGCCGCGTTGTGACCCACAAGCCTGCCGCTAGGCGCGGTCCGAAGGTCGTAGCATGGTCTACGAAGCCGAGGACCGAAACGACGCGGCCAGCAGCCTGTCGGACTTGAAAGAAATCGGCTGCAAATGCGCCTGAACGGTCCATATTTCGCTGATTTTTTGGGCAATAGAAGAGCTATTCCCCTGCAAAATCATCAAAATCTGGCCTCGCCCAGTCACATTTTCGCTTCGATTCTTCAAGTCCGACAGGCTGCTAGAATGCGCTGCTTCCGCCGAACGTACAGATTGCCCATGCGCCGCGCCAGTTGTGTTGCCTTTGTCCTGATTGCCCTGCTGCTGTCGCAGTTCGCGTCCGCCGCCATGCTTGCGAGCCAGTTCGGGCGCCGTTACGGCGCGCTGGAGATCTACGACGCCCAGAGCAAGCTCTCCTTCCGGGTCAACATGCCCCGCCTGCAGGAGGAGTTGCCGCCGTGCTCGAGCTATATGGTGCCGCTTTTTGCGATCGCGCTCGGTACTGGCGTGATCAAGGACAACGACAGCAAGATCGCCTTCGACCCTGCCAAGCACCCGGGTTCGGAGAACTGGCCCGCCTCGTGGAAGCGCGACCAGACTTTCGACACCGCGCTGCGCGACTCGGTGCAGTGGTATGCGCAGGAGCTTGCGCTGCGCATCGGCGCCGCGCGGCTGCAGCAGAACATGAAAAGGCTCAAATACGGCAATGCCGACATCAGTGGCGGCCTCGACAAGTTCTGGATGTCGAGCAGCTTGCGCCTGTCCACATTCCAGCAGATCGACTTTGCGCGCAATTTCCGCGACGGCAAGCTCGGCTTCAATCCGCGCGTGACCAAGGTGCTGCAGGAAGCGCTGGTGATCGAGCGCACGCCGGACTACACCATTTACGGCAAGTACGGCTCCTGCCCGATGCCGGACGGCAAGTACCTCGGCTGGCTGGTCGGCTATGTCGAGCGCCTCGGCAAGGTCTACTACTACGCGCTGAACCTCGACGGCAAATCGCTGGCCGACTTCAGCGGCGTGCGCTTGCAGATCGTCAAGGGCTCGATGCAGGAGCTCGGGTTCATTCCCTGCGCCACCGCCTCCGCCGCCGTCGGAACCGGTTCTGGTTCCCGTTCCGGGTCAGGTGCCGGCGCCGGGCCCCGCTGCGGCACCGCCCGCCGGCGGCGTGGCGCCGACCGATCCGGAAGCAAACTGACACCGCCGCTCTCACCGAACATTCCACAAGCCATTGATTTTACTGTGGGAGCGGATTTGCTCCGCGAGCTTCTCGCCCGGGCGAGCAAAGAGATCGCGGGGTAAACCCGCTCCCACAACAGCAGAATAAGCCCGCTCCCAGAGCTTGGTTGCGCGCATCAGCGCGCCGTTTGGGGTCACCGGCACTCGCTCAGTTCTGCGCCGGATTCCCCAGCTCGGAAGATTCCAGCGCTCCGATGTCGATGACAGCCTGACCATCGCCATCGCCGTCAACCACGCGCTTGCGCCGGTCGAGATCGAGCGCCTCGGACGCGGCGAGCGCATCACCTGCATCGATGCCCGGCGATCCCGCGGCCAGACGCCAGCTGCCCGGGGCGAACAGCGGTGGCTGCGAGCGGTTGCCGTCGCGCTCTCCGGTCGCCGCCAGCACACACAGTCCGGCATAGGCGCCGCCGGCAGCCACCGCGTTGTTGTGGCGCAGGATCGGCGCCGTGAGGTCGCCGAAGTCGCCGCATTCGATCGCTGTCGTGCCGGCCGGCGCCACCACCAGATTGTTGATGATGCGCGCGCGCCGATCGAAGCCGTCGGCGTGGATGCCGCTGCCGGACGCGGCGAGGTTGTCGACGAGCGTGTTGCCGATGAGTTCCGGCGCGGCTGCGCCGGTACTCAGCAGCCATTGCACGCCGCCCCCCTGGCCAGGTTCGCTCAAGGCATTGCCGACGATCAGGTTGTTCTCGATGCGCGCAGCGCTGCTGCCGTAGATGGCAATGCCGGCGCCGGACAGGCGTGCGCGATTGCCTTCGATGCGATTGCCGATGATGCGCGTGGCGCCCGCGTTCACCAGATTGATGCCGCCGCCGCTGCTGAAGCGGCTCACCTGATTGCGCTCGATGCGATTGCCGCGGATCTGGACCGCCCCGCTGCCTTCGACGCCGATGCCACCGCCACCCCCGGCGCCATTGCCCGGCGCAAAGCTGCGGTTCTCGCTGATCTGATTGTCGGCAATCACGGCTGCGGCGCTGGCAACCAGGGATATGCCATGGCCACGGCGGCCACCGACATTGCCGCGGATGATGTTGTTGCGCAGTGTCGGCGACGACCTTTGGATGTGGATGCCGCCAGCGTCTTCGGCGTGACTGCCACCGGTGATGGTGAAGCCGTCGAGCACGGCGTCAGCATCCTCGCCCTCGCGAAAGGTCACCACGGTGCCGCCGGAGCCGCCATCGATGACGGTCAGCGCCGCACCGGCGCGACTCAGCAACAACAGCGGGCGTCCGCGAAAGACGATGCGTTCACGGTACACACCGGGCTGGACCAGCACCGTGTCGCCGGCGGCGGCGGCGTCGATGGCGCTCTGGATGGTGCCGAAGTCATCCGGCACGACGTGCACGTGCTGCGCGTGCAGCGTGAACGGCAACAGCAGGGAAACGCAGCAGCAAAGGACAAGTGAGCGCATGGGCGGGACCGGCATCTGCAGGAGAAGCCAGCATCGCCAAGGCTTGCGCCGCGCGCAGTCGGCAGACTGCGCGATCGCGTGTAGGAATTTTCTGACGGCGGCGCGCGGGACGCGCGCCGCCCCTTAGCGAATGCGGGTCATGCCGCCAGTTCGGGCGACCATTGGCCCAGTGCCGCCAGTCCGTTCTCGCGGGCGCGCAGCGCCACCAGCTTCTGCGCGG
>JADKFD010000030.1 GCA_016717705.1 Rhodanobacteraceae bacterium | reverse complement strand
GGCACCTGCCCGAAGAGATGTTTGCCATGGTCGAGAACGATCGCATCCCGCTCGACCTGTTCCTGACCGAAATGCAGAGCGCCGGCAGCCTCGATTACCTGCATCTGGAGATGAGCACCACCGCACAGGCGCTGGAGAAAAGCCTCGCGGCGATCTGCGACAAGCACCCGAACGACGCCGCGGTGCGCCTGCTGCCGCTGATCGCCGAGGCGGTCGAGCGCGCGCGCCGCGAGGACTGGGTGGCCGAGGCCATGGGCATGCGCGAGCCCACCCTGTGCGAGATGCACACCCTCGCGCAGCGCTTTGCCGACGCTTACCACGGCGTGCGCAACGCGGCCGACAATGTCAGCCGCGAGCGCGCCCAGGCGCGCCTGTATGGCGCCGCGCTGCAGGCCAAGCTGCGCCGCAGCGAAGTCGGCACGCCCGAGCGCGATAGCGTGTTCCGGCGCCAGCCGAAGCTGGTCAACGACTGCTGGCTCGACACCGAGGGCCCGGCCGGCGCGGCTTTCATGGGCATGCGCGCGCAATTCCCGGATGTCCATGCGCCGGCAAGCCAGGCGCAGGTGCAGGCGCTGTTCGCGCCGCTCGGATGGACCACCGTCACCGAGGATTTCGGCGCCATCAGCCTGACCAATCTGGGCGGCAGCGCGCGCTTGCCGCCGCCGGACGCCGCCGGCGCCATCCTGTTGATCCGTTTGTACACGGTGCCACTGGCCGACGCGCCGTACAAGATCTCGATCCGCCAGGGCAACCGCATGGTCACCGAGGTGCTGGTGGCGCAGGCCGAATCACGCCTGCTGCGTGGCCTGGTCTACGCCGGCGACGGCGAGATCTACGTCGAGCACTACGATCTGCGCGGCCGCCCGCTGGCGATCGAGTGGAATCTGCGCATCAGCGTGCTGCAGATGCTGAGTCTGGCGGACGGCGCCTGAGCCTGCGGGACGGGGCTGAATCGGCCGCCGTCGCGGCCGCGGAACTTGTTCAGAGGGTCCTAGTGTGCACCCGCAACATTTCCGGTTTACTCTCGGGTGAACAGGCGGTGAGGATGCCGTCGAGCACGCGAGGGCGGGATGAGCAAGCAGTTGATGACCGGTGCGGAGATCGTGGTGAAGGCGCTGCAGGATCAGGGCGTGCGGCACATCTTCGGCTATCCGGGTGGCGCGGTACTGCCCATTTACGATGCACTGTTCCAGCAGGACTCGGTCGAGCACATCCTGGTGCGCCATGAACAGGGCGCTGCGCATGCGGCCGAAGGCTATGCGCGCTCGACCGGCAAGGCGGGTGTGCTGCTGGTCACCAGCGGACCCGGCGCGACCAACGCGGTCACTGGCCTCGCCGATGCGATGATGGATTCGATCCCGCTGGTGTGCATCACCGGCCAGGTGCCGACGCATCTGATCGGCTCGGATGCCTTCCAGGAATGCGACACCGTCGGCATCACCCGCGCCTGCACCAAGCACAATTTCCTGGTCAAGGACGTCGACGATCTGGCGCGCGTGCTGCACGACGCTTTCTACATCGCGACCACCGGCCGCCCCGGCCCGGTGGTGGTCGACATTCCCAAGGATGTGCAGTTCCGCCGCGGCGCCTACACCGGCCCGAGCAATATCGTGCACCGCACCTACCGGCCGCGCGTCAAGGGCGATCCGGCGCGCATCGAGCAGGCGGTCGAGTTGATGATCAACGCGCGCCGCCCGGTGTTCTATACCGGCGGCGGCGTCATCAATGCCGGCACCCGCGCCTCCGAACTGCTGCGCGAACTGGTGCGCCTGACCGGGTTCCCGATCACCTCGACGCTGATGGGCCTGGGCGCGTTTCCGGCCAGCGATCGACAGTGGCTGGGCATGCTCGGCATGCACGGCACTTACGAAGCCAATCTGGCGATGAACCGCTGCGATGTGATGATCAACATCGGCGCGCGCTTCGACGATCGCGTCACCGGTCGTCTGGACGCTTTCTCGCCGGGCTCGAAGAAGATCCACGTCGACATCGACCCGTCCTCGATCAACAAGACGGTGCGCGCCGATGTGCCGATCGTCGGCGACTGCGCGCATGTGCTCGAAGAGATGATCGCCGTGTGGAAGGCCAAGGCAAAGAAGCCTGACGAGATCGCGATGACCGCGTGGTGGGCGCAGGTCGACGCCTGGCGCGCACGCAACTCGCTCGGCTATCGCCAGACCGGCGACACCATCAAGCCGCAATACGCGGTCGAGCGTTTGTACAAGCTCACGCGCGAGCGCAAGACCTTCATCACCACCGAAGTCGGCCAGCACCAGATGTGGGCGGCGCAGCACTACCGCTTCGAGGAACCCAATCGCTGGATGACCAGCGGCGGCCTGGGCACCATGGGCTACGGCATCCCGGCGGCGGTCGGCGTGCAGGTCGCGCACCCGGACGCGCTGGTGATCGACATCGCCGGCGAAGCCAGCGTGCAGATGACCATGCAGGAAATGTCGACCGCGGTGCAGTACCGCCTGCCGATCAAGATCTTCATCCTCAACAACGAATACATGGGCATGGTGCGCCAGTGGCAGCAGTTGCTGCACGGCGGCCGCTACGCGCATTCGTACTCCGAAGCGCTGCCGGACTTCGTCAAGCTGGCCGAGGCCTACGGCGGCAAAGGCATCCGCGCGACCCACCCGGACGAACTCGACGCGAAAATCCAGGAAATGCTCGCTTACGACGGCCCGGTGATCTTCGACTGCGTCGTCGACAAGCTGGAAAACTGCTACCCGATGATCCCCTCCGGCGCCGCGCACGACGAAATGATCCTGCCCGATGCGGTGGAAGGGGCAGGGGTGTCGGAGGCGGGGAAGATGCTGGTCTGATAGCGCGCGTGTGAGGCGCGCAGCGTCAGGCAGTTAAACGTGAAGAAGACAGGTGAAAAGTGAAACGTGAACGAAATTGGTGAACGCGGAACAGCGCTTTCGCTCTTCTTCCCGCTTTCAACCTTCCGACGTTGGGTCACCACCGGTTTCCTCTCAAAACCCGACGCCACCTTACTCACTCCCTTCCGAAGCACCCAACCCCGAATTCGACTGAGCCCCATGACCCAACCCGCCTCTGCCTACTTCCTCTCCGACGCCAAGCCCAGGCCCGCCAAGGCCACGCTGTCGATCACCGTCGACAATGAGGTCGGTGCGCTGGCGCGGGTGGTCGGTTTGTTTTCCGGTCGCGGCTACAACATCGAGTCGCTGACGGTCGCCGAGACCGATCACCAGAAGCACACCTCGCGTATCACCATCGTCACCAGCGGCACGGTCGACGTGATCGACCAGATCAAGGCGCAGCTGATGCGTCTGGTGCCAGTGCATCGGGTGGTCGACCTGGCGGTCGACAAACCCGGTCTGGAGCGCGAAATGGCGCTGGTGAAGATCGCCGCGACCGGCGAGAACCGCGCCGAGGCGCTGCGTCTGGCCGAAGTCTTCCGCGCCCGCGTGATCGACATTTCGCCGCAGAGCTTCGTCTTCGAGCTGACCGGCACGCCGGTGAAGATCGACGCCTTCGTCGAAATGATGATCCCGATCGGCCTGGTCGAGCTCTCGCGCACCGGCGTGGTCGCGATTGGCCGCGGCGCGGACGCGACCTGAGGATTCTGCCCCTGCGTGGACTTCCGGCGAAATTGTAGGAGCGCGCTTGCGCGCGATGCTGTTCGCCTTAAACGCGGAAGATCAAAGGCATCGCGCGCAAGCACGCTCCTACACATCCTGCGGGGACTTTCGCAAGAATTGTAGGAGCGCGCTCGCGCGCGATGCTCTACCCCGCCAACAACGAAATATCCGCTGTCTGCAGGAACAGCGTGCTCAGCCGCTGCAGCAGGGCAAGGCGGTTGTCGCGCACCACCGGCTCGTCGGCCATCACCATGACGCCGTCGAAGAAGGCGTCCACCGGTGCCTGCAGATCGGCCAATCGGGTCAGCCCCTCGACATAGCGACCGACGGCGAAGCGCGGGACGGCGTCGCGTTCGGCTTCGCCGATGGCCAGGTACAGCGCCTTTCTCGGCATCGTGATGCAGGCGCTCGGTGTCCACCGGCCCGAGCGCGGCGACGTCGATGCCGCCCTCGGCCGCCTTGCGCAGGATGTTGCGGATGCGCTTGTTGGCCGCGGCCAGACTGGCGCACGGCGTCAGTTGCTTGAATGCCAGCACCGCCTTGAGGCGCCGATCGAAATCGACCAGATCGTGCGGCCGACGCGCGGCCACCGCTTCGAACACGTCGCCGGTGATGCCGGCATCGGTGTAGTAGGCGCGCGTGCGTTCGAGGATGAACTCGTAGAGCTCGTTGACCGCCGGCGCGGTCAGCTGGTCGGCCAGCTTGCCGAGCATGTTGGCATCGTAGAACACCACGTTGGCGATCTTCGCGAGGTAGTCCTTGAGGCTCTGCGGCGGCACGCCGAGCACCGCCAGTTCCAGGATCTGCGGCAGATCCAGGCGGATGCCGCTCTCGATCAGCGTGCGCGCCAGACCCAGCGCGGCGCGGCGCAGCGCGAACGGGTCCTTGTTGCCGGTGGGCTTCAGACCGACGGCGAAGATGCCCGCCAGCGTGTCCAGGCGCTCGGCAATGGCCAGCACCCGACCGACCGGGGTGGCCGCAATCGGCGCTCCGGACTGGCGCGGGGCGTAGACCTCGTCGAGCGCCACCGCCACGGCTTCAGGCTGGCCCTGCGCCAGCGCATAAGTGCGGCCCATATGGCCCTGCAACTCGGGGAACTCGCCGACCACGCGAGTCAGCAGATCGGCCTTGGACAGGAAGGCGGCGGCTTCCGCCAGATCCGGATCGACATCCACCGCCGGCGCCACCGCGCGCGCCAGTGCGATCACGCGGCTGGTCTTGTCGTGGACGCTGCCGAGCTTCTGTTGATAGGTGACGGTCTTCAGCGCCTCGACGTTCTCCGCCAGCGGCTGCTTCAGATCCTGGTCGAAGAAGAAGGCGGCATCCGACAGGCGCGGACGCACCACGCGCTCGTAGCCCTTGCGGATTTCGTTCGGATCGCGGCTCTCGATGTTGGCCACGCCGACGAAGTAGGGCGTCAGCTCGCCGGCTGGATCGAGTACCGGGAAGAAGCGCTGATGGGTTTCGATGGTGGTGACGATCACCGCCGGCGGCAGGCGCATGAACTCGGTCGGGATCGAACAGGCAATCGCGCAGGGATATTCGGTGAGGTTGCTGACCTCGTCGATCAGATCCTCGGGCAGACGCGCAACACCGCCCTGCTGGATCGCCGCGGCCGAAACCTCCGCACGCACGCGTTCGCGGCGCGCCTGCGGATCGACGATCACCTTCGCCGCCAGCAGCGCGCCGATGTATTCGGACGGGCGCGCAATCACCACCTCACCGGCGTGGTGGAAGCGATGTCCGCGCGTACGCCGGCCGCTGGCGATGCCGTAGATCTGCGTCGGCAGGACAGTCTCCCCCAGCAATACGATCAGTCCATGCACCGGGCGCAGGAAGGCAAACTCGTTGCTGCCCCAGCGCATCGGCTTGCCCAGCGGCAGGGCCTGGATGGTCTCGACGACCATCGCCGGCAGCACGTCGGCGGTGAGCGCGCCCGGCTTGGTGCTGCGATGCACGAACCAGGCGCCCTTGTCGGTCTCCAGCTTCTCCAGCGCCTCGACGGCGACGCCACAGGACTGAGCGAAGCCGATCAGCGCCTTGCTCGGTGCCCCATCCGCGCCGACCGCGGCGGCGACCGCCGGACCGCGCCGTTCCAGCGTCTGCTCCGGTTGCGCCATCGCCACATCCGGGATCAGCACGGCGATGCGTCGCGGCGTCCACAGCGTCTTTGCATTGGCCGTCGCGTGCGCAATGCCCGCCTTGCTCAGGCGCTCGCTCAAACCGGTGCGCAGGCCATTGGCCAGGTCGGCAACCGCCTTGGCAGGAAGCTCTTCGCAGAGCAGTTCGACGAGCAGATCAGCGGTGTTGGTCATCTAAGGTTCCGAGACAGCATTCAGAAAAGGGTTGCGGGCGACGACGCCAAAGTAGTCCTGACCGTGGTTGAGATCCTCGGTCAGGATTTCACTGCAGCGCGCGCGTTCGGCGGCGGCGATGATCAGGCCATCCCAAAAGGAGACCTGGTAGCGCTCGCGTGCGTCCAGCGCCCGCAAGGTCAAGGCCAGATCCAGTTCAATCAACGGCGCGCCTTCCAGCGCGCGAACCGCGCGACGGGCGTCTTCCAACGAGAGCCCGAAAGCTGGCTTCAACAACGTGGATACCAGCTCATTCACGACTTGTGCCGAGATCGTCAGCGTCTGCTCTGCAAGGCGCTGCTTTACGAGTTGCCGCGCCAACTCCCGCTTGACGACGTTGTCGCGGTCGTAGGCGTACGCGAGAACATTAGTATCGACGAAGGATCGGCCGGTCATAGCAGTCTTCGCGATTGAATTTCTCGCCACCGGCATCACGCGCCAGTTCCTCGGTGACACGCATGAATTCCTCAGCGCGCCGCTTGGCAGCCTCCGCCTGAGGTCGCGCGGTTTCTTCCAGGAATTCGCGCAGCATCTGGGTCACCGTCGTGTTCCGCTCCAGCGCCACCTTGCGGGCGCGGCGCAGCACATCGTCATCAATGGAAAAGGTCACGTTGGGCATGGTCTGGCCCTGGCGGGGCGCCCAGTCCCAACCATAATAAGGGTGACCTGCGTCACCGCCAATGACTGGGCGCCGCGGACAGAGATCAAGCCGCCTTCTTCACCCCCGGAAACCCGAGCTTCTCGCGCTGCGCGTAATACGCCTCGGCCACCGCCTTGGCGATAGTGCGTACGCGCAGGATGTAGCGCTGGCGCTCGGTCACGCTGATCGCGCGGCGCGCATCCAGCAGATTGAAGCTGTGGCTGGCCTTGCACACCTGGTCGTAGGCCGGCAGCGGCAGGCCGCGCTCGACCAGTTTGGCGGCTTCCGCTTCATGCGCGTCGAAAGCGTGGAACAGCTCGGCGACGTTCGCCTCTTCGAAATTGTAGGTGCTCTGTTCGACTTCGTTCTGGTGATAGACGTCACCGTAGGTCACCACGCCTTGCGGACCGCGCGTCCAGACGAGGTCGTAGACGTTCTCGACGTTCTGCAGGTACATCGCCAGGCGTTCCAGGCCATAGGTGATCTCGCCCGACACCGGCTTGCACTCGATGCCGCCGGCCTGCTGGAAGTAGGTGAACTGGGTCACTTCCATGCCGTTCAACCAGACCTCCCAACCGAGGCCCCAGGCGCCCAGCGTGGGCGATTCCCAGTTGTCCTCGACCAGACGCAAGTCATGCGTCAACGGATCGATGCCGAGCGCGACGAGCGAGCCGAAGTAGAGCTCCAGGATGTTCGGCGGCGACGGCTTCAGGATCACCTGGTACTGGTAGTAGTGCTGCAGTCGATTGGGATTCTCGCCGTAGCGACCGTCGGTGGGACGCCGCGAGGGCTGCACGAAGGCCGCATTCCACGGCTCGGGCCCGAGGCAACGCAGGAAGGTGGCCGGGTGAAAGGTGCCGGCACCGACTTCGGTGTCGAGCGGCTGGATCAGCACGCAGCCCTGCTGCGCCCAGTAGGCGTTGAGGCGGGTGATGATTTCCTGGAAGGTCGGGGCAGACATGCGGGCGGCCGGGTGTGACGTAGCGGACCGCGGAGTATACGAGAGCCGCCGCGCTGCGCCTTGCTTCACCTGTAGCCCGGTGTACCGCGCAGCGGTTCACCGGGTACTTGCCCTGATACGTCCCCGGTGAACGCGCCTGTGGCGCGTACACCGGGCTACCTCAGGCGGTGATTGCCGGGACCGGTCGCACTGGCCGCGCCCCATACCTCCGATCCAGATAAACCCCCGCCAGCAGCGCCACCGCCAGCGGCAAGAACCACGGCACCAGTTGCAGCCAGGCCACATCGAAGCTGGCGATGGTGCTGCGCATGCCGATGCCGAGGAAGGCGATGTGGGTGGCCACGCCGTTGCCGAGCATCGCGCCGTAGTGTTCCTTCAACCACCAGTTGCGCGCGGTGGGAAGCGTGCGCGCCTGGCGCAGCATGCCGATGCCGATCGCGATGCCGACGAAGCTGAATCCGCTGAGCAGTGTGTTGCCGATTTTGAGACCAATGGCCAGAACCAAGGAGCCAGCGATCAGGTTGGCGTAGCCGGTGAGCCGATACTTGCGGTCGTGGAATCCGGCCAGATCGCGCTTGCGCTGGATTGCGCGCCGCGCCAGCCAGACCGACGTGCCGGTGATCACCACCAGATAGAGCAGGAAGGTGCCGATGCCGGGCTTGCCGCTGGCGTAGAACACCGCTGCCATCGGCAGCGCGCTGGCCAGCACCGCCAGCATCGCGCCGAGGTAGACCTTGCCCACGCCGACATGCAGTGGGCTGCCCTTGCGGGCGATGGCGGCGGTCCAGAAAGTCAGCAGGGCGACGCTGCCGGCGGCGATATGCGCGGTCACCAGCATCTGGTAGGCGGTCATGGCGGGCTCCTGTTTTTGTCGATCAGTTGAGGTCGATGTGGATCGCCGCGCCGGTGTCGGCCACGTCGATGACCGCGTCGGCGAAATCCGGCGGGCCGAAGCTGCCGCCGCCGTTGCTGAAGCCGTAGGGCTCAATGGGTCGGCCGAACATGCCGCGGTCGAGCTTGCCGTTGCCGTTGCGATCGACATACACGACCACGGCGTAGCGTCCAGGTGCCAGCGCGTCGACCCGCAGCGTGTGCTTGCCCCCGCTGCCGAGGTCGGCGGGCGCTGCTTCCTGGATCCCGCGCGCCGACTTCTTCAGCCATTGCGCCTCGCTGTCGTACAGGGCGACCATCAGCGTCTCGCCCGGCTTGATCCCATCGCCGATCTCGATCGCCAGGGAACCGGCCTGGGCGGCGTTGGTGCACGCCAGCAACGCGGAAACGAGGATCAACGGCGTATCTGCTTTCATGTCTTGCTCCTGGCGATTGCGGTGTATGCAGCATTCGCCAACCGAGCCCTATCGATCAGGTGCGCGGCGTCACCTGGCGCAGGTGACAAAAGTCACCAGTTGCGGCGGCCGTGATCCGCCATCGGCCATGGCCGCTACACTGCGGCAATGAGCACGATCACTCCCGCTACTCAAGCCTCTCCCTGGCACGGCAGCTGGCTGTCGCCGCTGAATCTGGCGGCTTACATCACCTGGCTGGCGATGCTGTTGCAGTCGCTGCGCTGGGAACGCCTGGCGCAGGGCGACGCTCTGCAATGGTCCGGCCTGGCGGCGCTGCTGGCGGTGCTGGCCTGCTACCTTCTGGCCACCGCGCAGGACGACGCGCCGGAGCGCGCGCGCGGGCTGGTATTGCTGCAGGCCGCGGCGGTGCTGATTGCCACCTGGTGCCTGCGCAACGGCGGACCGGCGATCCTGTTGATCATCGTCGCCGCGCAGGTGGCGGCGATGTGGCCGCGGTGGCAGGCGATCACGATCATGCTGATCGCCAACGGCTTGCTGCTGGCCAACTGGATGCTCGGCATCAGTTTCAGCAGCGCGGTGTTGGCGCTGCTGCCGATGATCGGCTTCCAGACCTTCGCTGCGTTGACCGTGCATTACGCGATGACCGCCGAGCAGGCGCGCGTTGAGCTCGCGCAGACCCACGCGCAACTGCTGGCCACCCAGCGGCTGCTGGAAGACAGCGCGCGCAGCGGCGAGCGCCTGCGGCTGTCGCGTGAGTTGCACGATGTCGCCGGCCACAAGCTCACCGCGTTGAAGCTCAATCTGCGACTGCTGCAGCGCGATCCGGCGCTGGCCGACCGCGATGAAGTGCGCATCGCGGCGACGCTGGCCGACGAACTGCTGCAGGACATCCGCGCCGTGGTCAGCGAGTTGCGCAAGCACGATGGCATCGACCTTGCCGCGGCGATCACCACGCTGACCGAGCAGATTCCCGGGACCCATTTCCGCGTCGACATCGACCCGGCCTTGCGCGTCACCGACATCGATCGCGCCGAGATCCTGCTGCGCTGCGCCCAGGAAGGCATCACCAACGCGCTGCGCCATGGTCGCGCGCACGCCATCGACGTGCGTTGCCGGGAAGTCGCCGGGCGCATCGAGCTGAGCGTCAGCAACGACGGTCCGCCATTGAAACCGGCCCCTTTCGGCAACGGCTTGACCGGCATGCGCGAGCGCCTCGCGGCGGCGGGCGGTGAACTGTCGCTGCAGCCGCGCAAGCAAGGCGGCGCCGAACTGCTGGCGGCGATTCCCGCGCATGGATGAGCTCAAGCGAAAACCGATCCGCATCGCACTGGTCGACGATCAGGCGCTGGTGCTCAAGGGCCTGTCGGCCTTGTTGAAGGGGCTGGACGGCATCGAGATCGCGCTGGAAGCCAGCGACGGCGCGCAACTGCTGGCGGCACTGCCGCAGCGCCCGGTCGACGTCATCGTCAGCGATATCCGCATGCCCGGCGTCGGCGGTATCGAACTGATCGGACGCTTGCGCGAGTCCGGCAACGCCACACCGGTGATCCTGCTGACCACCTTCGACGACTCAGAGCTGATGCTGGCCGCGGTGCAGGCTGGCGCGCAGGGATTCCTGCTCAAGGACGCCTCACCCGAAGATCTGGCCGAGGCCATCCACCGCGTGGCTTCAGGAGACACCCTGCTGCAGCCGGTGAGCATCGGGCCGGTGCGCGCCCTGCGCCGTCCCGAGCCGCATACGGGCCCGAAACTGCATCTCACCGACCGCGAGATCAGCATCCTGCGGCTGGTGGCCGGCGGCTATTCCAACAAGGAAATCGGCCGCTCGCTGCACCTGTCCGAAGGCACCGTGAAGAACTACATCTCCGACATCCTGGTCAAACTCGACTGCCGCGACCGCACCCACGCGGTGCTCAAGGCGATCACGCAAAGGCTGTTGTAGGCCGGTGTATCGCGCAGCGATTCACCGGCTGAGGCTTGCGGCAAGTACCCGGTGAACGCGCTGACGCGCGTACACCGGGCTACCGAGCTGGTGCGACCGCGCGCCTGAGCGGCCGTCATCGCCAGCCCCGGCGCAGACTCACTCGAACCCGTCGGCGTTCATCTCGTCGATATCGGGCGTCGCTACGTAAACCGCATGCTCCGCGGTAGGCGCGCCGACAGTCGGCACCAGATTCGTCGCCTGCGAGGCAAAGCCGACCAGGGTGCCATCGCGGCCGATCGTCGGGAAGTTGCTGCTGTCGTCGGGCTGCACGCCATTGCTGTTGACGCTGACCCGGCGCACGAGACCGTCGCTGAGGCGCCGCACGTAGATGTCATTGCGGATACCGCCAACTGCTCCGGGAACCGTGTCAGAACTGCTGCTGGCAAACGCGACCCATAGTCCATCGCCGGAGATCACTACGTAGAAGGCGCCAAGATTGAGCTGGGCCTGGAGGTGACTCAGGGTTACCCGACGCAGCACTTGCGTCGCGCGATCGAAGACATAGCCATCGACATGCCCATTGGAATCCTCGGGCTGCATGCTTCCATTGGCGTGGAATGCCACGATTCGGCCATCGTCGGAAATACTCGGACCGTAGCTGCCGTTGCTGGAAGCACTGCCATCGACGCGATTGCTGACCCGCGCCATCGTGCTGTCGACACGGTCGAACACGAAGACGTCGTCGACGAAGTTGCCGTCGCCGGGCACCAGATCACGGGCGTTCGATTCGAAGGCTACGAATCTGCCGTCGCCGGATAGCGCCGGTTCGCGGCTGGTGCCGAGCCCCGGAGCGCTCTGCGGTGTGCGGCTGATCAGTTCCGTGGTGCCCGTGCTGCGGTCGTGGACGAAGACCTGCGCCTGACCGTTGAGGTCGTTCGCCAACTCCAGTGCCGTGCTCATGAAAGCAACGATGCGGCCGTCACCGGAGATCGCCGGGTAGTTGCTCTCGGCCGTTGCCTGCAGGTTGCCGGGTCCGACATTGACTCGCGTGGTAGTCCCAGCGATGCGATCGCGCACGAAGATGTCGCCGATATTGTTGCTGTCGCCAGCCACCAGGTTGCTGGCGTCCGACCAGAACGCGATATGACGGCCGTCGTGCGAGATCGTGGGATTGAAACTGTCGCCGTTGCCCGGGCCATTGAGACCCACGCTGATGAACTCGGCGGCGCGGGCTTGCCGATCCACCAGGTAGACCTGAGAGTGGCCATTGCTGCTGCCGGGAACCAATGTCGTGTCGTTGCTGCGGAACACCACCCAGCGGCCATTGCGCGACAGCGCCCTGCCATGGCTGCTGTTGGTATGGAACGAGCCGCCGCCGGCGGCGCCGACATGGTCGAGTTGGCGCACCTGGGCGGCGATTCCGGGCGCGCCCAGAACGGCAATGAGCGCGAAGATGCGCGTGCAAGCAGGGTGCATGTCGAGGTCCGCCAGTCAGTGGGCCGCTGCTGGCAATCCAGTCAGGGTCGGCGGAAGCTATAGGTTGCGACTGGAGTTTGCAATCAGATACATAAATTGGCGTGCCGGCTACCGGTACCCGGAGCTGATCGGAAAGCGCCGGTCGCGCCCGAAGCTGCGGGCCGTAACGCGCGGCCCGGGCGCAGACTGGCGCCGTTTGTATTCGTTCTTCAGCACCAGACCGGTGACCCGGGCGACGGTGGCCCAATCGTGGCCGGCGGCGACGATCACCGCGCGTGGTTCGTCGTGTTCGATGAAGCGCCGCAGGATGTCGTCGAGCACCGCGTAAGGCGGCAGCGAGTCCTGGTCGGTCTGGTTCTCGCGCAATTCGGCCGAGGGCGGCCGGTCGATCACGGCCTGCGGGATCACCGGCGATTGGCTGTTGCGCCAGCGTGCCAGCGCATAGACCTGGGTCTTGTAGACGTCCTTGATCGGCGCGAAGCCGCCGCACATGTCGCCGTAGATGGTCGAATAGCCGACCGCCATCTCGCTCTTGTTGCCGGTGGTCAGCAGCAGGCCACCGAACTTGTTGCTGAGCGCCATCAGCAGCACGCCACGACAGCGCGCCTGCAGGTTCTCTTCGGTGATGTCCGGCGCGCGGTCGGCGAAGGCCGGAGCCAGCGTGTCGATGAACGCGGCGAATGGCGCCTCGATCGGCAACATCTGCGCGCGCACGCCCTGGGTACGCGCCTGCGCCCAGGCTTCGTCATTGCTCAGCGCCGAGGTGTAGCGCGAGGGCAGCAATACGGCCAGCACACGGTCCGCACCCAGCGCGTCCACGGCGATCGCCAGCGTCAGCGCCGAGTCGATGCCGCCGGACAATCCCAGCAGCACCTGCTTGAAGCCGTTCTTGCGCACATAGTCGCCGGTCGCGCGCACCAGAGCGCGGTAGACCTCGGCTTCGGCGGGCTCGGCGGGCGTTGCGGGCCAATCGACCGGGGTGCAGGTCAACGCCCCGCCAGCGGCGCCGTCGACGTCGATCAGCAGCAAGTGATCGGCGAACGCCGGTGCCAGTGCCTGCAGTGTGCCGTCCGCGGCGAGCAGCATGCTCTGGCCGTCGAACAACAGATCATCCTGGCCACCGACCAGATTGCAGTAGATCAACGGCAGGCCGGTCTCGCGTGCCCGCGCGCTCAGCACCGCGGCGCGATCGGCGCACTTGCCCTGGTGGTAGGGCGAGGCGTTCAGCACCAGCAGCAGTTGCGCGCCATCGGCACGAGCGGCGGCGGCGGGTTCGGCGAACCAGGCGTCTTCGCAGATCAGCACGCCTATCCGCAGGCCGCGCACCTCGACCACGGTGGTGCCTGCGCTTTCGGTGAAATAGCGCTTTTCGTCGAATACGGTGTAATTGGGCAGGCGCTGCTTGCGTGCCGTCGCGCGCACGCCGCTGGCGTCGATCCAGCTGGCGCAGTTGTAAAGCCGGCCGTCGATGCGCGAGGGATGCCCGAGCAGCAGATCAGTGGCGTGCCCGGTGCTCGCCAGTCCGGCCAGTTCGTGATCGACCCGCGCCTGGAATCCCGGGCGAAACAGCAGGTCTTCAGGCGGGTAACCGGATAACGCCAGTTCGGGGGTCAACAGCAGATCGGCGCCCGCGGCGCCTGCCTGATCGCGCAAACCCTGCAAGCGAAGGCTGTTGTCCTTGACCGCCCCGACCGGGAAATCGTGCTGCGCGAGGGCGATGCGATACACGGCCTGGGGCACCTTCGAACGAATCCAGTGGCCGCGAGGGCGGCTGCAATGAAAGGGGGCGGCGAAAGCCGCCGCCCCGAATCAGGTCCGCGTGCCGGACGAATCCGGCAACAGGCGCGCTTACTTGCCCTTCTTCGGCGCGGGCTTCTTGGCAGCGGGAGCCGCGGCCTTGACCGGAGCAGCCTTGGCAGGAGCGGCTTTCTTCGCCGGTGCTGCCTTGGCGGGTGCGGCTTTGGCCGGCGCAGCTTTGGCCGGAGCGGCCTTCTTCGCCGGAGCGGCCTTGGCGGGAGCAGCCTTGGCCGGAGCAGCCTTCTTGGCTGGCGCAGCCTTGGCGGGTGCAGCCTTCGCCGGAGCGGCTTTGGCCGGAGCAGCTTTGGCCGGAGCAGCTTTCTTCGCCGGTGCAGCCTTGGCGGGAGCAGCCTTTGCCGGAGCGGCCTTGGCAGGCGCTGCCTTCTTTGCCGGTGCAGCCTTGGCCGGTGCGGCCTTCTTCGCCGCTGGCTTGGCAGCAGCCTTCTTCGCGGCAGGCTTCTTGGCCGGAGCCGCTGCCGGGGTCGCCGGCACGTCTTGCTTCACGGTTTCTGTTTTCATGATGGCACTCCCCTTCGTGGATGACGGTTTTGGTTTGGCGCCAGCAAGGCGCTTCTGAATCGCTTCTCCCAATTCCGTGGGGGAACGCACCGTCGTCACTCCGGCACGGTCCAGCGCTTCAAATTTGGCTGCGGCCGTGCCCTTGCCGCCGGCGATGATGGCGCCAGCGTGACCCATGCGCTTACCGGCCGGCGCAGCAACGCCGGCAATGTAGGCAACCACGGGCTTGGTCACGTATTCCGCGATGAACTCTGCAGCTTCCTCTTCAGCACTGCCACCGATCTCGCCGACCATGATGATGGCCTCGGTCTGCGGATCGTCCTGGAACAGACGCAGGCAATCGACAAAGTTCATGCCCTGGATCGGATCGCCGCCGATGCCGATGCAGGTGCTCTGTCCCAGTCCCACCTTGGTGGTCTGGTACACGGCCTCATAGGTCAGCGTGCCGGAACGCGACACGATGCCGATCTTGCCGGGCTTGTGGATGAAGCCGGGCATGATGCCGATCTTGCATTCGCCCGGCGTAATGATGCCCGGGCAGTTGGGACCGATCAGGTAGGTCCCCGGGTAGTAGGTCATCAGCACCTGCTTGACGCGCAGCATGTCGAGCACCGGGATGCCCTCGGTGATCGCGACGATCACCTTGATGCCGGCGTCGGCCGCTTCCAGGATCGCGTCGGCCGCAAACGGCGGCGGCACGAAGATCATGCTGGCCTCGGCGCCGGTCTCTTCGACGGCGTCCTGCACGGTGTTGAACACCGGCAGGCCGATGTGATCCTTGCCCGCCTTGCCCGGCGTCACGCCACCGACCAGCTTGGTGCCGTAATCGAGCGCCTGCTCGGAATGGAAAGTGCCCTGGGTGCCGGTGAAGCCCTGACAGATCACCCGCGTCTTCTTGTTGACCAAAACAGCCATGTCTGCTCCTCGACGTCCCTGTGATCAGCCTTTGGCGGCTGCAACGGCTTTCTGTGCGCCATCGGCCAGATCGCTGGCCGGAATCAACGACAGATTGCTCGACTTCAACATATCGCGACCCTTCTCGACATTGGTGCCTTCGAGACGGACGACGACCGGAATATTGATACCGACTTCCTTGACCGCGGCGATGATGCCCTCGGCGATCAGATCGCAGCGGACGATGCCGCCGAAGATGTTGACCAGGATCGCCTTGACCTTGTCGTTGCCGAGGATCAGCTTGAACGCCTCGGTGACGCGCTCGGTGGTGGCGCCGCCGCCGACGTCGAGGAAGTTCGCCGGCTCGCCGCCGTAGAGCTTGATGATGTCCATGGTCGCCATCGCCAGGCCCGCGCCGTTGACCATGCAGGCGATGTTGCCGTCGAGCGAGACGTAGTTGAGGTCGTGCTTGGCGGCCTGCGCTTCCAGCGGATCGTCCTGCGAGACGTCGCGCATGGCTTCCAGCTTGGGCTGGCGGAACAGCGCGTTGTCGTCGCAGTTGAGCTTGCCATCGAGCGCGACCAGATCGCCGGCGCTGTTGATGACCAGCGGGTTCAGCTCGATCAGGCTCATGTCCAGATCGTAGTAGAGCTGGAACATCGCCAGCATGATCTTGGCCAGCTGCGCGGTCTGCTTGGCGCCCAGGCCCATCGCGAAGCCGAGCTTGCGGCATTCGAAGGCCTGCAGGCCCTGCATGAAATTCACCTCGACGGTGAAGATCTTTTCCGGATGCTCGCGGGCGACCTGCTCGATGTCGACGCCGCCCATCGGCGAGGCAATGAAGGTGACCGCGCGCATGGTGCGGTCGACCAGCATGCTGAGGTAGAGCTCCTTGCTGATCTCGGTGGCTTCGCTGACCAGCACCACGTTGACCGGCAGCGCACGGCCACCGCTCTGGTAGGTGGTCATCTTGGTGCCGAGCATCTTCGACGCAGCGTCGCGAACCTGGGTCAGCGTCTTGACCACCTTGACGCCGCCGGCCTTGCCGCGGCCACCGGCGTGAATCTGCGCCTTGACCACCCATTGGTCGCCACCCATCTGGCGCGCCGCTTCGACGGCGGCATCAACGGTATTGGCAATGGTGCCCTGTGGCACCGGAATCCCGAACTGCGCAAACAGTTCCCTCGCTTGGTACTCGTGGAAGTTCATCCCGTCTCCTGATCAAAGGCTCGCGTGGGCGTTGGTGGTGATGCGCTGGCCCGGCGCAAATTGGCGCGTATTGTGATGAAACGGCTGCGCGTCGCCAAGTAGTGAACGCTGCGAAATTGCCCGACTCTTCAGCGCAATTCGTCTAATGTCGCGGAGCATGCCTGCGTGCGCACGAACTGACGAGCAAATTCGCGATGCTATAGTGAAATTTGTCCCCTCATTCGCGCGATTTCCCGGATGCGCATCTCCAGCAACGGGCATATCGAAACTCTGGGTTCCGCCGACGCCCTGCGTTGGTACGAGTTGCGATTGTTCAATCTCTACCGACTGCTGGTCGCCACGGTCTTCGGGCTGCTGTTGCTGTCGAGTCTGGGTGCACGCTGGTTCGACCTGAGCGGCACGCTGCTCGCGGCCGGACAGATCGGCATATTGGTCTATGCCTTCGCGGCCGCCGGCATTTTCGTCGCCAGCGAGACGCGGCGCTGGGGTGTGACGCTGCTGACCTTGTTGGGCGTGGGCTGCGATCTGGTGATCGGCGGCCTGTTGCTGTTCGTGTTCGGCGGACTGTCCAGCGGCGTTGGCGTATTGCTGTTGATCACGGTTGCCATGTCGGCTCTGCTGCTGCCGGGACGGCTGGCGCTGCTGGCCGCCGCGATTGCCAGTTTCACCCTGCTTTCGCGAGTCGTTCTACGCGCTCAGTCTGGAGCGCAGCAGCGACCGCAATCTGGCTCAGGCAGCGCTGCTCGGCACCGCCTTTTTCCTGACCGTGGCGATTTTCTACTGGCTGGCGCGGCTCACGCGCCAGAGCCAGGAACTGGCCGAGCGCCAGGGCGTCGATATCGCCAACCTGGCGCAGATCAACGAACTGATCATCCAGCGCATGCGCACCGGCATTCTGGTGCTGGATGGCGACGGCAAGGTACGTCGCTTCAACGAATCGGGCTGGTACCTGTTGGGCACGCCGCCGAGCAGCGAATCCGATGTGCGCAAACTGTCGCCGGACCTGTTCGACCGTTGGCGTTACTGGCTGACCACCGGCAAACACAACAACGTGCCGATCCAGATTGCGCAGGGCGTACCGGCGGTGGTGCCGCGCTTCACCCGACTGGGCGGCGAGGACGACGCCGCCACGCTGTGTTTCCTGGAAGACGAGAGCATGGTCTATCGGCGCGCCGAGGAACTCACGCTGGCCTCGCTCGGGCGCCTGTCGGCCAGCATCGCCCACGAAGTGCGCAATCCGCTCGGTGCGATCAGCCATGCAGCGCAACTGCTGGCGGAATCCGAGGAATTGCTGGACGCCGACCGGCGCCTGATCGAGATCATCATCAATCACTGCGGCCGGGTGAACGGCATCGTCGAGAACGTGCTGCAACTGTCGCGTCGCGAGCGCTCGCGTCCCGAGTGCATCAGCCTGGGACCCTGGGGTCAGGTGCTGATCAACGACTTCAAGCAGGCGCAGCACCTTGGTCAGGACCAGTTGCGTCTGGTCATCGACAGCCGCGATGCGCGCGCGCTGGTCGATCCCTCGCAGCTGACCCAGGCGGTGTGGAACCTTTTGCGCAATGCGATTCGCTACGGCCGGCAACCGGACCAGCCGGCCGAGATCACGCTGCGCATCCGCCAGCCGAATCCGACGCAGGGCGCGCTGGTCGAGATCATCGACCGCGGCCCTGGCATTCCGGCGCCGCACCAGCGCCAGCTGTTCGAGCCCTTCTTCACGACCCGTGCCGATGGCACCGGTCTTGGCCTGTACATCTGCAAGCAGTTGCTCGGCGCCAACCAGGGCAGCATCGAATACGTTGCCGTGCCGGGCGGCGGCAGTTGCTTCCGGATTCAGTTGGCGGTGCCGCAGCGGGATATGGTGGCGTGACGCAGATGCGAGGCCCGCCGCTGCGGTAGGAGCGACGCGTGCGTCGCGACCGGTGGAGCGCGAAGCTTGTCGGTCGCGACGTGCACGTCGCTCCTACAGGATGACGCTTCCGCGTTATCCTCCGTCGGTCTTTCGTGGAGTCCGCTCATGGAGAAGGGTCAAGCGCTCATCCTCGACGATGAAGCGGATATCCGCGAACTGCTGACGCTGACGCTGACGCGCCTGGGGCTGACCGTCCACGCGGCTGCCACAGTCGCCGAAGCGCGCGGCATGCTGGGTGCGCACAGTTACGATCTGTGCTTCACCGACATGCGCCTGCCCGATGGCAACGGCCACGAGTTCATCGAGCTGATGTCGCGCCAGCATCCGGATACGCCGGTGGCGATGATCACCGCCTACGGCAACGCCGAAGCCGCGGTGCAGGCCCTGCGCGCCGGCGCATTCGATTGCGTATCCAAGCCGGTCGATCTCAACGTGCTGCGCAACCTGGTCAAGACGGCGCTCAAGCTGCGTGGCGAACGCGTGCCGCCGTCACAGCCGGAAAGCCGCTTGTTCGGCGATTCTCCGGCGATGCAGCGGGCGCGGGCGACCATCCAGAAGCTGGCGCGCTCGCAGGCACCGGTGCTGGTTTACGGCGAGTCGGGTGTCGGCAAGGAGCTGGCGGCACGCGCGATCCATGAGCTGGGGCCGCGCGCGGCCGGACCGTTCGTGCCGGTCAACTGCGGCGCGATCCCGACCGAGCTGATGGAGAGCGAATTCTTCGGCCACAAGAAGGGCAGCTTCACCGGCGCCCACGGCGACAAGGATGGATTGATCCAGGCGGCCAACGGCGGCACCTTGTTCCTCGACGAGATTGCCGAGTTGCCGCAGCACATGCAGGTCAAGCTGCTGCGCGTGATCCAGGAAAAGTCGGTGCGCGCGATCGGCGGTCGCAGCGAACTGCCGGTCGATGTGCGCATCGTCAGCGCGACGCACAAGGATCTGGCGCGACTGGTCGACGCCAACGAGTTCCGCCAGGATCTGTACTACCGCATCAACGTCATCGAGCTGCGCATGCCGCCGCTGCGCGAGCGCCGCGAGGACATCGCGCCGCTGGCCGAGCGTTACCTCGACAAGCTGGCGCCGGAATGGTCGATTTCGCGACCGCGTCTGTCTCCGGATGCGCTGCAGGCGCTGCAACGATACGATTTCCCGGGCAATGTGCGTGAGCTGGAGAACATCCTCGAACGCGCCGTGGCGCTCAGCGATGGCGATGTCATCCTGGCCGAGGACCTGCAACTGGCCGAACGCCAGCCGCCGCAAGCGGAATCCGCGCTGGCGCCCGTGGCTGTCGGCGCGACCAGTTCGGCACCGGAACCCGCGCCCGCCGGACCCCAGCGTGTCGGGCTGGAGAACTACATCGACAGCCTGGAGCGCGAGGCCATCCACAAGGCGCTGGAGGAATGCCGTTACAACAAGACCGCGGCCGCCAAGAAACTGGGGATCACCTTTCGCGCGCTGCGCTATCGACTGAAAAAGCTCGGTATCGATTGACCGGACGCGTCCCTCGCGCGCGCCACACTTGAAATCGTGGTCCGCGACCCTAGCTGCGCGGCAAGTGTGTCCCGGGGATAGCTGACATGCACGTTCAAACCACTCGCGTGTTTTCGCGTTGGCAGGCTGCCGGCCTGCACCTCACCGCTTCGTTCGCACTGGCGATCCTGGCAGCACTGCTGTTGTTCGGTGTGTGGTATCCGCAGCCCTATACCTAGGCCGCGGGGTGCCGACCGCCTGATCATGCTGCTGATCGGTATAGACCTGGTGCTCGGCCCGCTGCTGACGCTGATCGTCTACAGGCACGGCAAGAAGGGGATGGCTTTCGATATCGCTTTCATTGCGACGGTGCAGGTGGCGGCACTGGTCTACGGCATGTCGGTGATTGCCGAGTCGCGCCCGGTGTTCGTTGTCGTCAGCAAGGACATGACGTTTCTGACTACCGCCAGTGGCGTCAGCGATGCGGATCTGGCGGCTGCCAAAGCGGCCGACTTTCGTCGACGCTCCTGGACCGGCCCGCTGCTGGTTGCCGCTCCCGAGCCCGATACCGCAAAAGGTCGAGAAGAATTGATGGACTCGGGTTTGGCAGGCAAGGACATCAACGCGCTGCCAAAATTTTTTGCGCCGTTCGACAAAGCTGGAGCTGGCGTGATCCAGAATTCGCTGCCCTACAGGGCGCTGACGGCCCATGCGAGCACGCGTGCTTTAGCCGACTCTTTCGCAACCGAGCGCGGACTCGCCATCGAGAACCTCTACGTCCAGCCTCTGCGAGGGCGCAACCCTGAAAAGGACCTCACGATCGTGTTCGACCTCCGCGATCAAACTGTCGTCGGCGTGATCGCGGTTGATCCTTGGCCAGCGCTCGAGGCCCACAAGCGCGGTACCGATTGACTCAATGTGACATGGCGGGGCAAGTTTGGTCTCAACGCGCGATCGCTGCCGGTTTCATTGCCGCGTCCATGCGTCGTGAGGATGCGATCGGGCTGGCATGCAATGTGCTCGACTGTGAATGGATCGGGTGCCTGCTGCCGTGCGTGCATGGGCCCTGAACGGCAACTTCTGGCATTCGCCCTCCACAACAGAGACCAGCCATGACCCTGAACAAGGGATTCACATTGATCGAACTGATGATCGTCGTCGCGATCATCGCCATTCTCGCCGCGATTGCACTTCCTGCGTACCAGGATTTCACCATCCGCGCACAGGTCTCGGAGGGATTGAGTCTGGTTGGCAGCGCCAAGACATCCATTGCCGAGTTCTACCAGAATCGGGGGCGTTGGCCGGGCAGCAATGCGTCAGCGAATATAGCCGGCCCGGGTTCGATTGTTGGCAATTTTGTGACCAGCACGACCGTGGGCGCCAACGCAGTGGTGACCGTCAGCTACGGCGGACAGGCGAACTCGAAGATCACTGGATCGACCTTGCAGTTGATTCCGACCGATCGTGGCGGCAGCGCCGAATGGGACTGCACCTCGACCATTGCTGATCGCTACCTGCCGACGCAGTGCCGCTGACCTCGGGTGACGCAACACGGCAACTTGCGACAAGAATCGATCCAAGCACTCTCGAAATGCTCCAACATCAAGAATCAATGCGGGTTCCGGTCCGCCAAACAAGGGTTCTCAGTTGGCACGCAACATGCAAGACTTACACTGACGGGCCAGCGCATCCCAACGCAGCGCACGCTCGTTGGGGGGCTCGTCCAACCTAGGTTTGTTCACTTCGAAGAGGTTTCATCATGAGCATGATGCAGAAAGGTTTTACGCTGATCGAACTGATGATCGTTGTCGCGATCATCGCCATCCTCGCCGCAATCGCGATTCCGGCTTATCAGGATTACACCATTCGCGCGCAGATCTCGGACGGCCTGAGCCTGGCCAGCGGCAGCAAGACCGCCGTTGCCGAGTTCTATCAGAACCGTGGTCGTTACCCGAGCGGTAACGCTTCCGCTGGCGTTGCCCTTCCGCAGTCGATCATTGGCAACTTCGTCACGTCGACGACTATCGGCAACGCTAACGGCGTCATCTCGGTCGCTTACGGCGGTCAGGCCAACTCGAAGATTGCGGCCTCGACCGTGCAGTTGGTTGCAACCGATCGCGGTGGCAGCACCGAGTGGGATTGCACCTCGACCATCGCTGATCGCTATCTGCCGACGCAGTGCCGTTAATCGGATCTTCTGATCCGGATGCATCGAGGGGGGCTCACGCCCCCCTCTTTTTTTGCCTGACGACGACGCTGGTTGCGATTGGGCTGTCTGACGATCTGGCATTCATCGATCTTCCAAACAACGCGTCGCATGCCACCGAATTGCCCGTTTTCCCGCCTCCTGAAGTGTGCTGTCAAGCCAAGGATTGACCTTCCCGCCGACGGTCCGATGCGGGCGAAGAGGGCACCCGTGGGTGGGTTGGTGGCACTGATTGCCGACCTCTGCGTCACCCACACGCATTCGAGGTTTGGGTCGTGGCTGGCCAAGCGCCAGAGCTTTGGGGCGCACTTCACTCCGGCCAGCGCGAACCGGCTCACCGACGCCCGACACTGGTAGCCTTCGCCGCGAGTGCCTGCTGCTGTGGCCGTGATGTCCGCAGGGCGCCAATCCGGAGCCAATCCCATGGGCCTATTCGATCTGTTCCGCCGCCGTCCGCCGGCTGCGAGCGTGGCCAGCCCGTCTGCCGGTGCGCAACGGGAGCAAGCTGAGCGCTGGATCCTTCGCGGCAATGCCGACGAAGACGCGGGGCGCCACGACGATGCTCTCGCCAGCTACGAGGAGGCACTGCGGCTGTTGCCGGAGATGGCACGTGCACACCTCAATCGTGGCAACGCACTGTTCGCGGCGGCAGGCTCGACGCGGCAATTGCGGCCTATCAGACCGCCCTGCAGCACGAACCCGGCTATGCGCGCGCGCACTGTAACCTCGGCAATGCTTACCTGATTGCGCGCCGCCTGAAACCCGCGCTCGCCGCTTACGACTCGGCGCTGGCTGCAGACCCTGGCCTGCTTCCGGCCGAGATCGGGCGCGGCAACGCACTCGACGATCTCGGGCGGTCCGACGAAGCCATTGAGAGTTACCGGCGAGTAATCGCTGCAGCGCCGTCCTCGGTCGACGCACTGGTCAACCTCGGACTCCTGTTCAATCGCCTCAAGCGCTATCCGGAGGCCGTCGATTGCTTCACGCGGGCGCTGCAGCTCGCGCCTGACCGACCCTACCTTCTGGGCAATCTCGCAGCCGCGCGCATCTACGCCTGCGACTGGAGTCGCTATTCACAAGACGTAGATGAGCTGCACGCGGAAGTTGCGGCGGGGCGACCGAGCGTCACGCCATTCGTCTTCATGATCGTCGCGCGGACGCCACAGGCGCAGTTGCGCTGTGCCGAGATTTACGTTCGCGACAAATGGCCGCCGTCGCCCAACCTGCCCTGGCCGGTCCGGGATTGCGTCGATCAGCGCATACGCGTCGCCTACGTATCAGCCGACTTCCACAGCCATGCAACAGCGGCTCTGATGGCAGGGCTGTTCGAGCTCCATGATCGCGAGCGCTTCGAGGTTTTCGCGATCTCGTATGGCCCCGACGACGGGTCGCCGATGCGCGCAAGGCTGCAGCGTGCATTCGAGCGGTTCGTCGACGTACGCGAGGACAGCGACGAGCAGATTGCGCAAAAGATGCGGGCGCTCGGGATCGACATCGCGATCGATCTCAAGGGTTACACTGCCCAGGCCCGGCCGGGCATTTTCGCGCGTCGGGCGGCGCCCATCCAGGTCAACTATCTGGGCTTCCCGGGAACGCTCGGAGCTTCATGCATCGACTACATCATTGCCGACGCTTGGGTCGCACCGGCGGCGCATGCCGATTGTTTTCGTGAACGGGTAGTCACACTACCTGGCAGCTATCAGGTCAACGATGGACGACGTCGAGTCGCCCAGACAAAGCCCAGTCGCGGTCAAGCTGGCTTGCCGGAAAGGGCGTTCGTGTTCTGTTGCTTCAATAACAACTACAAGATTTCGCCGTCGGTCTTCGATGTCTGGATGCGCCTGCTGCGACAGCGTCCCGGCAGCGTGCTGTGGCTGCTCGACGACAATCGGCATGCGAAGGAGAACCTCCGGGCCGAAGCGTGGGCGCGCGGCATCGAATCGCAGCGCCTGGTGTTCGCCCCACGCAGCGATCTACCGGATCATCTGGCGCGCCACCAGCTCGCCGACCTGTTCCTCGATACCTTGCCGTGTAACGCACACACCACGGCCAGCGACGCGCTTTGGGCAGGTCTGCCGTTGCTGACCTGCGTGGGCGAGACTTTTGCCGGGCGCGTCGCAGCCAGTCTGTTGGCGGCGGTGGGTCTGGAACAGCTGATCACCCATTCACTGGGGGAATATGAAGCCCTGGCGATCGAACTGTCGCAGGATCATGACCGGCTGGCGCAGCTGCGCGAGCACCTGCGTTTGCGCGCCTCGACTAGTCCGCTTTTCGACACCGCGCTGTTCCGGCAGCGTATGGAGGCCGCGCTGCTGCTGATGCACCAGCGACACCAGCGCGGCGAGCCGCCAGCCGCGTTTGCGGTTGATGCCTGATGCGCGGCGTCCGACGTGCGCCGGAACCGGCAGATTCATCGCCGCAGACGAACCGAAGCGCAATGACCGGCAGATCACGGGGCGGCGAAGATCGCACGAAGTGAGATGAAACAGGAGAAAATCGGCTAGCTCAGCGCTCAGCTCGCGCGGCGTTTGCCGCGTGCAAGCTCAGTTGCGCTACCAGATCCAGTTGCAGACGGTCGGAAGCCGGCAGCGGCACACCGACCATGCTGGAGCGGTGCAGCGCCAGGATTTCTTCCGGCTGGCCAGCGCGTGCCGCGCCGACCATGGCCAGGGCGTACAAGTCGGACAGCGTGTCGGGATTCAGGGAAGGCACCGTGGCAATGACTTCGGCAGCGGCGTTCAGCAACTCGGCACCGGCCTGGGCGTCAAAGGCCAGCCGAAACACCGTCAGCGCTTGTCCCACTGCCGGCGGCGGCTGCGCGCCATCGGCACAGTGAACCCAGGCCTGCCCGGCCCACGCCGCGCGCGCTTCATCCATGCTCGTCCGCGCCAGGCTCATGCGGAAGGCGCGCGCCAGCATGCGCACGGCGTGGGAACCATCGGCTTGCGCAAAGCATTCGCCTCCCCATTGGCGCAACACCAGAATGTCGGAGTGCTCCAATGGCGACAGCCCTTCAAGCACGCGACCTTCCGGCTTGCCTTCAAGCCCCGCCAGCGTGGCCAGGCCCTGGCGGCGGATTGCGACCGGGAGGTTGGCCACCGGCGGTGTCAGCGAGCTCGGATCGCTTTCGACTGGCAGCACACCAAGCAAGGTCAAGGCGCCGCCGGGCGCCAGGTACAGTGTAGCCACACCCTTGGCGACCTGATTCATGTAGCGGTCGCGCGGCGCCGCATGGGCCACCGTCGGGAAGAAGTCGGAATTCTTCAGTGGCTGGGTTACCGCCAGCAGACCCTGCACCATCTCCCGGCTTGCCACCAGCCGCGCCGACAGGTCGCCGACGCTGGTGATACCGACGCGCGCGCCCAACTGCATCACCGCGGCATCGGCAAACACGTCGGCGCGTAGTGGCGGCAGCGGCTGATCGGGACTGGCCACGATCAGCAGATCGAAGTTGTTGCTGGTGTAGATCGCATAGTCGCGGAAGCGTCCATCCAGCGCCGCGAGGATCGACAGCAATGTGCGGTCGGAGATCTCGTAGGCCTGCACCCACTGGACCAGCAGGCCGCCGGGCTCCAGATGGCGCGGAATGAAGTCGTAGAACTCCTGTGAGAAGAGCTTGGCGACGCCGCTGACCCAGGGATTCGAGGGTTCCGAGACGATCACGTCATAGGTGCGTGCGCCGCCGGCGAAATACGCACGGGCATCATCGTAGACGATATGCGAACGCGGATCGTTGAAGGCGCGTTCCACCGATGCCCCGAACAGGCTGGCCGCCAGCACCATCGCCGGTTCGATTTCGATGCTGGTGATCTCGATCGGCTGCGTGCTCGATGCCAGCGTGTGGGTGGTCAAGCCGGAGCCGAAACCGATGTTGGCGAGCCGTTTCGGTTGCGGGTGGTGCGCCAAAGCCAGCAGGCCGGCCATGATCATGGTCGGCTCGTCCGAGGTCGGCGGTCGCGCCGGGTCCATCATGATCGAGGCGTCCGGCTTGCCGTTGGTGGCAATCACCACCGAGCCATTGGACTGGCCATAGACCGCAATCGAAGCGGTCTTGCCGTCGCGCAGAAAGAAGATCTTCGCGTCAGCGTCGAGTTGCGCCACGCCGGTGCGGTAGACGCCGGAAGCCAGCCGGCGCGGATCGAATTGCGAGGCCACCATCACCAGCGCGAGGATCGCAGCGCTGGCCGCAACCGCCGCCAGGAACGGCCCGGGACGGAACTGCTCGTCGAGCCGGCGCAGGATCACCAGGCCCAGTCCGATATCGATGCTCGCCGCCAGCACCATGGACAGCTTCAGGCCCAAGAGCGGCATCACCACATGCACCATCAGCAGCACACCGGCAATCGCGCCGATCGTGTTGGCCGCGTACACCAGGCCGATGGAACGCTCGCCGACGCCCTGGCGCAGCAGTGCGTAGGTCATCAGGGGCAAGGTCATGCCGGCGAAAAAGGCTGCCGGCAGCATGATCGCCATCGACACGCCGGCGGTTGCCAGGTTGTATAGGGTGTAGCCGCCATCGGTACGCGCCAGGCTGCCGAGCAGCCAGCCGATGAAACCGAAGGCCTGGTCATACAAAGGCAAGGTGGCCAATGCGGCAATGCCCATCAGCACCTGGACCCAGCCCAGATAACGCAACGGACGCGCAATGCCGTCGAGATGCTTGCGGATGTACAGGCCACCCAGCGCCAGCCCGCCAATGAACGCCGCGAGCATCAGTTCGAAGGTATGCAGACTCGAGCCGAGCACCAGCGACAGCATGCGTACCCAGCCGATCTCGTACATGAACGATGCCGCGCCGGTGACCCAGGCCGCGACCAGCACGAAGCGCAGCAGGCGGGTGTCCGCCTGCGCGCGCTGCGCGACATCGGCGGACACCACAGTCGCGACGCGCTCGGGTACCCGCAGCAACAGCACCAGCAGCGCCACCAGCAGATTGAGCGCGCCGGCGAAGGTCATCGCACCGGGCAAGCCCGCGGCCGGTACCAGCCAGAACGTCGCCAGCAGCGCGCCGATCGCCGCGCCGATGCTGTTGAAGAAATACAGTCCACCCAGTACGCGCCCGGCGGTACCCGGTTGCCAGCGGATCAGGCCGGCGCTCATCACCGGAAAGGTCATGCCCAGCAGGACCGTCTGCGGCAGGATCAGCAGCAATGCCAGCAGATAACGGCTGGCGTCAGCCAGCGCGGGACTGCCCAGTGTCGGCAGCCAGTGGTTGAACAGCCAGCCCGAGCTCAGCTGGAACAGTCCGTGGAAGGCGATTCCGAACACGCCGATGGCGCCTTCCAGCAGCCCGTAGGTCCGCAGCAGACTGCGGCTCGAGGCCAGAAAGCGCGACGCCCACCAGGCGCCGAGCGCCATTCCGCCCATGAACGTGGACAGGACCAGCGACTGTGCGTAGGCCGCGTGGCCGAGGATCAATCCAAGGTACTGCGACCAGACGGACTGGTAGATCAGGCCACTGACCCCGGACAGCACAAACAACAACAAGATCAGCGACAGCGCCAGGCGCGGCATGGACTTGGTGCGCTCTGAAAGCATGCTGTCCCGAGGGTGTTGACGGCGGTTTTAAACGATAACATGGCGCTTGCAGGCAATGCGGCGCCGGTTTGGTTCGGCACGGCAATTGCGCTGCCGGGCCTGGTCAGAGCAAGGAAGTCGATGCGAATCGAGGGGACGAGAAGCGCAATCGCAGCATTCGCGAGCGGGCCGGTTGGCGCCTGGCTGGTCTTCGCTTTCGGCCTGCTGGCGTTCTGGCCCGGGCTGCAGGGCGACTTCGTGTTCGACGATTATCCGAACATTGCCGCGAATACGGCCTTCTCCAGGCCGGTTCAGGGTCTGTCCGGCCTGTGGGAAGTCATCCTGTCGTCGCCGGCCAGTTCGGTCGGGCGACCGCTGGCGGTACTGACGTTCGCGGCCAATTTCATGGCCACCGGACTGGATCCGTTCTGGTTCAAGCTGACCAATCTGCTGCTGCACGTGTTCAACGGCTTGTTGTTGTGGTGCTTCGTCTACCGCCTGTTCAGCACGCCATGCCTTGCGCCGTGTATCGCGCAGGCGAACGTCGATCCACGTCGGGCCAGCCTGTGGTTCGCGTTGTGCTGGGGCGTGCTGGCGATCCACGTGTCTGCGCTCTATCTCGTGGTGCAGCGAATGGAACTGCTGGCGCACAGCTTCGTGTTGCTGGCGCTGATCTGCTACGTCGAAGGGCGCCGACGGATGATCGCGGGTGAACGCGGCGGCGGTATGCGTGTCGCGCTGGCGCTGCTGGTGCTGCCGCTGTTGGGTGTGCTCGCCAAGGAGTCGGCGGCGCTGGCGCCCGCCTTCGCTTTTGCACTTGAGGTATACGTTTTTCGCTTCGCTGCCGCCGATGCCCGCGGGCGGCGCGCCCTGCCGTTTGCCTTTGCCTTGCTGTTCGCAATGGCGCTTGCCTTGTTCGTGCGATGGATCTTGCCTTCAGTGCTGGATCCCGCAAGTTGGTTGGGGCGCAATTTCGACCTCGGCGAACGACTGTGGTCTGAAATGCGAATTCTGTGGTTGTACTTGCGCTGGATTCTGGCGCCCGACCTGACCGCAATGAGCCTGTACCACGACTCCTTCGTGGTCTCTCGCGGCTGGCTGGAACCGGTGTCAACGCTGATCTCCGCGCTGGCCTGGTTGGCTGTCCTCGGCGTTCTCGCGTGGTTGGCGCGGCGACGTTCGCTGTTAGGACTCGGGATTGCCTTTTACTGCATCGCGCACCTGCTGACAGCGACCGTGATCCAACTCGAACTGATTTTCGAGCATCGAAACTACACGGCGTCGATCGGCGCGCTGATGGCGCTGGTGCCGCTGTGGTTGCGCCTGCGTCACTCCGGCGCGCGCCCCCGGGCACTGGTTGCAGTGCTGCTCGGGGTGTTCCTGAGCACGCAACTGGCGTCCACCGCCGCCCGAGCGCTGGAGTGGAGCGACCCGCTGCGACACGCACAGGCGGAGGCCGCCCGCAACCCGACTTCCCCGCGCGCGGTCTATGAGTTGGGTCGCGTGGAGTACCTGATTTCCGGCCGGGATCCGGCTCATCCCGTCTACGCGCTCGCCGTCGCGAACTTCCACCGCGCAGCCGCGCTCGAGGGAACGTCGGCGCTGCCATTGCAGGCTTTGCTGATGGCGAGTTCGCGCGCAGGCAAGGGTGACGATCAGGAACTGTGGGAAGCGCTTTATGCCCACCTGCGCACCAAGCGCCTGGACGTGCAGACCACTACCGCGCTACTCGCGCTGGTCACTTGTGCAGGCAACGGCGAGTGCAGTTTTCCGCTGCAGAAGCTTGTTGGGGCGCTGATCATCGGTGTGAACCACGATTACCCACCGCCGGACCTTTTGATTGCCTACGGCACCCTGGCGCTTACGCACATGAATGACAGGACGCTGGCGGGCGAGTTGTTCCGCGCGGCGGTAGACGCGGAACCGCGCAATCCCTTGCGGTGGCACAGTTACGGCCAATACCTCGCCATCGACGGTCGCCTGGATGAGGCAGAGCAGGCGGCACGACAAATGGAGCAGCTCGATCGCTGGCATCGCTACCGCAGCAGAAGCGACGCGTTACGCGCGATGATCGAGCAATTGAGGGCGCAACGGAGACCCTCGCCGTGAACCAGATCGCGGCCCTGTCCGATGCCAGCAAACGGGCGATCGGCAGCGCCGATCCGACCCGTAGAATGGATGACGCCAGAGACGGTTGGCGCCCCTGCTGTCACCAGACACAGAGCGACCCTGTGTTTCGCATCGCGATTGCGGATAGCATGACGTCTGCATGCGTACCTCGATGAAATTGTTGCCGTCAGGGTCCAGCAATGAACAACAGGGAAAGCTGTGGATCTGCAGATGACAGCGTCGATTACCGTGGTGCTTCCAGCCAAGAATGAAGCCCCCGCACTGCGGGAGCTGATTCCGCGGCTGCGGCGCCAGCTTCCCGAGGCCGAGCTCATCGTCGTCGACGATGGTTCACAGGACGACACCGGTGCGGTCGCCATGGCCGCAGGTGCGCGCGTGCTGCGCTCGCCCTATTCGATGGGAAACGGTGCCGCGATCAAGCGCGGTGCGCATGCCGCCAGCGGTGAGGTCATCGTATTCATGGATGCCGATGGTCAGCACGACCCGGCCGACATTCCCCGGCTGCTGGCGCGTCTGGAGGAAGGGTACGACATGGTCGTCGGTTCCCGTGACCGCAAGGGGCAGGCCAGTTTCGGCCGCAGTCTGGCCAACGGCTTGTACAACAAGATCGCCAGCTGGATGACCGAGTTCGATGTGCGTGATCTGACGTCCGGCTTCCGCGTGGTGCGCGCGGCACGTTTCCGCGAATTTTTGTACTTGCTGCCGAACGGATTCAGTTACCCGACCACGATTACCATGGCTTTCCTGCGCAGCGCCTTCCCCGTCGCATACGAGCCGGTCAGCGTGGCGCAGCGCGTCGGCCGCAGCCATATCCGCCCTTTTCGCGACGGCGTGCGCTTCCTGCTGATCATCTTCAAGATCGCCACGCTGTATTCGCCATTGAAGCTGTTCGCACCTGCCGCAATGGGCTTTTTCGCGACCGGGCTGGCCTACTACGCCTACACCTACGCGACCTATGGGCGCTTCACCAACATGGGCACCCTGATGTTGACGGCGGCTGTACTGGTGTTCCTGATCGGGCTGGTTTCGGAACAGATCACCGCAATGATCTATGCTCGTTCATCGTCCTGAGCAAGCCTCGATCCCGCGGCGGGACCAGCGAATTCCCGCGTGAACGCGGTCGGAGACAGTGCGATGGCGAATGCGTCGTCCGCGGCGACTCGCCGGCTCAAGCTGTTGGTCCTCTCGTCCACCTATCCGCGCTGGCGCGGCGATCACGAGCCGGGCTTCGTCCACGAACTCTCGCGGCGTCTGGCCCGGGACTTCGATGTCATCGTGATCTGCCCGCATGCGCCTGGCGCCGCAAGCCGCGAGCTGCTCGATGGTGTCGACGTGCGCCGCTATCGCTATGCGCCTGCGGCGCTGGAAACGCTGGTTCAGAACGGCGGCATCGTCAACAACCTGGCTCGGTCACGCTGGAAGTGGCTGCTGGTCCCGGGATTCCTGATCGCGCAGGCGGTGGCCACGTGGCGCTGCCTGCGCCGCGATCGTCCGCATGCCGTGCACGGGCATTGGCTGATTCCGCAAGGCCTGCTGCTGGCCATGCTGTCGCTGCTGATGCCGCGCATGCCACCCTTCCTGCTCACGTCGCACGGGGCCGATCTGTTCTCTCTGCGCGGTTTCCTGGCCGACCGCGCGCGCCATTGGGTCACCGGTCGTGCGTCCGCCATCACCGTCGTCGGTGCGGCCATGCAGCAGCAGCTGCTGCGCACCGGAGTCGACCCGGCGAAGGTCAGCGTGCAGCCGATGGGCGTGGATCTGCAGGAGCGATTCACACCGGCAGACGTCCCGCGCTCGCCGGATGAACTGCTGTTCGTCGGCAGACTGGTCGAGAAGAAGGGGCTGCGCCATCTGCTGGATGCGCTGCCGCTGGTTCGCAGCTGGCGCCCGTCGGTGTTCCTGACGATCGTCGGCTTCGGGCCCGAGGAGTCGCAATTGCGCCTGCAGGTCGAGCGCCTCGGCCTGCAGGCGCACGTTCATTTCGTCGGCGCCGTTGCGCAGGACGAACTGCCGATGTTGTATCGCCGAGCAGCCGTCTTTGTCGCACCCTTCGTCGAGGCCCGCAGCGGCGATCAGGAGGGGCTCGGCCTGGTCGTGCTCGAAGCGGCGGCTTGCGCCTGTCCGGTGGTCATGTCGAGCCTGCCGTCGAATCCAACGCTGCTGTCCGCGTTTCCCGAGTTTCAGGCGACGCCGCCGGGCGACCCCCAGGCACTGGCCGACGCCATCCGGCGGCAACTGGAGCGCCCGGTACTGCCACCACGTGCTGCCCTGATGCAATTCGATTGGCAGGCGCGTGCGCTGTCCTATGCCAGCCTGATCAACGAGATCGTCGACCAACGAGGGAGCTGAGCGCCTCAGCGGTGTTCGAGCGCCGCGGTCAGCAAACCCGCAAGCTGCGCGCCCACATCATCCCAGCTGGGC
>JADKFD010000029.1 GCA_016717705.1 Rhodanobacteraceae bacterium | reverse complement strand
GCCGCCGGCAACAAGACCGGTGGCCAGACGATCACGACCGCGGCGAGCTTCACCACGACCGCCGACAACAACAAGCCGAACATCTTTGCGCCGCCGACCACCAACGGTCCGAAGGTGATCGTGACCTGGACCAGCGCCTACTGTCCGCAGGATCCGACGCTGCCCAATTCCGGACCCTACACCAGCGGGGTTCAGGGCCAGTCTGCGCTGGTCTCGGGCGGCCCGGTCGACCATGCCTACTACTGCATGTGGACGGCGATCACGACCGACCCGGCGCTGGCGACCTGGACCGTCACGCAACTGACCAATGGCCTGCGTGACGCCATTGGCGACGTCATTGCCGGCAATGCCACCGGCACCGGTTATGCGCTCGCATGGCAAGAGGACCCGGCTGGACTGCAACCCGGTGAGGGCGAAGGTCCGGGCGATGGCGGCAGCGGCGCAACCGTGTCTCCGGGCACCAACATCTGGTACGCCTTCTCCGCCACGCCGAGCGGAACCACGTTCAGAACCAATATCCGCCAGGCCAGCGATAACAACGCCATGATTACCGGCAGCCCCGGCGCCTCACGGCCGAATCTGTTGATGAGCGGCAGCACCGCCGCGCTGGCCTATGAAGAAACCGCCTGCACCGGCGGCAGCAGTGGCAAGTGCATCGTCTACCACAGCTTCCCGTTCTCGGCGCCGACCTTCAGCACCACGCCGGGCGCCGCTGGCGAATCTGGCACCACTATCAGCAACGTGGCGCAAAACGCCCGTCGCGTGCGTTTCGTGCTGCAGGGTGCCACCGCAGCGCCAACCTCGAGTCTGCGCACGCTGCTGCTGTGGCGCGAATCCGCACCGTCCTTGGTTGGCGGTGCACCCGCCGACGTGATCATTCGCCGCGGCCTGGCCAATGCCAGTGCAGCCGGCTCATCCGGATTCACCGGCGCCGACATCCTGATCGACACGCCGCGCAATCTGACCAACGTGGTCGCGACCGGCGGCAATGCCCTCGCGCAGCGCGCATTCATCCGCGATGGTTTCATCGCGCTGGCCTTTGACCTGACCATCGATGCCAACGGCGCCAACCCGGAGGTCACCAATCCGCCAACCGCCACCTATGACCTGTACCTGACCCGATCGGTCGACGGTGGCGCCACCTGGGAGAGCGCCAGAAACCTGTCGAACCTGACCACCAAGGACCTCAAGATTGTGGTGGAACCACGCATCGTCGCCACGCCGGGCACGCTCATCAATCCGGTGACCGGTGTCCCGGATCAGGGCGACACGCAAAATCCCAATGTGTTCTTCATCTCCTACGCCACCGAAAGCAATGACCTGGTCCGGGCCGCCGGCAAGGTCTATGTCTCGCGAACTGCCGATCAGGGCGCCACCCTGGAACCGTTTGCCCCGGTATCCAGCGTCGAGGCCGGCCAGTCGGAGGCCCAACTGCGCGCCACCCCCGATGGCAACAGGCTGGGTGTGCTGTGGATGGAAGAGCAGGCCATCGGCAATGACCTGAGCAAGGACGCCATGTTTGTCTCGACCGAGGCGGCACTGTTTGCCAATGGCTTTGAATGAGCATTCGGGCTGAATCGCCGCGACGCAGGCTTGCCGAACAAGCACCTGCGTCGCGGCGACGGTCGCCGGCGAATTGATCTGAACTGACGTATCGCCCGAGGCGCACGGGCGGATGGCGCAGAATGAGGTCCCGGTGCCGTGGATGCGCCAGCCATCGTGTGATGACCCGCATGCGCATTCGCTACATGACTCGCTTCATCCTCGCCGCGGCCGCCCTGTCCGGTCTGTGCGCAACGGCGTCTGCAGCCGGGCTCGGCGCCAGATACGGCACCCGCGAGCCGGCAAATTGCACCGCGATGGCCGCACCCGATGGGCCACCCTCGGCCGAGCAGGCAACACAATATCTGCAATGCACGACAGAGCGGGAGAGCGGTCAGCAACTGATCCTGCTCGAGAATGTCAGCGTCCAGGTCGCCGCCAAGGGGCGGCGCCTCAATCCCGGGCGAGAGGAGATGCCGGAGATCGATACGGATCAGCCGATTTACGCAATTCGCGGCAGTTTCGTGCGCTACGTGTGCGCCAGGCCCGATGCCGACATCCTGCAGAATGTCGGCAAGAACTGCAGTTCCGTCGAGCAGCCGAACGCGATCGGCAACTGCTGGAAAACCACCTTCGGCGACTGGCGTTGCACGATGAATGATCTGAACGTCTACCGCATGACGGCGGGTCAGGCACCGCCGCAGTAGCGTCGGGGGAATGCGGCGGAAGCATCGCGCGCGAGCGCGCTCCTACAAATCCTGCGTGAACTCCCGGCGAAGTTGTAGGAGCGCGCTTGCGCGCGATGCCTCTGCTGCGGGCAAAGCCTGCTCCCGCGGGCTATCGCCGCCCGTTACTGCCCGCCGTTGCCCTGCGCCGCTTCTTCCATCTTCTTGCGCAGGCTCAGGGGGCGCATGTCGGTCCAGACTTCCTTGATGCGCTCCAGGCAAGCCGATTTGAGACAGGGTTCTCCGACAACATTCCATCCCGCCGGGGTTTCCCTGTTCGCGGGCCAGATCGAATACTGCTCTTCATGGTTGATCACGACGATGTAGAGCGTCGTGTCCTCCGCTTCGCCCGGGGCAGCCGGTGGATCGTTCGCCGTGATCGGCACCGGTGGCGCCGCGACGGGTGGCGCTGGCTCGGGTACGGCTGGCGCATCCGCAACCGGTTCGTCGGCGACCGCTTCAGCCTCCGGCTCCTCCGCGGCGACCGCCTCTTCCGGCGCTGCTGCCTCCTCGTCCGTCATCTCCTCGGCGGGCTCCTCCACTTCCGCCGCGTCGCTGCCGGAGTCCTCCGTCGCCGACTCGTCCTGCTCGCCGTCGCCAGCCGCTTCCACATCGGAAGGATCCTCGCCCGGCTCAGCTTCGCTGTCGGCTTCCAACTCATCGTCCTGAGTCGGCAGCAAGGCGCCGACCAGCGAGATCGGCAACGGCGCCGTGGCCAGCGCGGAGGCGCTGGCGAGCAGGCCACTGACGGCGACAGCGAGACAAGTTGCGGCAAACAGGCGCTTGGACATGGTCTCGTTCTGATGTCACGGAAGCTTCCAGCATAGCGGTCCGTGGCGCACCCCGCAGGGCCGATGCAGGTCGCGGCGCGCTCTGCCTTCGATGCGATGCGGCGCATTGACGCCGATCACGCGATCATCGCGATTGCCGTCAGACACCAGGAAAACCCCATGAGTGAGCTTCCGCGCGACCCCACCATCGACTTCGATCCTGGCGTCTGGAAACTGTTCGACGACTACGTGCACGGCGTCATCGACCGCCGCGGCTTCCTGCGCGGCGCCGGCAAGTTCGCCGCCGGCGCGATGACCGCGGGCGCGATGCTGGCCCTGCTCAGCCCGCGCTTCGCCCAGGCGCAGAAGGTGGCGCCGGACGATGCGCGCATCCAAGCCGAGTTTGTCGAGTTCGACTCGCCGGCCGGATACGGCCGCGGCCGCGGCTATCTGGTGCGGCCGGCCAAGGCCACCGAACCGGCGCCGTTGGTGCTGGTCGCCCACGAGAACCGCGGCCTCAATCCGCATATCGAGGACATCGCCCGGCGCCTCGCGCTGGCCGGCTTCATCGCGCTGGCGCCCGATGCGCTGTTCCCACTCGGCGGTTATCCGGGCGACGAGGACGCCGCGCGCGCGAAGTTCGCGCAGCTCGACCAGGTCAAGACGCGCGCGGACTTTCTTGCTGCCGCCGGCTGGCTGCTCAAACAGGAGGGCGGCAACGGCAAGCTCGGCGCCATCGGCTTCTGCTGGGGCGGCGGCATGGTCAACTGGCTGGCGACGCAATTGCCGAATCTCGCCGCCGCAGCGCCCTACTACGGCAGCGCCCCGCCGCCAGACACGGTGGCGGCGATCAAGGCCGAGATGCTGATCGTGCTGGCCGAGAACGACGAGCGCATCAACGCGGGATGGCCGGCCTACGAGCAGGCGCTCAAGGACGCCGGCGTGAGCTATCGCATGCTGCAGCCCAAGGGCACGCAGCACGGCTTCAACAACGACACCACGCCGCGCTTCAACGCCGGTGCCGCCGCCGAGGTGTGGAAGGAGACGCTGGCGCTGTTCGAGCGTCGGCTGCACTGAGGGTCGCCGGCGCTCTGATGTGGGAGCGGATTTACTCCGCGAGTGCTTTCGCGGGATAAACCCGCTCCCACGGAAAGCGAAAAGCTCGCGGGATAAACCCGCTCCCACGGAAAGCGAAAGCTCGCGACACACGGTCGCTCGCACAGGCGTACCGTTCGATGCGCGAACCGGCGCACCCGTCCGGCGACCCGACTTACGGTTCCTGACGCGGCGCGTCCAGTTGCGGCGGCGCCGCCAGGAAGTCGACCACCAGCCCCGCCATCGCGCGCATGCCGACAGGAATCGCGCCGTCGTCGGCGCGGAAGGTCGGGGTATGCAGGCCGCCGTTGGTGGTGCCGGCTTTGGTCGCGCCGAGGCGGAAGTAGAAGCCGGGCACGCGCTGCGAGAAGAAGGCGAAGTCCTCGGCGCCCATCACGGCGCGCATGGACTGCACCTGCTCGGCGCCCATATTGGCCTTGAGTCGCTCGCCGGCCCAGGCGCTGAGTGCGGCGTCATTGACCAGCGGCGGGTTTTCGCGCGTGTACGCAAGCTCGAAGCTGCCACCACCGGCCTGGGTGACGCCGCCGAGAATTTCGCGCATGCGCCGCTCGATCAGATCCTGCACCGCCGGATCGTAGGTGCGCACGGTGCCGCGCAATTCGACCTCGGCGGGGATGATGTTGATGCGCTCGCCGCCGCGGATGATGCCAACGGTGACCACCGCAGCGGCGGTCGGATCGATGTTGCGCGAGCGGATCGTCTGCAGCGACAACACCGCCTCAGCCGCCATCACCACCGGATCGACACCCAGCTGCGGCCACGCGCCATGCGCCTGCTTGCCCTTGATCAGCGCGCGCCAGCTGTCGCTCGCGGCCTGCATCGGTCCCGCCCCGAAGGCGACGGTGCCCACCTCAAATTCCGGAAACATGTGCAGGCCGAGGATGGCCACCGGCTTGAACTCGTCGAACAAGCCCTCCTTCAGCATCAGCTCGGCGCCGCCCTCCTCGCCGGTGGGCGCGCCCTCCTCGGCGGGCTGGAAGATCAGCAGCACGGTTCCGGACAAGTCGTCGCGCATGCCGGCCAGCACACTGGCCACACCCAGCTGCACCGCGGTGTGCACGTCATGTCCGCAGGCGTGCGCCACGCCGACGTCCTGGCCGTCGAAGGTGGTGCGTTTCGTGCTCGCGAAGGGCAGATCGGTCTGCTCGACCACCGGCAGCGCATCCATGTCGGCGCGCACGGCGATCGTCGGCCCGGGTTTGCCGCCCCGCAGCACGCCGATCACGCCGGTCTTGGCGACGCCGGTGCGCACCTCGAAGCCGAGCGATTTCAGGTGCGCGGCGATCAGCTTGGCGGTCTCGAACTCGCGGTTGCCCAGTTCCGGGTTCAGGTGGATCTGATGGCGCAGTTGGGTCGCGCGCGGGGCGCTCTGGGCCACCAACTCGTCCAGATCCGCAGCCGGCACGACGGCAGGCGACAGCAGGCAGACGAGCGCGGCGATAGGTGCAAGGCGCATGGGCGTTTCCGGCGGCAGAAAGGGCGGGCCGTCAGGGTAGACGCTGAGTGCGGGCGTCGCAATGGAAGGATCCGGGTCGCCGACGTCGCGCGGCTCCGGCGCGCCCAAGGCAGGGCCATCGGGGTGGGGCGGTTCGCGCCGGCGGCCGCGGCTTTCGTCGGCACGGCGAAAGGCGCCGGGCCTCGCGCCTGACCGCACTGCGGCACCAACGGACACCAGGGACGCGCGTGCCCGGCCTGCCAGCGGTATTCCAAACCACCCTCCCATCGGCCCGTCCCGTCGCTACACTTCAGCACCAGTCGCCGCGATCGGACAGATCTGCTTGCGCAACCATTGGACACAAAACTGACTTGCCGGCTTACTGCGCCAACGCGGCGGGCAGGACATCGGTGCGGGTTGCGGCGTCGTTCGCGTGGGCGCGCCAACTGGCTTTGATCCTGTGGCTGTTCATCCCGGCTGCAACCCACGCCGCCAGCGTGTTCGGCCCCGGCAGCGGTCTGCCGAACATGTCGGTACGCGGTTTTGCGCTCGATCCGGAGGGCTATGTCTGGATCGGCACCGAGGACGGTCTGGTGCGCTTCGATGGCCACCGCTTCGAGCCGCTGGACCTGAGTTCGCCCGGATCGCCGCTGGACAGTTACGTCAGCACCCTGCTGTCGACGCCAGCGGCACTCTACGTGGCCACCCGCACCAGCCTGCATCGCTATGACTGGCAGACGCGCTCCTTGCAGGTGTTGCACGCTGCCGACGGTGGCCAGTTGCGCGGCTTGTTGTCGCTGGCGCTGGCGCCGAACGCGACCGGCACCCCGTCGGTGCTCGCCGGCACCGATGCCGGGCGCCTGCTGCAGTTTCCGGATCAGCCCGGGGCCACGGCGGTGACGCTCGACACCGCCGCCGCGCCCGACATGGGTTGGATTCTCGAGATCAATGTCCTCGATGAACGCGCCTGGCTGGCGACCACCAAGGGCGTATTCGAGTGGGATCGGCAAACGCAGCGGCTGCGGCCCTTGCGTTTCCCCCTGGCGGCGCTCGACGACGGCGCCCGCTACGCCCGCGCCGTGCTCGAACATCCGCGCGGCACGCTGTGGATCGGCTACTGGAACGATGGCCTGGTGCGCCTGAACCTGGCCACCGGCGAGCAGCGCTGGTTCCATCCCGGCCAACCCGGTGCCGGGGCGCTACGCGCGACCAGCATCTACAACATCGCCCCGAGCGCCGCGCGCACCTACATCGCCACCAATCGCGGGCTGGTCTTCCACGAACCCGCGTGCGACTGCCTGCGTGGACTGAATCATCCGGACTGGGACAAACTGGACGGCATCGGCGTCATCATCGACGCGATGCTGCTGCAGGGCGATGCGATCTGGACCGGGCAGGTCGGCAGTGGCATCTATCGCTTCGATGCCGAAGATCGAGTGTTCGAGCATCAGGTCAAAGTGGATGGACGCGCCGACGGATTGGCGGCGCCGAGCGTGCGCGCCTTGCGCATCGGTAGCGAGGGGCGACTCTGGCTCGGCACCTTTGCCGGCGTGCAGTGGGCAGACGCCGCGGCGCGATTGCGCGGCCAGTCCTGGTCGCTTCAGACGCTGCCGTGGCCGCTGCCGCGGAGCGAGTCGCGCTTCCTCTGGAGCATCGAGGAGGATCGCGACCACGACTTGTGGCTGGGCACCGGAACCGGCTTGTACCGGCACCACGATGGGCAACTCAAGGGCTTCGAGCCGCCGATCGAGAGCGCCCGCTGCTCGTTGCGGACGGCGAATGGCCGGCGCTATCTGGGCAGCACCTTCGGGCTGTTTCGCGTCGAGGGCGAGACGCTGCAGCGCGTGTCGCTGGCCGACAACGGCGCGCCGGAACCGGCGGTGTGGTCGCTGACCGAATTCGACCACGAGCTCTGGGTCGGCAGCGCCAGCGGACTGTATCGGTTGGGCGAAAACGAAGAGCGCATCGCCCACCACGACATCGGCCTGGGCGAATCGGATCTGCCCGGCAGCCTGGTGCTGCAGCAGCGATCGACGCCAGACGGCCGGGTCTGGCAGATCACCTCGGGCGGACTGGTCGAGGTCAGCGGTGATGCGTCGAAAAGGATATTCCTGAGCCAGCCGGCACTGCTCGCCGCGCAGGTGCGCAGTCCGGTCAGCATCGAGGTCGATGCGGCCGGCAAGCTGTGGATGGGAACACCGCGCGGACTGGTGCGCTACGACCCGACCAGTGCGAAGGTGGACATCTACGACCGCCATGACGGTCTGGTCAGCGATCAAATGGGCGTCAATGCCAGCGCCAACGATGGCCAGCGCCTGTACTTCGGCAGTGTCGGCGGGTTGATCAGTTTCGATCCCGCGGAACTGGCGCCGCGCAAAGCCGAGCTGTCGCCGCGCGTCACGCGCCGGCGCATCGGGCAGGGGCCGTGGCAGCCGAATGTGGGCGAGTTGCGCCTGGCGCACGACCACGCGCCGCTGCAGCTGGAGCTCAGCGCCCAGCACTACCGCTGGCCGGAACGGATGCGTTACGCCTACCGCTGGGCCGACAGCGAAAGTGCCTTCACCGAACTCGGCGATGCGCGTACAGCGCTGTTCAGCAATCTTCCCGCCGGCACCCATGAACTCGAACTGCGCGCGATGCTGGATGGCTCGTTCAAGGCCCAGGCGACAGCCACCGTGTTGACGGTGAGCGTGGCGCCGGCCTGGCACCAGACCTGGTGGGGACGTCTGGCCATCATCGCCAGTTTGATGCTGCTGGTGTACCTGTGGGTGGCCTGGCGCAACCGGGCTCTGCGGGCGCAACAACGCCTGCTCGAAAGTCTGGTGGTGCAACGCACGCAAGAACTCTCCAGGGCCAGTGCGGCGATGGAAATCGCCAATGCGCGCTTGCAGAAACTGGCGTCGATGGACCCGCTGACCGGTCTGGCCAATCGCCGCCAGCTGTTCGAAAACGCGCGGTCGCTGCAGGACAGTGGCGAGTTGATGTCGGTGGTGATGCTGGATGTCGATCATTTCAAGCAGATCAACGACCGCTACGGTCACGACGCGGGCGATGCCGTGTTGCGGCAGTTTGCCACGCTGCTGACCGAGTTTTCGGCCCGCCACATGGCGGACCTGCCAGGCAAGGTGCTGTGTACGCGCTATGGCGGCGAAGAGTTCACCTGCCTGCTGTCCGGCCCGCAGGCGCAGACCGCCGAGCGCTGTGCAGCCGCGTTGCTGGCGCAGATTCGCGACACTGCGTTCGCGATCGATGCCGAGAACTGCATTCGGGTGACCGCGAGCATCGGCTGCGCCGCAGGAACCGCAGGAGAATCACTGGAATCCCTGATCCGGCGTGCCGACGCCGCGCTGTATCGGGTCAAGGCCGCCGGCCGGGATGGCTGGCAGGCGGGTTGAGCGGATTGCGACAAGTTCGGGTGAGCAACGACCCGGGCCGGCGCGAGCTAGTGCGCTGACCGTGGCCCTCAACTCGATTTGAAAGCCGCGCCAGCCAGCGTTACCATCTGCGCACGATCGCGTGCGCCTGCATCCATTTGTGACGTCGACGACGTAAGGATCGAAACGGTTGGTATCCGCCGCCTGCCAGGTGGCGCCAAATTGGAGGAGTGAGTCCCATGTCTGTGCGTTTGAGTGCCATCTGTCTGTTGATCGCCAGTGCGGCCAACGCCGCTGATCACCGCGACTCGCCGTTGACCACTGCGGATCCTTCTGCCGATCTCAACGACGTTTATCTGTTCATGAATCCGAATGACCCGAACGAAGTGGTCACGGTGCAGACGGTGGTGCCCTCGGCCAATTTCAATTCGCGTTTTTCCGACGCCGTCGAATATCAGCTGCATGTCGATAGCGGTGCTGTCAATCTGCGCATCGACTGTCGCTTCACCGAGCAAAGCAACCGGGTGAGCTGCACCGGACCGAACGGACTGGCGGCCAGCGGCGGCATCGAACGCACGATTCAGGGCACCGGCATGCGCGTCTGGGCCGGCTTGCGCGACGACCCCTTCTTCTTCGACCTGCCGGCGTTCAACCGCACGCGCGCCACCCTGACTCCGTCGTTCACCGCACCGGGGGTCAATTCCTTTACCGGCAACACTCTGGCGCTGGTGATCGCCATCGACCGCACGCGTCTTTTCAACGCAGGTACCAATACGATCTTGAAGGTCTGGAGCGCGAGCAACCGCGTCGGCGAAACCGGCATCAGCGCCGGCTTCACCGGGTTCTGGTACGACGCCGCCAAGCCCGGCCATGGGGCGCATATCGAAGTGCTGGCACCGGCGACGCCGGGTGGTCCCGATCGCATCGCCGCCGCCTGGTATGTGTACAACGGCTTTGGCCAGCAGCGCTGGATCGTCGGTGAAGGCACCGTCAGCGGCAATACCGCGACCATTCCTGCCGCCGTCTACACCGATGGCGGTCTGTTCCCGCCGAACTTCAACCCGGCGGACGTCCGGACCCGGCCCTTCGGCACCCTGCGCTTCACCTTCAGCGGCTGCAATTCCGGCCTGCTGACCTATACAGGCGCCAATGCGGCCGAGTTCGGGTCCATGGAAGGCGATGTGCGGCTGACCCGGCTGACCCAGATCAAGGATGTCCCGTGCACCTTTTACAGCCCCGGGCAAGTCGATCGTAACGGTCGTCCCGGCATCAACACCGTGACCATCAATGTCTTGCCCAACACCGGCACGGCGCTCAAGGATGCCTACAACCGCGCGTCGGATCCGGCCACGTGGGCGCCCTTGTTCCAGGCCGAAATGCAGGCCAATCTGGCCGCGCTCGACACGCTGGACGGCGTCGTCGGCAACGCCTTGCTGCCGCCGGCCACGCTGGCCAGCGTGCTGGTGGATGATCGCCTGATCATCGATGTGTCCAAGCCCAATTGCGACGCTTATCTGGCGGTCGAACTGGGACTGTCCAGACTGCGGCGGACGCACGCTGGCGCGCGACGTCATCGATGATTCGCTCGGCGCCATTGTCGGCCCCGGCGTCAGCGACAACGTCGCCAACGACAGCGTCTTTCTGAACGACTTCCCGTTCCTCGGACGCCCGCTCTGAGCTGTCGTTCAAGGCTGGGAGCCGGCGGTTGATGCCGGCTCCCAGCCACGCTTGCAGACCCTGGAACCTGTGCCGATGCGCAATCTGATCTTGTTGCTCGCCGTCCTGCTGGGTGGCTGTGCTGGCGCGCCCGCACCAGAGACCCCGGCGCAGCCAGTGGCGACCAATTTGTTCGCACTCCGCTATCCGCTGACCCCGGAACAACGCGCTACCACCTCCGCCGGCATTTACCTGGGCAATCTGAATGCGCGCATCGAAGTGCTCGACGCGCAACTGCAGCGCGCCGGCGACGCCAGCGTGCGCGGCAACCTGGCCGGTGCGCTGTTGCTGCGCTTTCGCATCCTCGGTCGCCTGACTGACGGCGAGCGCGCGCTGGAACTCGCTGCGGCTGCGGCGGCGGCCGCCCCCGAGATTCCGGAGCTGCACCTGGTGAATGCAGCGGCGCTATCGGCTTTCCATCGATTCAGCGTTGCCGAGCAGGCGCTCATGCAAGCACAGACGGCCGGTGCCGCCGAGCAGAATCTCAAGTCGGTGCGTCGCGATCTGTGGATGGCGCAGGGACACTACGATCGCCTGCGCGAGGATTTCGAGCATTCCGACGAACCGGTGGCCGACTTCTACGAACTGGCACACCGCGCCGACTTGCGCCTGATGCAGGGAGATCTGGACGGCGCATCGCGCTGGTATCGCACCGCGCAGGACTTCTACCAGGATGTCGACCCGTTGCCGCTGGCCTGGCTGTACTCGCAGCAGGGCATCGCGCTGTTGCGCCACGGCCACTACGCGCAGGCACGCACATTCTTCGCCGCCGCTCACCAGCGCCTGCCCGAGTACTACCTCGCCACCGAGCATCTGGCCGAGTGCGACACGCAGCTGGGCCAGCTCGATCAAGCGCGCCAGCTGTACCAGGCGGTCATCCGCCAGACGCAGAACCCGGAATTCATGGCGGCACTCGCCGACCTTGAGGATCGCGCCGGCAACAGCGCGGCCGCTGCGACGGCCAGGCAGAACGCGCGAGCCGGCTACGACGCGCTGCTGGCGCGGCATCGCGCAGCTTATGCCCAGCACGCGGCGGAGTTCCTGCTCGACATCGGCGAGCACGATGAGGCGCTGGCTCTGGCCCGCGAGAATCTGAAGCTGCGTCAGGATATCGGCAGCCTGATCCTGCTGGCGCGCAGCGCCGAGGCCGCAGGTGCGCATGACGAGGCCTGCGCTGCCGCGACGCGCGCGCAGGCAACCGGGCTGAAGCCGCCGGAGCTCGAAGAAATTGCGCCGTTGAGCCTGAGCTGCAGCGCGCCAGCCCATTCGTAGCGCGGCTCCGGCGCGCGTGGAGTCGGGTTGAGCCGTGGGAAAGTTCGCGCCGGCGGCCGCGGCTCTTTCGCCCACAAAGCGCCGGGCGCCGCGCGTAACAGCCTTGGCGTGCCGTCCGACTCGGTCGACGCGCGGACCCGGCCTACCAGAGCTGCGCCGACTCAATACGACAGCCGATCGAACTCGCGGATGTTTTCCAGCAGGCGGTAGACGTTGTGCTCGACCTCGTCGCGCGATTGCGCGGTCGACAGCTTGCGCATGCTGTTGACCACGGCGATCCACCAGCGCATGTGACTGGCGCTCAGCTGCGCCGCGACCGGCACCAGATCGCGCGCCAGCGACAGCGTTTCGACACTCTCCTGCTTCAGCGCCAGCATGTCCGGCAGATCGATCTGGATCGACTGCATCTCGCGCATGAAGCGATCGACGATGGCGACATCGCGCTCCAGGCGAGCGGGCGGCGTCGGCTCGGCGTTGGCCGGCAGGAAGGCGATGTCCAGGTTCGACAGAATGCCGCGCAGCGAGCCGCGCAAGCTCTGCCACAGCTCCTTGCGGCGTGCGCGTTCGCGCGAGTCCTGGATCAGCGTCAGCAGTCCGACGAGGAAAAAGCCTTCGATGCAGAAACCGATCAGTTCCGGCAGCAGATTGTCGTGGATCGGCCCGTCGTGGCCGGGCATGAGGAAGTAGTACAACAGGGTGGCGCCGCCGAGGCCGAAAATGGCCATCGGCGCGATCAGCATCGCGCGGCCCGAACGCATCACCTGAGCGCACTCCGATCGACGGCGAGCGCTTCGATCACGCCGGCGATCTTGCGCGCTTCCTGCTCGGTCAGGTCGAGCGGCAGGTTCTGCACGAACACGCTCTTGCCGGCGCGCAAGGGAATCGACACCAGACCGGCAGCCCAGTCGCTGGTCGCCAGCGCGGTGTTCTCCAGCGCGCGCAGTTCCTGCGCCCGCTCCAGATCGCTGCGCTCGGCGCGCTTGGCGCTGCGAGCGCGATCGCCGCCGACCGAGGAGTACGCCGTGGCGTCCCTGACCCAGGCCAGATAGTCGATCAGCGTGGCCTTGAAGCGCTTGTTGTAGAGATCGACCACCTCCGGGCGCACGCTGCTGTCGCCGATCTTGTACAGCCGGCCGCACACGTCGTCGACATCGATCAGGCGGATGTCCGCGCGCTCGCTCGGCGTGAGTTCGAACTGCAATTGCTCGAGCGCGTGGCTGCGGCTCTTGGCCACCGCCGGATTGAGCAATCCGGCGACCGGCGCCTGCCGCAGGAACTCCTGGAGTCGTTCCAGGGTGTAGGGGTCGTCCGACATTCTCAGCTTCCTGGTGATTGGGGATTTCGTGGTTCGACGGACTGGTCCGCCGGCCTAAGCCGGCGCGGCAGGCGGCGCTGCACGCACGCCCTTCAACTGCCACACCTCCATGTCGCCCTTGCCCTTGACCTGGATGGTGCCTCGCGGCTCGCAATCGAAGTCGGCCTTGATCAGCTCATAGGTGTCGCGGGTGATCTGGATTTCGCCGGCGTTTCCGTGCGACTCCATGCGGCTGGCGACATTGACCGCGTCGCCCCACAGATCGTAGATGAACTTCTTGCGGCCGATCACACCCGCGATCACCGGCCCGGAATTGATGCCCACGCGAAAGCGCAGCGGCAAGCCGACAAATGCGTTCTGCGACACATAGGCCTGGATGTCCAGGGCCAGCGACGCCAGCGCATGGGCGTGGTCGGGACGCTTGCGTGGAATGCCGGCGGCGGCCATGTAGCAATCGCCAATGGTCTTGATCTTCTCGACACCATATTTCTCGACCAGCGCATCGAAGTGGGTGAACACCTCGTTGAGCATCTCGACCAGTTGCATCGGACTCATGCTGGCCGAGATCCGGGTGAAACCGACCACGTCGGCAAACAGGATACTGGCCTCGTCGAAATGGTCGGCAATCACCCGCTGTTCGATCTTCAGGAACTCGGCAATATCCTTGGGCAGGATATTCAGCAACAGCGCTTCCGATTTTTCTTTTTCCAGATTGAGCAAGGCGTAGGCGATGTTGCGCTGGTCCATGAAATACAGCAGCGCAGCGAAAACCAGGCCGGACACGATGATCAGGTTGATCACGCCACCGAGCAGCAGGCTGTCCGCCGGGAAGTTGTTCTCGCTGCGCAGCCAGGGCTGCAGCAGAAAACAGATGATGGTCAATCCGCAACTGATGAGAAACGCCAGGAAGGCACGCCGCGCGTCATACAGCAGCAGGGCAAAGATCGGCCCCACCAGTCCATACAGCAGGACATTCGCATTGCGATTCAACCCACCCATCGCCAGCGTCACCAGAAAAGGACTGAGGAAGGCAATGGACATCTGCACCAGCTTGTACGCTTCGAAGTGCCGACGCGTCTGCGCAAAGTAGATGATCGAGGCCAGTGACACGAAGATCACCATGAGATCGATCGCCACCAGCCAGGTTTCGGCAAACCAGATGTTGGAGCACAGAAACAACAGGTGGATCGGAATGATGCCGAAGACCACGCCCATGTTGACGATGGCCTTGCGCACGCGCAGCGCCTCGTCATCCTGCGGGCAAACGCCGATGCTCAGGATTCTCGCCATCCAGGGCTGGGCGCCGAGGCGCTGGAAAAAATTCAATCGCACCTCCCGGACTTGAGGACCCTCTGAACGAGCCGGATTGTATAAGCGTCAGCGCGCTCGCTGGTATGCAGGGCCGCGGAGAACGGCGCTGAGAAGGACTACGAACACGCATTTTCTCCGGGGCGCGGGTCGGCCGGAGGGCTGCCGTCCCGGCAGCCGCCGTTGCTCTCAGCCCGCCACAATGCGCAGCAGCAACCAGGCCGGCACACCGAAGTAGAAGACCAGCCGAAGCAGCCATTCCAGGCGACGCCGGATGTCCACCAGTTGCGTCGGCCGCCACTGCTGCGCCAGCAATGTGCAGCCCTCGCCGACAATCCGCAGCGCAGCCGCAAACAGCATCAAGCCGATCGACCACGCCGCCCACCAGATCAGCAAGCCGATCAGCCAGGCCTTGAGGCCGTAGGTGTAGTACTCGCCGAAGGTGCCGCCGAAGGCGATGTACTGGTGCAGGCGGAATGCCGGCAGTGCCGGAATCAACGGGAACAGGGCGAACTTGACCAGCGGATGATCGAGCCAGCGCCGCGCCGCCGCCGCGCGCGCTGTGGCGTAGTCGGCGATGCGCCGGGAGTGCTGGTCCAGCCGCAGCGGACTGCCGGCTGTGGCGAGCGCGTCTGCCAGCAGTAGCGGATCGGCCAGCCGGATGCCCCAGCGCCGGCCGGAGGCCAGTTGCAGATCGACGCCGACGCCCGGCAAGGGCAGGCGCCAGACGTGGACGAGCTGGATGCTCGCAACGGGAATCTCGATCCGCTGCGCGCGCTGGCGCAGCACCAGCAGTCCGCCCTCGACCGTTGCCGCGGCGGCGAATACGCGCTGGATCGCCCAGGCGACAATCAGCGGCAGCCAACACCGCCCAGGCGTAGAGCGGGATCTGCGCCAGCGAGTTCACCTGCAGCCCGTCGCCCATCAGCATCAACAGCAGCAAGGGCCAGCAGACCAGCTGCGGCGGTGAGCCGCAGCAGCGCCGTCGCGATCCGCCAGGAAGGCGTCAGCACGACCACATCGGCCGCGTAGGCGGCGGCGACTTCCGCTGCCAGCATCGGCGCGGCGGCTCTGGCCGTCCGTCTGGACCATGCACCAAGGACCCAGCGGACAACGAGCACCAGCAGAAAGACCAGCGCAGCGCCGCCGACCCAGTCGCCCCAGCGCACCATCAGCGTGGGCGGCGGGTCGCGCGCGGGCAACTCACCGGCGAGCACCGCCTGGTCGCCCAGCGCCGTGCTGACCACCACCTCGCCGGTCATGTCGACATAGGCACTCAGTCCATTGGTGGTCACGCGCAACTGCGGCAATCGCGTCTCGATGCTGCGGAAGGTCGCCACCGCCAGATGCAGACGTGCGCCATTCGGATCGGCGCTGAACCAGGCATCGTTGGACAGACCGATGATCGCCTGCGCACCCAGGCGTGCACCTTCGATGGCCAGATCCGGGCGCACATCGTCGAGGCAGATCAACGGCAACACCTGCAGTTCGCGACCGTCCGCGGCGCGCAGCGGGAACACGCGCGCACCGGAGCCCGGCTGCCAGCTGCCCATCCACGGCAGCAGGGCGCGCACGCGCGGGCCGTCCAGCCATGCCGGCACGTATTCGGTCAGTGGGAACGGATGCGTCTTGCGGTAGAAGCCGAGCAGTCCGGTCTTCGGCTCGACAAAGGCCGCTGCGTTGTATTCGCCGCCGGCATCGACATCGTAGGTGCCGAATACCAGCGGTACGCCGCTCGCAGTGGCGAAGTCGAGGATTTCCTGGTCGAGTGCCGCGCCGTCTGCGCTGCGCGGCTGTCCGAAGGTCGTCGGGTAGACGGTCTCCGACCATAACAACGCATCGACGCCATGATGTTCGATGGCGGCACGCGACAATCCGAAATGCGTGTCGAGGACCTTGCGCACCACCGCGTAGGCGCCGATCTGCTGGCGCTGGCCTTCATAGTCGACAAGGCCCGACTGCAGCATGCCGATGCGCAACCAGGGTGTCGCTGCGTCCGGCTCCGACTGCAGCGTGGACAGTCGCAACTGGCCGTAGCCGAACATCAGTGCCGGAATAGCGGCGGCCAGCGCCAGCGACGGCAGCAGGACGCGCGCGCCAGCGCGCCAACGCATCACCGCGCAGGCGAGCGCTTCGTTGACCAGGATCAGCAGCAGCGTGATGCCGGCGGCGCCGCCGAGATCGGCGATCTGGCGCAGGCTCGGCGACGGTGCGAGTCCGTGCCCGAGCGTGTCGCCGAGCAGCTTCGGAATTGCCCATTCGCAAGCCACCCAGGCGCAGGCACCCGCGAGCGCGCGCAGCCACGGCCCATGCCGCGCGCCAACCCAATGCCGCACCAGGGCGAAGGCCAGCACCTGCGGTTGCAGCAACGGCGCCAGTGCGGTCGCGACCAGCAGTGCCAGCGGCGTGCCGCTACCGGTGAAGCTGCCGACGGCGGTGCCGAACCAGACGAACACCGCAAGCACGAAAGCCACGCTCATCAGCCATCCACTGAGCAGCGCGCCGGCCAGCGTGCGCGTCCGATTCAGTGTCAGCAGCCACGGCAGCAGCACGATGAATCCCAGCGGCCAGGCGTGACCGCCGCGGGCGTAGAGGCCAAGCAGGAGAGCGCTGGCGGCGATGCCGGCGAGAGCGAGCCAGCGGGGATGGGGCGACCGATGCATGTTCAATGACTTACCAAGCTGTCGGATAGCGAAACTGTGGGAGCGGATTTACTCCGCAAGCTCTTGGCCTTTGTCAGCAAAGCATCGCGGGGTAAACCCGCTCCCACAAAGTGCCAGAGCAGCGCATCGCGCGGTAAACCCGCCCCCCCGCGCGCCCCCCCCCCCCCCGTAACCAGTGCCAAAGCCAAAGCTTCGCGAGATCAGCCCGCTCCCACAGGAGACAGACCTCACTCCGGCGGCGGCGGAATCTCGATTTCCCGGATCGGCAGTCCCGGCGGCGCCATTTCCGGCGGCACGACGCGATCTTCCGGAATCGGAATGGCATTCCCCGCGGCGTCGCGGAACACATAGTCGGGCGAGTACATCAGGATCGCCTCGATCGGCTCGCCGGCATCGGTGACCTGATGGTGGCGCACAAAACCCGGCGGCAACACGAAGTCCTCGGGCACCGCCAGGCCCTTGAGCGGTGGGCTGGTGCCGGGTGGATTGAATGCGGCGATGCCGCCGCGTTCGCCGGAGTCGCGCAGTGCCTTGATCAGCTCTGCCGCGGTGGGTTCCGGGTCGGTTGGCGACACATAGGTGGCGATGTCGTTGGCATCGCCGGTGCGCCAGTCGGCCGGGGAAGATTGCGGTGGCGACGCGGTCGGCGCTACTGCAGGCGGGGCCATCGTTGCGGGCTTGGTCGCGGTTGGCATTGGCGTCGTGCGCTGTTCGGTCTCCTTCGGGAGATTGCCCGCAGTGGCGACCGGCTTGCTCGCCGCGCCTCGCGACAACGGCGACCACCAGAAGAAATAGCCCGCTCCCGCCGCGATCAATGCCAGTGCGGCGATGACCATCGGCCAGCGCCGCGTCGGCGACCGCTCGCGGATGATGCGCACACCATCGCCGTCCGCAGGGGACGGCGTGGTGTGGTCCGACTGCTGGCCGCGACTAGCCATCGGCCATGCTCAACCACCGAGCGTCAGGGACTCGCCGGGTTGTAGGTCGACAACGACCAGCCCATGCGCTCGTGTCCGAACTGGTTCCAGATCGGGCTCTTGCCGGCGGTGAAGCTGGTGTAGCGCGGTGCGCCGGTGCCGGTGCTGCCACCCCACAGACCGGCGGAAACCGTGCCGCCGGTGTAGGTCGGGTGCACGTCGTCGGACTGGATGTAGTCGTAGCTGCTGGCCGAGCTGACGAAATGGGTGTTGGCGTCGCGCAGGGTGGCCTTGAGCGTGGTCGCGATCCGGGTGACATAGGCGGTCTCGGTATCGCCGGCCACATAGCGCAGTGCGTCGGAGTCGACCTGACCGTCGCCATTGCTGTCGTAGTCCGCACCCATGTACTGGGCGAAGTTGTCGACGCACTTGAAGCCCTTCAGGCGCGCGTTCTCGCACATCCAGTAGTTCATCTTGGCGATGATCGGCAGGAAGGTCGTGCGCATGTTCACCGTCGCGCCGGTCGCCGAGTCCTTGCACTTGCTCTGCACGTTGTCGGCGTTGTAACCCGGGTAATACAGGTTGGCGATGACCTTGAGCTTGACGTTCGGACTGGCGTTGGCATTGATGTAATCCATCGCCGAGGCCACATAGGTCTTGCAGTTGGCCAGCGCGGTGGTCAGCACGCCATAGTTGCAGGTACCGGTCTGGTCCTTGAAGCTGGTGCGCGCCTGCAGGCCGTCGTTGCCGCACATTTCGAAGGTCACGACGCGCGTGCTGGCAGCCTGCATGTAGGATTTTTCGGCGACGATCTTGTTGTTGTAGACATCCGATGCAATGGCGCCGGACTTGGCCCGCCGAATGCTCTCGATGTCGGCGTTCCACAGCGCCGACAGGTACTCGGCGTCCACGGTCGGCCCCGAATACTTCGCCGCGTTGCTCACCGAGCCGTTGTAGCCGGCGTAGATCGAATCGCCGTAGGCCACAGCACGGTACTTGGCGGTGGTTCCGGCGCGATCGACGGTCCACGAGACATTCTGATTCAGTGTATTGCCGAAGGCCTGGCCGCCAAGGGCCAAAAGCAGCACAGCAGGCAGCACCCGGCGGACCGCGCCGCGGTTTGGTGTGTTCATAAGTCTCCTCCCAGAGATGATGTGTACGCCGCAGCAGCCGAATGGCTACTGCCCCAGTGACGAACGCAAATTTGGTCTGGAACCCGCGAGCGGGTGTCCCCCCAGAACCGTACGGGAGCGTATGCCAGTGCGTCGCGAGGGTCAAGATGCGTAACGTGGGTAAACCACCTACGGATAGCTGACGTCGCAGCTACCTGCACTGGCGGAACAGTCCAGAACCATCTGCTGCTGTTCGCTCCAGCCGCTGCCGATCGCCGACAGCGTGCGGATCTGCAATCGCACCTCGCCGCTGCGATAGCGCTGCCGCCAGAGCTCGAGTTGCGCTGACGCGGTGTTCCTCTGCGCCAGCCACGCCTCGAACCAGGTGCCCAGCCCGGCGAACCCGGCTTGCGGCAGCGAGTCCAGCGTCGGCAAGCTCTGGCGCCACGCGTCCGGGGCGTCGACCGGTTGCAGCGCCACGGGTACGACGATGGTTTGAGCCAGCGCCGGCACCGGCACCAGCGCGCGCTGATAGCGTCCGCTGCTGTCTTCGATGACCAGATTGACCGGCCAGCGGCTGGAATTCACGCGCAGCTTGACCAGCAGCGGTGCGTACAGGTGCTGCGGCAATGGTCGCCACAGCGCGGCGCCGGCGCCCGGTGCCGAGCCGCTGTCACTGGCCTTGGCCAGTTCGCGCGCCACTTCCATCGCCTCGGCGGCCGGCAGGCCAGTCTCGGCGGCGACCGTCGCGGCGATGTAGTCGACGCCCTCGTCGACCAGTTCGTCGAAGCTCGGCAGCGTCGGCGGAATGCCCAGGCTCGCCAGCCCGTAGTCGAGCGCCGCAGTCAGGCACACCTCGCAACTGCCGATCGGGCACGGACACGGCAAGCCGAGCTGGTCGATTGCCGCGGCCGCCAATGCCACCGCCTGTGATTTGGCCCATTCGTAGGCTGCACCAACGGCGTCGACGAGATCGCCGAGCGCACCGAAGAAACCGCTGATCGCATCGCCGAGGTCATCGAGGAAGCCATCATCATCCGGCGCACAGGCGTCGACCAGCATGCCCGGCGTGAGCAGGCCCGGCATGCCAAACATGCCTTGAACCGGCGGCCCGACGTACTCGCGGATGCACACTTGCGCCCAGTCATCGGCTTGCACCGGTCGATAGCTGTCGAAGCGCACCTGAGGGTGGCTGCCCATCACCAGTTCGATGTCCTGCTGCGGCGGCAACTGCTCGAAAGCCAGGTAGACCGCATTGGACGGCGCCCCGATCACGCCGCCACCAGCCTTGCGCAGCACCACGCGCACCCAGTAGCCGCTGTGCAGCGTGGGTGGCCGCACCTGCAGCTGCGCCAGTCCGGCGTCCACCGGCGGCTGCACCTTGATTTCGGGTGATTTGCGCAGTTCCGGGCGCAGGGCGTTCGCACGAACCGCATCGGGACGCAGCGACGCGCTTGCCGGCTTGTCCCCGGCAATCGCGGTCGTCAGCGCGCGGGGTGGCTGCAGCTTCGCCCACGGCCGGCCGCGCACGATCGGACCGAAGTCGATGGTGAACAGCGCCATGCCGCCGTTGCTCGGCACATTCGCGACCGCGCCCTGCGCCAGCAAACCCGGCGGCTTCAGCGGATCGCCGCCCTGCGTCGTGAACGGAAACAGGCTGACCTGATAGACCGCAGCCACCGGCTTTTGCTCGGTGCTGAAGCGGAAAAACCATTTCAGGCTGTTGCGCCCGCGATCAGCCGTGACCGGCCCGGCGAACACCCGGAAAAAGTCCGACGGCGGCGCGTCGAGGCCATCCCAGATCTCAAGTTTGGCTGCCGGCGGCAATTGCGCCAGCAATTGCGCCAGATTGCGACTGGCGCGCGGCGACAACTGACGCATGCGCGAAGCGTCCAGACGCACGGCGCCCGCACGTACGGCACGTGGCTGCACGATTCGCGCCGACGTCTGCGTCACCGTCGGTTCGGCGCGCAGCCGCTCGAACTGCGGCGCCGGCTGCGCAACAGCCAATCCACCGCACAAGCTGGCCAGCGCCAGCAAGCCACGCATCCACGCCTTGACGGTTCGCATGTCGGTCTCCCGCCGCTCTGTACCGGCTGTACCAATGTGCGCCGATGGCGGTGACGGAATTTGATCTGGCGCAAGGATTGGCCGCAGGTCGCCGTGAGGGGATGCTGCGCTTCACTTGGCGAACATCAACCCGCAGTCCTTCGCGAACTGCGCACAGCGCGCGGCGGTGGCGGCTTCAGGCCGATAGCGTGCATCGGCCTGCGCCCGTGCTCATTCCTCGAGCAGGCTGCGCAGCATCCATGCGGTCTTTTCGTGGACTTCCAGGCGCTGCGTCAACAGGTCGGCGGTCGGCTGGTCGTTGGCGGCGTTGACCGCGGCAAACAGCGAACGCGCCGTGCGCGCTGTGGTCTCCTGCGCGCCGATCAGATGGCGCACCATGTCGTTGGCCTTGGGCACGCCGTCCACTTCCTTGATCGAGGCCAGCGCCACGAATTCCTTGTAGGTACCCGGCGCCGGAAAGCCCAATGCGCGGATGCGCTCGGCGATCTGGTCCAGCGCAGTCCACTGCTCGGTGTACTGCGTCATGAACATGTTGTGCAGGCTGTTGAACTGCGGCCCGGTGACGTTCCAGTGGAAGTTGTGGGTCATCAGGTAAAGCGTGTAGCTGTCGGCCAGCAGCGCCGAGAGGCCCTGCGCGATCGCCTTGCGGTCGCTGCCGCTGATGCCGATGTCGATAGTGGTGGCTTTGGATTTCTTGATCACGGCGTGCTCCAGGTCATGGGAGAGTGACAATCATGCTGCAGCTCAGACACTGGGCATGGTACTGCGCCGCCGTCGGGCCTGGGAGGATCCGGATCAAGCTTCGCAGGCATCGATCCGGCTGGAAACCGCCGCGAGCCGCGCAACTTGCGGCGCAGTGCTGCGGGATGCGCCGGTCAGATCAGCGCGGCAGCTCGGCAAGGTGCGCCGCCCAGCGCCGCGCCCGCGGCGCCAGGAACACGATCACCGGCGTGGCCACCAGCCAGGCCAGCGCCCAGCTGCGCAACCATGGCAGCAGCGCAAAACCGCCGTGCGCGAGGGCGAGCACGGCGGTGACGATGGCAGTCATTGCCCCGCCCATGATCGCGGCAAAGACCCAGGGATAGAGGGGCGCCGGCAATTTACTCGACATCGGTCATCTTCCTCGCTGTTACAAGTTCAGTCGCAACGCCCATGAACCCGCAGCACGCGGGCCCGGCCCTGATGCCAGGGGCCTTCGTCGAGATCGGCGTCGATCAGTTCGATGCCGAGCTCCGCGCAGGCGGCGAAATCCGCGCGCAGCATGGCGGTGTCGAACAGCCATGCCGGATCGCGCGGACCGCCGCCGGGCAGGCCGGCATGGCTGCGGTCGAAGCCTTCCAGGATCAGCACGCCGCCGGGCTTCAGCGCCACCAGCAGTCGCTGATGCACGCTGCGGCGTATGTCCGGCGGCAGGTGCACGAAAATCAGCACCAGCGCATCGAAACCGGCGACCCCGGGTTGGTAGTCGGCCAGATCCGCGTGCACGGTTTCGACATTGACACCACGCGCAGCCGCCAGTTGCGCGCACTTGCGCAAACCCTCGGCGGACTGATCCACCACGCTGACCCGATGTCCGCGCGCAGCCAACCAGACGCCGTTGCGGCCCTCGCCATCGCCAGGCACCAGCACTCGCGCTGCGCGGCAGCAAGTGCTCCAGCGCCACCAGACCGGCATTGGGCGTCGTGCCGTAGGCGTACTCCACTGAGGCGTAACGGCTATCCCAGAATTCGGGTGTGCTCATCAGGCAGATTCCTGCGCTCGCTGGATTTGCAACATTAGAGCGAACTAAACAAACGTATTCTACTGTTTGCTCCGGCGCCCGCGCGCTGGCGAACCATCTCTATCCGCCTGGAGCACCCGATGAAATTCAAAATCCCCGATCGCCGCCGACTGTTGATCGCCGCGAGCCTGTTGCTGTCGAGCGCCGCGCACGCCGATGATGCCGCGCGTGCGCAGGCCGCGGTGACTGACTTGGGTACCCAGTTGCGCAGTGCACTGATGGCGCGCGTCAAGGCCGAGGGTCCGGTGGCGGCGATCAATTTTTGCCACGACCAGGCGCCAACGATCGCCGCCGACGTGGCGCAAAAACACGGCCTGCGTATCGGGCGGACCGGCCTGCGCACGCGCAGCCCGGGCAATGCGCCGGCCGATTGGCAACGCGTCGTGCTGGCCGATTTCGAGACCCAGGCGCAGGCCGGCAGCGCGCCCCAGACCTTGCGCTACAGCAGCAGCGAGGGCCTGCCCGAGGGCATCGCGCTGCGCTACATGCAAGGCATCGCCACCGAGGCGCCGTGCCTGGCCTGCCATGGCCAGACGCTCGCCGAGCCGGTCGCGCTGGCGATCAAGGCGCACTATCCCGAGGATGCGGCGACCGGCTTTCGCGAAGGCCAGTTGCGCGGCGCCTTCTGGGTGGAAGTTTCCAGCGGCAACTGAGCGGCAAAGGCCGCTGTCGCTGATGCTGGCCAGGCTACCGCGCAGGGCACCGTTGACATGGCCCTGCGCTTCACCGCAGGCGCGCGAACCGCGTCCGCGCAGCGGTGCGATCAGGCAGATGGCTTGCCAGCTCGAGTTAATCGAAGTCAAGGCTGCGCCATCGCGGCCAGCTTAGCGTGGGCCTTGTTCGCAGCCCGGCGTGGCTCGCCCTCGGGAGCACAGTCATGGACTCAGGTCTGGCCTACTGGCAACCGGCGCAAGGACTCTACGTCGGCGCCGCGGTCCTTCCAGACGCGATCCCCGGCGTGCAGCCGCGTGCCGGCGGCAAGCATGCCCGGCGATTGCGGCCTGGCGTCACGGCATTCCTGCGCCGCCTCGTCTGCGCGGCTGCACTGCTGTTGCTGGCCGCCGGCAACCTTGCCTCGGCGCAGCGATCCAGCCACTTCGAACTTGAGATCGCGCGGCAGGGCGGTGCTGCAACCGAAACCTCGGGAATCAGCATGCTCGATGTCGCGTTCACCTTCCAGTTCCCGGCAGCCATCCGCAGCGAGGACATTGCGCTGCTGCAAATCAACGCCAACGACGTCGATATCGCGCCAGCCATCAATGCTTTCGCCACGTGGAGCTTCCCGCGCTCGGACCAGATCAAACTGACGATTCCTTTGCGGCGGTTGACGGACGGCGGCGTTGTGATCGAAGACGGCCGGTCGGATATCGCATTCGCGGTCAGATTGCAGCTGCACGGCGGTGGCAGAAACCGCGGCGGGAAGCTTCGACCTGGTGGCGCCCGAAGTCCTGGTCCTGGCGTCCAGCGCCGAAGCGGAATCGAGCGCGCCGGCCGCCACCGTCGCATCGCACCGACCCGATGAGAGCGCGACGCGACCAGCGCCGCAGATCTCCCGGACCGTGCTGGCGGAAGCGACCATCACTGCGGCTGGCGGCACCATCGAGGTGGGCAATGCGCTGACACTCAGTTTCCCGGCCGGCGCACTGGCGTCGGCGGAGACGATCACCGTCCGGCGCATCGACGGGCTGCTGCAGCCTGATCAGGGCGCGCTCTACGATATCTCCCGCAGCAGCGGCGAGCATCTGCTGCAAAAGCCGGTCGGCATCGAGTACCAGCTGCCCGCTAGAACTGCCAGCAGCAAGGTCATGCTGGTGCGGGAGGTGGCGGCGGATGTGTTGACGCTGTCGCCTGCTGCAGCGGGCCCGGTGGCCGGCAGGGTCACTACCAGCAGCGATCACTTTTCGCTGGAAGGGTATCTGGTGAATGCCACCGGCGAGACCATCACCGGACTCAACTACGCGCTCGCGGATTCGATCCGGGCCGGCGCGGTGATCATCGTCTACGGCGTCGGCGCCATGGCGATGCCCGCCGTGACCGCGGGACCGAGCCTTGGGACGGCAATCGTCACCATCGCCGGTGGCGCTGGCGTTGGCTGGTTCAGCAGCGTTCCGCGCGAGATGTCGGCCAAACTGGAGGGCTTCGTCGGCCCGCTCACGGTGGTGGGTTTCGAGCTCTACTGGCAGCCGCTGCGCTTTCACGGCACGTCGGGGATCTGGGCCAACTTCGATGCCGAGGACCGCTTCATCGGCTTTTCGCCGCTATCGGCGCGCGACGCCAAGGACCCGCGCAACCAGCCACAAACGAGCGTCGATCCTGCCAGCAAGCCGGGACCGAAGGCGCATTGGACCTTCATTCCGCTGCCGGTGCTGCGCACGGCCTCGCTGCTGCAGGGCGTGCGCGCCTGGTTCCGGGATCTGGGCTTTGACGTGCCAGCCGGAACCATCGTGCGCATTCACGACCAGCTTGGCACCGATTCCACCGGCGCCCGCTATCTGGGCGAATGGGACCAGCTCACGCTGAACGTCGACGCCGGCACGGTGCTGGCGGTCCTGCAGGGCAAGCCGGCGACCGGCAAGTTTGACGAGCTGCTGGCCACCTTCGTTCATGAGTACTGGCACGCGCTGTTCGAGCATGGCAAATCTCTCGACGAACCCTTCATCGAGGCGTTCCCGGGCGCCGAGGAAGCGATGGCGGTCGCGCTCGAAAGCATCGGCGCACCCAACTGGAAGGAATTCGTCGAGCGCCTGACCTGGAAAGACAGCGCGCTGCGGCTGGCTTCAGGTCTGGTCATTCCGGGTGAAAACGAGAACTACACCCGCCGCGGCTACGATTTCTGGCCCTTCGCCAAATTCCTGTTTCACCGCAAGGGCGGCGCCAAGACCCTGCTGCGATTGGCCACGGGCAAGCTGGTCGACAGCGAGCTCGATCTTGCCTTCACCGACTTCGTCTATTCGCTGAGCACACTCAAGGACGCCCTGGCCGAATACGAGCCCGTGGTTCCGGTGGGTGACTACCGGCGCAGCGCGCGGGTGCCGTCGTTCACCGGGTGGAGCGAGCTGCATCTCAAGGACCTGCTCAACGCCAACCGCATCAGCTACGTCGCCGGCAAGGTTCCGCTGCCCGAGTCGCGCCCGCTGTCGCTGCGCCTGGTGTTCGTCAAGATTCCGGCGGCCGTGTCGCAATCCCAGGCGCCGCTGGTCGTGCGTCGGCGGCTGCGGCGCCACGGCCTGGACGAGAGCCTGTTCGCGTGGCCGCCGACCGCGAGCTTCTCCGAATGGAAGCCGGTCGCCAACCGTGCGAACCTGCTCGACGGGCTGTCAGGCCTCCTGCTGCCGGCGAGTGCATTCGGCGCGGCAGGTGCCCGCGAATTATTGCCGCTCGCCGTGGTAGGTCTCAGTGGCATCGAAAATCCCAATCTGGATGACCAGGATGCGCTGCTGGTCTATCCATTGCTGCCGCCCGCAGTGCGCAGCGCCGGTATGGTCATCGACCCGGATACCGAGGAACCCCGCTTCAGGATCGAGTGGGACAACCCGTCGCTGGGGCAAGGCATCAAGGTCAACGAGGCCCTCGCCGGCTACCGCTTGTTTGGGCGAAAAGTCGGTGTCGATAAAGCCCTGGTCGTCGCCGACTTGCTGTTCACCGATGCCCACTGGGAATCCGAGGTGCCCAAGGGCTGGCATCTGCCGGGATCGGTCAAGGCCTTTGCGCTCGACGAGGGTGCCGCCAGCGCCGTGTTGCCGGCAAACCTGGGGGTGGGCTACGTCCAGTTCGGGCTGGCCTCGATGGAGGGCATCCTGACCGCTGCGGGAGACGCCGCCCTGTCGAGCACGGCTTGGCTGGCAGCGCAGCAGGGCCGCGTACTGGGCAAGATCATTTCCGCGCGCATGACCGATTTGCGCAACCGGCCCGAGGTCGAAGATCCCACGATTTCCCGGCAACAGGTGCGCTGCACCTTCACCCACGCCGGCACGCTGGAGGAAAAGTGGCTGACCTCGGACCGCAACGGCGAATTTGCACTCGATGTGCCGCTCAACGTGCCGGTGATGTGCCAGCACGCGAACAAGAAGGCGACGGTGATCTGCAGCGAGACCGCCCCAACGCAGTCGCTCACCCTCGGTGGATCGCCGACACCAGGCGTCTCCACCAACGACGAGGGTATCGAACGGGAGATTCCACGGCCGCCGGATTGAGCGCTCAGTCGAGTAGCTGAAACTCCAGCCCCGAGTGCGCGCGCAAGCGTTCGATCAGGCGCTCGCCGAAGATCGTTGCGGGGGTCCAGAAGCCGCCCGCGCGATCCTGCTTGCCGATGTCCAGCGCCAGGCAAGCGGCCGCCTGGCCGAGCATCTTCGCGGTCGAGCCGTAACCCGGATCGCGATCGCCGGTCACCTTGCAGCGCAGCGTCTTCCCCGTCGCCGTGCGACCGAAGAAGCGCAGGTCGAAGCGACCGTTGTCCTGGGCGCTCGGGCTCGGGCCTTCGCCCGCCGCCGGCAGCACGAAACGCTGCAGCGCCCAGCGCGTCGGCGGCAGCGCGCTGGCGAGCATGAAGCCGCCAAGGCCGCCGGCCAGCGCCAATGCCGTGGCGCGACCGCGCAAACCGGCGCCGGTCAGCGTGGCCTCGTCGTACAGAAAACCGGGAATGCGCTCGGCACCGGCCAGCGCATTGCTGCGCTGGACCACGCGCGTGTTGATCGCCGCCATCACGAATGGCGCCATCCAGCTGTGGAAATCCTCGTCATAGGCGGCGAAGCTGACATTGGGCTGGCGCACCTGGGCGCCCTGCTCTGGCGGACACAGCGCGTAGGGGTTGCCCATCAGCTTGCGCACCGCCGGGTCGCCAGCCGCCTCCTTGACCGCATTCATCAGGCTGCCCACGGTACCGCCGGAAAAGCCGCCGCGCAGGGTCCTGACACGCATCTTCACCGCCACACAGGGCGCGCCGAATCGCGCCCGCGCCTGCTGCTGCAGGAAATGCACGCCAAGATCGGAGGGAATGGAATCGAAGCCGCAGCAGTGGACAATGCGCGCACCGGAAGCCTTGGCCGTCGCCTCGTGGCGGTCGAGCATGCGCCGGATCCACTGCGTCTCGCCGGTCAGATCGCAATAATCCGTACCGCTTTGGGCACAGACCTTGACCAGCGGCTCGCCGAACAGCGCGTAGGGCCCCACCGTGGACACCACCACGCGCGTCTGTGCGCACATCGCGCTCAGCGCCCCCTCGTCGGCGGCGTCGGCCAGCAGCAGCTTGAGCTTCGCCGCCGGCTTGCCCAGTTCCGCGCGCAGCGCGCTGAGCTTGTCCTGCGAGCGCCCGGCAATCGCCCAGCGCAGCGATTGGTTCACGCCGAACTGTTGCAGCAGATAGCGGCAGAGGATCTTGCCAACGAAACTGGTGGCGCCGTAGACCACCACATCCAGATTGGCTCGGGGCACTGGGATTCTCGATGGCGCACAGGGGCGGCGTATGTTGCCGCGACCGGCGGGAGCAATGGCTCCAGCCGGAGCCGCGGATTCGGCGGCCCGATGGCGACGGACTTACACGGCAGCGGCAGGAGTGCCGGTCGCCACTGCCGCTGCGCCGGCTTGCGCGTCGAACCTGGGAGCGGGTTTGTCCCGCGGAAGCTCTCACCGAACAGACCATAAGTCATTGAAAGTAGGTCACGTTGTCTGCGCAGCAGACTACGTGACTCTCGCCGGTGTCACGTAGGCCGCTGCGCGGCCAACGTGACCTACTTCTGTGGGAGCGGCCTTATCCCGCGAAAGCTCTCGCGGAGTGAATCCGCTCCCACAAAGAGCCGAAAACCGTGCGGCATGTTCGCTCAGAGCGATGGCGAACTTTCGTGCGCACCGGTCGGCGGAACTCGGGACGCACGGTGTTTCGCATAACATGCGGATGCGGCGTCCCCTTTCCGGCCGACGCCCGACCGTCTGCCACTGCGCGAGACCACGCCATGCCTTTTCTGTGCCTCAAGCTGCCGCTCGCATGCCTCGTCCTGCTGCTGTGTTCGATGGCCCCGGCGCAGGCCCAATGGTCGAGCAATCCGGCCAGCAATCTGGTTCTGGCCGATGGCAGCGGCGAGCAGGTGCAGCCGAAGATGGTGGCCACCAGCGATGGCGGCTTCTACGTCAGCTGGTTCGACAGCAACAACGGCTACAGCGTGTATCTGCAGCGGCTCAGCGCCGACGGCGTGGAGCAATGGGCGCACAACGGTCTGCTGGTGGCCGCGCGGAATTTCACCTCGACCCAGGACTATGGGCTGGCCATTGACCCCGACGGCAACGCGCTGCTGAGTTTCCGCTACAACGACGGCGGCGGCATCGCGCAGATCCTGGCGCAGAAGGTCGCCGCCAACGGCACCTTGCAATGGGGCAGCCCCGGGATCTTTCTCTCCGCCGATGCCAGCGGCGCCAACTCGCCGAAGATCGCCAGCATCGGCGGCGGCAATGTGGCGGTGGCATGGTCCGGCGGCGATGGCGCCATTCGCGTGCAGAAGCTGAACGCTGCCGGCGCCGCGCAGTGGGCCGGCAACGGCGTGGCAGTGGTCCCGCCCTCCGGCTTCTTCTACCTGGCCGACCTGCACGGCGATGGCGCCGGCAATGCGATCGCCTCGTGGTCGGCGCAGCTGTCGTTCTCCAATCGCCAGCTGTGGACGCAGAAGTTCGCCGCGGCAGACGGCGCCGGCCTGTGGGGCGCCACGCCGGTCAAGGTCTTCGACGGCGTCGGCGGTGCCATGCAATTGGGTAACTTCCCTCCGTTCGTCAGCGATGGCGCCGGCGGCGCTGTTTTTGTCTGGTACACCGTCGGCGTTTCCGCTGGCACCGTGCGCGTGCAACGGGTGAACGCCGCCGGCATCGCCGCCTTTGCGCAGAATGGCGTCGAGGCCTCCGCCAACAGCGCGCAATCGCATGTGTCGCCGAGCGGCGCCTTCGATCCGGTGAGCGGCGACACCTATGCGCTCTGGCGCGAAACCGACATCGCCACGCAGGGCCAGATCGGCGTCTACGCGCAGCGCATCGACAGCAGCGGCGCGCGCCAGTGGGGCAGCGGCGGCAAGGTCCTGGTGCCGCTGGCGGCGACCGACCAGAGCCAGATGCTGGCATTGCCGGCGCCCGGCGGCATGCTGGCGGTCTGGGCCAGTGGCGGCGGCAGCTCGATGCCGATCCATGTGGCGCGACTGGGCACTGATGGCAACTATGTCTGGCCAGCGTCGATCGTCGACCTCAGCAGCGCGCCCGGCGCCGTGGCGCGCACCGTCGGCGCGATCAGCAGCAGCGGTTTCGCCGCATTCGCCTGGACCGCCACGCTGACCAGCTTCAGCGGCGACATCCACGCGCAGAACATCAACCTGGACGGCAGCCTCGGTGATTCCGACAGGTTCTTTGGCAGCGGATTCGAGTAGCCGCTGCAACCAGCGGTAGCAACGATGCAGCGGTGATGCCTGTGAGCGCTGTCGCGCCTGCGGTTCGCCCGGGTCACGGCACTTCCGGGGCTCTCGCCCGCCATACTGTGCTGCATCGACCCTGGCCCCTGTCGCCCCGCGCCCCATGAAAAGTGCATTGTTCGTCGACTTCGACAACGTCTACACACAACTGCGCGCGCTGCAGCCGGCAGCGGCGGAGCGCTTCGCACGCCAGCCGACGGAGTGGATTCGCTGGCTGGTGGAATCGCTCGGCATTCCCGAGGGCCATGAGCCGGGTGCACGGCGACGGCTGCTGGTGCGTCGCTGCTACCTGAATCCGAACTGGTACCAGACCTACCGCCACGCCTTCCTGCGCGCGGGCTTCGAGATCGTCGACTGCCCGCCGGTCACCAGCCAGGGCAAGACCAGCACCGACATCCACATGGTGCTCGACATCATCGAGCTGCTGCAGCACGAGGTGCGCTACGACGAATTCATCGTGCTGTCGGCCGACGCCGACTTCACGCCGGTGCTGCGCAAGCTGCGGCGCTATGACCGGCGCACCTCGGTGCTGGCGATCGGCTTCCCGTCGGCGGCCTACCAGGCCTCCGCTGACCTGCTGATCGACGAGCGCCTGTTCGTCGAGCAGGCGCTGGGACTGCCGCTGGAACCGGTCGAGGTCGAGACCCCTGCCGCATCCAGGACTGTGCCCGCGCCAGCGATTCCATCTGCGGATGCCGTCGAGAAAGGGTCTCCCGCGCAGTTGGCCGAAATCGCGCAGCTGATCGAACAGGCGGTCGCGCAATCAGCGACGCCGGTGGTGGCCGGCATGCTGGCCGCGCGCCTGCGGCAGTCCCACGGAGCGCTGCTCGACGACTGGAACGGCCACGGCGCATTCAAACCCTTCTTTCGTTCCCTCGGATTGCATCAGCTGGTCTGGATCAACGGGTCCGGGGGCCGCATCGCCGATTCGGTGCGCCATGCATCCGATATTGCGGCGATTGCCGAACCCGCCGACGCCGTGCACGGCCCGGGCAACGATGCCAGCGCCGAAACACTCGCCGGCGCAGATCCCGCGACAGCGCCGGCCGCGCCACAACCCGCAGCGGAAGAGGAACCCGACGCCGCCTGGGCCGGTCACGAGTCGCTGCTGCCGATCGCGCGCGAGGTGTGCCAGCTGACCGGCGCGCCACTGCTGGCGCCACCCACGGCGCGCGCCGTGCTCGAATCCCTGGCGGCAGATCTGGCCCTGCACGAATTCGACCTCACGGCAACCGCCTACCGCGTGCGCGCCGCATGCCTGGCGCGCACGCCGAGCGTCGATGTAGGGATGCGCGAGGTGGTGTTCACGCTGCGCGGCATGCAGCTCAACGGCCACGCCTTCGGCCGCGGACAGGACGACGCCCGCACCCTGGCCAAGCGCCTGTGCAACCAGGTGCTGTTCCTCTGCCAACGCGAGGAAATGGTCATCGACGAGGCCGTGCGCGCGCAGATTCGCTTGTGGATCGGTGGCGATCTGCTCGGGTGACCGCGATCCCGGCTTGGTCAGGCCAGACCCTCGCGTCGACCAGATCCCGTAGGTTGCGCACGGCCGGCGGCCTTTGCCCAACCTACCAGTTGTTCGGTTAGGACGTAGGTCACGTTGGCCATGCTTCTTGGCCTACGTGACATCGCGCCCTCACTGTCACGTAGGCCGAAAAGCGCGGCCAACGTGACCTACATTTGCAATAACCCACGCAAAGTAAACAGTATTGGAGCTTGCCCGGCCCAGCCGGCCTTGCGGCGCTATTCGTCCGAATACGGCAACAGCGCCTTGGCCGCTTCAATGCGCAAGGCCAATGCCACCGATGGATCGTTCATGACCTGCTGCAGGAATCGGCGCGCACTCAGGTGTGCGACACGCAGGTCAGTCTCAGGCTGCCGTTGAGCCATCGGAATGATCTCCGGCGCAGCGTCAGGCACGACCGAGCCTTCCAGCCCGAGTTGTCGCATCGCCGCCGCCAGGGCTGGCGACGAGATGCTGAGCAGGCCCCGCAGCACGCCCGCCTGGCCGTCGCTGCCGGGCTGACTGTCGATCCACGGCGTATCGGCAAACAGCGGCGCCAGCTCAGCGGTCACAAACGCCGACCAGTAACCGGTTTGGGCCTGTTCCGCCGGTACGCAGCGGACATGCTGCACTTGCGCTGCCGCTGCCGCGTCCGCAAGCGGCATCAAGCGCAGGCGCTTGGGCGCCACGTCGGCCAGGTATCGCGCACACAAGGCCTGCAGGAATGCTTGCGCCGGTGCCACAGCTATCGGCTCAAGCAAGGAGAACCAGAGCTGGAAACCATCCAGACCGGACACCGCAATCGCCGGCGCCGGCAGGTCCAGATCGTCCTGAACGCCGCGCCAGACTCGGGAAAGTTCATCCCAGTCGGCTGGCCGCGCCAGTTCCAGCACCAGGGCACGCACCCTGCCCTGTGGATCCACGAGGCCGCTTTGGCCATGCTCGGTACCAGCCGCCGGCAGGTACAAACGCTGTAAGTCGGACTGCAGTCGATTCATGGCGCAGTCTTGCACGGAAGGAGCCGCTGACTCCATCTGCCAGCCAGCCGCCGGGCGCGCGATCGCGCCACGCGCCGCTGCACTGGCCGTCCCCGGAACTAATCGGCGATCGCATACTCTGTTCATCGATCACCCGGCCCGACGCCGCGTGAGAGAAACATGCAAAGGGTCCCCATCGATGACATTGCGCAAGGCTTATCTGAGCTGCATCCTGCTGTCCGCCAGCGGCTTTTGCGCCGCGACCGAGTGGGTACAGGCGCCTGCCGAGCCGGCGCATCAGGCGCTGCAGTTCGAGCGTGTGCTTGCCGATGGCGATGGTTATCTCCTGATCGGCCGCAGCGACAATCGCGTGGTCTGGCTCAATGTCGACCTGAACGGCACCGCTCAGGCGCAAGTTCGCGACGACTCGGCACAGTTGATCGCTGACGTTGACCTTCCCGCCATCCAGTCGCTCGGCGACCATCGCTTTGTGCTGCCGGTCAGTCAGGATGCGACCAACACGGCCTGCCTGTTGGCGACCAGTGATCGCACCGGCACCGATCTGACACGCGCACGGCTGGCCCGGGGCGAGGCGGTCTTGTGCGGCCCGGTGGCGCCGCTGCCCGACCTCGCCGGCGGGCTGTGGCAGCTGCGTGCCGATGTGAATGCCGTCGTGCACATCCATGCAGACGGCGTCCAGCATGCGATCACCGCCCCGCCCGGCACGCCGTTCGCGTATTCGCTCTCGCCATTGCTGGACGCGGTCGGCGCGTATGTGCTTTTCCGCGACAACGCCAACTTCAATCTGGTGCGCGCGGACGACAGCGGCCTGGCCTGGACGCGCGTACCGCCGATCGCCAGTCCGCTCGCGCCGCAGGTGCTGACCCTGAGCGATGGCGATGCGCTGCTGGTGGGAACCAGCGCCACGACCACTGCACCCAGCGGTCTGTTTCTGGCGCGCTACGCCGCGGATGGCAGCCTCCGCTGGAGTCGCAGCTATCCCGAACTGGCTGCAGCCACAGTCACCCGGGCGCGACTGATCGGCGGCGACCGCATCGTCGTCAATGCCTTGTCCGCGCTCGATGGGTCCAGCGCGCTGCTCGCCTTCGACGGCAACGGCGACCTGGCCTGGAGCAAGCCCGACGACGGCGCGCGCTTCATGGCCTTCGTCGATCGAGCTGCCGCCGGTCCTCGCGAGGCGCCGGAAACGCTGGCCTATTTCGTCGGCGAGCGCGCACCCGGATCGACCGTGGATCACATCATCGCAATCGAATACGTCGATCGCGATGGCGTGCGCATTCGCCGGATCGCGGCGGACGACGCCGCGCCGCCGTTGAGCGCACTGCTCGGCGACGGCTCGCTCGTGGTTCTCGGCGCAACTTTGCAGCACTACCTGCCCTCGGGTGGCGAGCGTGCGGTGCCAGCGTTGGCCGAACTGACGCCGCCGCGGACACCAGACCTGATCGACGGCCTGGCCGCGGGCAACGGCGACAGCTTCACGCTGGTCGAGCGCAGCGACGGCCACGCCGTGCTGCGGGGCTGGTCGGCAGATGGCGCGCCGTTGTGGCAGTACAGCCTCGACGACGTCCCGGCGAGTGCCTACACGCAAGGGTCCACCGATCGCGCGGGCTTGCAGTCGTCCCGGTTGATCGCCAATGACGACCTGGTCTGCTACGGCCCGCTGCCGTTCCAGGTGTCGATCGGCACCCTCGGAGCATCGGTCATGCAGCGCATCGGTTGCAGCGAACGCGCGACCGGCCTGTCCGCATTTCATGCCTATCTGAATCTGTCCGATGCGCTGGCCAGCAAGCTCGGTCTGGATGGCCGCAAGTTGCTGGGGGTCCAGGCCACTTGCATGAATTGCAGCGACGCCCGCCTGGAGCGCGTCGAGTACGACCTGCAGCCGCCGGGCACCGGGGTTCCCCGTCGGTCCGAACTGTCGGCCGCCAGCCTGCAGCTGTCCGACCGCGCTCCCTTCGATACGGCGGTCAACCTGCTGGCCGATTTCGGCCCGGCGCAAACGACCACGGTCTTCGCCGGGGCGCAACGCGCGGCGCTGACCATGTTCCAGCAGACCGGTACGACGCCCGCACGGCCGGTGGCGATCAGCGGCGAGCCGAGCGGAATCCTCATCCGCAGCGAGCGCCAGGCGGACGGCAGCTTCCTGCTGCACAGCTGGATCGACGGCGTGCACAGCCTGCGCGCGATCGCCAGCGAAGGCACGCTGCGCTGGACGCGCCATTTCCCCGGCGAGCTGGCGCTCGCCTCCGGCCATCCCGCATTCACCTTCGGCGGCGGCGCCGGGGTCGTCGCCATCGCCGAGCAGCAGCAGATCGGCGAACGCATCCGCAGCCATCTGGTGCTGCTGGATGCGCTCGGCGGCGACAGTCGCTGGCTGCTCGACGCGCCGGCGCCGGATCGGCGCGGCGTGCGCACGCTCGGCATCGACGCGGCGCGCGGCCTGGTCCTGGTCAACCGTGACCGCCCCGGCCAATCCGTGCTCAGCGCCTACGCGATCAGCAATGGCACGCTCAGCGGTCAACGCGCGCTGCCATGCGCACGCGTCAGCGGCTGCGCCGCGCGCCAGCTGGTGCCCAGCAGCGAGGGCACGCTGCGCTCATTTGGCGGCGGCAGCGAGGTCGCCCGCGTGGAGCTGGCCACCATGCTGGCGCCGGCACGCGCCAACCAGCGGGCGCTCACCGGCACCTGGTACAACGCAGCCACCGATGGCCAGGGTTTTCTGATCGATTACTCGCCGACCACCGGCAATCTGCTCGCCGCGTGGTTCGGATTTGCCGACTCGGCGGAGCTCGGACCTGCGGGCTTGCGCTGGTATACGCTGGTCGGCGCCAGCACGCGTGCCAACGGCAGCATCGATCTGGGCATCTACCGCAACCAGGGTGGCCAGTTCGCGAGCGCTCCAATCACGACGGCTGTGCGTGTCGGCAGCGCCGTGCTGCGCATGAACGACTGCCAGCACGCCGTCCTCGGCTACGCCTTCGACAACGCCGAGCTCGCTGGCGCGCATGGCGAGATCGGGCTGCAACGCCTCGCGCCGCTGAGCGTGGATTGCCAGAACGCCGACGGCAGCATCGAGCCCGCCACCCCCGCGCTGGCGGCCGACAACGGCTTTTCCGCGAACCGCAGCGGCGCCTGGTACCAGCCGGCCAGCTCTGGCCAGGGCTTGCTGTTCGACGTGCGTCCCGCGAGTGCCGACGGCAGCGATCCCGGGCTCCTGCTCGGCGGCTGGTTCACCTACGACCCCGCCGGTGCGGCCGACGATCCAGGCGCGCAACACTGGTTCCTGCTGCAGGGCGATCTCGCGCAGGCTCAAAATGGCAGCGTCGAAGTACCGATCTATCGCGTCACCGGTGGTCGCTTCGACCACAACGCGACGCGCAACGTGCACGCCGTCGGCCATGCCCAGGTGCAGTTCAGCGCCTGCGATCGTGGCCGGCTGAGCTATCACTTCGACAGCAGTGGCCTGGCCGGCGCCTTCACCGGCAAGCAGGGCGAGATCCAGCTGGAGCGCTTGCTGCCCTGCGAACGCTGACCGCAGCTGTCCAGCATGCGAAGGCCGCTCGACGCCACCAGACCGGCGTCCGACGCGGGTTGGTCAACGCAAAGCCCGCTCGGACGTTGATGCGCTGACCACCACACACGGGGCAGCTGCACGATGCGCATTGGCCTGTTGCTGACACTCTGTTGCTGGATACCAGTCCCCGGTCTGGCGTCGACGTGTGCCTTCAATGGGACCAGTAGCGCTTACCAGGCCTTCATCAGCAGCGAATCCCTGCCTGGCGGCGCCATCCTGATCGGCACCCGGCAGGGGCTGCTGTTCGAGCGCCACTTCGGCAGCTACAACGCCAATACCGTGGTTCCCATCGCCCTCAGCCAGCAAGCTGGCCAGTGCGATCCGCATCCTGCAGTTGATCGATCGCGGCCGGATCGACCCCGAAGCGCCACTGTCCACCTACCTGCCAGAGTTCACCGGCGTCAAGGCCGGCATGACGATGCGTCAGTTGTTCTCGCACACCTCCGGTTACGGCAACGACTCCGCCGACCCGGTGCTGCTCGACGACACGCTGACGCTGGCGCAGGCGGTGGACGAGATCGCCTGCTGTCATGACTTTCCGATCGGCTACAGCGTCGGCGGCCAGTTTGCCTACGGCGGCATCTCGATGCACATCGGAGGTCGCGTCGCCGAAGTGGTCAGCGCACAGGATTGGGAAGACGGCTGGCAGGCGGCCCTGGGCGCGCCGCTCGGCATCAGCAGCATCGACTGGCAGGGCCTGGGGCCCACGCAGAACTACATGATCGCCGGCAGCGCGCGCAGCAATCTGCGCGACTACGGCCGACTGCTGCATCTGCTGCTGAACGAAGGCTGGTCCAACGGTCGGCGCCTGCTCTCGCGCGATGCCGTGTTCCGCTTCTGGCACGACAACGTCGGCAGTTTGCCGGTGATCGACCCACCGCCCACCGCCAGCGCGCCGGTGCTCTACGGCTTTGGCAGTTGGCTCGACAACACCCGGCCTGCCAGCCAGCGCCCGCTGATCCACAGCCTCGGCGCCTTCGGCTTCTTTCCCTGGGTCGATTTTCAGTACGGCCTTTACGGCGTATTCATGATCCGCGGCCTGCCCGGCATCAACACCCGTGGATTCGATGTCTATCTGGGCATGCTGCAGTCCATTCGCGACGAAATCGGCAGTGGCTCATGCGAGCTGATCGAGACCTTCGACGATGTCTTTGCCGACGGCCTGGAGGGTGGCGACGCACCGCGCTGAGACGAACCGCGAGAGCAGGATGCCGCTGAGCGCGGCGAACCGCAGCGAGAGAAGTGCCGCCGGAAACTCACTGGACGCGAGCGCACAGACGACCCCTGCAATCCCGAGGACACTTGCCCCTGGCGATTGATCTTCAGCAAGGACTTCCGCCACCCGTAACAAGGGCATTGCTGCCGCGCCTGATCTTGCGCGCAGTCATGCATCGATATTGGCGAACAAGGTTCTTGGAGATTTTGCATGACGCTCAAACAGTTGGTAATCGCAGTTTCATTGGGTTTGACCCTGGCGGGATCAGTAGCCGCCGAAACGATCGTCATCAATGAACCCGAAGTGCGCACCATCGTGGTCAAGGAAGGCTACGGCGATCCGATATCGATCGTGCGCGAGGGCGACTATTGGCGCGCCAAAAGCATCGACGCCACCAACAAGCGTGAAGTCACGCTGTTCGTGACCGCCGAGGGCAAGGTTCTGGGCGCGGCCGAAGTGGTACGCGGCCGCATCACGAAAACCACCACGACCACGACCACGACCACGACCGTAACGCCTGCGGCGCCCGTGCCCGCTCCGAAGCCAGTGACCGAAGCGCAGGTGGAAGCCATCGTCATCAATGCCGGCTTTCACAATGTTCACGACATCGACATGCTCAACACCACGGGCGTGTGGAAAGCCGAAGCCGACGACAGCGCCGGCGAAGACTATGAGCTGCACGTGGATGCCATGTCCGGCCAGATCGTACACATCGAAGACGATTGATCTGGTCCGCTGAATGCCCGATCAGCGCGAGGCTCGTCCTCGCGCCGACCGGCTGAAACACGTAGCGATGCGACCGCCCGGTAGCTCGCCTATGCGCTTCTTCGGAAGCGCCCGAACACAGGTTGCCGTGAATGTAGGTCACGTTGGCCGTGCTTTTCGGCCTACGTGACAGACTCGCGCCCATCGTCAGGTTGCCCGCAACGCGGGCAACCGGACCTACCCAGGGGCCGTCGCCTCTCGTCAGAACGGCAGGATTCGCACGCGACTCTTGGTCTCGTCGACAGCCACCAGGGCGCCGGTCCGGAGCTCATGGGAATACTTTTCAAGGACCCCGGCAACCAGGCCGCCGACATCCTCCGGGAGCACACGACGCCCACGAATCTGCAACACGCTCGGGAATGTCGCCCGCGTCAACGCGAGGGATGCGCCAAAGTCGAGGTCGTGCGTGAAAACGACGTGCGCGTTTGTTGCTGCCCATTCCATGATGGCCGTGTCCGGCGCGTTTGCGTTGCCGACGCTTGACCAATGGACTGCGGGCCAGCCCAGCTCGCTCAACAGCCCAGCCCATTCTGGCGAGAGATTCATATCGATGACGACCTTGATGCTCAAGATCCCACCAAGGCCTCTTCGCGTTCCTCCATACGCCAGGCTGCGTACGCGAGCACGGCGTCGATGTCAGGCGCTTCCAGATACGGGTAGGCCGCCAGGATGCGCTCGCGCGAATGGCCGCTGGCCAGCAGCCCAAGTACCGTTCCCACCGTTACGCGAAGTCCGCGAATGCACGGCTTTCCTCCCATTACTGCGGGGTCATGAGTGATTCGCGCAACGTCCATTCTTCGTCCTCCAGCACTGCGGTCAGGGGCGGCCGCACTTCTCCGATGAAGCGCAAGTCCCGCCGATGATCATCCTCCGTTCGATCTTGCGCCAGACGGTAGGCCCGGACAACCGGCAATGACCTCCCGACAAACTCGCCCAGCCTCAAGCCCCACCATCGGCTAGCCCGGTAGGCCGGTGTGCCCCGCACGTCAATGTTCATGCTCCGCGAAGGCCTGGCACGGGGTTCACCGGCGCTCTGCGTCGGCCGCGCCCGAGCCGCGTCCGATCTGCGAATATCTCTGGACCACTCCCGGGTGTTGCCGATGCCCCCAAGCGCCACCAACGACGACCCGCGCTGGTGTCCCTTCTGCAACTCGGACCCGCAGCGTGTCTTCCTGCGCCTGCGCCACGTCTTTGCGCTCTGGGATGGCTTCCCGGTCACCGACGGCCACGCACTGATCGTGCCTTATCGGCATGTGCCGACCTGGTTCGACGCCTCCAATACCGAGCGCGCCGAGCTGTTCTCCGCCCTCGACGCCGTCTGCTCGATCATCCGCGAGCGCGGTGGTATCGATGGGTTCAACTTCGGCGTGAATGTCGGCGCGGCAGCGGGCCAGACCGTGCCGCATCTGCATCAGCACGTGATTCCGCGGCGCACCGGCGACATGCCCGATCCGCGCGGCGGCGTGCGCCATGTGATTCCAGGCAAGGGCAACTACCTGATCACGCGCGACACCTCGGGCGGCCCGTCGATTGCCGACGCCGGCCCGGGCCAGCACTGGCGGATCGACGCGCCACCGCTGCTGACGACCGGGCGCACGCACCCACTGCTGCCGCCGTCTCGGTGCTGGCGGGCAACGACGAGACCGAGCGCGGGCGGTGTTCACGCGGCTGGATATGGTCGCGGGCATGCTCGATCTATCGGAATACGACAACCCGCGTAGGGCAGAACCCGCTTGCGCGAAACTTCGACCTTGCCCCGAAACATTACGCGGATTCCGCCATCCGACCCGCGGCAAGCGGTGAAATCCGCACGATGACGCGTGTGCGGGTTCCACCCTCAAGCAATCCGCCTTACGCGGGTTGAGGGCCGCGGGCGCGCATCCAGACCGGGGGCTGCGCGCCGCGCGCTACCACGCCTCGAACTCGGCCGCGAAGATCCCGTCGTCGGCCGGCAGCCCCAGCAAGCGGACGCTGCGGGCGTCGGCCACGTGCAGCTTGTCGGGCGCCAGGGCACTGAGGCTCCCGTCCAGGTGCGGCAAGGTCCAGGCCAGACCGCGCAAGTCCCGCCGGACGCCGACCAGTCCCGCCGTCCCGAGTCCGCCCACCACCCAGGTGCCTGCCGCCGGGCCCTGCGCCAGGTAGTCGAGACTGCAGTTGGAGCAACTGTGCCCGGGCGCCGGCTGCAACTGGCGCAGGGTTTCCCCGCTGGCTGGATCCAGGTAGCGCAGCGTCCCGAATGACCCGAGCACGGCGAGGCGCTGTGGATCGCCGGTCGAGCGCTTGACCACCACCGGCGGCTCGGACATGGCGACGGACCAGAGCAACTCGCCGGTCAGGCCGTCGCGCGCGGTCAGGCGGCTTCCGGCGATACTCGACGCGTAGACCAGTTCCGGCAGACCGTCGCCGTTGAGGTCGCTCAGGGCCAAGGGCCGCGATTGCGAGAAGTCGTCCTGGCCCAACAAGGTCTCGCCGGTCGCGCCATCGAGCAGGAGGATCAGGTCGGAGCCGGAGCCCTGTTGGTCCGCCATCACCAGCAAACGGCGGCAACCCTCGGCGCGACAGGTGGAATCCGGCGCCACCGGCCGGCGGAACTGGTGCACGAAGGGAAACCAGGTGGCACGCGTCCACAGGTCGTTGCCATGGTAGCCCTTGAGCGTAAGCGTGCCGCCGGTGCTGTGGATCAACTCCGGGCCTGGCGCCGGGTGCAGATCGCCAAACTGGAACTCCTGGCTGAGGCTCCCGCGGCCGAGGTCGGCCTCATGCAGCAGCTTCAGGGTCAACGCATCGCGCAGCCTGAACCGCAGGGGGCTCGGCTCCGGGCCCGAGAACTGTTCGACCGTCGCCAGCGCGTTCTCGCCATCCTGCGGCCACAGACCCAGGATCCGCTTCGCCAGCGACCCGTACTGCACCTCCCAGGGGCCATCCGGATTGCGCAGGACCCAGAGGCTCCCCGGCGACATCCAGAGCAGGTCTTCGTCCTGATCGGCGTCCAGGTCCAGGCGCGCCAGCGGCGCCACATTCTCCAGCGCACGATGCACGCCGAGGCTCGCCACCGCCTGGCCGGATTCCGGGTCGACCACCCCGAGCCCGTTGGAGGACCACGTCACCAGGCTGCGCGGGCGCCTGGACGACCACGCCAGCGCCGCCAGCGGCCGCCGCTCGGGCCCGCTCACCCCGACCATCGCCGACCAATCGGGCCGGGCAGGATCGAGCAGGCCGAGCGGACCCGGACAGCAGGTCGGCACGGCCAGTTCGTCGAGTCCATCGGCGTCCGCATCCCAGGCCAACCCCGGATAGGCATCGCTGTAGGTACCCGCCGGGCGCCAGGCTTCCTCCTGCAGCGTGGACGCATCCCGGAAGCGCAGCGACAGTCCATCCAGATAGGCCAGTTCCTGCTGCGGGTCCGCATCAATCTGCGCCGCGAGGATCGGGAAGACATCGAGTTCAGCCAGCACCACAAAGGGCGGACCCGCCCCGCCCGGCAGCGACACCAGACGCACGCGCGCCGGGGCCGATGCCGATTTCATCGCCAGCTCCGGGCGCCCATCGCCGTCCCGGTCCACCGCAATAGCACCGCTGGGCTGTACCTCCGCCGGCAGATTCCCAAGCGCCTCCTGCGCCAGCGTCAGCGGATCGAAGGCGAACACCGGATTGCCGCCAGCCGCCCCGGCAATCCCGGCGAGCAGCAGGCGGCGATCGCCCGGCATCGGCCCACGCAGCAGCATCCAGGGAACACTCTCCAGGACGGACTCACCCAGTTGCGTGATCTCCAGTTGGTCCGCCGCATTCTTGCGCAAACAGAACCAGCGCCCGTTCTCGATCACCAGCCAATCCGGACTGCAGTGATTCGGTCCCTGGTGGTCGATGTACTGGAGGCTGAAAGCGAAATCGTAGCTCTCGGCAATCGGCACCTGGGCCCGGGCGGCCAGGCCACAAGCCAACAACAAGCACGAAACCCAGCGTCGGATCATGACCGCCTCCAACCGAAGCAGCCAAGATACCAGCGCAGGTCTGGCGGCGCTCGGTGGAGTGCCTGGACGACGAGCTTCGGCTGGCCAACTCGACCGCTCCGCATTGCTTCTCCGCGCCAAAGCCCCGAAGATTGAAACTCCATCCGCAAGTCCCGACTGCCCACACTCGTACTCAACCTGTTCGACATCCTCGGCCCCAGTGCACGCGACCCCGCGATTACCGCCGCGGTCTCGGTGTTGGCCGGCAATGACGAAACCGAGCGCGGTGCGGTGTTTGCGCGGCCCGATGTGGTCGCGGCCATCCTCGATCTGTCGGGCTACATCGCCACCCAGGCGCTGCACCGCATGCGCCGGCTGGAACCCTCGTTCGGCGGCGGGGAATTCCTGCTGGCCGCGGTGGATCGCCTTCTGGCGGCCTGTCGCCATGCCGGCGGCAAGCTCGGACACGATGGGCAGGTCATCGATGAGGTTCAGCTTCGAGGCGCTGCCGGCCCTACTGAACAGTGCCGATGGTCGACAGCAACTTCGGTTCGGTCACCAGTTTGCGGACGCCATGGGCGTGGTGTTCGTCGAAGACGTTGTCGCGACACCAGCGACCGACACTATTGATGTTCAGCCTGGCGCACATCGGGCGCACGCTCCAGGATACCTGCAGCGGCGAGCAGACCTGGTCGTTGTACTTTCTCCGGTCGTGGAGCCGAGGAAGCGCACGGGCATGCCGGTGCGTTGCGGCAGCGATTTGGCTTGGTGATAACCATCGACCACGTGCCCGGCGTAGTCGAAATCACTGAAGTTCAGCGCGTTCTCGTCATTGACCAGCGTGAACACCTGCGTTTCGACCCGAAGCTGCGGGTTGGCGCAAGCCGACGACGAGCAGGAATCCAGTGTCGGTCCCGGTTTGACATCGCAAGACGAATAGACCCAGTGCACTTCGAGCGTGTCACCGGGTTTGAGGCCGCCGCAGATGTCGCCTTCAGGTGGTCTGCGGTCAGCGTCGGACAACGAAGTGCTCAGGTTGCAGCGATAGCCGCCACCCACGCCCTCCTCGTTACCGGGGCCCGCGTAAATCGAGAAATCCCGCGCTTTGTGCTCGGCGTTAGTGAAAGTGGAGGTTGCACAAGTTCATCTGCTGATACGCGGGTGCAAACGAGAACACGCTGGGGTTGCTTCCGGCTGGAACATCGATATCGCGGGGCGTCTGCGGGCCGAAGCCCTGGCAGAAGCCGGGTTGATCGGCCGTTACCGGGGGCGGAACCGACGCGTCGGGTTGCGGCGGGGCAACACTGCAACTGGCGACAGCAAGCCCGGTCGCTGCCAGAAGCAGAGCATTCAAGACTGTCGCCGCCATTTCGCGCCCTCGTGGTTGATTGCCAGAAACATCCAGCGGCTGCGCGGCCGTAGGCGACCATGAGCGTGACGCACCCGCTGCGCACTCCCCGCGCTCAGCCAGACCGGCTGCAGGCAGAGACTCTGTCTTCACTGTACTGCTTGCGTCCGTCGATGTCAGGAGCGCAAGCCACAAATGATGCTGGCGGACCGGGACAAGCCCGCTCTCGCCGAACATCCCGTAACCCTCTGAATTGATCAATACCCTGACGTAGGTCAGGTTGCCCGCGTAGCGGGCCAAGTGACTCGCGGCGGTGTCACAGGAGCGTCCTTGCAGTCGCCAACGACAGGATCGATGGTGTCCGCCGGCAGACGCGTGGCATTGGATCGGCGATCGCTGATATCGGGATGCGCACCCACGCAGGCGCGCGCGGCTTTGGTAGCGCGGCCACGGCGCGCGCAGTGTGCGGCAAGCGCGATCGCGCCGACGGCCGCGGGGGTGTGCTGGGCACGGCGGACAGGCGCCGGGCGACCAAGCTCGGCGAAAAATCCGAGTATTTCTGTCGCCAGACCCTGCGGATGCTCTCCGAGAATCCGCAGCCGATCCGCCGAATCCGGATGAGCGCGCCGAGCTGATTTCCGCGATCGACACCGTCTCCTCGATCATCCGCGAGCGTGGCGGCATCGACGGTTTCAACCTCGGCGTCAATGTCGGCGCGGCCGCGGGCCAGACCGTGCCGCATCTGCATCAGCACGTGATTCCGCGGCGCACCGGCGACATGCCCGATCCACGCGGCGGCGTGCGCCATGTGATCCCGGGCAAGGGCAACTACCTGATCACGCGCGACGCGCCGCGCGGCCCGTCGATTGCCGACGCCGGCCCCGGCCAGCGCTGGCGGATCGATTCGCCACCGCTGCTGACGACTGGCCCGGCGCACTCGCTTTCGCCGCACCTCGAAAACGATCTGTCGATCGGTGGCCTGGGAACCTCCAGCATTTCTATGCCACTAAGTGGCATACTGTGCACATGATCCGAGCGTTCAAAACTCGCCATTTTCAGCGCTGGATGCGCAAGACCGAAGTGACCGACTCTGCCTTGCTCGAGGCGGTCACGGAAATGGCGGCTGGTTTGATCGATGCGGATCTCGGCGGTGGTGTCGTGAAGAAGCGCATTGGCCTCGCAGGACGCGGAAAACGTGGTGGTGCCCGCACATTGGTGGCAACCAACAAGGGTAACCGCTGGTTCTTCGTTTTCGGGTTTGAGAAGAACGAGCGGGACAACATCAGCGACGAGGAACTCGAAGGTCTGCAGGCGTTGGCTTCCAGCCTGCTGGCCCTTTCCGCTTCGCGACTGGATGCCGCCGTCACTGACGGGACGTTGCAGGAGGTTTCGCCATGACGACAAAGACCCAAATGAAGAGCCGCATTCTGGAAGCCGTCCACGAGACTGCCAGCGATCTGCAGCGTCTTGGCTTCATCGACAAGCGCAAGATGCTCAAGTTCGATGCGCTGTGCCTTGCGCCGGTGCAGGACTACGATGCAACGAAGGTGAAAGCCCTGCGCGAACGCCTGCACCTGAGCCAAGCTGTGCTGGCATCGGTACTCAACACCAGCCTGTCGACCGTGCGCAAATGGGAAGTGGGCGACAAGACACCGAGCGGCCCCTCGCAGAAATTGCTCGACATCCTTGAACGCAAGGGACTGGAAGCGGTGCTCTGAACGATTGCCAGCGAAGATTTGGACCATGCGAGCGGGTCCCATCCGCATCCCGGTGAGGTGAGCGCAGCGAACCGCATGATTCGCGTCGTGCGCATAGAGCCACTGGGTAGGCCGGTGTGCCCCGCGCGTCAATGTTCATGCTCCGCGAAGGCCTGGCACGGGGCTCACCGGCGCTCTGCGTCGGCCGCGCCCGAGCATAGGTTGCCGTAAAAGTCGTCCCGGTTCGATGCGCGCCGGTGCTGCGCCCAGAGCGCGGGCCAATTTGGAGTGCGGTGGCCTGCCACCGCTTTGGCTGCCCTGACCCTTGATCCAAAGCGCCGGCAAGCCGGCGCACTCCATATTTGGGTCGCGTAGCCTGGTAGGCCGGTGTGCCCCGCACGTCAATGTTCATGCTCCGCGATGTCCTGGCACGGGGCTCACCGGCGCTCTGCGTCGGCCGCGCCCGAGCATAGGTTGCCGTAAAAGTCGTCCCGGTTCGATGCGCGCCGGTGCTGCGCCCAGAGCGCGGGCCAATTTGGAGTGCGGTGGCCTGCCACCGCTTTGGCTGCCCTGACCCTTGATCCAAAGCCCCGGCAAGCCGGCGCACTCCATATTTGGGTCGCGTAGCCCGGTAGGCCGGTGTGCCCCGCACGTCAATGTTCATGCTCCGCGAAGGCCTGGCACGGGGTTCACCGGCGCTCTGCGTCGGCCGCGCCCGAGCCGCGTCCGATCTGCCAGTATCCCTGCACCACACCCGGGCATTGCCAATGACCCCAAGCGCAGCCAACGACGACCCGCGCTGGTGTCCCTTCTGCAACCCCGATCCGCAGCGGGTGTTCCTGCGACTGCGCCACGTCTTTGCCCTCTGGGACGGATTCCCGGTCACCGACGGCCACGCGCTGATCGTCCCTTACCGACATGTGCCGACCTGGTTCGACGCCTCCGGCAGCGAGCGCGCCGAGCTGTTTTCCGCCATCGACGCGGTCTGCTCGATCATCCGCGAGCGCGGTGGCATCGACGGCTTCAACTTCGGCGTGAACGTCGGCGCCGCAGCGGGCCAGACCGTGCCGCATCTGCATCAGCATGTGATTCCGCGGCGCACCGGCGACATGCCCGATCCGCGCGGCGGCGTGCGCCATGTGATTCCGGGCAAGGGCAACTACCTGATCACGCGCGAGGCGCCGCGCGGCCCGTCGATTGCCGACGCCGGCCCGGGCCAGCCCTGGCGGATCGATGCGCCACCGCTGCTGACGACCGGCCCCACGCACCCGCTGCTGCCGCACCTCGAACAGGACTTGTCGACTGCGAGCCGCGTCGACATCGCCGTGGCCTTCGTCATGCCGAGCGGCGTCGAGCGTCTGTACGCACACTTCGACGACCTGTTGCGCCGTGGCGGTTCGCTGCGGCTGCTGACCGGCGACTACCTCGGCGTCACCGACCCCGACGCCCTGCAGCGCCTGATCGATCTGCGCGCGATCCACGGCAGTACCCGACTGGACCTGCGCGTCTACGTCACCGCCGGCCGCAGCTTCCATCCCAAGGCCTATCTGCTCACCGGCAACTACGCCGACGGCGTCGCCTGGGTCGGCAGCTCCAATCTGTCCGCGTCGGCGCTGGTCGATGGCATCGAATGGAACTACCGCGTCGAATCGCGACGCGATGCCGCGGGACTGGCGCTGGTCCGCGGGGCTTTCGAGGCGCTGTTTGCTGACCCGGCGACCCGCGATCTGGATGACGCATGGCTGGCCGAATACCGCGGGCGACGGCCGGCCCTGGCAGCGCTGGCGACCGAGCCGCCGGGCGAACTGCCCGAGCCGACGCCGGATCTGCCCACGCCCAATCCGGTGCAGGAAGAGGCGTTGACCGCGCTCATGGCCACCCGCGCCGAGGGTGCGCGTGCCGGGCTCGTGGTGATGGCGACCGGCTTGGGCAAGACCTGGCTCGCCGCCTTCGACATCGCCGGAGCGCAATTCCGCCGCGTGCTGTTCGTCGCCCACCGCGAGGAAATCCTGCACCAGGCACTGGCGACCTTTCGCCGCATTCGCCCCGACGCCGCGCTCGGCTGGTACAACGGCAGTGAGCGCGCCGGTGATGCCGAAATCCTGTTCGCGTCGATCCAGACCCTGAGCCGCCGCGAGCACCTGGAGCGCTTCGATCCGCACGCCTTCGACTACATCATCGTCGACGAATTCCACCATGCCTCCGCTGCCAGCTATCGGCGCCTGATCGAGCACTTCGACCCGACCTTCCTGCTCGGACTGACGGCCACGCCGGAACGCACCGATGGCGGCAACCTGCTGGCCCTGTGCGGCGAGAATCTGGTCTACCGCTGCGGCGTTCCGCGCGGCATCGACCTCGGCCTGCTGTGCGCTTACCGCTACTTCGGCGTGCCCGACGAGGTCGACTACCGCAATGTGCCGTGGAAAAGCGGTCGCTTCGACGAGGCCGAGCTGACCGCCGCCGTCGCCACCGAACTGCGCGCCGCGAACATCGTCGAGCAATGGCGCAAGCGGGCCGGCGCCCGCACCCTGGCGTTCTGCGTGTCGCAGCGCCACGCCGAATACATGAAGCGCTATTTCCTCGACGCCGGCATCCCCTGCGCCGCCGTGCATTCCGGTCCCGGCGCCGATCCGCGCGCCCTGTCGCTGGAGCAACTGGCCGCCGCGCAGCTGAAGGTCGTGTTCGCCGTCGACATGTTCAACGAAGGCGTCGACGTCCCCGCCATCGACACCGTGATGATGCTGCGCCCGACCGAGTCGGCAGTCATCTGGCTGCAGCAGTTCGGCCGCGGTCTGCGCAAGCACGGCGACAAACGCCTGACCGTCATCGACTACATCGGCAATCACCGCAGCTTCCTGACCAAGGTCCGCGCGCTTCTGGCGATCGAGGGCGGCGGTGATCGGGCGATTGCTGCCGCACTGCGGGCGTGTCAGGAGCAACGGCTCAGCCTTCCAGTGGGCTGTGAAGTCACCTATGAATTGCAGGCCCTCGACATCCTGCGCGCACTGCTGCGATCACCCGCCGACGGCGCCGACGCCCTGCGCGAGTACTACCAGGACTTCCGCGACCGCCACGGCCAGCGCCCGACCGCCTCCGAAGCCTTCCACGACGGCTACCTGCCGCGCGCAGCGCGCACCGCTTACGGATCGTGGTTCGGTCTGGTCCGGGATATGGACGATTTCCCCGCTGCCGAGGAAGCCGCGTGGTCCGCAGCCACCAGCTTTCTCGTCGGCCTCGAAGTCACCCGCATGACGGCCAGCTTCAAGATGCTGGTGCTGCAAGCGATGCTGAACACCGATTCCCTGCCGGGCGATGAAGGCATCGAAATCTCCGTCCTGACCGACGAATTCGCCCGCCTCGCCCGCCGGCTTCCCGCGCTCAGCAAAGAAGTCGGCCCCGCACTCGACGACCCCGTCGCCCTGCGCAGGCTGATCGAGACCAATCCCATCAACGCCTGGACCGGCACCGGCGCTGTGAAAGATCAGGTCGCCTTCGCCTACCAGAACCAGCGCCTGCGCTATCTCGGCACCATCCCACCCGCCGCCCGCGAAGCCTTCCGCGGACTGGTGAGGGAACTGGTCGATTGGCGGCTGGCGGAGTACCTGCTGCGGCCTGCCACCGATGGCGATCACTCAAGCTTCGTCATGAGCGTCAAGCACGCCAGCGGCAATCCGATCCTGTTCCTGCCTGACCGCGAGCGAACCCCATCGATTCCAGAACAGGGTTGGCATGACGTCACCATCGACGGCGAGATCCACCGAGCCAACTTCGCCAAGATCGCGGTCAACGTCGTTTGCGCCGCAGACAACGACAAGAACGTGCTGTCGAAGATACTGCGCGGCTGGTTCGGTCCTGACGCCGGCCTGCCTGGAACCGACTTCAAGGTCAGTTGCGAGCGGGCCGACAACGGATGGACGTGGAAGCCGCTGGGCCGGGCACCCGACGAAGAGCCCGAGGTCTTTCGCCGCTACTCGCGCGAACAAATTCCCAGACTGTTCAGTGAGCGATACAGCGAGGCCATCTGGAACAGCGGATTCGTGGTCATCACGACCGAGAAGCCCCGCGCAATCTGCCTGCTCGTGACCATCGACCGCGAAGGCATGAGCGAACAGTTCCAGTATCAGAACCGCTTCCTCGCGCCAGACCGGTTCCAGTGGCAAAGCCAGAACCGCACCGCGCAGGACAGCAAGTACGGTCGGCTGATCCGCGATCATCAGCAACTCGGCGTGGCCGTTCACCTGTTCGTCCGCGCCGAAAAGAAGCGCGGTAGCGCACCCGCCGCGTTCCTGTATTGCGGGACCGTCGCGTTCGAAAAATGGGAGGGCAATGAGCCGGTGACGGTCGACTGGCGATTGCATCAACCCGTGCCCGAGCGATTACTGGAGTCCTTTGGGCGTTAGCCCGCATAGGTTGGGGTGAGTGGAACGGAACCCCAACAACGCGACGAGCCATGGTCGGCCGTTGGGGTTCGCGGGGCTCACCCCAACCTATTCGCGCCGTCCCACATTGCATCCCACCCCCAAACCCCCGAAGATCAATCCACTTCGAACCAACCCCGCCGGCCCTGTGCTGAATCTGTTCGACATCCTCGGCCCCACCGCCCGCGCCCCGGAGATCACCGCAGCGGTCTCGGTGCTGGCCGGCAATGACGAAACCGAGCGCGGCGCGGTATTCACGCGGCCGGATGTGGTCGCGGCCATCCTGGATCTGTCGGGTTATTCCGCGACTCAGCCGCTGCGCCGCATGCGTCTGCTCGAACCTTCCTTCGGTGGCGGTGAATTCCTGCTCGCCTCGGTGGATCGTTTGCTCACTGCCTACCGCCAAGCCGGCCGTCGGCTGGCCGATGCCGGCCGCGAACTGGTCGATGCGATCCGGGCGGTGGAACTGCATCGCGACAGCTTCGAGACCACCACGGCGCACCTGCGCGCGCGCCTGATCGCGCAGGGCGTGACGCCTGCCGATGCCGGCGAACTTTGCCGACACTGGCTGCTGTGCGACGACTTCCTGCTCTGTGGGCTGTCCGGCGAGTTCGATTTCGTCGTCGGCAACCCGCCCTACGTGCGCCAGGAGCGCATCCCCGATGCGCTGCTGCGTGAATATCGAGCGCGCTTTCGCACGATGTTTGACCGGGCCGACATCTACATCGCCTTCTACGAGCGCGCCCTCGATCTGCTGGCGCCCGGCGGCCTGCTCGGTTTCATCTGTGCCAATCGCTGGTTGAAGAACAAATACGGCGGCCCGCTTCGCGCCAAGATCGTCAATGGCTTCACGCTGCAGCACTACATCGACATGGAGGGAATCGACGCCTTCCACTCTGAGGTCATCGCCTATCCCGCGATAACCGTAATTCAACGGCCGGCGACCCACAGCGGGACCGCCGCGTCCACGCGCGTCGCCCGTCCGGGCGTGATCACCGATGAGCACAGCCTGCCGCAGTTGGTCGCAGCGATGCTCGCCGCGCACGCCGACACCGCCGTCGTCGGCGAGATCTCGCTGGCCGGATCGGGCGAGGCGCCCTGGCTGCTCGATGATTTGACGCGCCTGGATCTGGTGCGTCGACTGGAACAACAGTTCCCCACGCTGGAACAAGTCGGCTGCAAGGTGGGCATCGGCGTCGCCACCGGCTGCGATCGCGTCTACATCGGCGAACTCGACGCGCTTCCGGTCGAGGCCAGTCGCAAGCTGCCGCTGGTGATGGCGCGCGATCTGGTCGACGGGCAGATCCGCTGGGGCGGCAAGGGCGTGGTCAACCCGTTCCTGGCGGAAGGCGGCGTGGTCGATCTGGCCGACTACACGAAGCTGTCCGCCTATCTTTATCAGCACTACGAGGCTGTCGCCGGTCGCCACGTGGCGACCAAGAATGGCGACGCCTGGTACCGCACCATCGATCGCATCTATCCCGAGTTGCAGCAGCAGCCGAAGCTCTTGGTGCCGGACATCAAGGGTGAAGCCACGTTCGTGCTCGACGAGGGCCACTACTACCCGCACCACAACCTTTATTACGTGACTTCGACCCAGTGGGACCTGCGCGCGCTGCAGGCGGTGCTGCGGTCCTCGGTTACGGTGTTGCTGGTCGCCACCTACTGCACCCGCATGTCCGGCGGCTTCCTGCGCTTCCAGGCTCAATACCTGCGCCGCATCCGCATCCCGCGCTGGCAAGACGTGCCGCCGGCATTGCGCGATGAGCTGGCCCAGGTGGCCTGCGCCAAGGATCAACGGCTGATTGATGAACCGGTGTTTCGGCTCTATGGCCTATCGGTTGACGCTGCGGAGCGCACACGGCAGATGGCGGCAGACGCACAAGTGACTTCCCCGCGTAGGAACCGACGCGAATGACGATCAGTTTGCTGCCGGATGATTTCGACGAACGCGTCAACGCCGCCGTTCGCGCGTTTTGGGCGGGTCGTTCGGGTGCGACAGGCGAGCGCAAACAAGGCGGAACGCGCGATGGCGTAGTCAGCGGTCAGAACATGAATGGCTTCATCAATCTGGTCGACAGCGTCGCCGCCCATTGCGGCCTGCCGGCCGATGCGGTTCATCGCAACAAGGGCAAAGTGGCTTTGCCGGGGTTCTTTCGAGCGACCAAGGACTGGGATGCCGTCGTCATCCACAAGCAGCGCCTGCTCGGCGTGTTCGAGTTCAAGTCGCAGGTCGGCTCCTTCGGCAACAACTTCAACAACCGCAGCGAAGAAGTCATCGGCTCCGCCGCCGACCTCTGGGTCGCGCATCACCTCGGCGCCTACGGCCACCGCCCAACGCCACGGAACGACATCGGCGAAGAGTCACCCGCGCTGCTCAACCCGATCTACCAAGCTGACCCAAGACCGCCCTTCGTTGGCTGGCTGATGCTGCTCGAAGAGAGTGAGAAGTCCCTGACACCCGTCCGCTGCGCCGAACCGCACTTCCCCGTGTTTCCCGAGTTCAACGGCGCTTCCTATGCGCGTCGGTACCAGCTCTTGTGCGAGCGCTTGGTGGAACGCCGTCTCTACAGTGCGGCTGCGCTCGAACTGAGCGTAGATGGCAGCGAAACGTGTAGACCGCTGTCGGGAGCGACAAGTATTCGGAATCTATTTGCGGAGTTTGCGGGGAGAGTGTTGGCGGCTGGGGAAACTTGAATGCTACACAACCTCGCAGAGGCTTCGCCTTAGGATGGAACTAGCACGGTTAAACGCCCGCAACCCCCATCCAAACGACAAGCGACATCGGGCGAAGGGCTTGTACCAATGATGTTTCGGAGCGTCGCAAAGCGAACGTCTTCGTCCCGTCCCCGGCAACTTTAAAACTGCCTAGCTTCGGAGGTTGCTTTGTGATTAACCCGATGAGATTCGAGGAATCGCCCGAGGCCAAAATTTGGCTCAAGCAGTTCGCTATAATTGATCGCGAGCTAGCGCGCCAGCTTCTTAGAAAATTGACACTGGTATCTCAAAGCGATTCCTGATTAGCGCCGAACCTCAGCCGAGAAAGTTGGAAGCCAGCCGCAGTCGCGTTTCGGGCCTCGGGTCGCACTGGATCATTGCATGAACGAGTCTGGGCAGCATTTCGCCGAGTCGGAATCTGCGGTTGAAGCGGTAGGCCGCTTCGCCCAGGTACCGACGTGCGTATTTGGCCTGGCGGATCGAGTGATAGACGCCGCTGATCGAACGCTTCACGTTGGACAACACGATGTTGACCCAGCGCGCGCCCCTGGCTTCGGTGGCCGCGCGACCGCCGCTAGTGTCCAGGACGGTCTGCGCATGTCCGGCGTCGATGAAGCGACGGAAAGCAAACAAGCCGTCGGTATAGACCTCGGCGTTTGGCTGCAATCGGCGCTCGGCCCAGTCACTGATGGAGTCGTTGTTGAACGCGCGCACCGGCTCGATGACCGCACATCTGGGACGCTCCAGATCGGTGTCGGTTTCAACGGCAACCAGGAACGCCTGTTTGTTCTCGGAGCCGCGGCCGGCCTTGCCGCCGTTGCGCTCACCCCCGAGGTAGGCGTCATCGATCTGCACCAAGCCATTGAGTTTCCTGGATTCTTCGCGTTCGGTCATGGCATGCATCACCTTGTGCTTAAGGCGCCAAGCGGTGCGGTAGCAGACACCCAACTGACGCTTGAGCTCGAGGGCAGACAGGTTGGTCTTGGCGCTCGTCAACAAGTGCAGCGCAAGGAACCAGATGGAGAGCGGCAACTTGGTGGCTTCGAACATCGTGCCGGCGAGCAAGGTGGTCTGATGGCGGCAATCGGTGCACTGGTAGTAGATCTGACCATCCCGTTTGAAGGTCGAGTGCGCGGAACCGGCGCACGCCGGGCAGCGAAAACCTTCGGGCCAGCGAGCACTGAAGAGCGACTTCCGGCACTGCGCCTCGGAACCAAACTTCGCCGTGAACGCCGGCAACGACAGACCCGCCTGGAACTGCACCTTGTTCATCGCCATGACCCACCTCCGATCGGTTGTGGGTACACCCTCGGCGCTGCCTGTCTCAGATCATGAGACTCGCGGCTGAGGTTCGGCGCTAATCAGGAAGCGATTTCGAAAAAATCTCCAAATTGCGATTGAAGAAGTCATTAATAATAAATGTGAGAACTTTGCATTACTCAGTGTCACGGAGCCGCCCAGCAAATTCGCAATAGCCTCTGGAGGGAGAACGCCGGGAAGTAGCGCCGACCGAATCAAGCACCTTATCGAGAATATCTCCCGCATCCACGGCGATCGCGTTCGGGCAAATCCAACCGTACATTCCATGCGCGCCGAACGCATCAAGAACATAGTCCTGGTAGAGGACTTCGTTGGATCAGGCGATAGAATAAAGGGTTTCTGGAAGCATATGGTAAGCAAATCCATCAAAAGCTGGGCATCTTTTGGATGGACAAAGATTTGGTTAATTTGCTATGCAAGACTCGAAAAGGGGTTCGCGGCCGTCAGTCGCGTCGTACCTATTACTAAAGAGAGAATGATTTCGGTTTTGCCGTCCCAGGACAAACAGCTTACCCTCACTCCTGCGATGAACGCCGTTGCTGAAACCTACGGCCGGCGAGTCCGCGGGAAATTCTGGGCCGGATATTCCGGTGGCGGGAGCACCTTAATTTTCCAGCACGGCTGCCCAAATAATACGCCGGTGATCTTATGGGCTAACGGCGGAGGGTTTCGAGCAATCTTTCCGGGAAAGGGGATTCCGCCAGGACTACAGGGTTACTTTGGTTCGTTAAATTCTATTGCAACTGCGGAAGTGCTGTGGACGTTTAGGCAATACAAATTGGCATTGTCACTTTTGGAGGATGCGAGGCTAAGCAAAGCGAGCGCCATTCAGTTCCGACTGTTGGTCGCACTAGGTTTGGCTTCATCCTATGGACACTGGGACGACAATAAACTATCGGCACAGCTAATGATCCCCGCTCATGACGTTGTCGTACTTCGGCTTCAAGCCTACGACCTTGGTGCCGTTAACAAGCAAGATCACCGGCTTACTCCATTCGCTACCGACTTACTGTCGAAATTAAGGACCCCTCGGTTCGCAGCGAGCAATGCGAAGCAACACCTACTAGCAACTGTTGAGGGACTGTAGTACCCTATCGCATGTGGAGGGTGGCCAGACTTTAGCAAAGTGAGCGCCTCGGTGCGCACTTGCCATGAATGGCAGGGCTCGGGGAGTCCCCAAGCCTGGAGTCTTTTGAGTCTTCATCGAAGTTAGTCCACTTCCCAGCGCTTCGTAAGAAGCGCCTTTATCGCTGGGAAGCGGACGACCTACGCTATCGCTCGGTCTCGCGGCGTCAAAGTAATGCTTGGGCCACCCCTCCACACTCTCAGGAAGGAAGCCCAGCGACGGGGCTTTCAAGCCGAATACACTGACCGACTTTTGGCGGTCGCGTCGACATTGCAGAACTCAAGAGTCCCGACTGTCTTTACTCTAATGCATCTTGCACGACTGAGTAATGTTTCGTGGAAATACTTGAGATCCGTGGTCGAGCGCAAGATTGATGATTATCGCGTTTTCACTATTCAAAAGCGGTCCGGAGGGAATCGAAGAATTTGCTCGCCGAGTTCAACGCTAAGGCGCGTGCAGACTTGGATTCATCGCAACATTCTCTGTGCTGCAGGCTCATTGGCAAAGATACACGCGGCTTCTACCGCTTACGCCCCCGGATCTTCGATTCGTGCTAATGCTAAGGTACACACAGGTGCCGCATGGATTATCAAGATCGATATCAAAGACTTCTTCGAGTCGATTTCCGAGCGACAAGCCTACTATGCGTTCCGTAGCCTCGCCTATCCAGCACTGTTGAGTTTTGAGCTGGCGAGGCTATGTACCCGAATAGCCCCCCCGAGGGACGATGGGGCGCAGAGAAAGCGCGATTTGCTGTGGCGATGGAATAATGATCGCGCCAAGACGGGCAACCCATACGGTTTGGTGCAATCGGTTGGCCATCTTCCGCAAGGTGCACCCACGAGTGCGATGCTAGCGAACTTGGTTTTTGCCGCGCTTGATGTCAGGATAAATGCGATCGCACAAAAGCACGGTGCAACTTACTCACGGTATGCAGATGACATTGTCTTGTCTCTGACTTCTGGTTGCCGAGTGGAGTGCGCGAAAATTTTCCGCGATGTTACATCGGTAATTTCGCACGCGGGTTACCGCATCAACCGAAGCAAGTCGCGGATCACTCCGCCAGGTGCGCGAAAGATTGTAACCGGATTGGTAACCAATGACGTCACCCCTCGGCTTCCGCGGGAGATGAAGGAGGACATCATGTTATCAATCTATCATATCAAGAAACATGGTTTGCTTTCCCACATGGAACGCAGAAAGTCTTCAAGTCCACTGGGGTATCTAAATCACCTAATCGGGCGCATCCTGTTTGCACAATCCATCGAGAATAAATTCGGTTCGTGCGCATTAAATGAACTGAGAGTGGCAATGGCCCCGTATCGGGATCTGCTCGATATGGCACGAATGCTAAATCCTAAAACTTCTGGTTCCAATGATTTCACAGCGTTGTACTTGCTAGTATTCCCTTAGTATGTGCGCCAGAGGCCTGTGACAATTATCTTCTTGTCGAGGCGCGCTCTCCCCCCCCCCCCCCATAATACCGCCACCCCGGTTTCCCCCAAGAACTCATAAGTCGCGTCATACAACTCCGGCCTCCGCGTTGGGTCGTTCGAGTCTCCCTCGGGCACAACAATGACCATGCCTTGCCGCGCGCGGGTCAGCAGCACGCGGTAGGCGTTTTCGAGGTATCGCTGTCGCGCCACTTTGTGGATGCGGTTCCAGCGGGTGCCGACGAATTCGCCGTGTTGCCAACCGGCCTTGCCGTGGCGCAGGTCGGCGTCCCAGACGACGCAGGCCCAATCGAGTTCCAGGCCTTGAACCAGGAACTCGGTGCCGACGTCTTCCAGATGGTAGGACGAGCGGACGTCGTCTTTGTCGTGCAGGAACCAATGCACGGGATCGATCTTCGGGCGGACGTCGATGGCGTGGGGCTTGAGGCGCTGGGCTTGGGAGGAGACGACGATGCCGTAGCGCTCCTGTCCGCGGGCGTGCTCGCGTAGCCATTGCTTGGCTCGCGGCAGGCTGCGCGTGAGGGCGATGGGATAGCGGCCGGCGAACTCGCGGTGGACTTCGCGCGCGGCGATGACTTCGCGCTCCAGCACTAGTCGCACGAACTCGCTGAGGCGCTCGGCGCGGAATGAGCGCATCGAGGTGGCCAGATGCAGCGCGTCGTGATCGATCACGGTGTGGCTGGCGCGTAGCTGGGCGATGCCGGCCTCGGCACGGTACTCGCTGCCGTGCAGTTTGGGCGACAGGTGTACTTCCCAGTTGGGGAAACTGCGCAATAGCGCGGCGATCCATTCGCTGACGCCGGCCTCGCCGGTGTTGATTTCCTGACCGCCACCCACCAGACAGACCACCACCGCCCAATCCGGGTGACGGTCGAGGCAGGAGATCAGGAATTCGGGCTCGGACTGGTCGAAATCCGGCTGGTTCTTCTTGCGGCGCATGAAGAAGCTGGTTTGCGCGCGATCCCAGGCGCGCTGCGCTTCGTCGAACAGCGTCACGTGATCGACCGGCGGCTGGCTCGGGTCGATCAGGCACTCGTCGCGAAAGTGGTGCACGTTCTGGATGAAGGCGCTGACCAATCGGCGCGCTTCGCCCTTGGTGACCTTGCGGCCTGCAGCCAGTTCGCGCTGTACGTGATCGCGCGCCAGGGCTTCGCGCAGCACGGCGACGAGCGGCCCGTTGCCGGACAGAAACACGCTGTGCAGGGCGTTCTTGTCGCGGTGCTTGGTGGCGACATCCAGGCCGACCAGCGTCTTGCCGGCACCCGGCACGCCGGTGACGAAGCAGATCGCCTTGCGGCCTTCGACACGGGCGTCGCGGATGATGCGATCGATCACCGCCGAGGTGCGCGTCAGATTCACCGCGCCGGCGTCGCTGCGGGAAATGTCCTCGACCGAATGCCCCGCGTACAGCGCGCGAGCGGCTTCGATGATCGTCGGCGTCGGCTGATAGCGCCCGCGCTCCCAGGCATCGGGATCGAGTCTAGGGCCGGCGAGCAGTTCGAGGATGTGCGTGATGGCCGCGCGGATCTGCGTGGCGCCGGCACACACGGGCTCCGGCATCAGCGCGTCGTTGGCGCGCAGCACGACGCCGAGGATCACCGGTTTGGCCTGGGTGGCGACCAGCATCGGTGCGATCGGAATGCCGTGACTGGTCTCGTGGAAGTTGCGCAGATCGAGGGCGTAGTCCCAGACCTGATCGATGGCGGCGCGATTGAACGTCGCCTCGCCGACCTTGAACTCGATGACGAAGACGACGTGATCCAGCACCAGCAGCACATCGATCCACTTGCCCAGGCGCGGGATCGCGTACTCGAAGTAGATCCGGCCGCGACCTTCCAGGCCGCTCAGCGCATCGCGCAGCAGTGCGATCTGCTCGGTCCAGGCGAAGCGCTGTTCGAGGGTGACGGGAAAGCCGGTGGCGCCGGCGAGCAGACCGAGGATGGATTCAGGTGAGCGCGCCAGGAAATGGGCGAGGTCGTCCGCGTACAGGCTGCGCTGGCGGCGGTAGTGGCCGCGGGTGTCGGCGATGCCGGCGGCGGAATCGGTCATCGGGTGTGGGCCGCTGGCACAGGGGGACACATGGGTTGGCGGCCTGCGTCCAATGAAACACGATGCCTGGAAGATACGCCCGGCGTGGATGGGGTGGGGTTTTCGGGAACCCGGCTAAAGCAACCCGCAAGAAGAGACATCGCGGAGTGAATCCGCTCCCCAGGAAAGCTGCGGGTGCAACTCGCCGCGCCGCGAAGATGATTCCGGTGCTGACGTTGACCCTGGTCAATCTGTGAACTACAGTTGACACATGTACGAGGTCCGCAAGACTGAGCAGTTCGCTGATTGGTTTGCCGGCCTTCGTGACCGGCAAGCTAGGCTGCGCATCCAGGTGCGCATCGATCGGTTGGCGACCGGTAATCCGGGCCAGCATCGCGTGCTGACGGGTGGCGTGGTCGAAATGAAACTCGATCGGGCCTGGGTACCGTGTCTACTATTCCGAACGTGGCGGCTTGCTCGTCATTTTGTTGTGTGGCGGCGACAAGTCCACGCAAAGCGACGACATCGCCCTTGCGCTTGCTTTGTCGGCGCAGATCCAGGAGGCGCCATGACTGTGAAGACCACCCGCTGGGACTCGGCAGAGTACTTGAAGACCGAGGAAGACATCGCCGGATACATGGCGGCGTGCATGGATGAAGGCAGCGACGATCCGGCCTTCATCGCGCACGCGCTTGGCGTGGTCGCCCGGGCACGCAACATCAGCCACCTTGCGCGCGAGACGGGTTTAACGCGGGAGGGTCTCTACAAGGCCCTCTCGGGTGAAGGCAACCCGAGCTTTGCCACCGTGCTGAAGGTGGCCAAGGCCTTGGGATTCAAGATGACATTGACGCCAGCTTGATAAGCCCGCGTAGGCTGTGGTGAGCCTGCGAACCACATCGATCGCGGTGTAGCCGGGGTTCGCGCGCATCATTTTCGCGACCGATGCGGTTCGCTTCACTCACCACATCCTGCTTGCTCTGAGCGTGGCAGCAGGCTGCGGCGAGTTTGCGCGAAGGAGTCAAAAGATCGCGGGGTGAACCCGCTCCCACAGGAAGAGCCGGGGCCGCAGGCACTCGGGCAGGTTCGCCAGGTCAGCGTTGCTATCCGCGCAAGCATCCACGTCTGCGCGGATGGGTCCGGTCCATTGGTGTGACGGGGACGGTCATGATCGCGCATGGCATCGGTGGGGTGGCGGGACGGGACCGACGCGGTTGTCGATGGCATCGACCACATGCGCGGATGGCAACGGTCCGGTGCGATCGACGCGTCGATGCGTTGTGTGTGGTTATCGGTTGACGTCGGCGCGGGTGGTTCGTGCTGTGGCTACATGTCGTCGATCAGTTCGTGGCGGTGGTCGGACCCATGCGTCGATGGCAACGCTTGCGTCCGCGCTCATGCCGGGACCTATCGGCGGTCATGACGGCTGGGGTCTGCGGGGTGTGAGGTGCTCGCGTCGATGGCATCGATGCATGCCGCGATATCCGGGCTGCCATCCCGGCGAAGGTCGATGACGTCGTGAAGGACACCGCTGGCATCGGTGTGACTCATGCGTGGGGCGGCGCCAGTGATCGCCGGCCTGGGCGCGGCTTCGGTTGCTGCCGCCGTGATCGGAATTGCCCTACCCGGCATGTCTTGTTGCATTCGTTTACATGCAGTCTCAATCCCTGAGACTGGCGGGTCGTCAAATGCATCCCGTGCCGAGTGGCACACCTGATCGGCGACGGCGCCGGTCGGGCATCTGAAACGACATGGAGAATGCAGCAATGACGAACCTCGCTACCCTGAACTTCACCGATGTGCAGCTGACCGCCATCGATACCGCCATCAACGAACTGGAGCGCCAGCTCGCAGGGCTGGTGGCACTCACCACTGCGGACAAGCGCCGTGCGACCAAGCTCGGCGAAAAGTCCGAGTACTTCTGTCGCCAGACGCTGCGGATGCTGTCGGAGAATCCGCAACTGATTCCGCCGAATCTGGATCTGGCCGATGCCGTGGCTGACCTGAATGCACGCGACGCCCTGCGTCCGCGGCTGATGCGCCTGACGCGTCTGCTGGAGCGTGGCGAAGACACCGACTTTGCCCTCGGCAGCGATGCCATGGCAGCCGCCATGCGCGGTTACGGCTTGCTCAAGGCGGTCAGTGGTCGTGAAGGTCTGGACCAGCTGCGCCGTGACCTGGGTTCGCGCTTCAGCAAGACCCGACGGCTTGCGCCGGAGGAAAAGAAGGCGGCATAGGGCCGGCTTCTTGTTGCAACAGATTGGCCGCCGCGAGGCGGCTTTTTTGTGGGCGTGAACTGGAGGGCAGAGCAGCCCACGGGCACTGAGTGAGGCTCGCGGCAAGTTGCGCCGATGGCGCCTGGCGGCAACCCGGCCGATCCAGTGGTAGAATCACAGCGTGGCAGCAAACCGCCACACCGCCGGTTTAAGACAGACAACTTCCAGGGCGGAATACAAATTCTGGTAAAGCGTCGTTCCTCCGACTGGGTTCGGCAGGGGCGACTTCCCGCCCATGCCAGTTGGAGTAGCGCCATGACCATTGCGTTGTTGACCTTTGATCGATTCGTCGCGTCGCTGGATGCCGTCCAGCGCCAGTTCTTTGTCGCGCGTGAGGCCGAGTTGGAGCGTCGTGACGTGGCCGGCTTCGGCGCCTGCTGTCAGGCGCTGGGTCTGCTCTCCGAGCTGCAGTCGCAGGCGGCCCACGAACGTCTGGCCCGTCAGGGCTGAGGCTGATTCCCCCGAGTACTTCGATCCGCCATCGCCTGCCGGCGTTGACGGGCACTTCTGACCACAGGAGCACAGCATGACCATCCTCACCCGCCGCTTCGTCGACGCGGTCGACTACGCGCGCATCGCCCACGCGCCGCAGTTCCGCAAGGGCAGCGGCATTCCCTACATCTACCATCTGCTCGGTGTCGCCAGCCTGGTGCTGGAATACGGCGGCAGCGAAGACCAGGCCATCGCCGGCCTGCTGCACGATGTGCTGGAAGATTGCGGCGCCGGCCACGAGGGCACCATCCGCGCGCAGTTTGGCGACGTCGTTGGCGACATCGTCAAGGCGTGCACCGATGGCACGGTCGAGAGCAAGGCGCATGCGCAGCAGACCGGCAGCGCGCTCGACCACTGGCGCGAGCGCAAGCTGGCCTATCTCGGTCATCTGCAGCATGTGCCGGAGTCGGTCCTGCTGGTTTCCGGCTGCGACAAGCTGCACAACGCCCGCGCAATCTTGGGCGATCTGGAAAATCCTGTGATTGGCATCACCGTCTTCGAGCGCTTCACCGCCAGACGCGAGGGCACGCTGGGTTACTACCAGTCGCTGGCCGAGATCCTGGCGGCCCGCAGTGCACCGATGGCGCGCGCCTTCGATGACGTCGTGGCGCGCATTCACGAGTTGGCTGGCGCAGCTGAGCGCAAGGGGCTGTCGTGAGTGCCCAGTGGTTCCTGAAGGTCTACGACAACTTCCACTACCAGGACGAGAGCGAGACCTACACGCGTGGCCCGTATCCATCGGCCAGCCATGCGATCAGCGCTGCGCGCGGGATCGTCGATGCCTCGCTGCGCAAGGAGAAGCGTCACGCGAAGAGCGTCGAGCAGTTGCTGACGCGCTACAAGAGCTTCGGCGAGGACCCGATGGTGATCGGCCCCGGCGACTTCGAGTTTTCGGCGTGGACTTACGCGCAGGCGCGCGCATCGCAGGTCTTCGCCGAAGCACCCCGCGAGGACGATGACGATTGATCCGGGCGTTGGCCGTCTCACTCGGTGAGATTGGCGCCACCCACGAAATCGGCACCACGCGCCTGCTGCTCAACTACCTCGAGGAGTGGATCGACGAGCAGCCGGGGACGGTGTCCCGCCGCTACGAGATCTCCACCGCGCCCGGGCTGACCTGGGTCGGAACCACTTACCACACCCGCGACCCGGAACCGATCCGCCAGCGCTTTCTCAAGGAGTTCTGTCTAGGACCGGCACTGGTGCCGGAACCGGAGGTGCAGTCATGAGCACCCAACGCAAAGCCGCAGACGTCCCGGTCGATGACGTGCTGCAGGCGCTGTCGCTGGCGCCGGGATTGCCGCTGGCGCCCGATGACGAGGCGGTGGTGCCGCCGGGACCGGAGACGAAGCCGGACTCCCTCCTCGACCGGGTCCTGCGTTCCCATCCCGCCCTGACGCGCGAGGAAGCCATCGCCGACATCCTCGAATTCGGCGGCGATCCGTTCCTCGACGTGGGCGTCATCCATGCCTGGCGCCGCAGTGGGCAGCCAGCGTACGAGCGCACCCCAATCGAACCCGACGGGGAGGCGTTGCTGAATCTTGCGATGCACGGGATGGAGGCCGGCGACTCGGACGCGACTGGCAAACCCACCGCAGGCGAATGAAGCCCGCACCCGTGTAGCCCGGGGTGCCGCATCGCGGCTCCCCGGGGAGGCGCGACCGAACAGCAGCGCCTCTCCCCACACTGGTACGCGCGCCACCCCGGGCTACACCCCGTTATTCAACCGCGACCATCGAGGCAGAACCCATGAACGTCTACTACACCCCCAGGATGCTCGGCCCGCCGCAGGCGAGCTCGCCGAGCGCCCACAAGCCGCGCCTCGTCGTCGAGTCCTGGCTGGCGCTCGCGCCGAAGCTGAATCTGATCGAGCCGGCGCCGGTGACGGTCGAGCAACTGTGCCTCGCGCACGACCGTGACTTTGTGACCGGCATCCTCGCCGGCCGGCTGCTCAACGGCTTCGGCAACACCTCGCGCGATGTCGCCACCAGCCTGCCCTACACCAGCGGCGCCATGCTCGCCGCCGCACGCGGTGCGATCGCCCAACGCACCGCCACCATCGCGCCGTGCTCGGGCTTCCATCACGCCAGTTTCGACGAGGCCTCAGGCTTCTGCACCTTCAACGGCCTGATGGTCACCGCGCGCGTGCTGCTGACCGAAGGACTGGCGCACCGCGTCGGCATCTTCGACGCCGACATGCACTACGGCGACGGCACCGACGACATCCTCGCCCAGACCGGCGAGACCCGCGTCGAGCATTGCACCGTCGGCGAGAACTACACCGATCCCAGCCAGGCGGAGACCTTTCTCCAGCGCCTGCCCATGATGCTGCGCCGCTTCGAAGGCTGCGACGTGCTGCTCTACCAGGCCGGCGCCGACCCGCACATCGACGACCCGCTCGGCGGCTGGCTCACCGACGAGCAACTCGCACTGCGCGACCGCATCGTGTTCGAGCACTGCGCGGCGCGTCAGCTGCCGGTCGCCTGGAACCTCGCCGGCGGCTACCAGGAACCCCTGCGCAAGGTGCTCGACATCCATGACCACACCCTGCGCGAGTGCCTGCGCGTCTACGACCCCGACGGCGCCAGTGGGTGGCTCTCGTCCTCCATCTAGTCACGGGCACTTGCAGGAGCGACGCGTGCGTCGCGACCGCCGTGCCCTCGACCAATCCATCGCTGCAATTTGGCCCAACCTGCCCCCCACGTCTGCCGTCCAACTCGCACGCTTGAACCAAGCGTAAGTGATTGAACCTTATCGTGTGGATAACTTCAGCGCCTGATTCCTGGCTCTCTGGGGACCAGGGGGAGAGAGAGTACGGGCGGGGTAGAGAACACTTTTCGGGCTTTTGGTCCCTCGACGACCGAAAGCCCGGTCCACGCGCTGACCCGCAGGAACCCGCAGCCGTGCGCAGTGATCGCGCTTTTTGGCGTTGCGGGGAGAGTCGGCTTGGAACTCGAGAAGTGGTGGGCAGAGCGGTCCACGGCGCAAACCGTGAGGGCTGGGCGCGAGATAACAGATGCGGGCGATATCCGATGATCGCGGGAAAGCACTTGCAGAATGCTTTAGCATGTGCAGAATGCTACCAACCTTTTCTCGCATTGCACCAGAATGGCAGCAACTGCCGATATCCGCCGCACCCTCGTTATTGATGCGCTGAGCAACAAGCGCGATCTGCGGGCGGCGTTTGCTGATTTGGCGGCCGATGTGGCGGTCTCCGGTGGCAAGGCAATGCTCAAGCTGACACACCCACGGATCACCACCGAAGCGATTCAAACGGAGTGGGCGCGGGTGGGGCTGGCATTGGTGCCGAGCCTGCGCGACGCAATTCGAATCGAAATCAAGGATGACGTGGTCTCAGCGGCGCAAACCGACCGCGCAGACTCGATGGTCCCGCTGGCCCCTCCCAACTACCGCTTCGAGGTCGTGCGACTGCTGGTCGAGCACGCCTTGTCCGGACGAGGGCCAACCCGTCTGAAGGACCTTACTGGCGAGGTCGGATCGTCGAAGGCACCGATCGTTGGTGCGGTAGCAGCATTGCGATTGGCGGGTGTGCTGCCGAGCCGAGGAGCGCTCAAACTCGAGCCAGCGGAATTGGGCGGTCCTACGCTGGCAACTTTGGCGGCGCTCCCTCAGGTCATGCGCTTTCGCCATGAGCGCGGCGCCACGCCGCGATCGATCGGTGAGTTGCTCGAGCGTGCACGCAAGTTGATGGCGAACCCAGGGCCGATCGATTGGCAAGCCATCGCGCTGGCGGGCTTACCGGCTGCCCGTGCGGACGTGCCGACGATTGACCTCATCGGTACACCGCGCCTCGATCTCGTCGCGGTGGTCGATCGCAAGTTGAAGTCCTTCGATCCAGGCCTGATTCGGCTACTCGACGACGGTCTGGAATACGAGCCCAATCCGCTCGCTGAGTGCCCGGTTGCCATTGCCGTTGTCCGCAGCGCAACACCAGCCTTCCGTTCTGCTGCAGGTGGGACGCGTCTGGCCTGTCGAGCCGACGTCTTTCTGTCACTGCTTGACCTTGGAATGCGTGAAGCGGCCATTGAATACGCACGGGCGCCGCTTCCGTGAACAAGCAACAGGATGCCGTCGACCCCGATGCATTGTTGCTTGCAGTGGCGCGTGCCGTCCCACGCGACCTACTGGGCAACATCACGATCGTTGGCAGCATAGCCAGCGCATGGGCATTTCGTGGGCTCGTCGCGAATGCGCTGGTCGCGACCAAGGATGTCGACCTGTTACTCACACCATCGGTCAGTGCGGTCGGCACCGCCGTTGCCATCGGCGATCGCTTGATGGCCGCTGGCTGGACGCCGCAGTATCGACCAGGAGACAGCCGCGCATCCGCCGATACGCCAGCGGATGCGCGCCCCGCTTTGCGATTGTGTCCGCCCGGCCCGGCGGCTGGCTGGTTCATAGAACTGCTATCTGCCCCGACACCCGGTCAGCAGTTGCGGCGCGAATGGACATCGTTTGACACCGCGCATGGCTCGTTTGCCTTGCCGAGCTTCGCTATCTCAACATCGCCACGCACGCGCCATCGACATCTGCCGTCGGCCCAGAGATCGCGCATCCAGCATGCATGGCGCTCGCGCACTTGTACGAACACGCCGACCCCGATCGGACGGTGATCTCGTCAATTGATCCGCCGACACCGCGCTACGTGAAGGACGTGGGGCGCGCCATCGCGCTGTGGTGGCTGGCGGGTCAGGACGGCACGCGTGACGATTGGGCCCAACGCTGGCAGGGTGCGATCGACGCCGAGACAAGTGAGCGCAAGATTGAGCCCCTGGCCGAAACTCGAGCGGCGCTGGATGCCGTTGCACCTCGGCTTGCCGATGCATTCCGTTTGACCAAACTGAGCATCCTCGCCGCGCACGCCTGCGAACTCGCCGCGTTTCGGCGCGCCCACGCGTCACTGCTGGCTGCCATCCTCGCCGCCTGACGCTGGAATGGCGAAGCAGAGGTGCCGCGCCGGCGCTCCCTGTTGGTCGACATCAGCAGTAATTCGGTACCCCATCGCCCTTGCCAACATCGAGTCCGATCGTGAGCAGACTTGTCGAGCGCACTGATGATCAGCGCCACTGGATGCCAGCGGCTTCGTAGTCGCGCATGGCCAGGACCAAAGCAGCTGTCGGTTGCGGCGGATCTGCAAGCGCGTCGAGCACGTCCTGGTATGCGTTCGACGTGACCGCCAACTGCTCGGCCTCAGCAATCACCTTGCGCGCGCGCTCGAGAGCTGGCGCCAGGACAAACTGGCTCAGCGTCACCCCTTCCAACTGCGCAGCACGAGCCAGCATCCGCTTGTCGTTGGGAGGCAGTCGGATGTCCAGGCGATCGGTCGCTGCGTCCATCGGGATGCTCGGAGTGTCATCCGTACATGGTACGGGGAACGGACACCTGCAACACCAGTTGTGGCTGGACACGGCCGAGGTAGGTTGGTGAAGGTGGCGTGCCGCCTTCCAGGCACAAGTGCATGAGTGGATCGCGCAACAGGGACGTCCCGACCCTGACCTCATCAATGGCGATCCCATCATCACTGGCTTGTCGCCGTTCAATCCCGAAGCCGCCGGACCACCTTGCCCCTGATGGTATCTACATCGGGATCTCGTCGCGACCACTGCCAAGGTATTTCAGTCGGGCAACAGCCAGGCGGTGCGGCTGCCCAAAGAGTTCCGCTTCAACACGCGTGAGGTCGAGATTTATCGTCGCGGCAACGAAGTGGTGCTCCGCGAGAAGGCGCAGAGCCTTAGCCGGCTGCTCGAAGACCTGCCGCCTTGGCCGGATGATTTTGTCGAGCCTTCCGACGCGCCGCCGCAGGAACGTGAGGTGCCGTGATGGCGATGCGCTATCTGCTCGACACGAATATCTGCGTCTATGCGGTTTCCGGACGTCACCCGCTAGTCACGCGCAAGCTAGACCGCCAAGGCACCGGCAAGGTCGCCCTCTCGGTCATCGTGCTGGGTGAGTTGATGTTTGGCATCAGCAAGAGCCAAAGGCGCGCGGACGCGTTGTTGCGCCTGGACGCGCTGCAGCAGATCGCCGAGGTGAAGGAACTTCCGGTTGACGCAGCCGCGCACTATGGCGAGATCCGTGCACAACTTGAACGTGCCGGCACGCCAATTGGCAACAACGATTTGTGGATCGCCGCGCATGCGCGCGCTGCGGGCCTGATTCTGGTGACCAACAACGAGCGCGAGTTTCGCCCGCGTTCCCGAACTGAAACTTGAGAACTGGGCGGCATGACCACGTCGGTTGCTCAGGCCTGAACGCAATGAACTGATGATGATGGTCGCGGATGGATTGATGAAGCCTGTTGGCCGAGGTGGCGGGCGCTGTTACAAACTGACGGCACAAGGGTGAATTCGCCGGTTCCAGCCAAGGAAATGTCAGGTCAATCTGCCTTTGGCTGGCCTAACCCGGCGCAAGTTCCGAAGATCGTTTGGAGACGCCAGGCGTTGAGTTGCCCAGCAACTCGTTCGAGTAGAGTCTGCATGACACCTCAGATTTCGCGGGTGTTGATCGAAAGTCAGGACAACGCATGAACGCAATGACGACTACGACGCTCGCCTGCCGCGATCCAGATCTGTCGGGCGTCACGGCCGCGCTGATCCGCGCAGGTCGCCGTGCGCTGGAGATCGCTCAGCAAACGGGCACCCCGTGCTACGTCTGGCGAAACGGACGCATCGAGAACATCGGTGCGGCCATCGGCACCGAAGCCAACTTCGCGTCGAAAGCCACGGTGGTTTCTTAGACCGGACGGGGTTCTTGTTGCCCAGGAGCGGGTCGAAGGATTCACCCCGGACACGACTGACGAGACTGTCGGGGATACGCTGAGCCAATCGAGCGAGTTCAGGCGCGGCTTGCATTTTTGCCACATACAGCAAACAATGACCCTCAAGTCCGAATTCTTGCCGTATATAGCAAATGCAGACCCTCCAGGAATTGGGCGCTTCCGTCGCGGAAAGGCGCCGTGCACTCGGCCTGCAGCAAGGTGAAGTGGCGGCGCGTACGGGCCTGAGCCAGGCGTCGCTGTCGCGCTTCGAGCGCGGCAAAGTCGCCGAATTCGGATCCCGAAAACTGTTGTCCGTGCTCGCGGTGCTCGGCATGGAATTGAGCCTGGCCGAAATCGGTGCAGCGGGCTCCCTCGATGAACTGCGGCGCGAACGGAGTGGCGCGTGAGCTTGTCGGTCTATGTGCAGGGACGCGAAGTCGCCAGTCTGCAGGCCATCGGCGACTTCAGGAGCTCGTTGATCTACCACGAAGCCACCGCCCTCGACGACTTCGTGTCGCTGACCATGCGAGTACGGCGCGACCCTTTCCTTTGGGACGACGTTCTCCACCCGATCTTCCAGATGAATCTCCCGGAAGGCTATCTGCTGCAGGTGTTGCAGGAGCAGTTCGGCCCACACATTGGCGCCAGTCCGATCGCGCTGTTGTCGGTCATCGGGCGAAACATGATCGGGCGCGTCCAGGTTGCACCGCCTGGCGCAAAGGTCGACCAACCACCGCAACCGGTCGACGTCGCGGCGCTGCTGCAGGGCGACAATTCCGAGGAGGCTTTTGCCGAGTTGGTTCGCCAGCACGCCACCAGCGGCGTGTCCGGTGTGGTGCCCAAGTTTCTCGACAGCAGTGATCAGGTGATCAGCGCACCTCGCTTCAAGAAGTCCACGCTGTTGACCCACCGGCACATCATCAAAGGCTCATCCAGGCTGCTGCCCTTCGTGTCGCTCAATGAGCATCTGTGCATGCAGGTGGTGCGTCGGGTGATGCCGGCCGCGGTCACCGAGGTGTCGCAGGATGGCCAGGCGCTGGTCGTTCACCGCTTCGATGTCGATGGAGAGGGCGCCCGCCATTGGGGCCTGGAAGATTTCTGCGCGCTGCTCGGAATGCGCCCGTCGGCGAAGTACGAGACGACGTGGGAGCGCATCGCCAAAGCCGTGCGCGATCATGTGCCGATCAGTCAGCGGCCTCAGACTTTGCGCCAGATGGCGACGCTGTTGCTGTTGACCTACGCACTGCGCAATGCCGACTGCCACGCCAAGAATCTGGCGCTGCGCTACACCAACCAAACCGACGTGCACCTGGCACCAGCGTTTGACGTGATCACCACGGCAGCTTATCCGACCTATCAGAACAACCCGCCCGGCATCTCATTCATGGGCAAGAAGACCTGGGCCCCGGGCAAGCACCTGGGCACCTTCATCACCGCCACTTTTGGCGTGCCTGCGCGCGATCAGATCAGCATCGTTGGCGCCATCGCCGACGCCATGGCGACTGTTGCCCCGTTGGTTCGCAACGCGATGAGCACGCATGCCGGCTTTCACGACATCGGGAAACGGATGCTGCTTGCCTGGCGTCAGGGCATCGACGGTCTTCACGACCGGCGCGTCTATTCCTTGCCCGCTCCTGACCTGAGCACCGCCTTCGACGGCATCTCCGATCCGTCGCCGGTCAAGGCGGAACGAGTGGTCGTTGGTCGTTCAGACCTGCTGGGCCGGCGCAAGTAGTGCGGCGGCTATCCCTGCCAGGTCACCTTTCTGCCCGTTCGGATCATGATCGCGCTCTCGCGCGGCCTGCAGGAAGCAACCCTTGGAGATGATCGTCCTTTGCGGCATCCAGGCCTCCGGCAAGAGCAGTTTCGCTCGGGAACGATGGTACGAGTCGCACGTTCGCATCAACCTCGACATGCTGCGGACGCGCAATCGCGAGGACATCGTCTTGTATGCGTGCCTTGCGGCGAAAGCGCCCATCGTGGTCGACAACACCAACCCCACCCGTGCCCAGCGGCTGAGGTACTTGTCGCTCGCGCGCGCCGCAGGGTACGAGTCGGTTGCGCTTTACTACTTCCAGACAACCGTCGACGATGCCGTGGCGCGAAACGCAACCCGCGCCGAGCAGACGCGGGTGCCGGAGATTGCCATCCGCGGCACGTCGAAAAAGCTGGAAACCCCGTCACTGGGTGAAGGCTGGGATCGACTGGTCACCGTATCGATCGCCGCCACCGGCGGATTCGAGACCAAGGAAGAGCCATGAAGTTTGATGACCTCGACAAGCGAATGCGCGTCTACGAGACCACCAACGATTTGTGCGTGTTGCGCGGTTTGCACATGGTTGCGCGCATCGACGGGCGCGGCTTCACCCGCCTCACGCGAGAGTTGCAGCCGTTCGAGGCGCCGTACGACGAGCGCTTCCGTGACTACATGGTGGCAACGACCACACACGTCATGGATTGTGGATTTCGCGCGCTGTTCGGGTACACCCAGAGCGACGAGATTTCGATTCTGCTGAGTCGCGACGACGATACGTTCGGACGCAAGCTGCGCAAGCTCAACCCATCCTGGCGGGTGAGGCCAGTGCGATGTTCACCTCGCGACTTGGCGCCCCGGCGGCGTTCGACTGCCGTATCTCGCAATTGCCGACCGAGCGCGATGTACTTGACTATTTCCGCTGGCGCCAGGAAGACGCCGCGCGCAATGCCCTCAACAGTCACTGCTATTGGCTCCTGCGCAAAACCGGCGAATCCGCCACCGCCGCGACCCAACGCCTGCGCGGACTGAACACCGCCGCGAAAAATGAGTTTCTGTTTCAGGCCGGCGTC
>JADKFD010000028.1 GCA_016717705.1 Rhodanobacteraceae bacterium | reverse complement strand
GCGCCGGGCATCTGATCAAGAGTTTCAAACAGGTCGTCACGACCAGTCCAGCGAGCAGGCGCGGGAGATCGACCGCACCTACCTTTAGTGAGAGAGATCCTGGTTTCGTTTCGGGCCTGCGCTGGAAAAGATGCCGCACCGGGTCAAAATCAAATGCCCCGAGAACCTGCGTCTGTTGACCGCATTTCCTGGCGCTATTTCACAGATCGTGGTTTAATCTGGTGATTAACTCTGCCAGACCCACGGATTTCGAGGGGATCATGGAGCATGGCGAGATCCGCATCGAGTGCTGGGGAGTTCTGGCGACGAAGAGTGGTTGCTGCTTTACCGCGACAACGGCATCGGCATGAGCGAAGACGTGCGGCTGCGCGTGTTCGATCCCTTCTTCACCACCAAGCGCGGCCAGGGCGGCAGCGGCCTCGGTCTGCATGTGGTCTACAACCTGGTGACTCCAGTTGCCGCGCGCGGCCTGCCTGACTGCATCTGCGCACCCGGCAAGGGTGTCGAATTCCAGATCCAGCTGCCGCGGCGGGTGCTGCAACTGCAGGTCTGACGCAAATTGCTTCCCCGGACCCGCAGTCGAACGGTTCACGGCGCGCGCCCAGCCACCGGCACCAATTGCTCTTGCTGTCCGATGGCGACCCGGAGCGGACGTTCGAAGGCACCGCCGCAACAGAGAAAGCAGTCAGTCAAGCCTGCCGAGAATTTCGAGATCACATCGCTCGGCGCTCCCAGAGGGCAATATGTACGAAACCGGCAGGTCGTTTCATGGTCGGGCACGCCATGATTGTGCGCATCCTCCAGACCTTGGTGAGCTCAGCAGCGCGCTACGCGGAGTGTCGATTCGCGACCCACCATCGCCTGCGCGAATCAAATCTCGACGCAGGGTGCTCGCCCGGCGACCGGGAGCCATCGGAGCCGGCATTCGAGGCCTGGTCCTGGATCCGAAGCCCGACTATGAAAACAGGTAGCAAGATTTCAGCTGATGAGACCCGACAATCCGAATCGGCGTGGTAGTGCACGCGCCGACGCATCCGCTTAGCCCCGCGGTAGTCGCTATCAGGCCGATCGCAGTGCTCGCGGCGGGAGTGCTCGATAGCGATCGGCGCGATGACGCAGAACCGCACGTTTGAGCGCGCGTCCGGCCAGTTGAGTGGCTGGGTTTCGCGCTGAATCGAGGCGAAGAAACGCGCAGGAAGCTGCGTTGATTTCCTGCCCCGGTCTTTTCGCGCCGGCGCGTCCGGCGTCGCGACTACGACGAAGCCGGGAAAACAGCAGGCAAGGACGAGACATGCCGCCGCGGTCATGCGTGCGCCCCAGGGCACGATCAGCGTTCCCCGGCATTTCCTCCCGGTGCCGCTCGGGATGAGCCAGCATGGTCGCGGGTCGCTGAGGGGCGCGGCATGCCAAGGGCGTATCGTGGCAGCGGGTGGGCGGCCATCCTTGCGATCGGCTTGGCGCTGGCCTGCGCTGTGGGCCAGGCATCGACCGCCAAGAGCCTGCACTTCGAGCGCCTTGGCGTGTCGACGGGGACCCCCGAGAGAGCGTGCTCGCGATCCTCCAGACCGCCAGGGCTTCCTTCGTCTGGATCGGCGCTCCGGGCCGCGACGGCTATCGCATGCTCGCCTTCCGCGGCGAATCGGACCAGCTTCGGCCTGCTATCGACAACTTGCTGGTCAGCTTCTGCATGAAGACAACTCCAAGTGAGTCAGGCGGGGCACTGCGGCGGCGTGATGCGCTACGACGCTGCATCGGCGGACCTTTCTGCGCTTCTTCCACTCGCGTCGAGTGCAGCGCGCAGCGGCGAGTTGCACGTACGGGCGATAATACCTGCAGTTAACCGCCCTGCCGGCGCCACCAAACGGCACGGATCGCCACGGCCGGGGGCCTGCAGCGCCTGGACACCGCCGATGACAGCTTCGAATCCTGGCACCACGACCCCGCGCGCGCCGACAGTCTCGTCGACGACGACGTGCTGGCGTTGGCACGCGACCCGCAGGGTCGGCTCTGGATCGGCACCGGAAAGTGGGGCTGACTTGACTGGACCCGGCGTCCAACCGTTTCGAACACTTCCAGCCTCGATTCCGACGCCGAGCCAGATCGCCGTCGCAACACCGTGCAGGCCCTGGGTGTCGACTCCGCGGGCACCCTCTGGGTCGGCAGCTCGCGCGGCCTGGAAGCCTGGGACATCGAAGGCGCGACGCCGGCGCGGCAACGACTCGCCGATGACCAGGGCGAGATCGTCGATATCGTTCGCGCCATCCTCCTGGACCGCAACGGCGGCATCTGGATCGGCACGTCCTCGGGACTGCTGTAAACGAGATGCTGGCGATTGCTCCCTTTGCTGCGCTACCGCCACGACGCCTGCGATCGCAACAGCCTGTCCGACAACGACATCGATCTGGCTCTCTACCAGGATCGCGGCGGCACGCTCTGGGCTGGCATACACCGGCGGCGCCAGCTGAGTCGATCTCAACAGCGGCGGCTTGAACGCATCGTCGGCCTGGTCAATGACGATGATGCCCGCGGGGATGCCAACAAGGTCTACGCGCGGGTGGCCCCGGATGGTGGCGAATTTCTGGTTCGGCACACTGGGGCGGTGGCCTGTTGCGGGTCGATCACGGCAGCGCCGAGGTCACGGTCCATCGCCACGATCCTGGTAATCCGCTCAGCCTGCCGAAACGACAATGCGCGCGGCGCACGTCGACGGCCGAAGGTGCAACTGGCCGGTATTGATGCCGGCCTGCGCGTCTCACGATGCGTCCGGGCGATTTCGCATCCGTCACTGGCGAACCCCGGACCGACGCTGGATCTGATCCGGACAGATCCGACCGAGCGCAACGGAATCTTGTGGCTGTTAGCAGCGAAGGCGGCCTCGCACCGCTACGATCCGCAGTCTGACACCGTATACGTAGCTTCCGCGGCCACGACCCCGCTGATCCCGGCAGCTTGAGCCAAGGCAGGGTGCTGGCCGTGTTCGAGGATCGCGCCGGCACCTTGTGGGTCGGTACCGATAGTGGTCTGGACCGCCAGGACGCCGATACCGGGCACTTCCGGCATTTCCGCAGCGAGCCAGCCGATCCCGCCAGCCTGAGCCACAGCCGCGTACAGCATGTGTTCGAGACCCGCAGCGGGCAACTCTGGATCGGCACCGCCGGCGGTCTGAACAGGCTTGACACGACCAGCGACGGCGGCGTCCGCTTCCGCCGCTACACGCACCAGGACGGCCTCGCCGCCGACTCCATCGGCGCCATTCTGCCGGACGCCAGCGGCGCGCTCTGGATCAGCACCACGGCCGGCATCAGCCGCTTCGAGCCGAGCAGCGGCCGCTTCCGCAACTACAGCGCCCGCGACGGCCTGATCGACAGTGGCTACTACGTTGGCTCCGACCACGCTTCCAGCGACGGCACGCTGTACTTCGGTGGTCTGTCCGGCCTCACCGCTTTCCGTCCCGAAGCCATCCGCGACAATTCGATCCCGCCACCCGTGGTGATCACCGAGTTGCAGATCTTCAACCGCGCCGTGCTGGGTGCCGCGCGCCCCGACGGCGTGCGTTTTGAAGGCGTGATCGAGACCGCGACGACGCTGCGCCTTTCGCACGCCAACGCCGTGTTCTCGCTGGAGTTTGCCGCCTTGCACTTCGCCGACCCGCGGCGCAACCGCTATGCCTACCAGTTGGTCGGATTTGACCCGGACTGGATCGAGACCGACAGCTCGCGGCGCTTCGTCACCTATACCAACCTGGCACCCGGTGACTACACCTTCCGGGTCAAGGCGGCAAACAAGGACGGCATCTGGAACAACACCGGCAGCGCGATCGACATCCACGTCGAGCCACCTTACTGGGCGACCTGGTGGTTTCGGACGCTGCTCGCGGCCTTCCTTCTGGGCAGCGTCTGGGCGGTGATCCGCTACCGCGTGCGCGGCCTGACCCGGCAGCGCGCCTGGCTGCAGCAACAGGTCGCGGCGCGCACCGCCGAAGTGGTGCGCCAAAAGGAAGACATCGAGCAAGCCCACGGCAACCTGGCCGTGCTTGGCGAGATCGGCCGCGAGATCACTGCGTCGCTCGACGAGACAGCCATCTTCCAGACCTTGGATCGGCACGTTCACGGCTTGCTGGATGCGACGACCTTCGGCATCTATCTGCTCGACGCCGACGCCAAGGGTCTGACGTCGGCCTGGCGCGTAGAAGGTGGCGAGGCGCTGCCGGTCCGCCAGGTGGCACTGGACGCGCCCGACGCCAACCTCGCCCGCTGCGCCCGCGAGCGGTCGGAACTGCTGGTCGAGTACTCAATCGAGGAGGCGAAGGATCAGCCTTCCCGGCACTGTACCCACGCTGAGCGCACTGTTCGCGCCCCTGGTGATCGGCGATCGCCTGCTCGGCGCCATGACCATCCAGTCGCCGCAGCAGCATGCCTACGGCGAACGCGAAAAGGTGATCTTCCGCAGCCTCTGCGCTTACGGCGCGATCGCCCTGGACAACGCCCTCGCCTACCGCCGCCTGGCCGAGGCCGATGCCGAGGTGCAGCGTGTACTGGGGGAACAAAAGCGCTGGCTGGAACAGGAAGTCAGCGCCAGGACCGCCGAAGTGCTGCAGCAGAAGGCCGACATCGAGCAGGCCAACAGCACGTTGTCGGTGCTGGGCGAGATTGGCCGCGAGATCACCGCCACGCTGGTCGAGGACGAGGTCTGCCGAACCCTGGCGCGCCACGTCAACGGCCTGCTCGACGCCACCACGTTTGCGGTCTATTTGCTCGAAGACAACGGCCGGCTGCTGACCTCGGCCCTGCGTGTGGAGGCCGGCAACATCCTGCCGAGCGCCAGCATCGAGATCGACCACCCCATCCGCAACGCGGCTCGCTGCGCCCGCGAGCGCCAGGAACTCTACGTCGAGACCGAGCCCGGGGCGTTCAACCCCAGCCAGGTACCGGGCACTCTGCGCACCCTCAGTTCACTGTTCTCGCCGCTGATGATCGGTGAGCGCCTGCTCGGCGTCATGACCATCCAGTCGCCGCGCGAGCACGCATACAGCGAGCGCGAGCGCCTGGTCTTCCGCACCCTGTGTGCCTATGGTGCCATCGCCCTGGACAACGCCGCCGCGTACCGCCGGCTGGGCGAATCCGACGCCGAGATCCAGCGCGTGCTGCGCGAACAGCAGTCCTGGCTGGAGCAGGAGGTGAGTGCCCGCACCGCCGAAGTGGTGCAGCAGAAGGAGGACATCGAACAGGCGCATCGCGACCTGAGCGGGCTGGGCGAGATCGGCCGCGAGATCACCGCCAGCCTGGACGAGACAGCGATCTTCGACACCCTGGACCGGCATGTCAGCGGTCTGCTGGACGCCACCTGCTTCGGCATCTACCGCCTGCACCACGAGCGCCAGACCCTGGACCAGGTGCGCATGGTCGAGAACGGCGCAGCGCTGCCCCAGGAGAGCATCGCCCTCGACAGCCCCACCCGGCATGCCGCCCGTTGTGCCCGAGAACGCCGCGAGTTGCTGCTCGACTGGGCCCCGGACGAGGAGGACCCGAGCCTGGTGCCGGGCACGCTCAATACGCTAAGTGCCCTGTTCGCGCCGCTGATGATCGGCGAGCGCCTCCTTGGCGTCATGACCATCCAGTCGCCACGCCGTCACGCCTATGGCGAGCGCGAGCAACTGGTTTTCCGCACCCTGTGTGCTTACGGCGCCATCGCCCTGGACAACGCCGCCGCCTATCGCCGCCTGGCCGAGGCCGACGCCGACGTGCAGCGCATGCTGCGCGAGCAGCAGGTGATCTTCGACAACGTCGCTGCGGCGGTGTTCTTTGTCAAAAACCGCGTCATCCACCGCTGCAACCGCGGCATGGAAGAGATGCTGGGCTACGGAGCGGGTGAACTGGTCGGCCAGCCGACCCAGATTTACCACCCGAGCCTGGAATCCTGGGAGGCCATGGGTCGCCTGGTCTACCCGCCGATCCGCGCCGGCGAGGTATCCGAAGGCGAGTGGCAGATCATGCGCAAGGACGGCGCGCTGATCTGGATCTCCTTCCGCGGCCGTGCCCTCGACCCGGCTGATGAGTCGCAGGGCACGATCTGGGTGGCGCACGACATCACCGAGCGCAAGCAGACCGAGGCCGCGTTGCAACTGGCACTGCGCGAACAGAAAACCCTGTTCGACAATGTGCTGGGCGGCATCCTGTTCACCCGTGGCACCCGCATCGTGCGCTGCAACCGGGGGATGGAGGAGATCCTCGGCTATGGTCCAGGCGAGCTTGAAGGCCTGCCGATCAGTTCGATCTACCAGTCCGACGAGGAGTTCGCGCGCGAGCTCGACAAGTCGATGGTTGCGATCACCGCCGGCCGCGTCGCTCAGGGTGAGGTCGAGGTGAAGCGCAAGAATGGGGAGACGCTGTGGATGGTCTACAGCGGCAAGGCCGTAGACCCGGATGACATCGACCAGGGGGTGATCTGGGTCGGTCAGGACATCGGCAACCAGAAGCGCACCGAGGCGGCCTTGCAGCGGGCGCTGCAGGAACAGAAAGCGATATTCGACAACATCACCGGCGCCATGTGGATCGCGAAGGACGGCGTCATCGAGCGTTGCAACCGCGGCTTCGAGGAGTTGCTTGGCCTGGCACCGGGAGAGGGCGCGGGCAAGCCACTGCGCTTGGGCTTCGTGTCGGAGGACGCCTGGAACGCCTTCGTCAGGAGCACGGCGCCGGTCATCATGCGCGGCGGCGTCGCGGCGGGCGAGGAACCGTACCTGCGCAGCAATGGCGAGCAGCGCTGGATGCTCTACCAGGGCAAAGCCATCGATCCGCACAACATCAGCCTCGGCACTATCTGGTTCTCGCAGGACATCACCGAGCGCAAGCGCAACGAAACTGCCCTGCTCGAAGCCAAGGCCAATCTCGAGCGCGGCCTGGCCGAAGTCGAGCAGCTCAACACCAAGGTCTCTCTGCTCGGCGAACTCACCGGCTTCCTGCAGGCCTGCGCCGCCGCCGCCGAGGCCTTCAGTTGCATCAACGATTTCGGTCCGCGGCTGTTCCCCGGCAGCGTCGGCGCGCTTTACCTCGTGGAAGAAAGCGGAGACCTGTGGGCCGAGCAAGGGCATTGGGGTGGCGACCGATTCGAGCACTCGCTGCCCACTCAGAGCTTCCTCGGCAATGCATGCTGGGCACTGCGGCGCAGTCGCGCTTATCGCGTCGACACGCCGGCGGGCGCCCTGTGCTGCCCGCACGTGGCCGGACGCAGCGAGCATTCCAGGCCCTACACCTGCCTGCCGCTTACGGCCCAGGGCAAGACCTTCGGTCTGCTGCATATTGAGCACCACGAAGCCCAGACTTGTGCCGAGGCCGATCGCCGCCAGGGCCTTGCGGTGGCAATGGCCGAGCAGATCGCACTGGCGATCGCCAACGTGCAGTTGCGTGAAGCGCTGCTGCAGCAATCCATCCGCGACCCGCTGACCGGCCTGTACAACCGCCGCTACCTGCAGGAGTCGCTATTGCGCGAGATGGCACACTGCAAGCGCAACCAGTCGACGCTGTCGGTGATGATGATCGACGTCGACCACTTCAAGAAATTCAACGACACCTTCGGCCACCACGCCGGCGACGTCGTGTTGCAGAGTGTCGCCCAGGTGATCGAGGCGCGCTTCCGCCGCAGCGACATTGCGTGCCGCTTCGGCGGCGAGGAGTTCACCGTACTGCTGCCCGGAACCGGCGTCGAGCTGGCGCAACGGCTGGCCAATGGCCTGCTCGAGGGCATCCGCGATTTGGCGCTCAGTCACGAGAACCGGCCACTCGACCACGTCACCGCCTCGCTCGGGTTGGCGATCTTCCCCGAGCACGGCAACTCCCCTTCGACCCTGATCGAAGCCGCCGACGCGGCGCTCTACCAGGCCAAAACGGCGGGACGGAACCGGGTGATGGTGTCGGCGTCGTCGGCCAACTGATTACGGGCGATTCAGGGCCTGGATCGGGCGCCATCTGGTTGCCTCGGTAGTAGCAGGGGCCGCCGCTGCTCGTGCCGTAGTTAGCGCAAAGTGCCGGCACAGCTTGCCCTCAGCGTCCGCGGTGATCGCGCTCAGGCTCCCGATAGAGGGTGTCAGAGATGTCGGGGGGGGGGCAACGATGTCAGGGACAGGTTCCAACTGCTGTTGGCTGGCAGCGGCTGGGAGCATCGCTGGAATCCGGATCTCTTCACGATTGCCGCCATTGTCTTTCATGGATTTTCATGATGTTGCTCGTTGCAGTTGCAAAAGGCTGCTTTCGGTCCGCTCGAAGTCGCACTTCACGAGTGTCGGTTCCTGGCCGGGAACGGCCATTCTGCAATAGCACCAAACGCTACGCAGTCCATGGGTGGTGGCGCGCGCGCGGTGTCGCGATGGTGTCTACCCCCACAGCGCGGTTTGCTCGATTGCATCGGGTCACGCAGCCAGAGTCACATCGCCATTGGCGGCGGCGACGCAGGTGAGCACGTAGCTATCGGCAATCTCCTCGCTGGACAGGCCGTCGCAGTTCGTCATGCTGACCTTGCCTTCGACGCAGCGCACCTTGCACTCGCCGCAGTGTCCTGTGCGACAGGCGGACGGGATGCTGATGCCGGCAGCCTCGGCAAGATCGAGCAGCGACTCGCTGCCGGAAGCTGCCACAGTCTTCGCCGACTCGGCAAAGCGCACTTCGCCGCCGCTGCCGTCGAGTGCGCCGCCGATGGCGAAGCTTTCGACATGCAGTTGTGTCGGCGGCAGGCCGGCGGCGAGCAGCAGTTCGCGCGCGCTGTCCATGAAGCCCTGCGGCCCGCACAGGTATACCGCGCGCTGCGCCAGATCGCTGGCGCTGCGCCGCAGCAGCGCGCCGCTCAGGCGTCCGCGACTGCCGCGCCAGGTGGAGTCGGCGGGTTCCTGGGTCAGCGAGAGACGTAGCTTGAGATTCGGGTGGTTGCGCGCGAGGCGCTTGAGTTCCAGGCCGAACATCAGCTCGGCGCGACTGCGCGCGACATGCAGGAAGACGATGCCGACGTCGGCATGGGTGTCGGCGATCCAGCGCGCCATCGACAGCATCGGCGTAATGCCGCTGCCGGCGGAGAGCAGCAGCAGCTTCTTCGCCGGTTTCGGTGCGCAACTGAACTCGCCGAACGGACCACTCATGCGCAGCGTGTCGCCGACCTGCAACTGATCGCAGATCCAGTTGGAGAACGCGCCATCGGCCACGCGCTTGACGCTGATCTCGAAGCTGTCGGGGCGCGTTGGCGTCGACGACAGCGTGTACGAACGGCATAGCCGGCGGCCATCCATCTCAAGCTCGATGGTGACGAACTGGCCGGGTCGATAGCGCGCCATCGCCGGCGCATCGGTCGTGAAACGGAAGGCCTTGCTGTCGACGCCGAGCGTTTCCACCGACACGCATTGCGCCTCGAACCACGGCGATGGCGCCGCCGCGGCGGGAAGCGCGATAGGCGCCGGCGCGATCGGCTTGACCAGCCACTGTTTCAGGCGCGCGCCGAGCGCCGTGGAACGCCCCGCCAGCAGGTCGGGCGTTACCCTGAGCAAGGTCGTGCCGAGCACTGTCGCGGCGGTGAGCACGCCCGACATCAGTGCCGATCCGACGCCGCAGAACAGGATGTCCTGACCGCTCAGATACAGGCCCTTGATCGGCGTACGCGGCGTCAGCCAGCGCTGCGCGAAGCGATACGGGCTGTGCTCCAGGCCATACAACTCGCCCGTGGCGTAATTGCTGAAATGCGCGGTGGACAGCGGCGTCGACAGCTCGAAGTGGTCGACCTTGCCGCGCGTCTGCGGCACCTGTTTGTAGATCTCGGCCAGCAGCCGCTCCGAGAGCTGCGCCTTGTAGTCGTCATAGTCGCTGCCGCGCTGCTTCCATGGCGTGTCGATCCAGCGCTTGAACCACGCCCATGGCGCCGGGGCGATCACGTCGATGGTCGATTTGCCCGGGTAGTTGGCCGCCCACGCCGGGTCCTTCGCGCTCGGGAAGGACAGGTACATCAGCGGGAAATCGACGCTGGTGCGCTTTGAATCAAGACTGGGACGCTTCAGGAAGCGCTCGAGCGCGGCGTCGTGGTCGTAGTCGCGGTAGACCCACAGGTTCGACTGCGCCAGGCCGAGCGATTCGCGCGTGCCCTTGAGCCCGACGTACAGGCCGAGGTGTGCGATCGAGCGCGGCAGCGTCTGCACTTTCTCCAGCATGCCAGACGACGCTGACACCTCTTGCGGTACCAGCTGCGAAAACGTGGTGTGCACGCCGACAGCGCTGATCACCTGCGCGCAGCTGAGTTCGTCTCCGCACTGCATGCGCACGCCCGCCACGCGGCCGCGGTGCAGCAGCACCTGCTCGACCTCGGCACTGACCAGCACCGCGCCGCCGCTGGCTTCGATCACCGGAATGATGTGGCGGGCGATCTGCGAGGCGCCGCCGACCGGGAAATTGGCGCCGTCCAGATAGTGCTGCGCGACCAGCGCGTGCATGGCGAAGCTCGACTGTTTTGGCGGCGAACCGTAGTCGCCCCATTGCCCGGCCAGCACCGAGGCCAGCTTCGCGTCGCGCGTGCACTCGGCGAGCACCTCGAAGGTGGTGCGCGCGAAATAGTCGCCCGAAAAGCGCCGCACCGCGGCGCTCGCCATGCCCTGCAACGCGGCCGGCAGCAAACGCGGGCCGAAGTGCCCGGCGACTGCCTGGCTGGCCCGGCGCACATGCTGCAAGTAGGCGTCGATGTCCTTGCCGGCGTGCGGGAAGTGCTGCAGCAGGCCGTCGCGAAAGGGCTTGACCCCGGTGTGGTAGTCGTAGCGCTGGTCCTTGATCAGCATGCTGTCGTAGACCTCATCCATCTTCGCCCACTGCAACTGGCCATCGGTGATGGTGTCGAACACCCGCCGCATCGGTGAATGCGGCTTGTGCACGTCGCCGATGTAGTGCACGCCGACATCCCACTCGTAACCGCGGCGTCGGAACGAGTGGGTGAAGCCGCCTGCGGTGTAGTGGCGCTCCAGTACCAGCACGCGTTTGCCGGCCTTGGCCATCAACGCAGCAGTGGTCAGGCCGCCGAGGCCGGAACCGATGACGATCGCGTCGTAGGTCTGACTGGCGATGGCGGTGTGGTAGCGGGTACCGTTGATCATGCGGCGTGCTCGGATAGGGGTTTTTGGTAGCGAAGCGTCGCTGCGATGGTTCGCCTCGGACGCATTCAGAAGTAGGTCAGGTTGCCCAAAGGGCTACGTGACACGCAGCCCGATTCCAGGTTGCCCAGAAGGCTGCACGCAGCCCCTTGCGGGAGCGGGTTTACCCCGCGAAAAGCGCTCGCGGAGCAAATCCGCTCCCACAATAAAATCAACGCCTTACGGGATGTTCGGTGAGAGCGGGCTGACCAGCCCATCGCGCATGATGGTGAGCGCGTGTTCCAGCCGGGCTTCGCCACTGACCGAAGGTGGCATGTAGCCAAACAGCTCCAGGCTGATCAGGCCGTGCAGCGTGCCCCACAGGATGTGCGCGATCTGCGCAGCATCGCCGCGTGCGGCCACGCCCAGATCCATGCAGCGCTGCACTGCGCCGGCGAGGATGAGGAAGGACTGCTTGCTGACTTCGCGGCTCTCGGGCGACGGATCGAATTCCGCTATGCAACGGGTGAACATGACCTGGTAATAGGTCGGATTGGCGATGGCGCAACGCCGGTAGGCGCGGCCCAGGTCCATCACGTACGGCAGCGGATCGCTCAGCGGAACACGCGCCAGATCGGCCCGCAGGCGTTCGAAGCCTTCCAGGTAGAGCTCGTCGAGGATCGCTTGCTTGTCGCGAAAATGCCTGTAGAGCACGATCGTCGACGCACCGATGCGCTGGCTGAGCTTGCGCATGGTCAGTGCTTCGGGACCGGATTCGGCCAGCAACTGACTGGCCTGATCGAGGATCGCGCGGCGCGCCTCAAGCGGATCGGAAGTTCTGGATCGGGTCGCAGCGCTCATCCCGGTGCCTTGATAACAGCGTTATGCGATTGAACATAACAGTGTTATGGGCGCCTGTAAAGCGCGTCGCAGTGCGCCAGTTCCGTCGGCTCGATGCATCCGCGGGCGATCACGGCAGTATTGCCGGGGGATGTGGCCCATTCCGGCGGGGCCGCATGGACTGGTCGGCTTCAAGTCCGCGGCGTGGCGCGCCGTGGACGCCGGACTTGTCAAGACGGTGTCTGGCCGGCAAAGGCATCGACCATCGGTTTGAGCTGCTGTTCGTAGTGGCCCCAGAGGCGTGAGCGGTCGCGACGGATGCCGTCGCGGACCAGCACGCTGCTCGCGGTAGCCACCGGATCCTTGCTCTTTTCAATCTCGATCATGCTCGCTTCGAACGGCAGGCCGCAAAAATCGGTCATTTTCTGGGCGGCGGCCAACGGCGTGGCTACCAGATCCTGATACTGGATGTCCAGAATGCGGCCGGGCAACTCTGCATGCCAATGCGCCATCATCGCCTCGTGCATGCGGTAATACTCGATGAATTCATGCTGATCATAGGAATAGCCACAACCCTGTCCAAACAGCGTGCGCAGATTCGATAAACCGATATCGATCGGATCGCGGACCACATGAATGATTCTTGCGTTGGGCAGGGACTTGACGATGAATCCAATATTCAGGGAATTGGACGGCAGTTTGTCGGTCACGAAGGGCCGATTGCGACTGCGCCAGCGCATGCCGTCAACATAACCACGTCCGATCTGCTGATAATCCAGCTGGCCACGGACGCCCAGGATGTGGGTATCCAGCACATCAGCCGAGCTGTGATCGGTGGCCAGTCTCAATTGGGTAGGCAGCTCCTGGGTTTCGCCACCGGCGGAGATCTGCGAATGGCCGCCGAGGATGCGTTCCACCAGGGTGGTGCCGGAGCGGAAATGACCCACCACGAAAATCGGTGTCAATTCGGGATCGATCCAGCCGCCCTGTGCGCCGAGCTCAGGCGCGCGCCACTGCTGCAACTGCTGGAACAACTCGCGCTGCGCGGCGACGTCATAGTTGAGCGTGCCACGCTGAGCCTTGCAGCCGAGTTCCAGCGCTGCCCAGGCGCGCGGATAGTCTTTGGCTTCGTGGTATTCATTGTGCAAGGCGTAGGCCAGATAGGCCTGGTCTTCGCCCGGGCCCACCCGGGCCAGTACCCGGCGGATGCGATCGATCCGCGGGCTGATTTTCGGTTGCCGCAGGCGCGACAAGAGCCAATGCGGATCGACCACATCGTCATGGTGTTTGATACAGCGTTCGAGCACATCGACGGCGCGTTGGATCTCGCCGAAGAACACTTCCAGATGCGCATGCATGTACAGCGCCGAAGGATGTCGGGGGTCCTTGATGGCAGCAGCACGGGCAAACTGGCGCGCCAACTCGTGGCCGCCTACGCGGCTCAATTGCTGTGCCACGGCGGCCATGCTGTGAGCGGTTTGCCACCATGGTGGCGGCAAAGGGCGGCACAGTTCAATGGCCGCCGCCGATTGGCCCAGCCTGACCAGTTGCCGCAACAGCAGCAAGGCGGCTTCCGGGGTATCCGGCTTTTGCTGTGCCGCGAGCGCGCTGAGCTGGTGCGCCTGCGCAAAGCGACCGGCGTGCATGCGCACGGTGGACATGTGCAGCAGACTGGGCTGATGCTGCGGATACTCGGCCAGTACCGACTCGAAGCAAACACCGGCGGCATCGAACTGACCCCCAGTCAGATAGCTCTCGCCGCGCTCGAAATGGCGTCGCGCACGCGTCGCGGAAGCTGGGTCCTCGGAAGTCATTCGTGCACCTCATACGGGCAACCGGCTGGATCGGCGGATCATGCCTGAACTGGCTCGGGCTTGAGCACGCCGCCAGCCGTTGCCGTGCCCGCGGCGCGGGCGCGCGGTTCTAGGCCTGCAAGGACGCCATGTCGATCACGAACCGATAGCGCACATCGGCCTTCTCCATGCGCTCGAAGGCCTCGTGGATCTGGTCCATGCGGATCATCTCGCAGTCCGGATGGATGTTCTTGCGCGCGCAGAAGTCGAGCAGTTCCTGCGTTTGCGCGATGCCGCCGATCAGCGAGCCGGCGATGCTGCGACGACCGAGAATCAGGTGCGCCGTGTGCGGCTCGGCGAGCGGACCGACCTGGCCGACGATCACCAGCGTGCCGTTGATGTCGAGCAGGGGCAGGTAGGGATTGAGATCGTGCTTGACCGGCACGGTGTCGATGATCAGGTCGAAACCCGCCTGCGCCGCGGCCATCGCCTCTTGTTCGACGATGCCAGCAGGCTATCGGCGCCCAGCGCCAGCGCATCGGCTTGCTTGTCGGTGCTGCGGCTGAGCACGGTCACGTGGGCGCCCATCGCGGCGGCCAGCTTGACCGCCATATGACCGAGACCGCCGAGGCCAATCACGCCGACGCGGCTGCCGGGGCCGACATTCCAGGTGCGCAGCGGCGAATAGGTGGTGATGCCGGCGCACAGCAAGGGGCCGGTGCGCGCCGGGTCGAGGCCCGGCGGAACGCTGAGCACGAACTCCTCGCGCACCACGATGTGCTTGGAGTAACCACCCTTGGTGATCTCGCCGCTGATGCGGTCGGGCGAGTTGTAGGTGTCGGTGCGGCCGTTGCGGCAGTACTGCTCTTCGCCCCCATGGCACTGGTCGCAGTGCTGGCAGCTGTCGACCAGGCAGCCGACTGCGACGATGTCGCCGACGGCGTGCTGGGTGACCTCGCCTCCGACCTCGATGACACGCCCGACGATCTCGTGTCCGGGGACATTGGGGAAGCTGGTCCAGCCCCAGTCGTTGCGCGAGGTATGCAGGTCCGAATGACACACGCCGCAGTAGAGGATCTCCATGGCGACGTCGTTGGGACGCAGCGCGCGGCGCTCGAAGGCGAATGGTGCGAGCGGCGAGGTGGCGGACAGGGCGGCATAACCGAGGGTTTTCATCGTGTGACTCCAGTGAGATGGCCAGCGAATGGTCCGGGGCATGATGGCCCGAGACTACGCGCTGGTCTGTGCGGTATTGGGGCGATGGCGAGCAGGATGCGGCAGGGCCCATCGAGCATTGCCGAGCCGGGGCTCGGCAATGTGGCCTCCAGGATCCCTCATTTTCGGGTCTTGCTTGATCATTGCCGAGCCCGCACAGCGCCGCGCACTGCCACGATCAACACGCCGCCCAACACCATCACGCCTCCGAACAACAGGCGCGGTCCCGGACGGTCGCCCCAGAACAGCACACCCAAGGTCACCGCGAACACCGGCGTGAGCAACAGCATGGGCGTGACCTGGGCAACCGGATGGCGCTGCAGCAACCCATAGAGCAGGCCATGGCCGACCAGCGAGGCCGCCAGCGCCGAATACAGCACGCCGGCCCAGTCCTGCCAGCGCGCGTCAGTCAGCAGGGACAAGGAAACCGGCTCGGTCAGCGCGGCCACCAGCAACAACGGCGGCACGCTGATTGCCGCGCTCCAGGCCTGAATCTGGAAGGTATGCAGGCCGGGCAGGGTGCGTAGCAGAGTCGTTCCCAGCGCCAGCGTAGCCGCCGCGATGAGCGACAGTCCAAGCGCCAGCGGTGCGTCCAGCACCAATGGATCGAAGCCGAGCACGGCCACGCCGGCGAAAGCGACACCGATGCCGGCTGCAGTCGAGCGGGTCGGTCGTTCGCCCAGCAGCCACCAAGCCAGCAGCGCCGTCATGGGGATGTAGCTTTGCAGACTGATGGCGACAGAACTGATGTCGCCGGCGACCGCGATCGCCCAGAAGTTGAAGCCAAAATGCAGCGCCCCACTGCACACGGCAACCAGCACCAGGCGTTTGCGCAGCGCCGTTGGCACGGGTTGCAGAAAGCGCACCAGGAAAGCCAGCACCACAATCAACCGTAGCGCGGTGAACACGAACGGCGGGAAGTGCTGCAACGCCGACGCCGACGCCAGGAAGTTGCCGGCCCAGGCGAGGCAGATCAGCAACACCAGGGAAAGGTCGCGGGCAGGCAGCACAAGGGAACCCACTTGGGGAGCGCGCAACTATGCACCAGGGCGACTGGAGCGGGCATTCGAAGGCCCCGGATACGTCCGGCTGGCCGGCACGCTGTTCGCCTTGGCAGCCGCGCAGGTCAGCGCGGGCGACATCGATCCCGATCCCGAACCAGGGGGGGGCCGGGCCGGGGGGGCGGGGGGGGCCCCCCCCGCGCGCCCCCCGGGGGGCCCGCGGGGCGCTGCCGGCCACCGAGATTGAGTGTTGGACTTGCCAGCGCGAGCTGGGTACGCGTGTTCGCGCATCGAAACTGGGAGCGGGTTTATCCCGCGAAAGCTCACGCATTGCTGTTGTGGGAGCGGGTTTATCCCGCGAAAGCTCTCGCGGAGTAAATGTCCATCGCAAGGTTTAACCAGTCCCTACGGGCTTTGAGCCGAGGGCCGCTTTAGCCGCGCAAATTGCTTTTGACGGGAGCTTGCGAGGCGGCCCCCCCATGCGTGCAAGTGGCCGTTGAGGTGCGTTATTTCGTCGGAACGCCCGCCCCTTTCCCCCCCCCCCCCCCGCCCCTCCCCCCCGGTGCCCCGCCGCCTGGCGGCCCCTGCCTTGCCGACTTTCAGTCTGGCGGGGTCGCCGTTGCGTCAACCCCACCAGCTTCAGCTGGTGGTCATTGAGTCCGCTCCCACATCAAAATCAACGACGTACGGCATGTTCGGCGAGCGCGCGCTCACGCGCTGCTCGGCGTGCGATTCCCGTGACCGATTCCCGGCTTTTCGCCCGATGCAGCGCTAAGCTGTGCACATCGATCCTTCAGGCCCGGCCCGTGTCGCGATGGCTGCTCGCAATGTTGCTGGTTTCGGCATCCCCTGTCGCAGCGCAGAACACCGTCGTGTACGCCGACGCGCTCGGCAACGGCTGGCAGAACTGGAGCTGGGCGACGGTCAACCTGGCCTCGCCGACGCCGTTGCACGGCGGACAGTTCGCCATATCGATGGAGCCCGACAGCTTCCAGGGTTTGTACTTTGCCTCGCCGGGCGGCGTGCGCAGCTTCGCCGATTACTCGGGCTGCGCCTTTGGGTACACGGTGGGTCCGGGAACAACCAGAACCTGCGCCTGGTGTTCCAGTTGGGCGGCACCATCGTGTTCCAGCGCCCGCTCAACGAGGTCATCGCCGGTGGTGCGATCGCCGCCGGGCAATGGCGCGACGTGTTCCAGCCCTTCACCGGCGTGGGTGCGCCGGCAGGCACGTTTGACGGCGTCATCCTGCAGGACAACTCAGGGGCCAATCAGGCGGCAATCCACATCGACGATGTCGTGCTCGAAGCCGGTGGACCGCCACCCGGGCCGGTCAGCGTCAGCATCAATCTGGCCGGAGCCCGGCGCGCCATCGATCCGCTGATCTACGGCGTCAATTTCGGGTCCGATGCGCAACACGCTGACCTGCACTATCCGACGCGCCGCTGGGGCGGCAACAGCACCAGTCGCTACAACTGGCAGTTCGACGTCCACAACACCGCCAACGACTACTTCTTCCAGAACATCGTCGATGGCAACGGCGTGAACCTGCCGAACGATTCCAGCGCCAACGCCTTCATCGTGGCCACCAAACTGCAGGGTGGCGAGGCGCTCATGACCATTCCAACGCTGGGTTGGGTGCCCAAGGACCTGCGGCAGAAGCTGTGGGGATTCTCGCAACAGACCTATGGCGCGCAGACGCTGGATGAATGCCGCTTCTACGCGCCGAATCCACCGGTCTGGTGCAGCGCCGATGCCGGCAATGGCGAGTGCGTCAACGGCCCCAACTGCCAGGGCGGCATGATCGTCGGCAACAATCCACTCGACACCTCGAAAGCTGCACCGGCCAGCTATGCCGGGGACTGGGTCACGCATTTGCGGGCGCGTCACGGCACGGCCGCGCAGGGCGGGGTGAAGTTCTTCGCGCTCGACAACGAGGCCATGCTGTGGAACTCGACCCATCGCGATGTGCACCCGCAGCCGGCCAGCTATGACGAAGTGTGGACGCGCGGCCGCGACCGCGCGCTGGCGATCAAGGCCATCGAGCCGGGCGCGAAGATCTTCGGGCCGGTCAGCTGGGGTTGGTGCGATTACTGGACCAGCGCCAGCGATGCCGCGCTCGGCAACTGCTTCGACGGCCCCGATCGCGTCGCCCACGCCGGATTGCCCTTCGTCGAGTGGTACCTGCAGCGGGTCTGCGCGGAAACCGGGCCCGGTGGCGTGCGTCTGGTCGACTACCTGGATCTGCACTATTACCCGCAGGGCGCCAACATCGCCGGCCTCGACAATGACGTCGGCAGCGGCGAGCAGGCGGACGTGCAGGCGCGGCGCTTGCGCTCGCTGCGCGAGCTCTACGACCCCGGTTACGCCAGCGAATCCTGGATCGGCCAGACCGCCTATCCCAATCCCAATCTGTTGCGGCGTGCGCGCGCCGCCATCGATGCGCGCTGCCCGGGCACCAAGCTGGCGCTGACCGAGTACAAGTGGGGGCCGGACAACGGGGTCACCAGTGCCATTGCCCAGGCCGAACTGCTGGCGATCTTCGGCCGCGAGGGTGTCGACTACGCGACGCGCTGGGTGGCGCCGGATGTGGGGACCTTGTCCGAGCACGCCTTCCGCATGTTCCTCGATTACGACGGCGCCCTGAGCCGCGTGACCGGCGATTCAGTGCCGGCGACGTCGAGCCTGCCGGACAGCCTGGGCGCTTATGCGGTCGATCGCATCGGTGGGCCCTTGTTCGTGCTGCTGTTCAATCGATCACCTGGCGCGCGCAGCGTCGATCTGGCACTCGCCGGCACCGGTGCGCAAAGCTACAGCGCGTGGCGCCTGGCGGCCGGCGGCTACTCGCAGGTGGCCAATTCCGCGCCGATTGCGGGCGCCAGTCTCGCGCTGGCGGATTTGCCCGGATTCAGCGCAACCCTGCTGGTGATCAACCGCGGTGCGAGCGTCAATGCGATTTTTTCCAACGGCTTCGAGTGAGGTGCGCCGGAGAAACTACTCGAAGCCATTGGCGAAGCGCTCAAAGCAGCGGCTGTTCAAGGCGCCAGCGCCCATCGACAGCTGCGGCGTGCTCGAAATCACGCTGAACAGGCCGGTGCTCAGGTTGTAGCTGCCGTAACCGATATAGGCGCCCGACTGGGCTTGCACCCAGCCCATGAGTCGTTCGCCAGCGTTGTCGAAGTCGATCGGGCCATGAAACAGGCTGGACACGTAGCCGGTGCTGCCGACCAGCGTGATCGAGCCATCGATGCGATTGACGCGATACAGACGCCCGCCGGGAGGGTTGGTGGTGTCGACGCTGTACAAACGGCCCTGACAATCGATCGCACTGGCCGAGGCACGGAAATCACCGCCGTTGTTGACGCCGGCCTGCAGATTGGCCTGCGCGTTGCCTAAGTCGAACAAGTACAGGCGCGACTGCGCGTCGGCGAAACTGCGCGTCATCAAAAAGCTCTCGCCGGAGCGCGGATCGATCATCAGGCCGCGGATGAATTCGTTGCTGGACAACAGTCCATCGACGGTACCGATCAGCGTTCGAGATCCATTGCCGGTGTCCACGCGCACCAGCGTATAGATTCCTGCATTCTGGACGATGCCGTACAGCGTGTTGCCATCGGGGCTGAAGTCCAGTGCTGCGAAATCACTGCTCGCCAGCGCGGTCACCAGGGTCAGATTGGCTCCTGTGTGGCCGGCGATAGGATGGCGATACAGGCCCAGGCTCGGGTTGCTGCCGGTGAAGCCCTGACTGATGAAGGCCTGGGCCGGCAGTTGGTTGTTGTTGCCGGTGTTGATCTCGATGCGATCCACCAACATGTCCACATTGCTGCCTGCCGTGGAGCCCGAGGAACGCAGCTTGATCGCCAGGCGACGCACGCCGGTGCCGAAGTCCTGCAACTCGGAGGCGTTGATCTGCACCGTGCAATAGCCCAGGCCAACACCGGGGTTGGCGGCCGAGAACAGATTCGCGCAGCTCGGCTCGCCGCCGGAGGTTGCGGCGCCGGAGCTGCGCAGGTTGCGCAGCGTGCAGAAGCTGTTGCCCGCCGGGCAAGCACCGCTGCCATCGGGCGTCTCTGCGTTGACTTTGGTCTCGACACCGTTCTCGGACATCTCCTGGGTGTCCGAATCGCCGCCGCTCTCGCGGACGTCAAGCCCACCCGTGCCCGAGCTCACTTTGCGCAGCACCACGCGCACATTGCCGCTGCTGCCGAAGATGATCGGTGGGGTGATGATCCAGCGTCCCTGGGTGTTGCCCGCCGCCAGACCGCGCGCTGCACCTTGCGCGCCATCGGCAAAAAAGCCGAAGCCGCAGGCGTTGATATTGCCGGGCGTGGCGCAGCTTTGCGTGCCCGTGCCATCGCCCGCGCGGAAGATCCAGCCGGCATTGGCGAGCGTCTGGAATTCCGCGGCGCTGTTGAATTCCGCGACGACGGTCTGGTTCAGGCCAATGGTTTGCGCGCAGGCCCCGGCGCTGGCGAGCAACGCGGCTAGCAGGAACGCACAGCGCAAGCCGCGCGGTGGGGAGATGGGTTGGAGAGTCGACATCAGCGGGTTTCCTTGGATGATGCGCGGCGTTGTAGTCGGCCGAGTTCCTTGAGCAGATCGGGTCTCGATTGCAGTGTTTGTGTGTGCTGCTGCGCGTAGTCGCTCAAACGTGTCAGCAGTTCGTTCGCTTCCGCCGCGAGCGTAGGCTCGTCGCGTTGGATCAGCAACAGTTCAACCAGAAGCAGCTGGCTGTCGAACCAGGCGATCTCGGTACTGGGCTCCGGCGCCTCGACACGCAAACCTTCCCAGATGCGGACGGCTTCCGCGTTGCGCCCGGATTGCGCCAATCGCGTCCTCGCGCGCGGCTGCAAGATCCTTGATCGCCGCATAGCTCAGGATCAGCAAGCGCCGCCAGCTTGGCTCCAGGGAAACTCGTCCGCCAGGGCCAGACGCAACTGCAAGCTCTCCTGGTAGGCGGCATCCGCGTCGTCGAAACGCTGTTGCGCCTTGCGCAGATCGCCCAACTGCTCCAGCGAGGCGGCCAGATAGCGCCGTGCGAATGGCCGCATTGGGGCCTGCTGCAACAACTCGCGATCGATCTGCAGCGCAGCCAAGGTCGCGGTTTCGGAATCAGCAACGCTCTGCGGCCGCTCTTTGCTGCGGATCAGCAGCGCGTTCGCCAGGCGCCGATGGGCGAACGACAACTCACCGCGCAAGAATCCGTTGCCGCGGTCACGGTCGGACAGCTCCCCGATCAAGTTGCGGATCGCTCGCAGATCATCGAGTTCCCGATCCGGTTCGTTGCGCCGACGGAACACCCGCGCGCGGATGTTGTAGAGCGACATGGTCACCAGCCGGAAGGCTGTCGAGTTCGGATTCGCTGCGATCGCAGCGCTCGCCTGAGCCAGGCCGGTTTCCGCGAGGATCATCGCGTCGACGTATCGCTCCAGGCGCAACAGGTGATTGCCCTCGAGATTGATCAGACGCAGGCTCGTCAATTGCAGATCGACGGAATTCGGATGCTGGCGCAGTGCGTCTTCCGTCGCCGCGCGGGCGTGCACTCGCAGCGTTTCGGCACTTTGATGCTGGCCGAGCTGAGCCAGCGCCGAGGCCAGCGTGGTGTAGAAGTCGAGCGCATAGGCGAGGCCGTCGGCATCCAGATCGTTCGCAGCCAGCGTGCGCTCGATCGCCAGGGCATCGCTTTGCAGCGCCTGCACGGCCTTCAGCTCGTTGGCGAAGAACAATGCGCTGCCGAGTTGCTTGCGCGCGCGCCAGCTGCGCGTGCGATCGCCCGCGCTCAAGCTCAATGCCTGGCGTGCGTCGTCGGCGCAGGCCTGCCAGTCCATCGTGTAGTAGTGGGCTTCCGAGCGTGCGAGCAGCGCGTCGATGAGCAGTGGCGTTGGCGTATCTACGCCGCGTTCCTGCAGTAACTGCAGGCGATCCCAGGCGTCGTCCAGCGCCGCGTTGGCCTCCGCAGAGCGGGCAACGCTGCGATAAGTGCCGGAAAATCCGATCAGCATGCCGATGCGCGCCTGTTCCAGCGCGACGTTGCCAGGATCGGTGCGCTCGATGTCGCTGACCAGCTTCTGCGCCTTCTGCAGCACGCTGGCGACGGTTTCGGCGCGCACGCCGCGTGCCTCGCGCAGGTTCTTCGCCAGATCCAGCGTCAGATCGTTGACCGCCTGCACCGACGCGCCGAAGCTGAGCTCCGCGCGCTCACGCGCACGCTCGGCGCTGATCGCAAACAGCACCGACACGATGCTCGAAGCGACGATGCCCAGGCTCAGCGCGGTCACCAGTGCGACGCTGAGTTTGTGTCTGGAGACGAACTTGCTGGCGCGATACCAGCGCGACGGCGGATGCGCGGCCACCGGTCGACCATCCAGTGCCCGCACCAGATCGTCGGCGAAGGCCGCGGCTGAGCTGTAGCGCTGGTTCGGATCGCCGGCGAGCGCCTTGAGCAGAATATTGTCGAGATCGCCCTTGATCATTCGGCGCAGCCTGGCGGGCGGCGCTGGCAGTTCGCCTTCTTCGGTGGCGTCGTCGTCGATCTGCAGCGAAGGCGTGGTGGTGATGTCGCTGTTGAAACGCTTGCCGGTCAGCAGCTCGCCCAGGATCACGCCCATCGCGTAGACATCGGTGGCGGTGGTGATCGTCCCGCCGCTGCGCTGCTCGGGCGCGGCGTAGGCCGGCGTGTACATGTGGACTTGCGTTTGCTGGTCGGCGTCGCCCTCCAGCAGCTTGGCGATACCGAAGTCGAGCAGCTTGATCTGCCCGGCCTCGTTGACCAGCAGATTGCCGGGTTTGAGATCGCGATGCACGATCAAGGCGCGGTGCGCCGCATCGACCGCGTTGGCCACCTCGATCATCAGCTGGATGCGCGCCCGCAGCGACAGCTTCTTGGCGCGCGCAAAACTGGTGATGCTCTGGCCATCGACGAACTCCAGCACCAGATAGGCCGCGCCATCGCGGGTCACCCCGCCATCGATCCAGCGCGCGATCGACGCGTGCTCCAGCACCGAGAGCACGCGCCGCTCGCGATCGAACTGCTGGCGCGCCTCGGGCGCCTGCAGGCCGCGATGCAGCACCTTGATCGCCACCGTCTGGCGCACACCCTCGACCAGCCGATGCGCGCGATACACCGAAGCCGAACCGCCGTCGCCGATCCACGCGTCCAGCGTGTAAGGGCCGATGCGCTTGCCCTGCAAACCGGTGGAGTGCACCGCCAGGCGCGGGATCGGGTTCACCGGCTGGTCGGGGTTCACGCTGGTCACTGCGGGACCTGATTGGGCCGCGGTACCGGGATGGGTGGTGGCTTCCGACTCGGTATCGCCGGCCAGCAAGGCCGCAAGTTCGTCGCGCAATCCAGCGTCGTCGATTGCGGCGAGCGCCTGTGCACGCTCGTCCGGGCTCATCGCCAGCAGGCGCGCCAATTCGACTTGAACAGCAGCCGGATCAATCATTCGCGCTGCCCGCCGGCGCCGCGCCAGCCAGCGCAACCCGTGGCCGCGGTTTCACTGCTGACGTGGCCGGGGGAGCGAAGGTGCGCCAAGCTTGCAAAGTGTTCCTGCATTGACCTGCGTTACTTCCAGAGTCGAGGGATCGATATTCGGGCAGCACTTCGATCAACGCACCACCGTCGAGGTCGGTGCCAACGAGGAAGGCCGGTTGCAACACGACACCCTGATCCTCCTGACAATTATCGACCAATGATGATCCAATAGTGTTCATTCCCTCCGACAACCCGGCTGCGGCTGTCATTGTCGCAGCAAGGAGCCGACATGCCCCGCGCCCCATCCTTGTTCATCTCCCATGGCTCGCCGATGTTTGCGCTTGAGCCGGGCCTGCTGGGCCCCAAGCTGCAAGGCCTGGGTGCGATGCTGACGGCCATTTCCGCCATTGTGGTCGTGTCGCCGCACTGGCAGACGCGCGGCGTTCGCGTCACAGCAGCCGCTGCGCTGCAGACGATCCACGATTTCGGCGGCTTCCCGGCACCCCTGTATGCGCTGCAGTACCCGGCCCGCGGCCAACCGCAGATGGCGCAGCAGATCGTGGATCTGCTGCGGGCTGCGGGTTTTTTCACCGCGATCGACAGCGGCCGCGGTCTCGACCATGGTGCCTGGGTGCCGCTGCGCTATCTCAAGCCGGACGCCGACGTCCCGGTACTGCAGGTTTCGCTGCCGCACGACATCGACGCCGCCGGTGCGCTTCGTCTCGGCCGGGCGCTGGCGCCGCTGCGCGATCAGGCTGTGCTGGTGATTGGCTCCGGCAGTCTCACCCACAACCTGCACGAGTTCCGCCAGCACATCAACGACCCCGAGTACGCGCAGGCCTTCGCCGACTGGGTTGCCGATGCGGTGGCACGGGGAGACGTGCAGGCTCTGGTCGATTACCGCGCGCAAGCGCCGTTTGCGGCGCGTGCCCACCCGACCGAGGAGCACTACCTGCCGTTGCTGGTCGCGGTCGGCGCGAGCACGCCGGATGAGTCGCGACAGCGTATTGAAGGCGGCATGACCCACGGCGTGCTGTCGATGGATGCCTTCGGTTTCGGGCTGCCGCTGAGCGGTACGACGAAGGCTGCATGAGCACGGATCGGCAAACCGACCGAACGCGCAGCGAATGGTGGCCAGAGGTATGGCTGCGGCGCCGGCTGCAGCGATAGCATCCGTGATCCGCGCGTCGCGCCGCATCCTGGTGAGTCCTGATGTCGATTTCCCGCTCAAGCGTCGCGCTGGCGTGCGCGGCCGTTGCCCTGCTGACCGCCTGCGCCGGACCACGTCCGCAGCCCCTCGATACCAGCGGCGATGCCCGCCTGATCGAACGTTGGACGACGACACCGGCGCCGGTCGACAACATCGACTCGGTGACCACCTGGCATGCCCGGGATGGCAAGGTCTGGCTGTTCGCATCGGCCAAGGATGTCGACAACCTGGTGGTGTTCGATGCCGACACCGGCGCCAACCTGCGCCGGGTTGGCGGACCTGGCAGTGGGCTCGGTCAGTTCGAGCGTCCCAACGGCATCGCCGTGATCGACGATCTCTTGTTCGTGGTCGAACGCGACAACCATCGCGTCCAGGTGCTGGCCCTGCCCGAGCTGAAATCGCTGGCGGTATTCGGTGCGGCCGAGCTCAAGGTGCCCTACGGCTTGTGGATCGAACCCAAGGGCGAGGGCGCCTATGACGTCTATGTCACCGACAGCTACCAACTGGCAGACGGCACGCCGCCGCCGCTGGAGCAGTTGTCCGAGCGCGTCAAGCACTACCATGTGGCGCGCGCCGGAGAGCGTATCGATGCAAGGTACGTCGCCAGCTTCGGTGACACCAGCGCCAGCGGTGCGTTGCGCTGGGTCGAGTCGATCTACGGCGATCCGCCACATGGCCGCTTGCTGATCGCCGAGGAGTACCTGGAAACCGGCAGCACCTTGCGCGTCTACGACATGACCGGGCGCTACCTCGGCATCGATCTGGATCCCAGCCACTTCGACGGCCAGGCCGAGGGCATTGCCCTGTGGAGTTGTCCGGACGGTAGCGGCTATTGGCTGGCGACCGATCAGCGCGCCGACGGCAATCGTTTCCAGGTGTTCGATCGCGTCAGCCTGAAGCACATCGGCAGCTTTTCCGGGCGCAACACCAGCAACACCGATGGCATCCACCTGCAGGCGCAGGGCTCGGCCAGCTTCCCGAGAGGCGTGTTCTACGCCGTTCACGACGATCAGGCGGTGTCCGCCTTCGATTGGCGCGATATCGCCAAGGCGCTCAAACTGCGCGAGAGTTGTCAGTAGGAGCGCCGCGCGCGCGTCGCGACCATCTCGCCGCAGCAGCGCCGGTGAACCGCTGCGCGATACACCGGCCTACCCGCTACCCGCGCCCGCGTTGTGTAGCCCGGTGTACGCGCGTCAGCGCGTTCACCGGGGTGCCAGACGCAATTCACACGTTGCCGCTACACCAGCTTCTTCGCCCGATCGATCCACTCGCTCTGCGCCTTGCGGTAATAGGCCGGTGCGATGCGCGTGCGCGCCAGCAGCCGGTCGATCGTCGCCTTGGCGTCGTCCTTGCGGCCAAGCTTGAGCAGCAATTCGGCCTTGCGTACGCGCGCCTCCTCGCCGGGGTAGGACTCGTCGAGCACGTCATATTCAGCCAGTGCTTCGGCCGGCCGCTCGAGTCCTTCCAGAGTGCGGGCGTACAACAAGTGTCCGTCGGCGGACTTGAAGTCCGGATTGGCCGCAATCAGCGTGCCCAGGGTCGCGTGCGCGTCGGCAATCTTGTCCTGCACGAACTGCGCTTTGGCAAGCGCCAGCAGGATGTCCGGATCAGTCGCATACATGCCTTTGAGGCAATCGCGGAAGACGGTTTCTGCCTCGGCGGGCTCGCCCAGATCGAGGAATTCGGCGCCGAGTTGCAGGCGGTTCTTCACCGTGTCGGCGCGCGCCAGCTCGTCGCGCAGTCGGCGCAGATCCTTCTTCGGATCGAGCTTCTTCGCCAGACCGCGCGCGGCGCCACGCGCCCGCGGGTCGTTTTGCAGGTCGGGCAGGATCTGGGTGAACGCGTAAACGGCAACGCCCAGGTAGGAGCCCATGAGGATGATCCAGATCCACCAGTACGGCCGCCCGCTGCGCACCACGTGCACCAGACAGATGAACTGCAGGATGATCGACAGGCCGAAGAAGACAGGCATTGATCTAGGCGATTATCCGGGTCGGGTTGCGCACGATACTACCGGCGTGGCGCGGCTCCGGCGCGCTGTCCGACGACAATGACGCGTGTACTTGGCCTACGTAGCGCGGCTCCGGCGCGCCGGAAGGAACGCAGCTGCGACAGCGCTTGTTCGCGCCGGCGCCGCGGCTTCTGCTCCGGTAGTGACCGGAAGCGCCGGGTGTCGCGCGTATTCAGGCTCGGGCACTACTGGGTACCCAGGACGCGCGGACCCGGCCGCTCACCCATCGACGTCATTGCGCCACAATCCAGTCGCCAATCGCCGCAATCACCTGCGCATCGACATGGCCGGGCTTTTCGTAGTCAGCCGGGCCTGGCGGATCGCCGGCCGGCATGAACAGATGGTTGAGCCCGGCAAAGCTGCGGTCGGAGAAGTCCTTCACGTCGAGCATCCGCTGGTGCCAGGGCAGGAAATCTCCCGCCATGGTGACCTGATAGTCGCGTTCGCCCTGCAGCAGCAGGATCGGCTTGTCCAGGGCCTCGGCCTGCAGGAAGGGGCGATAGGCCTTGAGGTCGAGCCAGTATGCTGCCGGTGCGCCAAACAACAAGGTGATGTCGTTGCGGTCCGCCTCGCCGAGCGCCTCGATCCGGTCCACCAGCTTCTGCATGTCCTTGAGTCCGGCGCGCTCCTCGGCGCTGATTTCGCCGTCGAGGTTGGCGATGTAATGCGCCTGCTTGGGCATCAGCTCGGTGAGCGTGCGCGCGGGGGCCGCCAGCATCACGACACCGGCAATCGTCGGCTGCCCGCTGGCGATGCGGGGCGCCAGCAGCGCACCGAGGCTGTGGCCGAGCACAAAGACCGGCAGCTGCTGCAGTTCAGCCTGGTTTTCGAGCAGTTCGACCGCGGCGAGTGCATCGTCGATGACCTCCTCTTTCACCGTGAACGCCTTGCCGGCGAAACTCTCCGGGTGCGCATGGCTGCGCTTTTCATAGCTCAGCACGGCGATGCCGCGTTCGGCCAGTCCATGCGCCAGATCGCGGAAGACGCGGTTCGGGCCGATGCTTTCGTCGCGATCATGGGCGCCCGAGCCATGCACCAGCACCACGCCGGCGCGCACCTTGTCCCTGGGCAGGGTCAGCGTCGCGGGCAGGCTGAGACCCGCACTCGCGACCGTCAGTTCGCGCTCGCTCCACAGCGCAGACTCCTCGACAGTTGGTGCCGCGGCTATCGGTGCCGCAGCCGGACGCACATACAGGCCACCGACTTTTCCTTCCGCGTTGCAACTGACCTGCAGTTCCAGCCAGGCCTTGGCATGCTGCAAAGGGATGATCGCGACAGTGGCTCCGCCCGCAGCCTGCGTGCGGCCGGCGGCCACGCTTACGCGCGCCCCGACCTGCTGCGGCAACGAAGCCCACACCCCGCCCAGTTGTTCGGCGCTCAGGTTGGCCAGCATGGTTGCGTCGAAATCGGCGCGCGCCTGCTCGAATTCACCGGCGTCCAGGGCCTTCAGAATCGTTTCGGCCCGCACCATGCAGGGATCCGCGACCGGGTCTGCGGCAACCGCGGCACTGGCCATCACACAGCAGAAGGCAACGGTCAGGAATCCACATCTAGCGCTCATTCGCTTCTCCTTTTGGAGCGGCGTCAGCCGCCTCCGAATGCATTTCAGTGGCGGTGGGCGCCGCTTTAAGGCGCCCGCCGCGGCGCAGGGAATCGCGCAGCACATATTCGATCTGCGCGTTGAGGCTGCGGAGCTCGTCGTCGGCCCAGCGCTGCATCGCGTCGAGCACTTCGGCGTTGATCCGCAGCGGATAGGCTTTGCGCTCGGCCATGTCAGTTCCGCCCGGACTTTAGCCGTACAGGCTGCCTGCGTTGACCACCGGCTGGGCATCGTTGTCGCTGCACAGCACCACCAGCAGGTTGCTGACCATGGCCGCCTTGCGCTCTTCATCCAGATGCACCACACCGCGCTTGCTCAGTTGATCCAGCGCCAGTTCGACCATGCTCACGGCGCCTTCGACGATCAAGGTACGCGCCGCGATCACCGCGTTGGCCTGCTGCCGGCGCAACATGACGCTGGCAATCTCGGCGGCATAGGCGAGGTGGCTGATGCGCGCCTCGATCACCTTGACGCCGGCCTGGCTCAGGCGTTCCTGGATCTCTTCCTGCAGGTGCTGGGAGATCTCCTTGGAATGGCTGCGCAAGGCGATCTTGATGTCGCCGTGCAGATCGTAGGGATAGGTGGTGGCCATCTGGCGCAGCGCCGATTCGGACTGCACGTGGACGAAATTCTCGTAGTCGTCGACCAGGAACAGGGCTTCGGCCGAATCGACCACCTGCCACACGACCACCGAGGCGATCTCGATCGGCGAACCGTCCAGTTCATTGACCTTGAGCTTGTTCGACTCGAAGTTGCGCACGCGCAGCGACACCGCGCGTTTGGACAGGAAGGGATTGGCCCAGCGCAGGCCCTCGTCGCGAGTGGTGCCCACGTAGCGACCGAACAACTGCAGTACCACCGCGTTGTTGGGTTGCACCATGAACAGGCCGACCAGCATGAAGAGTTGGATGAAGCCGCCCAGCGCCAGCAGCAGCGCCAGCAGCACCTGTTGCGCGTCAATGGCGCGGATCATCAGGACCACGGTCACGATCATCAGCACGATCAGGCCGAGCAGCATCGGGATGCCGGGCAACGTGGATTTGCGGATTTCCTTGGTCATGGGTTCTCTCCGGGTTGGTTTGCAAAAGATATCACAATGATATCGTTTCGCCATAGGCCGGAAGTCGGGGCGGAGGCAAGGCATCGCGCGCAAGCGCGCTCCTACAATTCCTGCGTGAGTTTTCGGCAGAGGTGTAGGAGCGCGCTCGCGCGCGATCGCAGCACGACCGACGAGCCGGTTGCGACGTGCACACGTTGCTCCTACAAGCGCCGCCAGCGTATCGGCACCCACCCCCCCCCACCCCCCCCCCCCCCCCCCCCCCCCCCCCCCCCCCCCCCCCCCCCCCCCCCCCCCCCCCCCGCCCCCCCCCCCCCCCCCCCCCCCCCCCCCCCCCCCCCCCCCCCGGCCCCGCGCCCCGGGCCCCCCCCCCCGCGGCCCCCCCGGGGCCGGGCCCCGGGGGCGCCCCCCAACCGGCCGGGGACCGCCCCGCCCCCCCCCGCCCCCCCCCCCCCCCCCCCCCCCCCCCCCCCCGAGCCCGCGGCCCGGCCCGGGGGCCCCCGGACCGCGGCCAACAGCGCCGGGTTCATGCCGCGACTTTGGGACGTCGCCTGCTTTTGGCGACAACCGGCCGCGCAGCCGCCGCTGTCGCCATCGCCGCCTCGATGGCGTCGATCTCCTTGACCACCCCGGCGGTGAGTACTTCCGGACCGTTCTTCGTCACCAGCACATCGTCCTCGATGCGCACGCCGATGCCGCGCCAGCGCGCCGGGACTTCCTTCATGTCCGGCGAGATGTAAATGCCGGGTTCGACCGTCATCACCATGCCGGGTTCGATCAGGCGCGGATGGCCGTCGATGCGGTAGTCGCCGACGTCATGCACATCGAGGCCGATCCAATGACCGGTCTTGTGCATGTAGTAGTCCTTGTAGCGCTCGTCCTTGATGTTCTTCGCCAGCGTACCCTTGAGCAGGCCGAGCTTGATCAGGCCCGCGGTGATGGTCTTCACGGCGGCGTCGTGGACGTCGTTCCAGTGCCGACCCGGGCGCGCCTGGGCGATCCCCGCCAGTTGCGCGTCGAGCACCAGCTGGTAGATCGCGCGTTGCTCCGGCGTATAGCGGCCGTTGACCGGAATCGTGCGGGTGATGTCGCTGGCATAGCAGGCGTATTCGGCGCCGGCATCCACCAGCAACAGATCGCCATCGCGCAACTCGGACTGGTTGGCGCGGTAGTGCAGCACGCAGGCATTGGCGCCGGCGGCCACGATCGGTTCGTAGGCAGCGACCGAGCGATGGCGCCTGAAGGTGTGCAGGATCTCCGCCTCGATCTCGAACTCGGTCATGCCCGGCTGGCACATGTCGAGCACCCGGGTATGCGCTTCTGCGGCGATACGCGCCGAACGCCGCATCAGGTTGATCTCGCCGCGGCTCTTGAACAGGCGCAACTCGTGCAGCAGATAACCCAGCGCGATGATCTCGTGCGGCGCGCGCGCACCGCGGCGCACTTCGGCGCGCACCCGGTTGATCCAGCCGAGCACGCGCAGATCGAATTCGGCATCGCGGCCGAAGTGGTAATAAACGCGATCGCGGCCTTCGATCAGTCCGGGCAGGATGTCGTCGATGTCGGTGATCGGAAAGGCGTCGTCGACCAGCAGTTCGGCTGGCGCTTGTTCGGGACCCAGACGCGGGCCGTCCCATTGCTCGCGGGCGCGGTCGCGTTCGCGGCAGAACAGGATCGACTCGGCGGCCTCGCGCCCGGGCACCAGCACCAGCACCGATTCGGGCTCCTCGAAACCGGTCAGGTAGACCAGGTCGCTGTCCTGACGATACGGATAGTGCGCGTCGTTGTTGCGGATGCGCTCGGGCGCCGCCGGCACGATGATGATGGCGCCGTGACCGGCGAGTTCCATCAGTTGCCGCCGCCGGCGCCGATGCTCGCTGATGGCAACGCTCATGCCGTGCGCGCCGTCGGGCTGCGCAGATCCTCGCGCAGCAACATCGCACCGACGCGCGCGAATTCGGTCAGCTCGGCGAGCGCGATCTCGTCGACCTCCTCGTCGGCATCATGGCTGACCTGGGTGCGCGCGATTTCCAGCAAGTCGCGCAGCACCTCGCGGCCGTCCTCCGAGAGTACCTTCTCGTCGGCAAATCCCCCCAGTCCGAGCCCGCCGACGAAGCCCTGGCACCACTGCAGCAGCGCCTCGGTGCGCTCCAGCAACGGGCGTTCGTCGTCAGGCAGCAAGGGCGCCAGCGTGAACTGGTCACTGTCGAGATCGGCGCCGCTCTTGCGGATCAGGCGCGCCACTGCCGAGCGGGCATCGGCGTCGGCCTCGGCATGCAGCAACTCCTGCAGCGAGACCGCTTCCAGGAAGTGCTGCACGCTGCTCCCACCCGCGCACAGAAACCCGCACAGGCTGCCGTGCAGGTCGGCCGCGCCGAGGCCGGCATTCAAGGACTTCAGCGCGCTGGTGAGTTGGGCAAAATCGGGTGCGGTTTCGATTTCCATGGCTCGAGCATGCGCGAACGACGGCGGATTCTAGCCCGCATTTCCGTTGTCCGTCGTGTACGACCATGGCCGGATGCCTGGCGCAGACGACGCGGTCGCAGACAGCGCTGTTTGCACTTGCGGACGCACGATCGGGGCATCGGGGCGCATAGAATGCGCGCACGCCAGCCCCACGGTCCCCAGCGGACTCATCCCTCGATGCGCCGATTTTCGCCGCCAACCAGACTGCTCGGAGCGATCCTGATCGCTGGTCCGCAGTTGGCCTATGGCGCATCGGAGTTGCGCTTCGCCCCGGCGACCCTGTTGCCGCTGCTGCTGGCAGTCCTGTTGATCGGCTGGATGCTCGGGCGCAGTTCGGCGCGCCGTGGCAATGCGATCCTGCCGGCCGCGATGAAATCTGATCAGCGTCTGATGTGGGCGTTGTGGGGCAGCGGCGACAGCTTCTGGATCTGGGAGGTCGACGAGGATCTGTTGTCCTGGGCCAGCGCCGATTCGATGCTGGGCTTTCGCAACCAGGAATCGATCAAGGGCGCCGACTGGCGCCACCGGGTCATCCATCGCGACGATCGTGATCGGGTGAATGCCGCGATGGACTCACACCTGAGCGGAGGCGCCGAGCAGTACGAAGTCGAATACCGTTTGCGCGATGCCGCCGGCCAATGGAACTGGGTGCGTGCGCGTGGTCGGGTGGTTGCGCGCGATGGCGCGGGCAAGGCGACACTGGTCGCAGGGACCTTCCGCGTCATCGAGCGCGAGCGCGCGCAGGACGCGCAGCGGCGCATCAGTGCCGAGGTGATCCGGCACATGCTCGAGGGTGTGTCGATCGTCGATCTCGATTTTCACTTTGTCTCGGCCAACCCGGCTTTCCTGCGCTTGACCGGTTACACCGCCGAGGAGCTCACCGGGCAGTCGGCCGACCTGTTGAATTCTGCTCGCCATCCCGCTGCCTTCTTCGACGAAGTGCGCCAGGAACTGATCACGCGCGGTCACTGGTCCGGCGAAATGTGGCAGCGGCGCCGGTCGGGAGACGAATTCCTCGCCTGGCTGCAGATTGCCGAAGTGCTGTCCCCCGAGGGTAGCCGCAGCAACTTTGTCGCCGTGCTCGCCGACGTCACCGACCGCAAGCGTGCCGAGCAGCGGCTGCGCTATCTGGCGCATTTCGACCAGCTGACCTCGTTGCCGAATCGCGCCTTCCTGCGCCAGCGACTGCGTCAACGCATCGATTCCGGCGGCAGCCGGCGTTTTGCGTTGATGTTCATGGATCTCGATCGTTTCAAGCACGTCAACGATTCGCTGGGTCATGCCGCCGGCGACGAGTTGTTGCGCCAGGCCGCGCGCCGGCTGGCGCACGTGGTCGGCAATCAGGAGAACGTGGCGCGTCTGGGCGGCGACGAGTTCACCGTCATCGCCACCGGCGACACCAGCAACGAGGGCGTCGAGCGCCTCGCCGGCGAAATCCTCGATGCCTTCGCCGGCCCCTTGCTGGTGGGCGGGCAGGAACTGGCCATTTCGCCATCGATCGGCATTGCCTACTACCCTGACCACGGTCGCAACATGGATGAGCTGCTGCGCCACGCCGACGCCGCCATGTACGATGCCAAGGCGCGCGGTCGCAACACCTATCGGGTGTATTCGGCGCGCATGGCCGAGGACGCGACCGAGCGCACGCGTCTGGAGGCGGCACTGCGCAAGGCGCTCGATCGCGACGAAATCCGTCTGGTCTACCAGCCCAAACTGAGCTTGCGCAGTGGCCGCATCACCGGCGTCGAAGCGCTGCTGCGCTGGAACTCGGTCGATCTCGGGCACGTGCCGCCATCACGCTTCATCCCGCTGGCCGAGGAAACCGGGCTGATCCTGCCGCTGGGCGAGTGGGCGCTGCGCCAGGCACTCTCCCAGGCGCGCGCCTGGGCCGACGCCGGGATGCCGCAATTGCGCATCGCGGTGAATGTCTCGGCGGTGCAACTCACCCGCGGCGGCTACTCGGAACTGGTCAAGATGGTGCTCGACGGACACGGGCTGGCGCCCGGCTGGCTGGAAATCGAGTTGACCGAAAGCGCGTTGATGGCCGATCCCAAACGCACCGGGGCCACCGTCGCCGAACTGCGCGAAATCGGCGTGCGTGTCGCCATCGACGATTTTGGCACTGGTTATTCCTCGCTCAGCTATCTGCGCGGACTGGCGATCGATACGGTCAAGATCGACAAGAGCTTTGTCGATGGCATCGAGCACAATGTCGACGATGAAGTGCTGACCTCGACCATCGTGTTGATGGCGCATTCGCTGGGATTGAGCGTAGTCGCCGAGGGCGTCGAGACCGAGCGGCAACTGACTTTTCTGCGCGGCGAGAACTGCGACGAAATCCAGGGCTACTGGCTGGCACGCCCGCTCGAAGCCGAGGCCTGCCGCCAGTTCGTCAGCGCCTACAAGATGCCCAAGGGGCTGGTGCTGCCGGGGGCTTGAAGGCTGCGGGCGCCCCTGGCGCTGCGCTTGTTCGCGCATCGAACCTGTGGGAGCGGATTTATTCCGCGAAAGCTCTCGCGGAGTAAATCCGCTCCCACATTAAAATCAAAGACTTACGGGATGTTCGGTGAGCGCGCGCCGCGGCCTGGCTGTCACCGGCACGGATCGCGCCCTGTGGCGCGGGCGTAGGGACCGGCGCGCTCGTCGCGCTGGCTGCCGTCGCGCAGCAGCGCCGCCGGCCGGGCTATCTCGCGGCAGGCGTGCTGGCGCGTTACCCGCGATTGGCGCACCGGCTCGCCTTGTTCGCCTTTGCCGCGGCAGGGGCTGTGCTGGTACCAGCTCTGTCCGCCGGCCGTGCACTGGAAGGAGTCGCCTCGGTCGGCGGCCTGCGCCGGCCGACGACTGCGGCTCTGGCGGCGGTTCGGTGGCCTCTCTGCAACCGGCTCCGGAATGCGCGGCGCGCTCGGTGGCAGGGCCAGCGACCATTCGCGAACGTGGTCTGCGCCACAATCGGCATCACTGAACACGCGCTCGCCATGGCTGCCGATGCATTCGCTGACCTGCAATCGGGTGGCGGCGTCGCTGGCGCCGGCCGCGGCCAGCCACAAGCAAAAATGAAATAGCAGGAAGATGCGCATGACGCCTCCGGGCAATGCTGATGACCGCAGCATGGCCAGCGCGCCGGTCCGTCGGCGTCAGCAAGGCGCTGATCTTGTTGTAGGAAATTTCTGATTCTGCCGCCGACTGGTCCGGGCATCCGGCGCCATCGGCGCCATCGCGCGCTGCGCAGCGGCTCAGGATCGATCGGCGATCGGCCACTGCACCTCGGGCGGCAGCGCTGGCGGCGCCAATGGCGTCGCATGCGGCGGATCGACCGCCAATCCCTCGGGCAGCGGCTGGCCAGAAAAGTACGCCAGCAGACAGCGGTTGGTGGCGTCGATGGCATCGAACGGCGTGCCGTGCCGGGAACCGGAGACGATCGCCAGCTGCGCGCGCATGCGCTGCGCCCAGACGCGCTTCTCGTCCAGGCCGGTGTAATCCAGTTCGCCGGCAATCATCAGCAGCGGCGTGGAAAGGGTGTCGACATGTTCCGCTGCGCACCAATCGGCCAGCGCCCGCGCACAGCGCAGATAGGGTTCCACCTGATTGGTTCCCAGCACATCGATGACCCGCTGACGCATCGCCGCCTGGTGCGGCTCGGGAAACAGCCGGCGCCCGACCATGCGCGCGGTGCGCGGCAGTCCGAGGGTCTTCACCAATGCCAGCTGCAGGTTCAGCTCCAGCCACTTGCGCCAATGATCGACGCGGTAGCTCGGCAGGCTGTTGATGGTGGCCACTCGCTGCACCCGCGCCACTTGCTGCAGCGCCATCTCCAGCGCGACGGCGCCACCCATCGAGAAACCGGCAATGGCGACCTGGTCGACACCGAGGTGATCCAGAAGTTGCCACAGATCTTCCGCGAAACCGCGAATCGAGAGCTTGCCGTTGCCAGCCGGACTGGCGCCGCAGCCGCGCAAGTCGGGCACCAGCAGGCGGTAATGCTGGGCCAGCGGCCCGATCTGGAAAGCCCAGTCGTCGCCGCTCGACCCCAGGCCGTGGATCAGCAACAGCGGCTGACCGGTGCCGTAGCAGCGCAGGCGCAGGTCGTGTGGACGGGTTGGGGAGGGCGCCAAGTGCGTGTGGTGTGCCGTAGGCAAGGGGACTCGGGCCGAACAGAGTACCGCAGCGGGACTGAGCATTGTTTCGTCCTGGGGACCCTCTGAACAAGTTCTGCGGGCCGCAGAACTTGTTCAGAGGGTCCCTGGCGCTGGGTGCGCGCGAGCCTTGCACAGCGGTGGGGCTTGGGCTTCAATGCAGCTCGGACAATCTGAGGAGATCGACATGGGGATCGAATCTGGTGCACGGCGCATGGGCATGACCGCCGCAGCGGTGATGCTGCTGCTCTCGGCGTCCGCAGCCTCCGCCAAGGTAGCCGTCGGGACCTATGAATGCTGGGCGTTCAATACCGCGCGCATGGACCTCAATTTCGAAGTGACCGGCGACAACAGCTATATCGCGTCCGATGGCAGCAAGGGGAGCTTTCAGTTCAATGCGGAAACCGGGGCGATCCAATTCACCGGTTACCTGGGCGAGGCCATGCCAGACGGGTTCACGACCATCTACCACGAGCCCCAGGGCAAGCCCACGGTCAGCTTTCGCGGTCGCAGTGGCGCCGAGGCGTCTTTCTGCGAGAAAACCTGACTCCGTCAGTGTCCGGGCACCACCCCTTGCGCCGAGTCGTTTGCGGCGCGCGCCCGATGCCCGGGCGCCGCGTTGGTCGCCGACCCAGGGAAACCTAGACTGGCACCACCTCGATCCGGATGCCCGCCATGCTGCGCAAAATACTGATCGTCTCAATCGTCGGCGCGGTGGCCGCGTGTGCGGCGCTGCCCCAGGCGCAGCTGCAGCCTGCAACGACGGCCGCAGCGCCCATCGAAGCGACGAAGTCCACCTACATCGACAAGTCGCTGAACCTTGACTCGCTGATCGTCGGTGGCCAGATCCAGGCGATCGACGTCGAGGCCCTCAAGGGGGCAGGCGTGACCCGCGTCATCAATCTGCGCACGCCGGAGGAAATGCAGACGCTGGGATTTGATGAGGGCGCCGCGCTGAATGCTGGTGGCTTGTCCTACCGGCAATTGCCGCTGGGTGGTCCGGATTTCCCCTATTCGCCGGAGTTGCTGGACGCCTTTGCGGCGGAAATGGCGGCTGCCGACGGAAAGATCGTTCTGCACTGCGCCAGCGGCGGCCGCGCCGGGATGGTCTATGCCGCCTGGCTGGTCAAGTACCAGGGCAAGACGCCACAGCAGGCCATGCGCTCCCTGGAGTCGCTCGGCGGCTGGCCATTGCCCATGGAAAAGCTGCTTGCTCGGCCATTGGTGGTGGACTTCGCCCAGCCGTGAGCGGCCTGGCCGTGCAGCGATTGCTCGATCAACGCGGGGCGTCGCTCGGCGCAGTAGCAGCAGCGGCAGCGACCGGAATGAAGGCCAGGCCCATTTCGGTCACTACCGGCGGCTGCTCGCGCACCGGCGGAATGTCCGAGGCGAATTCAGAGTCGCCCATCGGATAGCCATCGGCGCGCTGCACGCCTTCCGCCAGTTCGGGCGGCGCCAGACGCACGGCCAATTGTCCCGGGGCGAGAAATGCGCTCCCGAGCGAACCGCCGGTCCAGTTGCTGACGTAACCGCCGTAGTCCCACTCGAAGCCGAGGAAGCGCAACGGCTTGCCGTTGAGGCGCTCGAGATCCAGGCTGGTCATCCCCAGTTTCAGGCCTATCGGGCCGACCCAGACCGACTGCGGATCGCGCACATGGATGGCACTGATCGGCCCGTTGATGTTGCCGTCGATGAAATACACGTAGGCGCGTCGACTGGGGTCGTCGGGATGGATGACCGCGCCTTTTTCCGTCTGCCCTTCACCCAGCGGCACGTCCTGTTCGAGCACCGCCGCGGCGCCGTAGCGCGCGCGCAGTGCGGCCAGATCCATGTCGGCGCGAAAACCATTGCCGCCGACCGCGAGGGTGTAGAGGTCGGCTTCGGGGATCGCTGCCGGGGCAGGTGCCACGATCGGCGCGGCTGCTTCCGGCGCGGCTGGCGGCGGTTCGGAGCCGGAGCAGGCGGCCAAGGCAATCAGCGACAACAGCAAGGCAGGCAAGCGCATGGAGTTTTCGGGCCGTGGTCGGGGCAATTTCGCCGCCATTGTGTCATTGCGCTGCGCGGACGGTTGCCATTCGCGCGCGCCGCATTCGTAAACCAAGGTGTGTACGCGGTCCCGGCGGACCGCTGCGCTATTCGAAGTTGCCGGCAAAAACGGCGTCGGGTGCCGTCGCGCATGCCGCCAGGGTTCCACTGCTGTCGACGCGGTCGCCAAACCAGAGCACCGCGTAGTTGCCCTGGATACCCACCCCGATGCCGCCAAAGGAGATGCCTGCCCAGGAACCCTGATTGAGAATCACATCGCGATGGGCCGGGCTGCCCTGCCATTGCGACAGCGCCTGCGCCGCAGTCATGGGCCCACCCGCATCGGCGGTGTTTTCGAAGCCATTGCCGGTGTAGGCCCCCAGTGAAATCTGCCTTGGTTTGCCCCACATCTGCGCCGCCTGGGCGTGGTCCGAGGTGTAACAGACCGCCTGCCACAGATTGGGCATCGCCGCCGACCAACTGTGCGGATTGCACGCGCCACCCACTGCATTGTTGGAAATCCGGTCCCACACATGCCATTGGCCAGTCGTCGCCAGCCAGCGCGAAGCCGGCAGGGCGGGCTTGCCGTTCTGCACGCGATAGTTGTTGATCAACTGCACCAGGGCAGCCTCTTCGCCGTTCAGGCAGACGCCGGTGTTGGGCGGAACAGGCACCGCCTGCGCCCCGGCAACCGGGGCAATGACGATCAGTAACCAGTTGGGAAGTAGTCGCATCGATCTCGACAACCAATCGGATGAGCGGATTTTATCATCGCGGCGCGGCGCACTTGTTCAGGGAGTCCCCCAGGAATGCGACGGAGTTGGACCGGTTGCCGTTGTTCGCCTTTGTAGAGCGGAGCTTGCTCCAATACTGTTCAATTAGGGCGTAGGTGACGTTGGCCATGCTCTCTGGCCCAGGTGACATCCCCACTCACTGTCACGTAGGCCGAAGGCGGCCACGTGCCCATTTGCATAACCCACGCAAAGTAAACAGTATTGGAGCTTGCTCCGCTGTTTTCAGGGCAACCCAAGCCGAGCAAGCTCGGCGCTACAGAAAGCTCAGAGCCGCAGCTGCTTCGCGTGATGCAGCAAATGATCCGCCACGAAGCTCTGGATGAAGTAATAGCCATGATCGTAACCCGCGTGCCGACGCAAGCTCAGCGCTTGCCCGACTTCCGCGCAGGCCGCTTCAAAGCGCTCCGGCTGCAACTGCGAAGCCAGGAATTTGTCGCCCAGGCCCTGGTCGATCAGGATCTTGCCGGGGTAGGGCGCTGTGGCGATCAGCGCACAGGCGTCGTGCTGTGCCCAGGCGTCCGGATGGTTGCCAAGGAAACGCGGCAGCGCTTTTTGCCCCCATGGCACTGCAGTCGGCGCGACGATCGGAGCAAAGGCTGACAAGCTGCGAAACCGGGTGGGGTGTTTCAGCGCCAGGGTCAGTGCGCCGTGACCGCCCATGGAATGGCCGAAGATGCCGCAGCGGTCCAGATCCGCATTGAATGCCGAGCCGACCAGACGCGGCAACTCGTCGGCGACATAGCTCTGCATGCGAAAGCGCGACGACCATGGCGCTTCCGTAGCGTCGAGATAGAAACCGGCGCCCTCGCCGAATTCCCAGTCTCCGGTAGCGCCCTCGATGCCGGTGTCGCGCGGGCTGGTATCCGGCGCCACCAGCATCAATCCGAGTTCGGCGGCGACGCGCTGGGCGCCGGCCTTGATTGCAAAGGTCTCTTCGTTGCAGGTGAGCCCGGCGAGGTAGAACAGTACCGGCACCCTTCCGGCTTCCACTTGCGGTGGCCGGTATACGGAGAAGCGCATCGGTCCGGCGCAACTGGCCGAGTCGTGACGATAGAAGCCCTGCACGCCGCCGAAGCAGGCGTGCTCGCTGATGACTTCCAGTGCCATCAGTAGATCACCACGCTGCGGATCGACTCGCCACGGTGCATCAGGTCGAAACCCTCGTTGATCTTGTCCAGCGGCATGGTGTGGGTGATCAGCGAGTCGATGTCGATGCGCCCGTCCATGTACCAGTCGACGATTTTCGGCACATCGGTGCGCCCACGCGCGCCGCCGAAAGCGCTGCCGCGCCAGTTGCGACCGGTGACCAGCTGGAACGGTCGCGTCGAGATCTCCTTGCCCGATTCAGCCACGCCGATGATCACCGAGGTGCCCCAGCCCTTGTGGCAGCACTCCAGCGCCTGGCGCATCAGCGTCGGGTGGCCGACGCACTCGAAACTGTAGTCGGCGCCGCCCTTGGTCAGTCCGACGAGGTATGCGACCAGATCACCTTCGACTTCCTTCGGATTGACGAAATCGGTCATGCCGAACTTCTCCGCCAGCGCGCGCTTGGCCGGATTGATGTCGACACCGACGATCTGCGCGGCGCCGACCATGCGCGCGCCCTGGATCACATTCAGCCCGATGCCGCCGAGGCCAAATACCACCACCCGCGAGCCGGGCTCGACCTTGGCGGTGTAGATCACCGCGCCGATGCCGGTGGTGACGCCGCAGCCGATGTAGCAGACCTTGTCGAAGGGCGCGTCGCTCCGGATCTTGGCCACCGCGATCTCCGGCAGCACGATGTAGTTGGCAAAGGTCGACGTGCCCATGTAGTGATACAGCGGCTTGCCGTCGAGCGAGAAACGGCTGGTTCCGTCCGGCATCAGACCCTGGCCCTGGGTGCTGCGGATCGCCTGGCACAGGTTGGTCTTCGGATTCAGGCAGTACTCGCACTCGCGGCATTCGGGCGTGTACAGCGGGATCACGTGGTCGCCCTGGCGTACGCTCTTGACGCCGGCACCGACATCGACGATCACGCCGGCGCCCTCGTGGCCGAGGATCGACGGGAACAGGCCCTCGGCATCCGCGCCGGACAGCGTGTAGGCATCGGTGTGGCAGATGCCGGTGGCCTTGATCTCGACCAGCACCTCGCCGGCGCGCGGGCCTTCCAGATCGACCATTTCGATGGAGAGCGGGGCTCCGGCCTTGTGGGCGACTGCAGCGCGGACTTTCATGGCGGGATCCTTGGGGTTGGTGGCGAGCGGTGAAGCATACATAGCGAGTGTGGATGGTCGGTGCGCGAGTCGGTTCTTGTAGGAGCGACGTGCACGTCGCGACCGGGGCGGCGCCAAAACTGACGGTCGCGACGTGCACGTCGTTCCTACAAAACGCGCTTGCGGGCCATCACAACCCCCAATTTGCCATGTGGCTCGCTATAACCCTGTTCCATCAAAACCCGAGGAACGTGACCATGGACCCCTTCATGCAAGCCGCCATCGAAGAAGCCGAACAGGGACTGGCCGAAGGTGGCATACCGATCGGCTCGGTGCTGGTGCACAACGGCAAGATCATCGGCCGCGGCCATAACCGTCGCGTGCAGAAGGGCAGCACCACGCTGCACGGCGAGATGGACGCGCTGGAGAACGCCGGCCGCCTGCCGGCGAAGGTGTATCGCGAGTGCACCATCTACACGACGTTGTCGCCCTGCCCGATGTGCTCCGGCGCGATCCTGCTCTACGGCATTCCGCGCGTGGTGGTGGGTGAGAACAGGAGTTTCATGGGCGAGGAAGGGCACCTGCGCAACCGTGGCGTCGAGGTCAAGGTGGTCGATGACGCCCGCTGCATCGAGCTGATGCGCGGCTTCATGGACGCCAAGCCTGAGCTGTGGAACGAGGATATCGGGGAATGAACGTAGGCCGATGTGCCGCGCAGCGGCTCACCCGCGCCCTTGAATCGAGTGCGAACAAGGCGCCGGTGAGCGCGATGTAGCCGCGCACACCGGCCTACGTTAGCGGCGAAAGCGGCGCCGCAGGCGCGGCACCGTCCAATGGACATCGGCCCGCGAGCTTTTCCGATTCCCCATTTCCGATTCCCGATTCCCGGGCGACCGTTCACCCCCATCACCTGCCATCGCTCTGCCGACTGTTGTAGGCTCGTCACATCCTTGTGACACGCGGAACCTGTACCGATGGACGCTGCTGCCCGCTACATCCCGATCATCCCTGAAACCGCCGCGCCGACGCGGATCGCCCACTACATCAACGGCGCCCGCGTCGAAGTTGCCGATGGCCCGACCAGCCCGGTCTACAACCCGGCCACCGGCGCGCAGACCGGCATCCTGCCGCTCGCCGATCGTGCCCAGGTCGACGTCGCGGTTGCGGCGGCGAAAGCTGCTTTCCCGGCATGGGCACAGACACCACCCCAACGCCGCGCCCGCGTGATGTTCAAGCTGCGCGATCTGCTCGAAGCCAATGCCGACAAGCTGGCGTCGATGATCACCGCCGAGCACGGCAAGACCCACAGCGACGCGCTCGGTGAAGTCGCGCGCGGGCTCGAAGTGATCGAGTTCGCCTGCGGCATTCCGCACCTGTTGAAGGGCGAAACCACCGAAAACGTCGCCACCCAGGTCGATGCCTATTCGTTGCGCCAGCCGCTCGGCGTGGTCGCCGGCATCACGCCGTTCAACTTCCCGGCGATGGTGCCGATGTGGATGTTCCCGATCGCCATCGCCTGCGGCAACTGCTTCGTGCTCAAGCCCTCCGAGCGCGATCCCTCGCCGTCGCTGTTCCTCGCCGATCTGCTCGCCCAGGCCGGACTGCCGCCGGGCGTATTCAATGTGGTGCATGGCGACAAGCGCGCGGTCGATGCATTGCTGGAGCATCCGGACGTCAAGGCGATCAGCTTCGTCGGCTCGACGCCGATCGCCAAATACATCTACGAGACCGGCGCGCGGCATGGCAAGCGCGTGCAGGCGCTCGGCGGCGCCAAGAATCACATGGTGGTGATGCCGGATGCCGATCTCGATCAGGTCGCCGATGCGCTGATGGGCGCAGGTTACGGGTCGGCCGGCGAGCGCTGCATGGCGATCTCGGTGGCGGTCGCGGTCGGCGATGAAACCGCCGATGCGCTGATCGCGCGATTGAGCCCGCGCGTGCACGCACTGAAGATCGGCCCGGGCGACGCGCCGGGCATGGACATGGGCCCGCTGATCACCGCCATGCATCGCGATCGCGTGCGCGGTTACGTCGATCTGGGCGTGACTGAAGGCGCGCAACTGGTGGTCGACGGCCGCGGCCGCGAGATCCCGAATTCGGGCGACGGTTACTTCCTCGGCGGCTGCCTGTTCGACCACGTCACCGCGGCGATGCGCATCTACCAGGAGGAGATCTTCGGCCCGGTGCTGGTGGTGGTGCGCGTCGACAGCTACGAAGAAGCGCTGAAGCTGGTCAACGACCACGAATACGGCAACGGCACCGCGATCTTCACCCGCGACGGCGATGCCGCGCGCGACTACGTCAACCGCGTGCAGGTCGGCATGGTCGGCGTCAACGTGCCGATCCCGGTGCCCAGCGCCTTCCACAGCTTTGGTGGCTGGAAAGCCAGCCTGTTCGGCGACCAGCACGTCTACGGCCCCGAAGGCGTGCGCTTCTACACGCGCATGAAGGCCGTCACCACGCGCTGGCCGACCAGCATCCGCGCCGGCGCGCAGTTCGTGATGCCGCATTGAAGCGGTGAAAGGTGAAAGGTGAAACGTCAATTTGCGTTTGACGCATCAACCTGCCCGAAGGCTGGTGTCCTCACAGAAAGTAGGTCACGTTGCCCGAAAAGCGCGGCCAACGTGACCTACGTTGGCGACTGGGAGCTGCTGGCGCTCTCACCGCCCAGCCCCGGATGAATCGGCGTCTTCGGCTCCGCCGCCACGTCGAAATTCAGCCACGACAACAGCAGTTGCGTACCAAGCAGGATCGGCAGCGTGGCCAGCATCACCGTGCCAGCGCTGGCGGTGGCGCCGGTTTGCACCGACTGCGACCAGTGCCAGAGACCGAAGCTGACGCCGAACAGCAACAGCGGCGGCGCCAGCAGCAATTCGATCGAAGCCGGTGAGAAGCCGCGCAGGAAATAGCTGTAGACGATGCGCCGCGCGAAATTGCGCAGATGCCCGCGCGCAAACGGGGCGATCACGCGCAGCGGGCGCAGGCTGGATGGCGCGCCATCGTAGACCGCCGTCATCGGCATCTCCGAGACCACGGCGCGCAATTGGTTGAGCTGGTAGAGCAGATCGGATTCGAAGAAGTAGCGCCTTGCCAAGGCCTCCAGCGGTACCTCCGCCAGCACCTCGCGGTGGATCGCGGTAAATCCGTTGGTGGGATCGAACAGTTGCCAGTAGCCGCTCGACATCTTGGTCAGGAAGGACAGCACCACGTTGCCGACGAGGCGCACCGGCGGCATCGCCGAGACGTCGGCGACGCGATGGAAACGATTGCCCTTGCTGTAGTCGGCACGGCCGGCCAGGATCGGCGCCGCCAGGCGCGCGATCAGCGCCGGATTCATCTGGCCATCGCCGTCGAGCTTGACGATCACCTGCGCCGGCGATCGCAGCGCGGCGCGGTAGCCGGACACCACGGCGCCGCCGACGCCCTGATTCTCCGAGTGCGCAATCACTTCCACGCGCGGATCCGTGCACTGCGCGCGGACACGCTCGCCGCTGCGCTCGGGGCAGGCGTCGTCGACGACATAGATCCAGCCGACCTCGGGACCGATGCCGGCAATCAGCGGCAGCACCTGATCGGCGACACGGAAACAGGGAATCACGACGGCAATGTGGGCCATGGACATCAGCGGTAGATCCAGCAACGGGCAGTAGCAAAGCTCAGAAGGGCAATCAGACCTTCAACGACCGGCTTGGCCAGCCAGGCGTATCGCAGGCTGAAATGGCTGGCGACGGCCGCGATCAGCCAGGTGCTGAGCACGGTGAAGACGATCCACGCCAGGAGATAGCGGCCGAAGCGGCGTCCACCCAGGCGCTGCTGGCCGGCCTTGGCGAAGGTTATCCTGCCGTTGAGCCAGAAGCCCAGGGTCGCCCCGGACGCGCGGGCGGCGATATTCGCCGGCGCGACAGCAAGTCCCAGCGCGGTCAACGCCACGAACATCGCCCAGTCGGCCAGCACCTGGAGCCCGCCGATCAGCACGAACCAGATTCCCTGGCGGATCAGTGCCATGCGTGCCTGAGCTTGCGCGCCAGATCGCGCTCACGCATCAGATCCCGCGGCAGCACGGACGGATCATATGCGGGAAGGCGCCACAGCCCGGCATCGTTCTCCTGGGCGATGCGGACTGCTCCGAGTGCTTTCAGGCGCGCCGGCAAGTTGGCGATCTGCGGATAGCGACCGACCAGCACGTGGGTGAATCCGTATTCCCTGAGCATGCCGAGCATCGCCGTCGGATCGCTGGCGTCCGCCAGAAACTCCGACCAGCGCAGCAACTCCGGGTCGTACCAGTCGGCGACGAACGCGCGGCCGGCGAAGGCTGCGTGATAGGGCTGGCCGATGATCAGGATGCGCGCCTGGCGATCCGCCACGCCCGCCAGCAGACGCTCGGGCACGTACTTGAGCAGCACCTGGCGCGGGTCGCCGTGCTCGGCGAGCAGCGAACGCACGGTGCCGTTGCGCAAGGGCCAGCTCGCATTGCCGAAGAACACCAGATTCAGCAGTAACAACGCGATCCCGGTAGCCATCGCCACCCGCCGCTGAACCAGCGTGGACAAGCCCATCAGCAGGCCCGGCGTGAGCAGTACCAGGGCTGGATGGATGTATCGCAGGTAATGCATCAACGCGTACATGGTCAGGGCGCTGGCCAGCGCCACCAGCGTCAGCGCGCGGGTGGACCGGATCAGTACTGCCATCGGCAGCAGTGCTGCCAGGGCCAGGTACTGAAAGCCGCCGGCACCCGACCAGCCCGCGTTCACTTCCTTCGTTTGCAGCACCAGTTGCCACAGCCAGCCGATGTCCAGGCCACGTCCGAAGCGCTCATCGTAGAAGGGCTCGATGAAGAAATACGGCGACTCGAACCACTGGTTGAAAAGCGGCAGCAGCGGATTGCCGGTCAATCCCCAGGCATAGGTATAGCTGGCGCCGCCCACGACGACGCCGACCAGCAGCGCGCGCGGCAGCTGTTGCCAGGGCCAGTCACGGCGCCAGCGCAGGCACAGCCACACGCCCAGCCAGAACAGCGGAACCACGCAATTGACCTTCAGCTGCAGCAGCAGGCCGGCAAGCACCGCCAGCAGCAGCAAGCTGCGGCGGCGTTCGATCGCCTCCTCGCGCAGGATCACCGTGACCAATGCCAGCAGGACCGCAGCGGTCGGCAGCTCGGTCTGCATGCCGACCATCAAGGCGCCGGTCATCGGCAGGCTGGCAACCAGTCCCACGCCCAGCCACGACCAGGCTGGCGACAGCCCGACGGCACGGCAGACACCAAACAACAACCAGGCACCGGCGCACAGCCACATGAGATTGACGCTGCCGCGCGCCTCGCGATCGGCCACCACCTGGGCGATCCCGTGCAACACATCGCTGGCCCACGTGGCGACGGCCCACACCTGCGTGGCCGCATCCATGCGGTAGTAGCCCAATTGCTGCAACTGCGTGGGCAGCGCCAGATGGTAGGCGAGATCGTCCGACATCATGGTCGGAATCCAGCTGGCTACCGAAATGATGCCGAGTGTGGCAATCGCGAGCGCGGCCATGCGTGGAGACGCCGCGACAGCCGATCGCCATTGCGCCGCGGCGACGCCCAGCGCCTGGGCGATCGCCGCGTGCCGCGCATAACTCAGGCCGACCAGCGCCAGCACGTAGATCCACATGGAATGCACGCGCAGCGGCAACAGCCAGCCGACGCAGGCGGCGATCAGCGCCAGACCGAGTAGCAGTGCCAGCGCGGGGCTGAACGGCGCGCGCTGATCCAGTCGCGTGCCCACAGCAAGCGCGGCCAGTCCCAGCAACGCGACCGCAACCACCGGCACCAGTCCGACCATCGCGATGTGTGCCGCCAGCCAGACCAGGGCCAGCGCACTGGCCATGTGCAGTTTCAGCGCGCGCGCCAGCGGCCAGGAAGCGAGCAGTCCAATCAAGGACCAGCGCAGGAACTCATAAGCGCGCACCCGTATCAGCAACTGCGGCTCGGCAATCGAAACCAATCCAACGACCGTCAGCAAGACGCCGCAAGCGAGCGCAATCGATGACAGCCGCTGGATTGAGGGTGACAATGGCATGCGGTCGCTGGGCGAATGAGTGGAAGTGGACCACCGCAAGTATGCGGTCAGGTGCACCTCGGACGGGCCAGCAGGGCGAAGGTTCCGCGGCCTGGCGAACGCGCTGGCGAAATCACTCCGGGATGTGTCATTTTCATGAATCCGGTCCGGGAACTGCAGGGAGGACTGCACAATGAACGCCGTACTGAAACCGCAGGAACAGCCGCTGGCGATCAATGGCAAGCGGCTGTGGGACAGCTTGATGCAGATGGCGAAGATTGGTGCGACCGCGAAGGGCGGGGTGTGCCGTCTGGCGCTGACTGATCTCGACCGCGACGGACGTGATCTCTTCGTGCGTTGGGCGAAGGAAGCCGGCTGCACCATCAGCGTCGACCAGATGGGCAATGTGTTTGCGCGCCGCGCCGGGCGCGACAACTCGTTGCCGCCGGTGGTGACCGGTTCGCATGCCGATTCGCAGCCCACGGGTGGCCGTTTCGACGGCATCTACGGCGTGCTCGGCGGACTCGAAGTGATCCGCACCTTGAACGATCACGGCATCGAGACCGATCGCCCGGTCGAGGTGGTGATCTGGACCAACGAGGAAGGCTCGCGCTTCGCGCCGGCAATGGTCGCTTCCGGTGTGTTCGCTGGCGTGTTCACGCTCGACTACGGTCTGTCGCGCGCCGATGTCGACGGCAAGACCATGGGCGAGGAACTCGCGCGCATCGGTTATGCCGGCGACCAGCCGATGGGCAAGCCGATCCACGCCGCGTTCGAACTGCACATCGAGCAGGGCCCGATCCTGGAAAACGAGGGCGTCACCATCGGCGTGGTCACGCATGCCCAGGGCCAGCGCTGGTACGAGGTGGTGTTCACCGGCCAGGAGTCGCATGCGGGCCCGACGCCGATGCCCAGTCGCCGCGACGCGCTGCTCGGCGCCGCGCGGGTGATCGATCTGGTCAACAAGATCGGCCACACCTACGCGCCGTTTGCCTGCGCCACGGTGGGCATGGTCCAGGTCTATCCGAACTCGCGCAACGTAATCCCCGGCCGCGTGTTCTTCACCGTCGACATCCGCCATCCGGAAGACGAAACGCTGCTCAAGATGGACGCCGACCTGCGCGCCGGCATCGCGCGCATCGCCGAAGAAACCAGGGTGGAAGTGAGCAAGCTGGAGCAGATCTTCTACTACAAGCCGGTGAGCTTCGACCCCGACTGCGTCGCCTCGGTACGCGCCGGTGCCGAGCTCTTCGGCTACAGCCACCGGAACATCGTCTCCGGCGCCGGCCACGACGCCTGCTACCTGGCGCAGGTCGCGCCGACCTCGATGGTCTTCGTGCCCTGTGTCGGCGGCATCAGCCACAACGAAATCGAAGACGCCACGCCGGAGTGGATCGAAGCCGGCGGCAATGTGCTGCTGCATGCGATGCTGGGGCGGGCAAGTCGTTGAGGCTTTTTTGGTCCGCAAAGAACGCAAAGGACGCAAAGTAGAGCAAGGGAGTGGGCCGAGCGCGATTCTGGCCCGGCGGCAGAACGCAGGATCGGCAGGTCAACTGAGATCAGCTCTTCGCTTCCCTTTGCGTTTTTTGCGTCCTTTGCGGATAAATCGCTTTTCCATTGATCGTCCAGGTCCGGAGCCAAGATGACCCGACTCACCCATGCCGACATCCAGGCCGGACGCCTCAGCGCCGAGCAACTGGCGCACAACTTCGACGACATCGCGCCGCCGCTGACGCGACAACAGGCGCTGCTGGCGGCGCAGCGCTGTTTCTACTGTTACGACGCGCCCTGCACGGTGGCGTGCCCGACCAGCATCGACATCCCGAGCTTCATCAAGCGGATCGGTAGCGACAACCTGAAAGGTGCGGCGACGGACATCCTGTCGGCCAACATCCTCGGCGGTTCATGTGCGCGGGTGTGTCCCACTGAGATCCTTTGCGAAGGCGCCTGCGTGCGCAACAAGGATGACGACAAGCCGGTGCAGATCGGCGCCTTGCAGCGCTATGCGACCGACTGGGTGTATCGCGACAAGGTGCAACTGTTCCAGCGCGCTGCGCCGACGGGTAAACGCGTCGCGGTGGTCGGCGCCGGTCCGGCTGGACTCTCGTGCGCACACGCGCTGGCGCGCCAGGGTCACGCGGTGACCATCTTCGAGGCGCAAGCCAAGCCGGGTGGGCTCAACGAATACGGCATCGCTGCGTACAAGGTGCCGGGCTTTGCGCAGGCCGAAGTCGAGTGGCTGCTGTCGATTGGTGGCATCAGCGTCGAACACGGCCGCGAGCTCGGCCGCAATCTCGCATTGGCGGATCTCAAGCGCGATTTCGACGCGGTGTTCCTCGGCCTGGGCCTGGGCAGCGTGAATGCGCTCGGCGTCCCCGGCGAACATCTGGAAGGGGTGCGAAACGCGGTCGATTTCATCGCCGAACTGCGCCAGAGCGACAACCTCTCGCGCCTGCCGGTGGGACGCCGCGTGGTCGTCATCGGCGGCGGCAACACCGCGATCGACGCCGCCATCCAGTCGCGCCGCCTCGGCGCCGAAGAAGTCACGCTGGTGTATCGACGTGGCGTCGAGACCATGGGCGCGACCGTGCTGGAACAGGCCTTCGCGCGCGACGAGGGCGTGCGCATCGTGAACTGGGCGCGTCCGGTGGAAGTCCATGGCATCGACGGCGCGGTCAGTGCGATCGAATTCGCCTACACGTCCGCTGGTGCCGACGGCCGACCGACGGACACTGGCGAGCGCTTCACGCTGGCTGCCGACAGTGTGCTCAAGGCCATCGGCCAGGCCTTCGATCCGGTTGACGGCCCGGCGCTCAAGGGCGGCCGCATCGCCGTCGACGCGCACCACCACACCACCGTCGAGAAGGTCTGGGCCGGCGGCGACTGCGTCGGCGGCAAGGTCGATCTGACCGTGCAGTCGGTGGAGGACGGCAAGCGCGCGGCAGCGGCGATCGACGCGTCACTGCGCGCCTGAGTCGGCTTGGACGCGGCGGATCTGACCGGGCGTCGGGGCGGATGATCGCGACGCGCATCCTGCGCACGCTCAACGTCAGTGCGGCCAGTGGCCTGGTGCTGCGCGACGGCGCCTTCCATGTGGTCGCCGACGACGAGAACGCCTTGTTCGTGTTCGACGCGGACGCTGCAACGCGTCGCATCGTGCTGCTGCCGGGCGAACTGCCGGACAAGCACGCCAAGCGCAAGGCGCACAAGCCGGACTTCGAGATCCTCGTCGATCTGCCCGGGCATGGCTTGCTGGCGATGGGGTCGGGTTCCCGCGCCACGCGTGAACGCGCGGTGCTGGTCGATCACAAGGAATGCATCACGGTGATCGACACTTCCGCGCTGTGCGAGGTTCTGCGCCAGACCTTCGCCGGGCTCAACCTCGAAGGCGCGGCGCTGGTCGGCGACGAGTTCGTCCTGTTGCAACGCGGTAACCGCGGCGACTCACGCAGCGCGCTGATCTACCTCGCAATGCACGATCTGCATCAGGCCCTGCGCTCGCAGCGCTTCGTCCTGACCCGCGCCCCGCGCATCGTCGACCTCAACTTCGGCGCGCACGACGAAGTGCCGTGGACCTGCACCGACCTTTGCGTCCTCGACGATGGCGATCTGCTGACCAGCGTCGTGCTTGAAGACACTTGCGATGCCTATCAGGACGGCCGCTGCCTGGGCTCCGCCCTGGTGCGCCTGACGCCGGACGGTGTGTTGCGCTGGCACCGGTGGCTGGACACGCCGGCGAAGGTGGAGGGCGTCGCCGTCGACGGCGATATGGTGTGGCTGGTCAGCGATGCCGACGATCGCGCGGTGCCCTCGCAGTTGCTCTGCGCCACACTCGCCTGACAGCGCCGGTCATTGCGATCGGGTCGCGGCGCATCGCGCGGGCATGAGCGCCCTGTAGACACGCGCAAGTCATGCAAGCCTGCGCTTCGACCAAACTCGATTTGAAAGCATGGTTGGGCGTTAGGACCCGCAGAACTTGTTCAGCGGGTCCCTAGTCCGCACGCCGGAAGTAGTTGGTCCTCAGAACGGGCTGACCGTCCTCGCCGACATAAGCCGAAGTTTCCACCATCGATTTTTCGTCATCTGAAACGACGTAGACACGTGTGGATGCGGGCACCCCATCCCTTGCCAGTTGCATGACAAGCACGTTTTCCGCCGGCATGGTCGTTGCAGATGCATTCGCCTCCAGGTTTCCGGTAGCTATCGCAGGCGTTCCATCCAGTGCGGTAACACCTTCTGCGTGCATACGAGATCCGCTGGCGTCTACCACCTCAACGCTGGTTTCGAGCCGGCCGTCATCATCCTCTGAAAACGTAATGGTCACGCTCTTCGGGCGTGCTTCGACCGGAATTGGCAGACGTCCAATGTCGGCTACCCATTTACCCAACAAGGGCGAGGACGTCAGGCTTTGTGACTGTCCAATCGTGGCAATACAGAACACCAGTGTACAAACCAGCGGGATTCGCATCTTCGAAGACCTCCTGCTGACAAAATCGTTCCGCAATCCAAATTGGTTCGTCTGATGCCTAACGCCGCAACAAGCCGCGCCGGCAGTACTGCCCGGTTTGAGCGAAGAGCCTGTCCCGCAATCGGCTTGAATGCATAGTCAAGCATTGTCTCGATACTTCACTCAAGTGCATAAAAGAGCAGAAATATATAAAGGCAGATAGCCGCTGCTGTGAACAAGGCAATGAATCTGTGAACTGATTCGCGCGTGAAGCACATGCCCGTTACAAAGGTACTCATAAACAACAAATGAAAGCCAATATTATATAGACGGAAGAGCCTGGTTAGCACTGCGTCACGAGCAATACTAACCAGAAGCAGCACGTTTAGCAGAGCAAAGCACCATTTCCTCTGCAACTCATAATTTCTTCTTAGACTCAACGGATGATGCGGTACTGCGGAAGCACCATTGATGAGAGAGAGAAACAATAGATGGCCGTGCAGTAGCACAACGAAGCAATGAAAGAAGGTCCAATCTGTATGGAAACGAAGGCCATACATGGACCACCAGGTTTGAATGTGCATCAAGAGAAGCACTGCAGACCAAACAATAGTAGGCGCGTATGCTGGAAACGAAGAACGATTCTCGACCCAGCGACCAAAGCCTGACAGCAACTGTGTGGATTCCCGGGGTCTAACACTATAGAACTCAATACCGGATAAGTAGCTAAAATTGTCCATCGGTCCCTCGATTTTCGCGCACCATGTCTAGCGCCGCATTAACCCTGGCCGGCCATATTGCCCGGTTTGAGCGAATGTCCAGTTCCGTCTCGGGTTTATTGCACCGTTAGGGCAGCGGCTCCTCACAACGCAATTGAGTAGTTTGCGATTGATCATTTTAGCTCCGGCTGCTCCAACTCCAGGCTGTAATGACAAGACCGATCACATAAAGCCAACCAAAAATCAGCTTATTATTTTCCGCAAGCCACTCGGGAAGATAGATATCAAAGTTTGACTTTCGATCCTGGGTATAGCGAGCAGCGATATCCGTTAGTGGGCATCGCATCCCGTTTAATACCAGGACTATTACTTCCAACATGACCAAGCCCAAAACCCAGGTTGCGATAGTCACGTTTTCGGTCAGCGCTAGAATTGGAATTGCGATGACGCAGCCCGCCAAGAGCACCCATACGACTGTGTGCACCAGCTTTATGGCACGGAGTTTCATCACGTCACTCGACAAGACTTGCATCTCCACTGGACTGCAAAGAGACACCCCGACGATGCCTGATGCTGCAATAAGCTGCGCCGGCGGCAAAAATGCGGTTTGAGCGAAGAGCCAGTTCCGGCGGCGGCTTGATTGCATAGTTAGGCGTATGCACGGATTATCTTCTTCATACTAACCACAGACTACCAAAATCTCCAACTCATCAAGCGTCCAACTATCCGCCACCTTAACAAACCTCCACCCATGCATTCCACAGGCAGGTAACTTACCCTTTGCCTTTTCGGGCCGGCAAAGAAGCAGTGATGTAGAGTTGCCTCGGAACCAATAGAGTCTTGACCGCTTTTCATTCCGTGCGCCCAAACCGACCAAAGCAACCAGCTCACGCGAATTATCCGGCGGTGATATGGATTGCCACTGCTCTGGATTGACTGAGCAGACCACATTTGCGTCCCGGGCGCCTTCCGTCGACATTGCACAGGAACCAATGAGACAAAGGCCAACCATCAGAAGCAGCATCCTGGATACCCAAAGCGAATTCATACACCTAACGCCGGAATAACCCGCGGCGGCAGTCGTGCCCGGTTTGAGCGAAGGTACAGTTCCGGCGTCGGATTGATTGCATAGTTAGCCTCAACGTTTTGTCCGCATGTTTACACCATTTGTCTTTCATTGTAATTGTTCCTCGCAGCTCTTCGTCCAGTCTGGGCATGGCGCAAATGCGGGGGGCTTTTGGAACACTATTGGGGGCGTAGTCTTCAAGCGGCACTCCTTGAAGAGTTTCGCCCATGGCTTTCCGGAGTCGTGATCCATATCCTCCAGCTCTGATGCGAGAGATTCAAGCTCGAGGTCGCCGGCCTCGGAGACATTGCATTCACGAACAAACTCCTTGAGTCGAGAGACATGGCTTGAGGTCTCTGCCATGACGTCAATCAAGGAGCGATTCGCCATGCTACCGTCCTCCTCGCTGAGATATTTTGCCGCCTTCTTTGAGAAGAGCGACTTCGCTTCCGCTGGAATGGAAAATATTAGATCTATTGGTGCCAACACTGTATCGGCGTCGGCAGAAAGGTATTCGATCATCACGGGTGAACTAGTGTCGCGACGTTCCGCGACAATACGTTGGGTTGTGCGATCAATCTGCATGACATAGGTGTCGCCATTGGCTTTTGGACCGGAGTGGCTACAGATGATTAATAGCCAGTAGCCGTCCCGAATTTTACATGCATAGTTCATTTCTGTTTGCAGATGAATCAACTTCATTCCGAACAGCAATAGCCCGGCGGTCGAGGCTGTTTGGTAGGCTTCAACGGCCAATCCCTTGGGAACGAAGGGGATCCGTGCAGTTCCGCAAGACTCATCGAGCCAAGCACTGCCCAGATGGTCCCACACGCCCGAGCGCTCGAGTCGTCTGTTGCAGCCTCGTTCTACCCAATCGTCGGTCATTTCATAGCCCCACTCTCGATAGTCGACTAAAAAACTGCGCGTGCCGTTGGAACGGCTGAACCAGAGTTCGTTTTCAATCACGTAGTCATTTTCCCAGACGACTGGAACAGGGCGACGAGCGAACGGCCAGATTCTGACCTTCATATGAACGTTTTCGAGGCTTCCGTAGGTCCGTTTGATTGCGTCGATTAGCGCTTTGGCTTCAGCCGTGTGAGCAACGACGGCTTCCAATTTCGCCGGCTGGGGCAGGGTTAGCCTTAGAGAATCCTCATAGCGCTTGCGTTCTGCCAGTTCCAGCATTCGCCGGCCATACCAACCGACATTGCCGGACATTTGCATTTCTATTATCGAGATGGCCTCACTACCCTCGATTTCTTTGTACTGTTTCCTACGCTCGCTCCGCCAATCGGAGAAAACTTCCCGTTCTGCCGGCGTAACTGGTCCAAAGTACTCGCTCCAACGAGCTTCTTCTTGAGTTTCCGCCGGCTCCGACGTTTCGGCGCTGTGAGAGATGCCTATCGTAAACCATGAACAGAACAGATATACAAGTATTTGTAGAATGGCTGCTCTGGCAAGAGTTCGGCGGATTTCCGCCTGGACTTCGGTAATCGATTGTCGCACCATTTTGGCATTCGCCTATGTTCTTGCGCCCTCGGGCCCTCGTACTCCGCGCAGAAGAACCTCGAAGTCTAGGACCAGCGACGAGCTCCGATATTGAGGCCTAACTGGCAAGTAGCCGTCAGATACAAGGTGCTAAGTGAAGTTTTCCCTTCTCGGATAATGTGATATTCAGTAGCTCTTCAATTGAGTTTGCGAGTGCTTCCGTTCGGAATCAACATGCGTGACAACGGAGACCTTTGAATCAAGACAGCAATGGACGAGGCCACAACGGTTGCTCATAGATTAGAACTTTCCTGCAAGCCTTGGGGCAGGTTTTCGAGCGACGATGAGCGTATGAGCAGTGATGCGGGTCCCGTGACCTTCGCCCGTTCAATCATGATCCGTCGCAGCGTCCCGGGACCCCGTCACTGCTCGTCGTGCAGTGTCCGTCGCGCGTTCCTGTGCGGCCAGGATCGGCTGAACGGCCGTTGGTTCGAACTTCGTCGGCAGTGGGATGGGGATCGCAACCATGTCCTGGCCGCAATCTTCGGTATGGCGATCTGTGGTCAGGCAGTGACGAGCAAGCCTCTGCTTGCGGTCGCACAGATCTCGCCGCAGGCGGTGTCGCGCTGCTCTGACTATCATCTGGTGGAGCGTTGGAAACGTTGCTATGGGCGGCAAGATCAGATCCTGAAGGCACTCTTCCAGGTGCTGGCTGGTCACGTCGAATGGATCACGGCTACGCATGAGCGCATGGCGAATCGGTCATGGTTGGCCAGGTCAGCCTCGCGTCGCGCGACGCCTGTCGATGCCGCCGCCACGTCATGCGAAAGCCGCACGACTTCAGTCGATCAGCATAGCAAGCGCTGTTGAGAGCGCCGCGACCTCATCGAGGCGTGATTCAACCGCTTCGGAGACACCGTGCCTGTGCTCGCGAGCGGTCCGCGGGCCCTCCGTTGAGGTCGATGGCGTTATCGCGAGAGGTCGATGAGCTCATCGTCGAGGTCGCTGTGCGATCCGCAGCGGTCAATGTCGTGATCGGGAGAGATCGTTGAGCTCTTGATTGCGGTCGCGGGGTGAATTCGACAGGTCGACCGCGCGCACTCGGTCGATGGCGCCGCGCTCCCGCGCGTCGCGTGAGAATGGGATGATGTCGCCTCTCTCACGCTCGGAAAGCGCGCGCATGACGCAACGAACGGGTCACTGTCTGTGTGGCGCGGTGAGTTTCACGGTGTCGGCGGAACCGCTCGGCGTGCGCGTGTGCTGGTGTCGGGACTGCCAGCACCTTGCCGCCAATGGCACGGTGAACATGATCGTGCCGGCTTCGGCGCTCGCGGTGACGGGGGCGTTGTCGGAGCACACCAAGACCGCGCACAGCGGGAACGCGATCACGCGCGAATTCTGCACCGCGTGCGGCACGCATCTGTTTGCCCGATCGGACGCGCGGCCGCAATTCCGGGTGGTGCGTGTGGGCAATCTCGATGACCCGTCGTCGGTTCGACCCCAGGTCAATATCTGGACGGCCAGTGCGCCGGGCTGGGCGTGCATGGACCCTTCCCTGGACCGCGTTGAGCAGCAGCCGGTGCCGCCCGGCCAGCCCGGCGCCGGCGTGAGGCGAGCGGCATCCGCGCGGACGCACGACGACAGGCATCCCTGGGCACGCCAAGGTCAATCATTGTCGCGACAGGATCAGATGGGTCGCACGTGCAGTGGCCTGGTGCTTGACGCAGGCATAGCCCAGCGCTGGCAGGTTCACCCCTTCGAAGAGGCGCTCGCCGGCGCCGAGCAGGACTGGCGAGATGGCGATGTGCATGTCGTCGATCAGACGCTGGCGCAGGTACTGCTGAATGACATTGACGCCGCCACCCACGCGCACATCCTTGCCGCGCGCGGCTTGCCGGGCGCGCTCCAGGGCGACGAGCGCGCCTTCGGTGACGAAGTGAAAGGTGGTGCCGCCATCCATGACCAGCGGCGCGCGCGGGTGGTGGGTGAGCACGAATACCGGGACCTGATAGACCGGGTGGTCGCCCCACCAACCGCGCCAGCTCTCGTCTGGCCATGGACCACGCACCGGCCCGAACATGTTTCTGCCGAGGATCCATGCGCCGATGTTGTCGAAACCGCGTGCGGCAAAGTCCTCGTCGACGCCGGTTTCCCCGTTGTCGTTGCCAAACAGTTTCTGCTGAAAGGTCCGGGTGGGCAGGGCCCAGCCATGCAGTGCCGTACCGCCGATACCGAGTGGATTGTTGAGGTCCTGGTCCGGGCCGGCGCCGAAACCGTCCAGGGAAATGCTGAAACTCTCGACGCGAAGCTTGGACATGATCCCTCCCTAGCAAATGACGACAAGACTCGGTTTGCGCGGTTCTGGCGGGCGATGATCTCCCAGCCTGCACGCGGAGGACACCAGCGCGCGCGGAGCTGTATTACGACAGCCCGCCGCGCCAGCTCTGGTAGGCCGGGTCCTCGCGGCGACCGTGTTTGTTTGCGCGCCGAAATTGATCCGCGAGGCTCCCGGCGCTCTGCGGCCTCGCGAAAAGCCGCGGCCGCCGGCGCGAACTGCTGCGTGGCGATTCTCTGACAGGCCGCGCGCCGGAGCCGCGCTACGACAGCCCGCGCAGGCCTGGCGTTCACGACGCCGCGCGCGCGCGCACCTGGCTGGGTGCGGCGCCGAAGCGTGCCTTGAACGCGCGGGTGAAGCTCGACAGGCTGTCGAAGCCGCTGGCGTAGGCCACTTCGGAGACGTTGCCGCTGCCCAATTCGAGCAACTGGTGTCCGTGCGCCAGACGGGTTTCGCGCAGGTAGTCGCTCGGGCTCATGCCCAGAATTTCCTTGCAGCGCCGGAACAGATGGGTGCGATCGGCGTGCATGCACTTGCTGAGTTCTTCGACGCCAAATGCGGGCTCGTGCAGATTGGCGGCGATATGCGCATCGAGGCGCTGGCGCCAACGCGATTCCTGGTCGTCCACCGGCGCCGGCGGCAGCTTCTGTGCGGCCGCTGCGAGGCGATGCTGCAGGCGTCTGGCGTGGCCGACGATCGCCTCGCAACGCGCCAGCAGTTCGCTCGAATCGAAGGGCTTGGCGAGGTAGTCGTTGGCACCGGCGTTGAGGCCGGCGACGGCGTGCTCGCTGCCGGCTTTGGCGGTCAGCAGCAGCACGCCGATGGCATTGGTGTCGGCGTGCGCGCGCAGGCGGCGGGTCAGCTCGACGCCGTCGCAGCCGGGCATCATGACGTCGCTGACGATCAAATCGGGCAGCAAGTCGCGCGCGCTGCGCCAGGCCTGCTCGCCATCGGCCGCCTCGATCACCTCGAAGCGCTGACCGAGCAGTTCGCGCACGCGCTCCCTGAGGTCCGCATGGTCGTCGACGACCAGCACGCGCTCGCGGCTGCGCGGAGATTCGGCAGTGGCGCCTTCGGCAATTGCCGGCGGCTCGGCAGGCGTCTCGGCCGCAAGCTCCACTGGCGCCAACGGCGCCGCCGCTGCTGCCGGCAAGCGCAGCGTGAAGCAACTGCCGACGCCGAGTTCGCTCGCGGCCTCGACGGCGCCGCCGTGGGCCAGCGCGATTTCGCGCACCAGCGACAGGCCGATGCCGTAACCACTGGCCTGATCGCTGCCCTCGGCCTGGAAGAAGCGGTCGAACACATGGGTCAGCGCTTCCGGCGCGATGCCGCGCCCGTGGTCGCGCACGCTCAGCACAAGCTGCCCGCCGTCGCGCGCCAGCGCCAGCACGATCTCGGTGCCGCGTGGCGAGTACTTGGCCGCGTTGGACAACAGGTTGACCACGCAGCGCTCGATCTGCAGCGGGTCGATGCGTGCCGCTGCCTGCGCCGGCTCGATCTCCACGCGCAGCGACTGACCGTAGCGCTCGACCAAGGGCGCGCTTTCGTCGGCGACACGCCGCGCCAGCGCGGCAAGATCATGGACCCCGATGCGCAGCGGCAGCTGGCCTTGCTCCAGGCGGTTGACATCGAGCAGTTCGACGATGAGGTCGAGCACCCGCCGCGCGTTGCGCTGCGCCAGTTGCAGATGCGTGCGCACGCCCTCGGCGAGACGCCCGCGGGTATCGCGCAAGAGGTCGTCGAGCGGACCCAGCACCAAGGTCAGCGGCGTGCGGAACTCGTGGCCGACGTTGACGAAGAAGCGCGTCTTCAATCGATCCGCCTCGGCAAGACGCAGGGCTTGTTCCGCCAGCTGGCGATTGCTCGTCTTGAGTTCGCTGGTGCGCGCCGCGACGATCGCCTCGAGCTCGGCCTGCCGCGCCAGCATCTGCCGCTGGCGCCGGCGCGAACCGATGCGCATCGCCAGCCACAGCGCCAGCACCGAGCCGCCGACGTACGCGGTCTGCGCCGGTGCGCTGCGGAACCACGGCGGCGGGATGGTGAGCGCAGCCGCTGGCATGCGCACTTCGCGCTGCAGCGCGTCGCGCGCCTCGACTTCGAACTGGAACTGGCCATCCGGCAGGTTGGTGTAGATGCGCGCCTGCTGCCCGGAGGCGGTCCACTCGCTCCAGTCCTCGAAGCCGGCCAGGCGCGAGCGGTACGCCGTGGCGGCGCCGCGGCGCAAGACCGGCAGCGCGAAATCGATGCGCAGATCGCGGACTTCAGGCCTGAGTCGGCCGAGCCCGTCCAGCGCCAGCGCACTGCGCGCCCGGGTGTCGAACACGCGCGTCAGCAACGGCGCCGGTGGCGGCGGCGTCGGCCGGTGTGCGGCAAGATCGATGCGCAACAGACCGTTGGCGCGGATCGCCCAGACGATGTTGTCCTCACGGTGAAAACCGAAGATGGTCGGAAACGGATCGACGCCGTGCAGCAGGTCGCGGTCGATGCGCCAGGTGTCGCCCTCGCGCCAGAACACGTCGTTGAGGATGGCTCCGCCGCGCACCCACAGGTGGCCCTCATGGTCCTCGTACGCGCTGTAGAGGCGGTCCTGCTGCAGTTCCGCCGGCAGTCCGGGCGGCACAATGAAGCGGTCGCTGGCCGGGTCGTAGACGCGCAGGCCCAGCATGGTGGTGAACCACGGCTGGCGCGGGCCGGAATAGATGCGCACAGTGCCCGCAGGCAGGCCCTGCGCCTCGCCGTAGCGGCGCGGGTTCGCGGGATCGGCGAGTTCCACGCGCAGCACGCCGTCGACGCGGTCGGCCACCCACAGCGTGTCGGCGTCGAGTTCGGCGATGCGCAAGATCGGGATTTTCAGCGCGCCGATCTCGGTTACCTGGATGCGGCCGTCGGCGCCGATATCGACTTGCAGCAAGCTCTGCGAGTTGCCGGCGTAGACGCGGCCGGGAACGAAGCGCGAGGCTTCCAGCAGCCCGATCTGGTTCCAGGCCAGCGGCAGCGCCTCGGCGGTCCAGCCGTCGCCAACCGGGCGCACCGCATGCAACCCGCCATTGGCCACCAGCAGCACGCCCTCGCCGAGTGCCGCGACGCCATAGAGGTTCAGCAGATCCGGCAGCGGCGCGTGGAACTCTCCGCCGTCGGGGGTATCGCGCAATTGGAACAGGCCGGTGCGCGCAGCCACCCACAGCGAGCCCTGCCAACGCGCCAGCTGCGCCGCTGACGGCAGGCCATGGCGATCGTCGAACACCGTCAGCGCGCTGCTGGCGCCGATGCGTGCGAGCGTGCGTTCCTGCGCCAGCCACAGGTCGCCGCTGCGGTCTGCGTAAAGTCCGTTGGTCTTGCGCCGTGTCGGCACGCCGGCGCGCTCGTCGAGGTGATCGACAAGCCGGCCATCGGCATCCAGCACGAAGATGCCGTCGACGATGCCGGCCACCACCACGCGGCCGTCGGTCAGCAGTTCGATCGCCTGGAATGGCCGCGTCGTGGTGGGGCCGTGGGCCTCGCGCAAGTCTTCGGACCAGCGCTCGATCGCGCCGTTCCGATAACGCAGCACCTGGCCGTTGTTGTTCAACAGCAGCGCACCCTGCGCCGTGCCGACGCTGTCGCTGAGGCCGATGCCGTCGAGGAGCTCGCTGCCGGGCACCGGCGCAGGTGCGAGCCCGGCGTCGAGGCGACTCAGCGTCAACGGCGCGCCATGCACCGCCAGCAGGTCGCCGTCGGCGAGGAAAGTCTCGACCAGTTGCTGCATGGGCCGGCACAGCACCGGCGCCTGTGGATCGTCGGGCAGCAGCGCGATGCGGGTCGCCGCGGCGTAGATCACGCCACCGCGCGCGGCGTCCACATGCAGGCTCATGGTCTCGGCGGCCACGTCGCGACAGTCCGCTGGCAGGCGCGCGAGCTCGCTGTGCCACTGCAGAGTGCCGGCGGCATCGTCCTGCCACCAGCCGATGTCGCCATTGAAGCTGCTGTGGATGCGCCCGTCGGCGCCCACCGCCAGATGCTCCATGCCGCCCTTCGCCTCCGGGTGCAGGTGCAAAGCCCAGCGCGAACCGTCGTAACGAAACAGTCCGCGCATGTTTGCCGCCAGCAGGCGCCCGTCGGCCTGCTCGGCGATATCGGTGCTGACCGAGGCGCCTTCCATCGCCTGCACGTCGAAGACTTCGGCCGGCAGCGCGCCGCGCTGGCTGGCGACCGCGGAGGCGGCCCATAACAGGGCCATGCCGCATTGCGTTACCCGATGCATGGCTCCTCCTGCATGACTGCCGGCTCGCGACGGCTCTAAGCAAACGCATCGTAAGGTATTGATTTTAATGTGGGAGCGGATTTACTCCGCGAGCTTCTCGCCCGGGCGAGCAAAGAGATCGCGGGGTAAACCCGCTCCCAACAGTTAGTGAGTAGGATGCGTTGAGGAACGAACCGCATCAATCGCGAATCCGGGCACGCCACAGTTACCAGCGACCGATGCGGTTCGTTCCACTCACCGCCGACCGAGCCTCAGTGCAGATTGACCCAGTCCAGATACCCGGAACTGCCGATGTTGTTGGCCGCGTATCCGGGCGTGTCCAGCAGTCCGGTCGGGGCGATGTGGATGTACATCCGGTAGCGGCCCGCGGGACGACCCGAGGCGCGAGGGCAGGTGAGTGTCCGCATGCCGTGGGTCATAAGCGCGTCGGGCAACAGCTGCAGGCTGTAGATGAACAAGTAGGGGTGGTAGAAGGTGGGATCGAAGCGAAAGCAGTAGTTGTAGTAGGGAGACCCGCCGGCTTCAATCGGTCCGACCAGCGGGACGCCGCTGCCGACTCGGATCAGCGACACGAAGCTGATGAACTCCGCGTCCTGTCCGATCACCGCGTCGAAAGTGCCGTATCCCTTGTTGGCGACGAAGTAGATCCTCCGTACCTCGTCGTTGCTCTGCTTCTGGATCTTTGGCCGTTGTGATAGCGGCCAGCGCGCGTAGGTGAGATCGGGCACACACGCGGCATAGTTGTATTGGGGACTCGCCGGGTTGCAAGGGTTGCTGGCGGAGGTGGGGCTGAAATCGTGGAGATTGCCGAAACACACCAGGCCGATACAGCCTCCCTCGGTTGCCTCTTCGGCCCACAGGCTGTAGGGCGAATCCAGATGCGCAGGGTGCTCGCGCGGCAGGTCGTCGAACTGGAACTCGTAGCGGTTGAAGGTCATCAGCACTTCGCCCAGCGCCAGCAGGCTGGCCTCAAGCGCATTCAGGTCGAACTCGCGCAGTTGCTCGGCGTCGATTCCGCCCGCCTGGCCGAACGTGGCATCGCGGGTCTCCAGCTTCCAGCGGTAGCGCACGCCGGTGCTGTCGGCATCGCTGTCGAGGGCCAGCGCAGGTTGCGGCAGGTCGCCCGGGACTGATTGCCAGCGACCCGGGACGCGCGCGTCCGGTTGCAGCGCGAATGCATACCGGCGATGGGCATCAATACTGGAGAAGGCGACCGCGACCATTGCCGCGGTATTCCAGAGTGATCCGATCGCAGAAATCGTCGACGCTCAGGCGCGCCGCCGAGCGCCAGATCGAAGCATTCTGGCTCGTAGCGGTGCAGCACCACGCGGCGGTCGCCGCGCTCCACGCTGCCGCTCACGAGCATGCGGAAGTCGCGATCGTGGGTGGCGCCGAAGTCATCGGTGGCGCGAATCTGCCCGGCGGCGACGTAGCCCTCGCGCGCTTCCAGCCGGACCAGTCTGGTGAGCCAGGATTCACCGGCTTCGGGGTCGTCATCGGACCCGCGGGCGTGGGCGAGGCTGGCGAGCAGGGCGCAGGCGCTGAACAGCAGTGCGCGGGCGGACAGTTGCTGAAACATGGCACTCTCCCTTGAATTGAGTTGGCCGGGTGGAAGGGCCCAGCTGGGTCGCAATGTGCATCGACCTGTGTCGCCCGGTTTGACCCGAGGTTGCTGGTGTTTGACATCAGGATTCCAGGTCTGCGATCGCCCGACCTCGCATCGGGGATCGCCTCCGGGGTCACGGCGCACATGTCGATGGGTGCTGGATCAGTGCGCGCAGGCAGGCTTCCAGCGTCCGCCGCAGGCCTGAGGCGGTGGTGGGCATAGCCGTGCGCCAGTAGCCGTGCGAGTGGCGTGGAGCGACTGGCTGCCGTCGATGCCCGCGAGCCACAAGGTCGGACAGCACAGTGGCAAGCGCGGTTCGTGGTTGACGACCATCAGATCGGCGACCACGGGCTGCCCGGATGTCCTGCGCGTCACCAGCGCGCGCGGCCAGTGACGCGCGAGTTCGCCCACCAGATAGTCGCCGAGTTCGGCGTCGACATCGAGCACGATGCGTGGAGGCAGGCGGGCGACCTCGGACTGGGGAATGGACATCGGAGCGATCTCCGCGATCAGGACACCATCGGCCAGACGCGCGCCGCAACGCGGCGCCCGTTGCTGGCCTCACTCGAAGCCATTGGCGTGCAGCGCGTCGGGACGCGGCGTCGACAGGCAGTAGCTCGGCAACTGCGTGGACGGCCGGATCAGGATCTCGCCAGGCGGTGGCTGGGTAATCGCGAAAAGGCTGGTGTCGGCCGCCGCCGTGGCATTGGCCGCCGTGATGGCCTGACGCAAGGGGCACACCGCGCCGCAGGTGCTGCCGGCGGTGTCGGCGCTGCTGGTGACCACCAAAGTAGCGACGGTCAGCGGGCTGGCGCCGGGCAGGGCGGCGCCAGCGAGTGCGCGCAGGCGTCGGTGGGCGAAGGCGGCTGGGTACACGGCATTTCTCAGGTGATCGCGGTGGCCGGCAGTGTGCTGGCGCGTGATCGGGCCGGTTTGACATCGGGTTGTTGGTGTTTCACGGGAGGTTGCCGGCACGGGCGTCACGACCATCCATGCGGCTTTGGCAGGCCGGATCCTCGCGTCGAAAGGCTTCGAACGTGCGCCAGGACATAGACGCGAGGCGCCCTGCGCTCTGGCTGGCCAAAAGCCGCGGCCGCCGGCGCGATCAGCTTCCTTGGCACGATCAAGGCTCGGGCGCGCCGGAGCCGCGCTACGACAGCGGCAATGTCGGCCTGCACGCGGCCGGCCGCCCGGTGTAGTGTCTGCACTGAACCAACGACCGAGCGCACCGATGGCTGATCTTTCCTGCAACTTCGTCGGGATTCGTTCCCCCAACCCGTTCTGGCTGGCCTCGGCGCCGCCGACCGACAAGGCCTACAACGTCAATCGCGCTTTCGAGGCGGGTTGGGGCGGGGTGGTGTGGAAGACGCTCGGCATCGATCCGCCGGTGGTCAATGTCAGCTCGCGCTATGGCGCGGTGAAATTGAACGGCCAGCGCATCGCCGGACTCAACAACATCGAGTTGATCACCGACCGGCCGCTGGCGGTGAATCTCAAGGAGATCACCGAGATCAAGCGCCTGTGGCCGGACCGCGCGATGATCGTGTCGCTGATGGTGCCCTGCGACGAGGCCTCCTGGAAGTACATCCTGCCGATGGTGGAAGACACCGGCGCGGACGCCGTCGAACTCAACTTCGGCTGCCCGCACGGCATGAGCGAGCGCGGCATGGGCGCGGCGGTGGGGCAGGTGCCCGACTACGTGGAAATGGTCGCGCGCTGGGTCAAGCAGCATTCGAAACTGCCGTGCATCGTCAAGCTCACGCCCAACATCACCGACATCCGCACCGCGGCGCGCGCGGCCTTCAAGGGCGGCGCCGATGCGGTGTCGCTGATCAACACGATCAACTCGATCACCACGGTCGATCTGGACCTGATGGCGCCGACGCCGACGGTGGACGGCAAGGGCACGCACGGCGGCTATTGCGGCCCGGCGGTGCGCCCGATCGCGCTGAACATGGTCGCCGAGATCGCCCGCGACCCGCAGACCCACGGCAAGCCGATCAGCGGCATCGGCGGCATCGGCACCTGGCGCGACGCCGCCGAATTCATGGCGCTCGGTTGCGGCAGCGTGCAGGTGTGCACGGCGGCCATGCATTACGGCTTCCGCATCGTCGACGACATGATCGACGGGCTGAACAACTGGATGGACAGCAAGGGCTACGCGCGCCTGGATGATTTCGTCGGCAAGGCGGTGGGCAACGTCACCGACTGGCAGTTCCTCACCATGAACTACGCCATCAAGGCGCGCATCGACCCGGACATGCGTGAAGTGCGGCCTGTGCCACATCGCCTCGCGAAGACACTTCGCACCAGGCAATCACCCGGGAAAAGACGCGTGCGTTTTCGTCGAGGTGATCGATGAGGAATGCGTGGCTTGCAATCTGTGCATGCACGTATGCCCGGTGGATAGCTGCATCACCATGGAGCGCGTCGACGACGGCAGCTACCGCAACTGGACCACGCATCGGAACAACCCGATGCGCAAGGTTGAAGTGGGTCCCAGGCGTTCGTAGGTCGCGCCAGCCTGCGGGCAACGTGACCTACGGACGAGTGTTTGAGGGCGGACCAGCACACCGCAATACCCTCAAGCCATCAGCCGCTGAACCCGATTGGTAATCGAATGCGCTTGCGGCGGCGCGCGTCCGTCGCGTACGGATTTGGCGAACGCCGGCATCAGCGCAATCGCTTGTTCAATGGTGACGACCATCGCCGGTGTGACCTTCAGCTGCTGCTCCATCAGGCGGATCGACAACTGCTCCAGGTGACGGCAGAACTCACCGAGCGCATTCGCGCCCACCATCAACGCCGACCCCTTGATCGTGTGAAAGCCCCGGCGCAGGTTCTGCATCGCAGCCTGGTCCGCGGGATTCGCGCGCCAGACTGCAAACGCGCGCTCGAGCAGCGGTGACGTCGTCGAGTTCGGCGAAAAACACTTCGCGCAATTCCGGGTCGAAGTCATCGTCATGGGTGCTCGATCGCCGCCCGATGCCGACCATCGAGCCCAGTCTTTGCAGCAGGGTGAACCAGGCGATCACGAGGGGGCGTCCGCCGACGAGTGCGTATCCTGTGGATGCTATGCGTTCTCGCTTCCACCGCACCTCGTCGTCCCGGGTTGGCGCCGGCGTCGAAACCAAGAGATCCTGTGAGGGTTCCAACCGGGCATGGACGCTTTTTGCACGTCAGCCCCGACTCAGGCGAGCTCAAAGATCGTACGCGGGCATGACAGTTTGCCCCGCCTTCTTGCGCTAACCAATAGGCGCCCAGCGTTCGGGCGTCCATTCCGGCCACGAGTAGTTTTCCCGGAAGCGACTGTACGCCAATTCGTGCGTTTATGACGACGCTGATCCTGCTCGCCGCGCTAGCCACGCCGCCAGTTCGGGCCGGCGGCCTGACCCAGTCATTACCTCCCTCGCAGGACGACGCCACGGTTCACCGTCGACGTGCCGTCCGACTGGACGCCCACGCCACAGGGTGAGGAGGAGCCCGATACTACTTCGAAGTGGAGGGCCCGAACGGTCTGGAACTGTCTTCCGCGTGGTTCCGGGAGCGGACATCGATGCTGCAGTCAAGGACCACATCTCCTATCTCAGAAAACTTCCCCACATCACGCAGTGTCAGTCGTAGGAAACCAGGATCAATGGCAAGGACGCGATCATCCCTGCCAGCCAGGGCAAGGATGAGGGAAGGCGGCACGCGATTTCGGCGCCGGCTGGTTTCCAGCTGGGCGGCGGTGCGGTGGGTGAGCTCTGGTACAACGTGGATGTCAGTGAC
>JADKFD010000027.1 GCA_016717705.1 Rhodanobacteraceae bacterium | reverse complement strand
CCGCTGGTGCAGTACAGCATCCCGGCGCCGGAGGGCGGCAGCGGGGAGCGCTTTCAGATCAGCGGCAATGTGCGCTCGTCGAGCCGCGGCTATGACATCGGCGAGCGCGTGGCGGTGCTGTACCGGCCGGAGGAGCCGGCACTTGGGCGTATCGACAGCTTCGTCGAACAATGGCTGCTGCCGACCGTGTTCGGATTCTTCGCGCTGGTATTCGGCGGCATCGCCAGCGCCTTCCTGGTGGCCGAGATCCGCCGGCTGCGCATGTACGCATGGCTGCAGCATAAAGAAAAGCGGGCATGACCGGGTTTTTTTTCCCCGGCACGCGCATCACTGGGGGAAGCTCGGCAGGGGGGGGAACACCAGCTCCAAGGCGGTCAACGGGGGGTTTTTTTTTTCCGCAAAAACTGCTGCGGTGCTGGGATCCGCGCGGGTCCAAGTGGGCAGCCTACCCGGTGACGCAAGCCATCCAATCGTTGCGAGAGCGAGGAACTCTGGGCATGATCAGTGAGGGGTACGGGTTTTTCGACCGCCCACCAGTGCCTGCAATGGGCGCGTGGATGCCGGACGGGGATCCGAGCCCGGCTATCGGGTGATATCGAAGGACTGGGCCGCTGAAAAAAAAAAAAACAGCGCGGCAAGTTTCTCAGATACGGCGGGGTTTTTTTTCGCGCGCGCCCAATCCCCAGCAAATGCCGAGAATCTACGCAAGAATTGTAGGAGCGCGCTCGCGCGCGATGCTTCTCGTGTAGGAATTTTCCTACACGAAAATCAGGGATTCGTTGATTCGCCGACGCCTCGTCGTACTTATGCTTTGGGCATCTTTCATGAACGCGTCATTACTCAAGCCCGAAATTGGGCCATATCGCCCTGCGCCGCGGCGTGTCTCGATTCCAGGTCAGCTATATCTGGTGACGACCTGCACCGCTGATCGAATACCCTGCTTCGCCAAAGAAGCCGCTGCCCAATACCTGGGAAGCGCCGACAGATCCGTCGATTCGGCTGTGCGCCCAATCAGGTGTGGGTCTTGGATGCCCGATCACTGGCACGTGGCTGATTCGACTCACTGGAGTTGAATCGTTATCGGTCGTGAGGCGCGGGCGAAAGCAGCGGTGCGGCGGACGTCACCGGTCAGACCGCGGCCCTTGGCAGCGCGATTGTTTCGCGCTCGGAGTAGCACGTCATTGACGTCGGCCGCTACCTGCTGGGCAACGCCCGTGCAGCGCCATCTGGCGGCGCGATGGACTGGGAGCTGCGCGCGGAGTGGTTCGGCGTTCGAGGCTCGAACGCCGTGGTGGGGTGAGGTGGATGGGGTGGAAGATTTCGCGCGTGCGCTCCTACACCTGGGTTGAGGCCACTTTGTGATTGAATGTAGGAGCCGCGCGTTGTTGCCTGTGGCCGACGAGGCTATAGCTGGAGCCAACGTGGCCGGATTTACCGGGTTTTCCACTTTGATCGAAGCATCCCTTTGCCAGATTGCCCCCCTTGTGCAGACGCGGAGCCGCAAAACGCCGCATCCGCACATCCTTGCGCTCGGCAGCTTCTGCCTGGTGTGGACCCTGACCAGTCCCCTGCAGGCCTGGGACAGCGTGCACCCGGTGGTCATCGATGATTCCGCGCCGCCGGCTGCGCTGCAGATCGCGGTTGGCGCCGATGGCAGTTACTGGCTGGTCGTCGAGCACAAGGCCGCGCTGACCAGCATCGATCACTATGCGGCGGACAGCCGCTTGCTGTCGCGCCAGTTCATGCCCGAAAGGGACGAATGGGAGGCGACCGGCGAGATTCCGCTGCTGCGTCCGCAATCCGATGGCTTGTTGCTCGGCACCGAGTTTTTCTGCGGCATCTGGCGCTTTTCCGCCAGCGGCACGCTGCGTTTCAGCACATGACCTCTATCCACCGGGGTCGAGCTACTGCGAGCTTCGCAACCACGACGTCTGGCGCCGTCTGGATGGGAGATCGCCCGCGTCGGGCAGCGTGCGCCTGGTCGCCGCGACGCGGCTGGGCGTGATCTCCGGGCGTCCCGGCGATCGCTGGCTTCGTCGGCACCTCGACGGTGCTCGCTGTCCCCGGCAGCGAATCGGTGTGGTTCGGCGGGTACGCCAGCGCGACAACCAGCGCCAGGCGCTGGTGGCTGAGGTGCGTGCCGATGGCAGCGTGGCGCGCCAGTGGCAGTCGCCCGCCGATTGGGCGCAAGTGGAAATCGAACAGATCGCCGCCACGGCCGATGGCAAGCTCGTTGCAGTCGGCGACGATTTCCTCGTCGCGGGCATCTGGCTGGCGCAGCTGGACCCGTCCGGAAGCGCGCAGTGGCGCCAGATCGACCCGCAGTTTGAGGTGGAAGGACGACGGCCTGCTGGTCGCGGACTCCGGATGGACCGTGATCGTCGGATCGGGCCCCAGCGTTGGCGATGGTTTGCTGCTGCTCGATTCGGCATTCGTGGTGCGCGCCCGCTACCGGCTGCCGGACGACCGGCGCTGCATTCCACAGGCGCGCGCTTGTGGCGCGTCGATCGGCGCCGACGGCCGCGTGCAGTTGATCCTGCGCGATGCATCGAACGCAGATGCGCCGCTGCGTCTGCTCACCCTGTCGCCCAGCGGTACGCTGATCGACGAGCGCTCGCTCAGCCTGCAAGGCGCCGACGAGATCGATGCCCTGCCCGCCGGCGGCTGGCTGCTGCGCAGCAGGGACCGACTTTATCGCGTGGCCAGCGACGGCACGCAGACCGCGTTGACGATCGCACCCGGCGCGCCGCAGCTGTCGTCCAACCTGCTGGGCGAATATCGCGCACAGGGTGAACGCTATGCCGGGTTTGCCAGCGGTGCGGACTATCTGTTGGCGAGGATCGACGATCAGGGCCAGTTGCTGTGGCAGCGCAAGTTCGCCGCCGAGGCGCTGCGCGACCTTGCCTGGTCCGACCAGGCCGTGCAGGTCGTCGGCGCGCAGGTGTGCGTGTTCGACGAGCGTCCGATGTCCACACCTGTGCCCCTGCGTTGCCTGGACCGGGCGACGGGCCTGGTGCGCTTCGAGCACAACTTCCCACCGCAGTTTCCCGCTGCCTGGGGCAGCTACGCCAACGGCGAACTGGCGCTGCTGGATCGTGATGCGAACGGCGCACTGGTGCTGCGGCGGCGCAATCTGGCGACCGGCAGTGAACGTGCCCCGGTTGCGCTGCCCACCTACACCACTCTGCGGGGCAGCCCGCAGCTGCGCAGCGATCTCTTGCGCGGCGAGTCGCTGGCGCTGGTAGGAAGTGTGGCGCCCACCGGTCAGATCGTTGCGGCATGGCTGGACGCACAGGACGAGCAGGTACGCACCCATGCCCTGACTGCGCACCCGGAAGAATTCTGGCCGCTGAATGGGCGTCTGTTTCGCGTGCAATCGCGGGTCCTCGACCGATGGACGCATGCGCTCGACCTGTACGCGCTGGATGCCGCCAGCGGCAACGATGTCCTTGCCGGCAATCTGGGCACCTCCTACGCGGGCGGCGGGTGGACCCTGCACAAGACGCTCTCGTCGCAGCACTTGTTGCTGGCGCTGGGCAATCTGACCGACGCCGCAGCCAGTTCCTCGGGGAACGCGCGCCTGCTGAGCGTGCCCCTGGATGGCAGCCGCATCGACTGGCAGCGCGATCTGGCGCTGGATCGCTACGCGCTGGCCGATGTCGCCGTGGTTCCCGCGCGACATGCGGTGCTGGTCAGCGCGCGCGCCACTGGCGCGCTGCGGATGCAACTCTTCGATGACACGACCGGCGCGGCGCTCGAGCAGCGTACGCTGCCTTGCGGCGGCAGCCAGTGTTGGGTGCAACCGCACAGCCTGACGGCACCGGCGGACGACTATCGCGTGCTGGCGAATGTCTACGAGCAACCGAGCGGGCGCCGCCTGGATGCGCTGAGCGTGAACCTGCGCGCCGGTGCCAACCTGCCGTCCGGTCAGGCTGGCATCAGCGGTGCCTGGTATGCGCCGGCGACCAGCGGCGAGGGCTTCGTGCTGACCTGGCTGCCTGAGTCGCGCACGCTGTTCGCGCCGTGGTTCACCTTCGCCACCGGCGGCGCGTTGGAGGATCAGTCGGCGGCACGCTGGTACTCGCTGCAGGGCAGCACCAACCAGGATTCGCCGCTGGTCGAGCTGCAGATCCTGCGCAACCGCGGCGGCCAATTTGCGGCGCCGCCGATCACCCAGGCCGAAGCGGTTGGCTCGGCGCAACTGCGCTTCGCCGATTGCGATCGTGCCACCCTGAGCTATCGCTTCAACACCGGTGTGGAGCAGGGCCGCGCCGGCAGCATGCCGCTCGTGCGCATCGGCGCGCGCGTGCACCGCTGTCGCGACTCGGACGGTGTATTGCAGCCACCCACGCTGGCGGTGGCCGACGCTGGCGGATTCACTACCCGGCAGTCCGGCGCATGGTTCGATCCGGCCAGTTCGGGCCAGGGTTTGATGCTGGAAGTGGTGCCGGCCGACTCGGCGCAAGCCGGCTTGCTGTTCGCCGCGTGGTTCAGCTACGACCCGATGACTCCACCGAACGACAGCGACGCGCAGGACTGGCTGGTGCTTCAGGGTACCCTGGCCAACGCTCGGGACGGGGTTGTCAGCGTGCCCATCCTGCGCGTGATTGGCGGCGAGCTCGACCGCGCCGCCAGCGGCAACCTGTTCCCGATCGGCACGGCCGAGTTTCACTTCCAGGGTTGCGACCAGCTGCGCATGGACTATCGCTTCGACAGCGGCGAGCTGGCCGCTGAACATGCTGGGCTGAGCGGCAGTCAGATGCTGGCTCGAATTGGTGGGTGTGGCGTTCCGAGCCGCTAAGTCGCCGACCCTCAGGCAAGCAGAACGACATTCAACCCGGCAACGCGCTGGAATGCCGCATCGCCGGTCAGCATTGCGTGTGCCGACCCAAGTTGCAGGCAGCAGGCCGCTTGCAGTGCATCGGGCGTTCGCAGGCCATGACGCACGCGTACTGCAGCGGCGAGTTCAACGACGTCGCGCGTCAGTTCGACAAAGATCAGGTCGGCACGCTCGAAGAAGTCGTCATATCGCCCCAGCAGCGATCCGTCGTTGTGTTTCATCGGCCCGACGCGGCACTCCAGCCAGGTCAATCGGCTCACTGCCACGCGAAGGTCCGGGTGGCGACTGGCCATTTCGGCCAAGCGGGCGCGCATCGACGCGGCAAAAGGCGGCGCACCTTCGATCTGGTAGATGAGGGCACTCGCATCCAGGAAAGCGATCACCAACTGCGCTCGTCTGCGAGCACGCGATCGATATCTTCCTTGCTGCGTGAGCCGGAGGCGGACTGCGTCAACAACCACTGCAGGGCGCTCAATCCGCGCACGCCCGTCGGCTGGACGCCAGTGAGGCGCCGATAGTCGTCCTCGGAGAGCACTACCGCGGCCGACCGGTTGCGCTTGACGATGCGCAAAGGGCCACGTTGCAAGCCTTCTTCGATGGCCGCCATTCCGCGCCGCTTGAGTTCAGCTACTGTCAGGATGTTGTCCACACGCAATCGATATCAGTACTTTGCAGTGCCTAAGAGTGCCGTTTCTGGTACTGAAATGCAATATCGCCTGCGCCAAGATCTTCCCGCAAGTTCTTCGCCATTGCCGGCCAGAAACTCGCGGGGTAAACCCGCTCACACAGAGAAGCGCTCAGCCGCGCCGCCACGCGTGGAACTTCGCCAGCCACTTGAGTGCGCCGGCCGGTGCGTGGGCGCGCGCCCAGTTGCCGGCGGCGTACTTGTTGGCTTCCATCATCGTCGGGTAGCTGTGGATGGTGCCGAGGATCTTGCGCAAGCCCAGGCCATGGCGCATCGCCAGCACGAACTCGGCGAGCAGATCGCCGGCGTGGGCGCCGACGATGGTGGCGCCGAGGATCGTGTCCTTGCCGGGCACCGTCAGCACCTTGACGTAACCTTCGTCGTGGCTGTCGGCGATCGCGCGGTCCAGATCGTCGAGGCCGTAACGGGTGACTTCGAAGGGAATGCCCTGGGCGGCGGCCTCGGTTTCCGACAGGCCGACGCGCGCCACTTCGGGATCGGTAAAGGTCGCCCACGGAATCACCCGGTAGTCGACTTTGAAGGTCCAGAACGGCCCGAACAAGGCATTGACTGCGGCGTACCAGGCCTGGTGCGCTGCGACGTGGGTGAACTGGAACGGGCCGGTGACATCGCCGCAGACATAGATGTTCGGCATCGTCGTGCGCATCAGCGGATCGGCCTCGACGGTGCCTTTGGCGGATACGCGCACACCCAGCTCTTCCAGACCAAAGCCACTGACGTTGGCGGTGCGCCCGAGTGCCAGCAGTAGTCGATCGAATTCGATGGCGCGTTCCTGACCGTGCTGGCGCACGATCAGTCGGCCGCCGTCGCCGTCCTTCTCGACCCGGATCGCTTCGCTTCCGAGCGCCAACGTGATGCCATCGTGCTCGAAGGCGGCTTGCACTGCGGCGCTGGCATCGGGGTCTTCCTTCGGCAATAGCCGCGACGGGCGCTGCACGATCGTGACCTGACTACCCAATCGCGCAAAGCACTGACCGAGTTCGCAGCCGATCGGCCCGCCGCCGAGCACCAGCAGCCGTTTGGGCTGCACGCGGATGTTCCACACCGTGTCCGAGGTGAGGTAGTCGACCGTCTCGATGCCGGGCAGCTTGGGTACGGTGGGTCGCGCGCCGGTGGCAATGACGATGCTGCGCGCGGTCAGGCGGCGCCCGCCGACTTCGACGGTCCACGGGTCGACCAGCCGCGCGTCACCGCTGATGCAATCGACGCCCAGGCCCTGGTAGCGTTCGACCGAATCGTGCGGCTCGACCTTGGCGATGACGCGCTGCACGCGCTCCATCGCCGCGGCGAAGTCGAACTCGGCATGCAGCGCCTTGACGCCGAAATCCGACGCGCGGCGCGCATCGGCGAGCAGTCGCGCGGTGCGGATCAGCGCCTTGCTCGGCACGCAGCCGGTGTTGAGGCAATCGCCGCCCATCTTGTGGCGTTCGATCAGCGCGACCTTGGCCTTCACCGCGGCACCAATGTAAGTCGTGACCAGCCCGGCCGAGCCGGCGCCGATGGCGATCAGGTTGTAGTCGTAGCTTTTCGGCCGCTGGTGGCCCTGGTAGACGCGCCGCGCACGCAAGGCGTCGAGGATCTTCTTGGTGATCAGCGGCAGCAAGCCGAGCAGCGCAAAAGCGCCGAGCAAGCCCGGCGAAATCAATCCCTGGAGCGAGCTCAGCTGGCCGATCTCGGTGCCGGCGTACACGAATACAGCGGTGGCCGGCAGCATGCCGAGTTGACTGACCCAGAAATAGGTGCGCGCTGGCAGCCGCGTCAGGCCCATCGCCAGATTGACCAGAACGAACGGGAACGCCGGCACCAGGCGCAGCGCGAACAGGTAAAAGGCGCCCTCGCGCACGAGGCCGTCGTTGATGCCCTTGAGCTTGTCGCCGAAGCGCGCCTGCACCGCATCGCGCGCCAGCGTGCGCGCCATCAACATGGCCAGCGTGGCGCCGATGGTGCTGGCAAAGGACACCAGCAGCAGTCCCGGACCAAAGCCGAACAAGGCGCCGCCGGCCAGGGTCAGCAGCGCTGCCGCGGGCAAGGACAGCGCGGTGACGACCACGTAGACGGCAAAGTAGATCCCCGCGCTCAAGACTGGCTGTGCGGCGATGGTCGCGGACAACGCCGTGCGCTGCGCGCGCAGCGCGTCCAGCGTCAGCAGATGGTGCAGATCGAAAGCAAAGAAGGCGACGATCGCGCCGGCGATCAGCGCCAGCAGCAGCCAGCGGCGGGTATTGGCGGACATCGGCGGTGAGCTCGCGGCGGTGAATGCCGGATCAGACCGGCGAGAACGCGATCATCTCGCATTGAGCTGCGGAAGGAGCGGATTCCCCGAGCGCCCACGTGGGAGCGGGTTCGCCTTGCTCGAGTCCCTGGGAGGGGCACCAAGAGCGGTTCGCAGGCTTCAAGGCAGGGGCCGCGGGTAACCTAACGCGCAAGCCGCGCCGGCGCACTCCAGATCAGCTCAGCGCTCGAACCCACCATTGGCGATCACATCTGCACTCGCCGCCGGCACGCCGACGCTCTCCAGCCGCGCCCGACGGCCTTCGGCGCCGCTCAAACCGCCGGTCACCAGTGCCTCCCAGGAGCCGTACATCGGGTTGGGCAGCACGATCCAGCGCGTGCCCAGCCAGCTGACGCGCGACTCGATCGCGGCGTCGCGCTTCTCGCGGTTGGCGTTCTCGATGTCGATGAAGTCGTAGAGGTTGTCGCCGGCCATCATGATGATGCGATGGGTCTTGGCAATTTCCGCACGACGCGGACCTTTTTCCTTCCAGCCGCGCGCATTGTCGCGGAACATGAAGGTGGTCAGATCAGCGCTGTTGGGGAAACCGAACTTGGCCAGATTGGCGCGCGTCGGCTCGACCTCGCTCAAGAGCGGCGCCTGATCGGGACCGAAATGCTCGCGATTGGACACATAGAAGATGGTCACACCCTTGCTCGATGCGTACTTGAGGAAGTCCAGCGCGCCGGGCAGCGGCGTGGCGTTGGACTTGCGCACGTAAGCATTCCAGTCGGCCTTGGAGAAGGGTTTGCCGTTGCGCAGGCGCTCGACCATGTAGTCGGAGGTATCGAGCACGGTTTCGTCGATGTCGACGATGACCGCTGGCGGCAGCTTCGAGAAGTTGTGGGTCTGCTCGGTCGCGGCGGTCCAGGTCGGATCGGCCAACGCCAGATCGAGCGCACGACGCGCGCCCTGGTAGGCCTGCAGGTAGACGCCCTCGGCTTCGGCGGAGGTACGCGACCAGACGATGGCGCCGAGCCCGTCGAGCTCGTAGTTGTCGACCGCACGCGGGGCTTCGACGGCGGTTGGCGCCGACGCTGGCGGGGCGGTCATTTCGCGCGTTCCGGCGCAGGCAGTCAGGAGGACCAGCAGGCTGCTCAGGATCAGGGTGCGCGCTGCACGCATCAGAAAACTCCGCCATTCACAAAGGCGCGTAGGCTAGCGTGTTTTGATGACACGCCGGGTGTTCGGCAATGACTGTGGTAGCGCGGCCACGGCGCGCGCACGGCACGATGGCACGATTCGGTTGTTCGCGCCCACGGCCGGGTCCCCGGCGCTAAGATTCGACACCTTTCGAAGGCGCCGATCACCCATGCCGCAGTACCTGCCCCGCTTGCGCTGGCTGCAACCCTCGGTCGGCCTGCTGCTGGTGCTGGCCCTGACCCTGGTGCTGTATCCCTTTGCCGACGACAACCGCGGCCTGCGTGCGCTGGCGCAGTTGCTCGACATTGTCGTGGTATTTAGCGTGATGTGCATGCTGCGGATGCACGATCTGTGGCTGCGCAGCGGCTGGGCGATTTCGGTGCCGCTGGTGGTGCTGCAGCTGGCGCATCTGCTGTGGCCAGGCTGGGGCTGGGTTCCGGTACCGATGCTGACGGCGCAGGTTGCGTTCCATGCCTACGCGGTGATGTTGCTGCTCGGCTATGTGCTGCGCGACGATGTGGTGACCCTGGACGAGCTTTACGCGCTCGCCTGCATCTACGTGCTGATGGCGCTGCTCTGGGCAAGCGCTTACGGCATCGTGGTCCACTACGATCCGAGCGCGATCTACATCAATCCGAGCAACGATCCCGATGGCCACATCGGCTGGTCGGACCTGGTCTATTACAGTCTGACCACGCTGACTTCGACCGGCTACGGCGAGATCACACCGGTGGCACCGGCGGCGCGCGCGCTGGCGATGCTGCAGCAGGTGGTCGGCGTGCTGTTCGTCGCCATCCTGATTGCGCGCCTGACCGGCATGCACCGCTCGCGATCGCGCGTCGAAACGAAGGATTGAGGCCCGGAGGGTCACGGGAGTCTCCCGCTTGTCGCAAAAATCCACGACAATGCAAGGATGGAACTGAGCGCCGCCGTCCACGAGGAAATCACGCTGTTGCTGGGCGATGCGCGCAAGGGCAGCGCGCATGCACAGGAGCGCTTGTACGCGCACGTCTATCGTGAACTGCACCGTCTGGCGGAACGCCAGTTGCGCGGTGACCGTGAGCATGGCGGCGCGACGTCTCTGGTGCACGAGGCCTTCTTCAAGCTGTCGCGCGCGCCCACCGAGTTCAACGACCGCCAGCACTTCTTCGCCACCGCAGCGCGCGCCATGCGCCAGATCCTGATCGACCGCGCGCGCGAGCGCCAGGCCGAGCGCCGTGGTGGCGGCGTGCGTGCGCAAACCCTCGACGGCGTCGCGCTGGAAGTCTCCGCCGGCGGCCACGACGAGGAACTGCTGGCGCTCAACCAGGCGCTGGACCAGCTCGCCGCGTTTGACCCGCGCCTGGCGCAAGTCGTCGAAATGCGTTTCTTCGGTGGCCTGGAACTGTCGGAGATCGCGCCCTTGCTGGACGTCTCCGAGCGTACCCTGAAACGCGACTGGCGCCGCGCCCGCGCTTTTCTCTACCAGACGCTCAGCGGTGATAGCGGTGCTACCCCGAGCGTGCTGCCCGAGACCTGAGTCCGCTTCGCGCGCCGCATGGTCCGAGGCGATCCTGCGTGAGATCCAAAGAGGTTTTTTTGTCCGCAAAGGACGCAAAACACGCAACGAGAGCAACCACATGTTGATTTGCCTTCCTTTGCGTTCTTTGCGTCCTTTGCGGACAAATGCCTTTCCTGTTTGCGCACTCCGCGCCGGTCGCGGTGCAGCCGATGAGCACTGACCCGCGCGCCCAACGGTGGGCCCAGGTGTCGAGCTGGTTTGACCAGCTGATCGACCTGTCGGCGGCGGCGCAGGAGCTGGCGCTGGCCGAATTGAGCGAGCGCGATGCCGAGCTCGCGGCCGAAGTGCGTGCGATGCTGATCGCCGACGCGCGCACCCAGGGCGTGCTGGAACAGCGCGAGGACGTGCTGGCGCCAGTGGCGGCCGAGGCCAACCCGGAGTTCGGCCCGAGCTGGCGCGTGCAGCATCTGCTCGGGCGCGGCGGCATGGGCGAGGTCTGGCTGGCGCAGCGCCAGCAGGGCGACGTGGTGCAGACCGCCGCGGTGAAACTGCTCAAGCGCGGCATGGATTCAGAAGCCCTGCTGCAGCGCTTCCTGCAGGAGCGGCGCATCCTCGCCAAGCTCAACCATCCGGCCATCGCCAGCCTGCTGGATGCCGGCGTCACGCCGGAAGGACGTCCTTATCTGGCGATGGACTACATCTGCGGCGAGCCGCTGACCACCTTCGCGCGTGCCCAGGCGCTCGGGCTGGAGGCACGCTTGCGCTTGCTGGCCGAGGTGGCGCGGGTAGTCGATTACGCGCACCGGCAGCTGATCGTGCATCGCGATCTGAAACCGAGCAATGTGCTGGTGGACGCCGACGGGCATCCGCACCTGCTCGATTTCGGCATCGCCAAGGTGCTCGGCGACGACACCGACGAACTGGTGCAGACCGCCACCGGCGTGCGCGTGCTGTCCCCCGCCTATGCCGCGCCGGAACAGGTGCGCGGCGAGGAGGTCGGTGTCGCCGCCGACGTCTATGGGCTGGGCGTGCTGCTCTACCAGCTCTCCGCCGGGCGTCTGCCGCACCGGCGCAGCGGGCGCATGGAAATGCTCGCCCAGGAGGTCACCGGCGAGCGCGCCACGCGGCCGAGCGTCGCCGCGGCCGAACTCGAGTCCTCGGCAGAGTTGCCGGCACTGACCGAGCGTGTCGGCTGGTCGCGGCGTCTGCGCGGCGATCTCGACACGCTGATTCTCAAGGCCATCCATCCCGAGGCCGAGCGCCGCTATGCGTCGGCGGCGGCCCTGGCCGAAGACATCGACCGCTTTCTGGCCGGTCGCCCGATCCGCGCGCGACCGGACAGCCGCGGCTACCGGATGCGCAAGTTCATCCGCCGCCACCGTCTCGGCGTGATTGCCGCCAGCATAGGCCTGGCCGGGCTACTGGCGGGCCTGGCCCTGGCGCTGTGGCAGGCCGACCGTGCGCAGCAGGCGGCGCGCGCTGCCGAGCAGGCGCGTGTGCAGGTGGAGCGCGAGTTTGCGCGCTCGGAGGCGACCAAGGATTTCCTGGTGCGCAGCCTTGATCTGGCTGGCATCTACCAGAGCGGCCGCCGTCTCAGCGTCGACGATCTGATGCTGGCGATGGCCGAGCGCATCGACAGCGAGCTGGCCGAGGAGCCGTCGGCGCAAGGTGAGTTGCGCGTGGTCATCGGTCAGTCGCTGGTCGAGCTGGGCCAGCCCGAGCGTGGCCTGGCGCTGGCCGAACGCGGTCGTGCGCAGCTGGCGGCGCTGTATCCGCAACCCACGCCGTTGATGGCCAAGGTGCTCACGAATATCGCCATTCTCAAGCGCAAGGGCGGCGACTACCCCGGCGCCGAGGCGGCGGTGCGCGAGTCGATGGCGATCCTCGACCAGCTGCCGGGCGATCAACGCCTGAATCGGCTGGAAAACCGCACGGTACTGGACCACATCCTGGCGCTGCGCGGCCATTGGGCGGCGGCGCTGGCCAATGGCGAGGCCCGCCTGGCCGAGCGCATGGAACTGCTCGGTGGCGAGGACCCGGGACTGGCGGTCGACTACAACAACGTCGCCGTGGCCTATGCGCGCATGGATCGTTATGCCGATGCGCTGGCTGCCTACGACCGCTGCGCCGAGCTGCTGGTGGCCGGCGGAGTGGCCGACAGCGCGCGCATGGCCGGCGTAGAGCGCGGTCGCGCTACCTTGTTCGGCCGTCTTGGCCGCTTCGATGAGGCGCAGGCGGCGCTGGCCAAGGCCGACCAGATGCGCCGCCGCAACCTCCCGCCCGAGCACCCGGACCAGCGCGATACCGCTTTTGGCAGCGCGGTACTGGCGCGCCTGAGCGGCGACGCCGCGCGCTCGCAGCAACGACTGAGCGAGATCCTGGCGATGGCGACGGCGCAGGATGCGCGGCGTGGCGATTACCGCTACGAACTGGCGCGCAGCGAACTCGCACTCGGTCACTGGAGTCAGGCGCTGCCGCTGCTGCGGCAGGCCGCCGACGAGCTGGAACAGGCCGCCGGCGGCGCACATCCTTTTGCCATCCACGCACGCGCGCTGGCGGCCTTCACCGAGTGGCGCCTGGGTGCGGCGGCGCCGGCCATCGGCCTGCGGCTGGCCGAGTACGCGGCGGCGATGGACGAACTCGGTCTCGGCGGCCTCGATGAGGCCGCCGAGATCGTGCTGATGCGCAGCCAGCTCGCGGCGGCGCAGGGGGATGCGCTGCAGGCGCGCGAACTGGCCGCGCGCGCGGCGAGTCGCTACGCCGACCTGCGCATCGGCGCCCCGACCTGGCTCGGTACCGACGCGGACCTCACGCGCCGCTGAGGAGCATCGGCGCACACCGCGTCAGGCCGTTTGCGGCGCGCTCAGGCGCGCACGTCGATCCACCGGAAATGCGTATTTGACGATGCGCCAGAGCACGCTCAAGTACTGCGACCAGAAGCCGGCCGAGTTGTAGTGGACCCCATGGCGAGCGCAGATCTCGCGCACGCGCGGCGCCATTTCCGGATAGCGCAGCGCCGGGATGTCCGGGAACAGGTGGTGCTCGATCTGGTGGCTCAAGTGGCCGGTCATCTTGTGGAACCAGCGCCCGCCTTCGAGATTGCTCGACCCCTGGATTTGCCGGAGGTACCAGCCGCCGCGGGTTTCGCCCTGGACTTCGGCCTTGGTGAAAACCTGCGCGTCGGCGGTGAAATGCCCGCAGAAGATGATCGCGTTGGTCCACAGGCTGCGGATCAGATTGGCCAGCGCGTTGCCGAGCAGCACGCGCGGGATGTTCCAGAACGCGAGCAGCGGGAACAGCACGTAGTCCTTGAACAGCTGGCTGCGCGCCTTGTTCAGGAACGGCGCCGCGCGCTGGGCCAGCTCGCCCTTGGGCATGCGCCCCTTGAACCAGCGGCCGAGCTTGAGGTCCTGGATCGCCACGCCCCACTGAAAATAGATCGCCAGGATGGCATACCAGAGCGGCTGCAGCGGGGTGCGCCAGGTCCATTTCTGGCTGGCGGTCATGCGCAGCAAGCCATAGCCGTAGTCGTCATCGAGCCCGAGGATGTTGGTGTGGCTGTGGTGCTCGAAATTGTGCGTGCGCCGCCAGTGGCTGCTGTGGCAGACGATGTCCCACTCGTAGTTCTGCGAGTTCAGCGCCGGATCGCCCATCCAGTCGTATTGGCCGTGCAGCACGTTGTGGCCGACTTCCATGTTCTCGAGGATCTTGGCGTGCGCCAGCGCGGCCACGCCGAGCACGAAGCTGATCGGGTCGAAGCCGAACATCAGCAGGCCGCGTCCGGCCGCCGCACTGACGCGGGCGTCGCGGACCACGGTTCGGATATGCGTGGCGTCCCGCTCGCCGAGATCGGCGGCGACCTCGGCGCGCAAGCGTGTCCAGCTCCAGCTGGAACTGGTCGAGTTGGGCGGGGCTCAGGTGGGTTTTGGGCATGGGAGTGGCCTTTCGGGTTGATCAGAAGTTGGGTGACGGGGGCTCGGGGAGCGCACCGAACACGCCGTAAGCTTTTGATTTTTGTGGGAGCGGATTTACTCCGCGAGAGCTTTCGCGGGATAAACCCGCTCCCGCAGGTTCGAAGCGCGAGTGAGCCCAGCTACACGGGCGACCGGGACTCACAACACCAACTCCAGCGGCGAGCGGGCGACCGAGATGCACAGCTGGATCAGTTCATCCGGTTCCGACGAAATCTCGCCGGTGCGCAGGTTTTCGACGGTGCCGCTGCGTTTGCTGCACTGGCAGGTCTTGCAGATGCCGATGCGGCAACCGTGGGCGGGTCGCAATCCGGCCGCCTCGGCTTCGCCCAGCAGGCTGGACCGCGCACTCGCGGTGAACACTTGTTCCGTTTTTGAGCAGTGCACGCGGTGGGCCAGGTCGTTGGCCGCGGAGGGCGGCAGCACGCGACCCAGATAGCTCTCGCTGCGGATGCGTTGGGGTACACCGGCGTCGCGATAGAGCTGCTCCACCTCCGCGACCAGTGCGCGCGGACCGCATGTCCGGGCCTGGAAATCGCGATAGTGGGGCAGCCATCGTGCCAGCGCGCCGGCGTCGAAGCGGCCGGCCTGCGCGCTGTGGTGGACCTGCAGCTGCAGCTCGGCCAGTCGCGGGCGAGCTGCTGCAGGCGCTCGCAAAGATGAAATCCTGCGGCGTGCGACAGGCATGCACGAACACCACGCGGCGCTGCGGTTGCCGCGCCGATGCATCTCCTCAAGCATCGCCATCACCGGCGTGATGCCGCTGCCGGCGCTCAGCAGCAGCACCGGGTCATCGCCATCGGGCGTCAGGAACCCGCCGCCGGGCGCGCTCAGGCGCAGCATGTCGCCGACGCGCAAGCTGTCGTGCAGCCAGCCGCTGACGCGCGCGCCGGGCTGGCGCTTGACCGTTATCTCAAGCGTGCGATCGGCGCGCGGCGCGGCCGACAGACTGAAGCTGCGATGCAGCCGACGGCCGTCGATCTCGACTTCGACCACGACGTGCTGACCCGCGCGATGGCCGGGCCAGCGTCGACCCGGCTGCAGCACGAAGGTCCTGCTGTCGGCGGTCTGCTCGACGATCGCCAGCACACGCGCCGGAAAGTCGCGTGTCGACCACATCGGATTGAGCGCGCCGAGGATCTGCTCCCAGGCATCCGGGTCGTTCAGCGGGCGCAGCCAGGGGCTGCGCAGCAGCTGGGAGAGTTTCCTCTTTCGAGGGGTTTGAAGGGCCAGGTCCACGGCGGTCTTCCGATATTCAGTGAACGTACGTTTACTGAACTTTGAAGCGTTGTCAACCTAGGGGACCCTCTGGACAGTTCCCCCCCCCCCCCCCCCCCCCCCCCCCCGCCCTGCCTCCCCCAACCCTGGGGAGTTTCCCGATGGGAGACAGTGATTTGGTCAGCGGACTTCTGGGGCCCTCCTTTGCGCACTTTGCATTTTTGAGGAGGACGCTTGTCCGGCAATCGTAGGTCACGTTGCCCGCGTTGCGGGCTACGTGACAGGCACTCCGATGTCACGTAGGCCTGCGGCCAACATGACCTACGAATGTTCTTTGCGGACAGAAAGTCGCTCTACCGGTGGTCCCGAGTGGCTGCCGGCCAGCGCCTATACTCGGCCGATGCCCGCCCCGCCCAAATCGCTGATCGTCCCGGCCGTCGCTGCCAAGCCGGCCGACGCCGAGGCGCCGATTTCGCGTGGTGATCGCAAGCTGCGCACGCGCGCGCATCTGCTGGCGGCGGCGCTGCAGTTGATGGGTGAGGGCCGCGGTTTTGGCACGCTGAGTCTGCGCGAGATCACGCGGGTGGCCGGGGTGGTGCCGGCCTCGTTCTACCGGCATTTCCGCGGGCTCGACGAGCTCGGACTGGCGCTGGTCGAGGAATCCGGCGTGACCCTGCGGCGCCTGCTGCGCGAGGCGCGGCGCACCGGCATGCCGCCCAAGGACATCCTGCGCCGCTCGGTGCAGATCTTCCGCGACTACATCCACGCCCACCGGCTGCATTTCATGTTCGTCGCCGGCGAGCGCAGCGGCGGCTCGGCGCTGATCCGCGCCGCGGTGCGCGCCGAGGAACGCCATTTCATCGACGAGATGAGCCACGATCTGCGCCAGTTCGGGCTGATGCCGGGCTCGTCGACCGCAGCGCTGCACATGGCCTGCGGCCTGGTGGTGACGACGATGATGAACGCGGCCACGGATTTTCTCGACGTGCCGCCGGATCAGCCGCAACTGGAACGCGAGATCACCGAGAACTTCGTGCGCCAGCTCCGCCTGATCTTCCTCGGGGCGCGTGTCTGGCGTGAGTGATCTGGAGTGCGCCGGCTCGCCGGCGCTTTGGATGCTCTACGGCAGGCAATGCAAGCGCATCCAGATGCGGTGGCAAGCCACCGCACTCCAGATCAGGCGTCGCTGCCGGTCTGGCAGGACGAGCGCCCGAGGATCGACGCAGTTGCGATCAGCTCTTCGAGCAGCGCCATCGACACCTTGCCGGACACCGCATAGGGATCGAGCGTGGCGCGCTCGGAGTATTTCAGCAGCAGCGAGGCGTTGACCTTGGCCAGGTTGACCTGGCCCATGGTCCAACCGGCGAAGCGGCGTTCGGTGACCTCTTCGTAATGCAGGATGACCACGTGCTCATGGCGCGGATCGCGCGAGATCTGGTTGTAGAGCGCGTTGACCGCGTCGCGGCCACCTTCGAGCACTTGCAGAAACACCTCGCCGCCGTGGCACAGGAGGCCGGTGATGCCGCTTTCCGGATTGTGCTTGCGCGAGGACTCGAGGATCGACTCGATCATCTTCGGCGTCGGTTTGGTCTTGGTGCGACTGGCGTAGAGCAAGCGGACCAGCATGGGGGATGCCTCAGGGTGGGGTGGGGGTGGGGGCGCGCGAGGCCCTTGACAAAAGAGCGGGGCAGGGGGCAGGGGGCAGGGGGACAGCAGCGGCGCGCTGATCCGGACCTCCAACGCCGGCCGAAGGTCTTCCAACAGCGGCGAATTCCACGTCCCCTGCCCCCTGCCCCCTGCCCCGCCTTTTCATGCCTAGCCCCGCTGCCGATTCAGCAAACTCAAGAACTCGCGGCGCAGATTGGCGTCCTTGAGGAAGGACCCGCGCATCACGCTGTTGATCATCTTCGAGTCGGCGTCCTTGACGCCGCGCCAGTGCATGCAGAAGTGATCGGCCTCCATCACCAGCGCCAGACCATCGGGCTGCATCATGTCGTAGAGCAGGCTGGACAGCTGGGTGACGGCCTCTTCCTGGATCTGCGGGCGGCTCATCACCCATTCGGTCAGACGCGCGTACTTGGACAGGCCGATCAGATTGGAATGCTCGTTGGGCATGATGCCGACCCAGACCTTGCCCATGATCGGGCACAGGTGGTGCGAGCAGGCGCTGCGCACGGTGATCGGGCCGACGATCATCAGCTCGTTCAACTGCTCGACGTTGGGAAACTCGGTGACCGGTGGCGCCGGCACATAGCGGCCGCGGAAGATCTCGTTCAGGTACATCTTGGCGACGCGGCGCGCGGTGTCCTGGGTGTTGTGGTCGCTGTCGGTGTCGATGACCAGGCTGCGCAGCACGCCGGTCAGGTGCCCGCGTACCTCTTCCTGCAATTCGTCCAGTTCGCCGGGTTCGATGAAAGCGGCGATATTGTCGTTGGCGTTGAAGCGCTGCCCCGATGCCAGGATACGGGCGCGAATGCGCTCGGAGGCGGGCTCGCCGGCCACCGGGGCGGATACGGCATTCGCGGTGCGCGGAGCTTTCTTGGCCATGCCGGTGATTCGCATGAGGTGTGGGGGAGATGTTCGCAGAATGCCGGGTCGGGTGCGAACGGGGCGTCTGCGTCTGAGGGAGGCGTCAGTCGATCAATGGTCTAGTCACGGAACTGCACAACGGCGTGTCCCGGGGGCTACTTCTGGGGACGCAAAGGACGCAAAGTTCGCAAAGGACGCAAAAACAACAAAATCTATGGCCATTGGCATCTGGCTTTCCTTTGCGTCCTTTGCGCCCCTTTGCGTCCTTTGCGTGCTCAATCCACGGTCAGGTCAGAGCGAGGGCGCCGGCCTGGTCGCGACGCACGCGTCGCTCCTACAACAGCGGCCCAACGCCTATGCTCGGCGGCTGATGTCCCGCGCTGCGATTGACCTCGCCGATGCCCGCATTCGAATACCAGGCGCTGGATAACGCTGGCCGCACCAAGAAGGGTGTGCTGCAGGGCGATACGCCCAAGGCGGTACGCCAGAGCCTGCGCGACCAGGGTCTGGTGCCGCTGGAAGTGTCCGAGGTCCACGAGCAGGCGCCGCGGCGAGAGTTCAAGGAGATCTTCGGGCGCGGCATTTCGGCGGGCGATCTGTCGATCCTGACGCGCCAGTGGGCGACCCTGGTGCGTGCCGGATTGCCGCTGGATGAGGCGCTGTCGGCGCTCGCCGAACAGAGCGGCGATGCGCGCGCCCGGCGCATGCTGGTCGCGGTGCGCTCCAGATTGATGGAAGGGCGCACGCTGGCGGACAGCCTGGGCGAGTTTCCGGAGAGTTTTCCCGAACTGTATCGCTCGGCGGTGGCCGCCGGTGAGCAGTCCGGCAAGCTTGATCGCGTACTCGAACGCCTGGCCGGTTTCCTTGAGGAGCGTCGCGAGCTCGGTCAGAAGGTGATCGCTGCACTGATCTACCCGGCGCTGCTGTCTCTGGTGGCTTTCGCCATCGTCTCCGGCCTGCTGGGCTATGTGGTGCCGCAGGTGGTCGGCGTATTCGAGCAGCTGCAGCAGCAGCTGCCATGGCCGACGCGCGTGCTGCTGGCGTTGAGCGCTTTTGTGCGCATCGCCGGGCCGTGGCTGCTGCTGGCGTTGATCGGCAGCGCAGTTGCCTTTCGCGCCGCGCTGCTGCGGCCGGAATTTCGCACCCGCTGGCATGCGTTGCTGATGGGCATTCCGCTGATCGGCGCGCTGCTGCGCGCCCAGGACACGGCGCGCTTTGCACGCACGCTGTCGATCGCCACGGCCGCTTCGGTGCCGCTGCTGGAGGCGCTGCGCCTGGGCGCGGCGACGCTGACCCTGCTGCCCCTGCGCGAGGCCGTTGTGGCCGCCATCGCACGCGTACGCGAAGGCGGCACCTTGAGCCGCGCTCTGTCCGAAAGCGGTCGCTTTCCGCCACTGTTGACGCGCCTGGTGGGCAGCGGCGAGAAAAGCGGCGAGCTGGAACCGATGCTGGATCACGCCGCCGAACTGCAGGAGAAACAGGTGGCGGGCTCGTTGAACGCCTTTGTCGCGGTGCTGGAGCCCATGCTGATCGTCGCCATGGGCGCGCTGGTGCTGTTCATGGTGCTGGCGATCCTGCTGCCGATCTTCGAGATGAACCAGATCATCCGTTAGGGGCCGCCGCGTGCGAGTTATGCTGTGGTCGATTTCGCCACATCGAGCGTGACCATGAGCAAACGTCCGGCACGTCCCGTGACCATCGCGCGGCACTCTGGGGTGCCCCTGTGGCTGAAGATCGTCGGTATCACGGTCGCTGCGCTGGTGGGTGCGCATTTTTACCTGATCCACCAGATCAACCGGGTTGCCGACAGCCTGGTGCAGGCGGCTGGCCTGTTTGCCAACGCCAGTCATCGCGGCGGCTACTACACCTGGGACGGAAACCTGGGTATCCGCAAGTTCCGGATCGAATCGGCCACCGGCGGAACCTCCGGGCTGTCGATGGCCGAGCTGGAGCTGGAAACGCCGGGCTGGTGGTGGGTGTTGCAGTTGGCGAACCCTCTGGAAAGCCGCTCCGAGCGGCTGGCGCGCAGCTTCAATCCGATGTCCGGTGAGCGTGGCGGCGGACTGCTGCCGTCCACCGAACATTTGTACCTGCGCATGCGCGGCTTTGAGGTGGACATCAACGAGCTGGTTCCCCCCGGCCTGCCGGATATTGGCTTCAGCTCGGGTGCGCCCTTCGAAACCGAGGGCTGCCCCAACGTCCGCTATTTCGTGCCGCTGCAATTGCAGCAGGATCTGCACCTGCGATATCAGCGGACCGATTTCAGCATCGGCTTTAGCGTGACCGGCCCGGAGCAGGCAACGGTCGTGGCCGAGCTGGATGCCCCGGGGGTCATGAATTCGCGCTTCGAGCTGGACTTTTCCAGCGACCAGCCGCGACGCTTTCTGGAGAGCGATGGCGTTGGCGAACGTCCGACCGCGATGCGCTGGATCCTGAAGGACTTCGGCTTCGTCGAAGCCCGCAACAGCTGGTGCGCGGAACAGGCCAAGGTCGACGCCGAGGAGTTCCAGCGCCGCCATATCACCACGGTCAGGCGCGTACTCGAGGTCTACGGTGTGCGCATGGCCCCGGAAACCGAGGCCGTCTATTCCGAATTCGCGCGCAGCGGCGGCACGCTGACGGTGGAAGCGACGTGGCCGGCCGAGGTGCCGCCGGACCTGTTCGCCACCTACCCCGCCGACCAGAAGTGGCAGGTGATGCACCCGCGGATCTGGCATGACCAGGAAGCAGCGGCGGTGCCGCTGTCGCTGGAGTTCGTCGCCTCGCGGCCGTTGCCGAGTGCCTACAGCGGCAGCATCTACGATCTGCTGGCGCGCAACGCCGACGCCGGTGCAGTGGCCGCCAGCACGCCGCTGGCGCAACTGGGCGAGCGCATGCGCGCGATGACCGCACCGCCGCCCGAGGCGGCGGCGCCCGCCGCTGCGGAGAAACCCGCCCCGGCGCCGAAACCGCAACAACCGACCCGCGTTCAACCGACGTCGATCGCACTCGACACCGCCAGCCTGATCGCGGCGATCGGCGAGCGCGTGTCCATCGAGTCCGACGACGGCCGCTCGCGCATCGGCACCTTGACCGAGGTGACTCCGGAGACCCTGACCATCCAGATGCGCGTCAGCGGCGGCAAGGCCAATCTCGATTTCAGTCGCAAGCGCGTGCGTGCGGTGATGGCCAATCCATAGGGGAATTTCGTTCCGAAATTCCCTCGGGGTTAGAGCATCTGCGGATCGACTTCTCGCCAGTTGCCGGGAGCGAGTTGGTCGAGGCCAATCGCGCCGATGCGGGCGCGGATCAGGCGCAGCGTGGGTAGTCCGACGGCTGCGGTCATGCGCCGGACCTGTCGGTTGCGCCCTTCGCGGATGGTCAGCTGCAGCCAGTGCGTCGGGATCTGTGCGCGAAAGCGGATCGGCGGCGTGCGCGGCCACAGCCCGGGCGGCTCGCCGTCGAGAATGCTGACCTGCGCCGGACGCGTCGGTCCGTCATTCAGGACGACACCCCGACCCAACCGTGCCGCCGCCTCGGGATTGGCCGCACCCTCGACCTGGGCCCAGTAGGTCTTGGCCAGTGCGTGACGCGGATCGGTGATGCGCTGGGCCAGCTTGCCGTCGTCGGTCAGCAGCAGCAGGCCCTCGCTGTCGCGATCCAGCCGGCCGGCGGCGTAAACGCCAGGCACGCGCACCAGATCGGCCAAGGTCGCGCGACCCAGCGGGTCGGTGAACTGGCAGAGCACGTCGTAGGGTTTGTTCAGGGCGATGAGCATGGATGTGAAGGACCGATGCCGGCGCGGCCAAGTGCTTCCGCAATGCGGAGCCTGCACCGCTGCCCTGGCTTTTGCCAGCAACAGCAGCGGAGCAAGCTCCGCTCTACAGACGGCAGCGGAGCAAGCTCCGCTCTACGGAAGGCAGCTGCTATGGCTCCACCACCACATAACGCCGGTCCTTCACCGACACCCGCGGTGGCCGGCCGTTCTGCGCAAAGGCGCTGTAGGCTGGCGCCAGTTCGCGCCAGAACGGCAACCATTCGCTGTCCTGATGCTGCTGCTCCCAGCCGCTGTCCATGCGGAACGGAAAGACGTGAACGGGCACCCGATCCTGGCCGTGTTCCAGGGCTGCCGCCACCAGCGTGTAGATCTCCTCGATGGCGGCATCGCCCATGGCATAGCAGCCGATCGACACGCAGTTGCCGTGCACCATCAAATAGTTGCCGGTGCGCTGGTGGGCGCGATCAAAGGCGTTGGGATAGCCGAGGTTGAAGGACAGATGGTAGTTGCTGGCCGGGTTCAGCTGCTGCGGACCGACGGCGTAGAAGCCTTCCGGCGCCTGGCCGTCACCCTCGCGCTGCTTCGGGCCGAGCGCGCCGGACCAGGTACAGATCGGCCAGCTGCGCAGCAACTGGTGACGCGCGCCGGTATCCACCCAGACCTCGAGTTCGTCGCTGGCCTTGAAGATGCGCAGGTACAGCGCGGCGCCCCAGTCGGCGCCCAGCTGTCCCAACTGCGTGCGCAAGCTCGCTTCGACGCGTGCGGCGGCCTGGCGGCTGCGGTCGTTGCTCGGAACCGTGCGTGTCAGCGCCGGGGTCACGATCGACAGCAGCAACAGAGCAAGCAGCCAGCGCGCCATCGCGTGCACTCCAGTCCGGGGCGGAAGCGCATTCTTGCCCAGCTTGCGCCGGCCGACGCAGGTCGCCGCCGCCGGTCGCGCGCCTCGGTCAGGCAAGCGCAACGAGCGGGCATCGGTCCCTCGCTCACGGCGTCGTGGTGAACTGCGCGCTGGCCGAGGCCACGCCGGCACTCTGCGGCAGATCCTCGAAACGATCGCCGAACAGATCCGCGCTGACGCAGGCATTGCGCGCCAGCACGCGCCAGTAGTAGCTGGTCGCGGCGGTCAGAGGCGTGCCCGGGGTCCACTGACTGGCGCGGGTGACGCCGCTGGCAACGATGTCCTGGAAACTCTCGTCGTTGGCAATCTGTACCTGATAGTCGAAGGCCCCCGCGGCATGGCTCCAGCGCAGCGTCGGCAACAGGCCAACCTGGCTGGCACCCGGCGCCGGCTGCTGGATCTGTGCCGCCTGCGGCAGTGTCGCCGCGACGAAGACAGGAAAGATGACGCTGCGCTCCAGAGCGCCTGAGCTCGCCCGCGGAATAATGTTGTACTGGCCGGTCGCGACGCCGGTGCTGTCGAGCATGAGGGTGCTGCTACCCGGCAAGGTGGTGATCGCAGCCGGGTCATAGCTGGCGCTGCCAGGCGCCGGCCAGCCGGCGACGCCCAGCGTCAGGGGACTGGAAAAACCGAGCAAGGGCGTGGCGCTGAGGCTGCGTTCAAGCACCTGACCGGCGCATAACGAGGCAGGCGCGCCGGCGATCGACAGGTTGAATGCCGGTTCGTCGCTGCAGTTGCTGCAAACGAGGGCAAAGTCCTGGTCGGTGTCATCGCCACTGCCAGGTACGCCGTCGCCCGGCAGCGCGACGGCGCGCACGCGCACGCTGATCAGTTGCGCCGCGCCGGCCGGCAGGTAGACGTTCTCCAGGTTGTTCAAGGCGTCGGCAGAACCGCCGACAACCGAGCGACCTGCGGCGAAAACGTTGCCCAGGTAGGCGCCGTCGGGCGTCTCGACGATCAGATCGAGATCGTTGACCAGCGCCGGATTGGCGCCGGGCGCGCCGGGCGCGTCGGTCCAGGCCAGAGTCAGCCGGATCGGCTGATCCGCATCCGGCACCTGGTATTGGGCGACGAACTCCGCGCCATCGGCGTCGAGCAGCTGGCTCTGGTCCAGGGTCAGTCGCGACAGTCCGCCACCGAGGCTGTGCGTCAGGTGCGCCCGACCCCAACCCTCGCTGTTGTTGGGCACCGGTGGCGGCCCGTTCATGTCCACCGCCCCATTGACCAGCAGCGCCTTCAACATGGCCGGACTCGGGCTGGCGCCGGCGTGGCTCTCGCGCCAGTCCTGAGTCAGCAGGACCGCCAGGCCGGCGACGTGCGGCGTCGCCATGCTGGTGCCCGAGCAATAGGCATAGTCGACATTCGGACCGTTCGCGGCGATCGATTGCGCACAGTAGCTGGCGCCGCCGACACGTCGGGTCGAGGCGATCATGTCGCCGGGCGCCACCACGGTGGGCAGCACGCGACCATCCTGGGCCGGCCCACGGCTGCTGCTGGGCGCGATGCTGTCGATCTGCGGTGTCGGCCGGGTGCCCAGCGCGCTGCCGACGACGATCAGATTCTTGGCCTCTTTCGGCGCGGTGATGGTGCCCGCTGCCGGACCGGTGTTTCCGGCGGAGAACAGCATGACGAATTCCTGGTTGCCGGCCAGCTCGAAATCGCCGTCGCGTACCATGAAGTCGTGGGTGCGCGCCGAAGCCTGATAGCCCTGGCCGCCCAGTTCGCCGCTGTTCCACGAGTTGTTGCTGCCGCTGGCGCCGAGAAGCAGCGCCTGTCGGCTGAGGTCCTGCCAACCCGCCTCAGGCGGCCAGCTGCCGCCGCCGCAGATGGGATTCAGCGTCACCAGACCGACCGCTGGCGCGACGCCGATGCCGTGGTGGTAGCCCGCCGCGTCGACCGCCCCGGCGACGACGCCGGCGCCGGCCAGGATGCCGGCGACATGAGTGCCGTGGCCGCCGCTGGGTCGGTCGTCGCCGGGCTGGCCGAGCGCCGAGGTGCAGCCGGGATAGTCGTAGCCAGCGACGATGCGCGGACCCAGCTCCGGATGCGCGTAATCGACGCCGGTGTCGGTGACCGCAAAGCGGACGCCAGCACCCGTCAGGCCGAGCCGATCGAGGAAAGCCAGGTAGCCGACGCCGCCCGGATCGCCCTCGGCGGTGTAGTTGCCAGCCACGACCTGGCTCGAAGCCTCGTCGTCGACCCCGGCGCGCGGGCTGGCGTACTCCAGCCACAGGACCGCCGGCAGTTGCTGCAAGCCGGGCAATGCGGAGGCATCGATGCTGACGATCATCTGCCACACGGCAGCATCGGGCTGCGCCCTGGCGCTGCTGACGATGCGACCGCCAGCGCGCTCGATCGCGTCCCGTTGGTCGGCCAGACGGCCATCGTCGTAGACCAGCAGTTGCACGTTGTCGATGCGACCGCTGCGCCCGTGCAGGTCCGGGCTGCGTTTCCAGTCTGGCTGCAGGTCGCCGGCCCAGCGCAGCCCCGGCACATGGGCACTACGCTGCATGGCCGCGGCGTCGCCCCAGGCCAGGTAGGTGTACTGCGGATAGTACTGGACCACGCGCAGGCCCTGCGCGCTCAGCGCGTCACGCTGCTGCTGGTTTGGCGACTGCTGAAACTGGAGCAGGCGCCAGCGCGGACCGGGCGCAAACGTCTGGGCCAGCGGCAGCTCGCGCAGCGGATCCAGGCGCACACTGCCGAAGGACAGCTGTAGTGCCGGCGCCGGCTGGGCGGCAACACCGAGCACAGCGGCAGCAACCAGTGCGGGCAGCAGGACACGCATCGATCAGGCTTGGCGGCACCACGGTGGGGTCGCAAAGCGTACAACAGAGCACGCGCCTTGCGCGTGGCCGGCGACCATCGCGGACGCGGCCGAGACGCGAAGCTTTGTACCGTAGTCGCACTACGCTGGTAAATGCATCGCGCGCAAGCGCGCTCCTACGTCCTGCGTGGGTCCACGGCAAACTTGTAGGAGCGCGCTCGCGCGCGATGCTCTTGCCGTTTTACACGTCCAGGTTGGCAACCCGAAGTGCATTGGCTTCGATGAAGTCCCTGCGCGGTTCCACGGCCTCACCCATCAGCATGGTGAACATCTGGTCGGCGGCGAAGGCGTCTTCGATGCCTACTTTCAGCATGCGGCGGGTTTCCGGATTGACCGTGGTTTCCCACAGCTGGTCGGGATTCATTTCACCCAGGCCCTTGAAGCGTCCGATTTCGCGGTTGCGCTTGACCTGCTCCATCAGCCACTCGTAGCCTTCGCTGAACTTGTTGATTTGCTTGGACTTTCCGCCCCTGGAAATGGTCGAACCGGGGCTCAGCAAGCCGCCCAGCTGCTGCGCCAGATCGGCCAGCGGCGTGTAGTCCGAGCCTTCGAAGAAGTGGCGCGTCAGCAGCGTGTGGCTGCTCAGGCCATGGTGCTGGCGTTCCACGCCCAATGCGTAGCGCGGCTTGGGTGGCGCATCGCCTTCGGCGCCGGCCGGCAGGCTGTCGTCGATCACGCGCACCTGGTAGCGCGGGCTGTCCAGCTTGCTACCGGACAGACGCTGCTCCAGTCCGCGCGCCAGTGTCTCCAGTGCTTCGGGCTGATCGAGCGCATCGTTGAGCACCGGCGGCAGTTCGGTCAGGGCTTCCAGCAAGCCACTGTCGAAGCGATGCTTCAGTCGCTTCAGATGACCGAGCACATTCGAGTAACGCTGCATCAGCTGTTCCAGGCCAACGCCGGTGATCGGCGGAGCCCCCTCACCGGTGATCAGCGCGGCGCCATCGACGGCACTGGCCAACAGGAATTGCGCCAGCGCGGCGTCGTCCTTGATGTAGGTGATCTGCTTGCCCTGGGTGACCTTGTACAGCGGCGGCAGGCCGATGTAGATGTAGCCGCGCTCGATCAGCTCCGGCATCTGCCGGTAGAGGAAGGTCAGCAGCAGCGTGCGGATATGCGAGCCGTCGACGTCGGCGTCGGTCATCAGGATGATGCGGTGGTAGCGCACCTTGTCCGGGTTGTACTCGTCGCGGCCGATGCCACAACCGAGCGCCGTGATCAGCGTGCCGATCTCGGCCGACTGCAGCATCTTGTCGAAGCGCGCCTTCTCGACGTTGAGGATCTTGCCCTTGAGCGGCAGGATCGCCTGGAACTTGCGGTTGCGGCCCTGCTTGGCCGAGCCACCGGCGGAGTCGCCCTCGACGATGAAGAGCTCGGACTCCGCCGGGTCCTTCTCCTGGCAATCGGCCAGCTTGCCCGGCAGGCCGGCAATGTCGAGCGCGCCCTTGCGCCGCGTCAGTTCGCGCGCGCGGCGGGCGGCGTCGCGGGCGCGCGCGGCTTCGACCACCTTGCTGGTGATCGCACGGGCGTCGGACGGGTGTTCGATCAGGAACTCGGCGATCTTCTGGCCGACGATGCTCTCGACCGCGGTCTTGACCTCGGACGAGACCAGCTTGTCCTTGGTCTGCGAGGAGAACTTCGGATCCGGCACCTTGACCGAGAGCACCGCGATCAGGCCCTCGCGACTGTCATCGCCGGAGAGCTCGACCTTTTCCTTCTTCAGCACGCCGGATTGTTCGACGTACTGGTTGATGGTGCGCGTCAGCGCGGCGCGGAAACCGGCCAGGTGGGTGCCGCCATCCTTCTGCGGGATGTTGTTGGTGAAGCAGTACACGTTTTCCTGGTAGGCGTCGGTCCACTGCATCGCCAGGTCAACGGTGATCTCGTTGGACGCGCCCTCGATGCTGATCACGCTCGGGTGCAGCGCGGTCTTCAGCTGCGCCAGATGCTGCACGAAGGAGCGGATGCCGCCGTCGTACTGGAAGGTGTCGGCGCGGTCGCTGCGCTCGTCCTTGAGCTCGATCTTCAGGCCCGAGTTCAGGAAGGCCAGCTCGCGCAGGCGCTTGGCCAGGATGTCGTAGTGGTACTCGACATCGGTGAAGATCTCGGTGCTCGGCTTGAAACGCACCAGAGTGCCGCGCCCGGTCGATGGGCGCACCTGGCGCAGCGGATAGACCGCATCGCCGAGCTTGTATTCCTGTTCCCACAGGAAGCCCTCGCGTTCGATCTTCAGCTCCAGCTTCTCGGACAGCGCATTGACCACCGAGACGCCGACGCCGTGCAGGCCGCCGGAGACCTTGTAGCTGTTGTCGTCGAACTTGCCGCCGGCGTGCAGCACCGTCATCACCACTTCCGCGGTGGACTTGCCCTCTTCCGGGTGCATGGCTACCGGGATGCCGCGGCCGTTGTCGGCCACCGACACCGATCCGTCGGCATGGATGATCACGTTGACCTGGTTGCAGAATCCGGCCAGCGCTTCGTCGACCGAGTTGTCGACCACCTCGAACACCATGTGGTGCAGGCCGGTGCCGTCGTCGGTGTCGCCGATGTACATGCCGGGGCGCTTGCGCACCGCGTCGAGTCCCTTGAGGACCTTGATCGAGTCGGCGTCGTAGGCCTTGCGGTTGGCCGGATTGTCGCCGCTGGGGATTTCGTTGGTTTCTTCGCTCATGTTCCAGGTTTTCTGGCCGGGCGCGCGCCAGGAAAGGCGATCTGCGCAACCGGCGGAGTATATCAGCGGGTCGCGTGTGTGACCCTAAACGCCCGTCCTGGGCACGGTCGCGAGTGCGCGTTGTACGCAAGCTTCTCAAAGGCATCGCGCGCAAGCGCGCTCCTACAATTCTTGCGAGCTTCTCCGGAGAATTTGTAGGAGCGCGCTTGCGCGCGAGCTTCTCGACGATCACCCCCAAATGTACCCACATGCGCGACGACGCATTCCTGCGCGAGTGGCGTCTTGTTCCACGTGGAACTCAGGCTTGACGGCGGGCGGGCGGGCGCGGCGCGTTCGCGTGATCCGGACCACTCGCCGTTGCTGCTCAGTTACCCGCGGTGATGTGGCCTTGTTCCACGTGGAACGTCCGAATCTCGCCGATCCATTCGTCCATCGCCGGCGTTCGCTGAGTCCCGGTAACCCACAATTGCGCACGCAGTGCGGCGCACTCCAGCAGGGCGCGTCGCTGATGTTCCACATCCAGCTCGGAGGACAGATCGTCAAGTGCCACCAATGGCGGTTCACCCCGGCGCTGGGTGTATAGGCGCGCCGCAACCAACACGGATGCCAACGCGACAAGTTTTTGCTGTCCGCGCGACCCGTGTTCACGAATCTCGTGACCGTTGATCTCGACCAGCCAATCACTTCGGTGCGGACCAGCCAGGCTGTGTCCGAGCGCCAGTTCGCGCACCTGCAACATCTGCAGTCGCTCCAGCAAAGGCATCCCATCTCGCCAGCCGCGGCGGTAGCTCACAGCGAAGGGTGCCGCCTCGGGCAGCAGCTTGTTCAGTGCGTTGACCAAGAGCGCACTGAAGTCGGGGAGCACTCGGGAACGCAAGTCGGACAGCGTTTCACCCGCCTCCGCGAGCTCGATCGTCCACACCGACAACGATCGGCTGTCCGGTTCCTGTTTCAGCAGCGCATTGCGCTGACGCAAAGCCCGCGCGTAGCGCCGATAGGCCGTCGCAAACTCCGGTTCCACGTGGAACACGATCCAGTCGAAGAACCGCCGCCTGACCTCGGACGCACCCGAAACCAGCAGATGGGATTCCGGGCTGAAACAGACCACCGGCACCAGGCCAGCCAGTTCCGCCAGGTCGCCAACCTTCTCGCCATTGCGCAGCGCGCGCCAGCCAGAGCGGGCGCGTTCAAAGCCGACGCGCTCGAATCGACCGCCGTGTTCCAGCTCCGCATACAACTGCAGCATGCGGGCGCCATGCGCAATGACCGCCTCATGCCCACCAAAGCGAAAGCTTTTGCCGGAACCGAGCAGATAGAGGGCTTCGAGCACGCTGGTCTTGCCGGCGCCATTGCCACCCAGAAACAGATTCAAACCGGCGCAAGGCACCACCTCGACCTGTCGCAGGCAGCGCAAGGCGTCGATGCTCAGCCGCGTCAGATGCACCCGGAGTCCCCAAAAGCAACGGGGCCGCCATGGCGACCCCGCATTGCACACAGACCAGAGCTCAAGCTCACAGCCGCAGCGGCATCACCACATGGCGCGTGGTGTCGTCGATCGGCGACTCCACCAGTGCGCTGCTGGCGCCGTCGCGCAGGCGAATGCGCACGCGCTCACCATCCACGGCTGCCAACGCATCCAGCAGATAATTGACGTTGAAACCGACGCTGAGCTGGTCGACCGTGGTCTCGGCCTCGATCTCCTCCATCGCCTCTTCCTGCTCCGGATTGTGCGCGATCACCTTGAGCACGCCTGGGGACACCTCGATCTTCACACCGCGATATTTCTCGTTCGACAGGATCGCCGCACGCGACAGCGCCTGGCGCACCGCATCGCGATCGACCAGGATGACTTTGTCCGCCGCCAGCGGAATCACCGCCTCGTAGTCCGGGAAACGCCCGTCGATCAGCTTGGAGACCACCACGCTGTCGGACAGCCGTGCGCGGATGTGATTCTTCGAGAAGGCCAGCTCCAGAGGTGCATCACCACCTTCCAGCAGGCGCTGCAGCTCCAGCACGCCTTTGCGCGGCACGATGACCTGGCGGCGGATTTCTCCGTCGGCCACACCCGCCGTTTCCGCCAGTGCCAGCCGATGGCCATCGGTTGCGACAGTCCGCAGTCCATTGCTGCGCACCTCGACCAGCAGACCGTTCAGGTAATAGCGCACGTCCTGCACGGCCATCGCAAAGGCGCTGCGTTCGAGCAACTTCTTGAAGGTGCCCTGATCGATCTCGATGCGGTCCTGCACATCGCCGGATTCGGTCGCCGGGAACTCACTCGCCGACAAAGTCGCCAGGGTGTAGCGCGAGCGACCCGAGCTCAACTTGACGCGCTCGCCCTCCTGCTTGAGCTCAATCTTCGAACCATCCGGCAATGCCCTGACGATGTCGAACAACTTGCGCGCGGGAACTGTGACCTCACCGGCCTGCGCACCATCCACCGCCATGCGCGACGACAGTTCCACTTCCAGGTCGGTAGTCGTGAAGCTGGCGCTTTCGCCTTCGACTCGAATCAGCACATTCGCCAACACGGGAAGGGTCTGGCGCCGTTCGACCACGCCAACCACCTGCTGCAGCGGACGCAACAACGCTTCTCGTTGGACGCTAAAACGCATGGTGCCACTGCTCCTCTAAGCTCTTGGCTTTTTCTTGAAGTACAGACTGATGATGATGATGAGTAGCCGTTGAAGCTGTGGAAATCGTTTATCTTGTTGATTTAAATATCAATATTTCAGAGTTGCCTTGTGCAGCACAGGGCCTGCAGCCTGGGGATGGATTGTGGACAACTTTTCAGTCCCCGGCAGTACCACAGTTATCCACAGCTTTCACCCAGGATTCCCGGCGCCCTCTTATACGCTCAACAGCCGCACCAGCTTGTCCCAGTCGTCGCGCATCCGCGCATCGGTTTCAACCATTTCGCGAATCTGCTTGCAGGCGTGCATCACCGTCGTGTGATCGCGACCGCCAAACGCCTTGCCGATTTCCGGCAGGCTGTGCGCGGTCAGATCCTTGGCCAGCGCCATCGCCATCTGCCGCGGCCGCACCAGCGTGCGCGTGCGCTTCTTGCCGAGCAGATCGCTGAGTGTGATGCGATGGTAGTCCGAGACCGTCTTCTGGATGTTCGACAGCGAGATCTGCTGCTCGTGCGGACGCAGCACATCGCGCAGCGTCGATTGCGCGAAGGCCAGGTCGACATAGGCCTTGCCGAGCAGATTGGCGTGCGCGTGCAAGGTGTTCAATGCGCCCTCCAGCTCGCGCACGTTCGAACGCATGCGCCGCGCGATGTAGGCGGCGACCTCCTCGTCGAGGTCCATGCCGGCCGCAGCGGCCTTCTGCAGCAGGATCGCCACCCGGGTTTCGAAGTCCGGCGGATCCACCGCCACGCTGATGCCCCAACCGAAGCGCGACTTCAGCCGCGGCTCCAGCTTGTCGACTTCCTTCGGATAGCGGTCGCAGGTCATCACGATCTGCTGCTTGGCGTCGTAGAGCGCGTTGAACAGGTGGAAGAACTCCTCCTGGGTGCGGTCCTTGCCGGCGAGGAACTGGATGTCGTCGATCAGCAGCGCATCGACCGAGCGGTAGGTGCGTTTGAAGTCGTCCCACTTGCCCTGCTGCAGCGCCTGCATCATCGCGCGGATGAACTCTTCCGAGCGCAGGTAGAGCACGCGGGCGCGCGGATTGTTCTGCACGATCAGATTGCCGGCGGCGTGCAACAGATGCGTCTTGCCCAGGCCGGTGCCGCCGTATAGCAGGAAGGGGTTGTAGGCGAGACCGGGTTTGAGCGCCACCTGCAGAGCGGTGGCCCGCGCCAGCTGGTTGGACTTGCCCTCGACGAAATTGTCGAACTGGTAGCGCGTGTCGAGCTTGCCATCGAAGCGCGGCTCGGCGGCCACCTCGACAGGCAGCGTTCGCTCACGCTCCGGCTGCGTTGCCGGCGGCGCTTCCTCGGTGCCGAGCTCGATGCGCACCTCGAGCACGCTCGGATCGAGCAGGGCGACCAGCTCACGGATGCGCGGCAAGTAGGCCTTGGCCACCTTGTCGCCGACGAAACGGTTGGGCGCCAGCAGCAACAGGCTGCCACCCCTCGACCTGGCCTGCAGCGGCCGCAGCCAGGTCTGCACGTCTTCCGCGGGCAATTCGGTGCCGAGGCGATCGAGCGCCCTTTTCCAAGCTCTGTGCATGATCCGGATCGGGTCAGTATTCAGTGGCGTACCTGGTGTAAGCCACGGTCGAACAGAATAGCCCGGTTGCGGCGCCCCGTCGCGCTCCGCTTGTGTGCGTCGAATCGGAGCTGACCAGCGTGCGCCGCAAGGCAAAGGCATCGCGCGCGAGCGCGCTCCTACAAATCCTGCGTGGATTCGCGGCGAAATTGTAGGAGCGCGCTCGCGCGCGATGCTTCATCGACCAGCGCCGCGCCCTCATCGCCCGCGCGTTTCCGGATCGTCGCGCACGCACGCCAGGTACTCCTGCAGGCTGACACTGGCCGAATCCGGGATCGCCACCGGCAGCAGGTCGAGCGCGGCGAAGCGGTCGATGCGAAAGCTGCGGTAGTCCGCGCGCAGCTCGCACCAGGCCGCCAGCGTCCACACCTTGCCCCAGTAGAACAAACCCAGCGGCCAGAGCACCCGTTGCGTGGTCTGTCCGCTCAAATCCACGTAGCGCGCACTCAGCTTGCGCCGCTCCTTCATGCCGCGGCGGGCCGCCGACAGCACGCGGCGAGTGCCAGGATCATGGCTGAAGGCGAGTACCTCGATGCCCTCCGCCTTCAGTCCGGGTCGCAGCCGTTGCGGCAACACCGCGTCGATCTTGCTCAGCACACGATCGGCAGCGACGCGCAGATCGTCGTCGGCGTAGGCTGAAACCCAGGCGGCGCCGAGCGCCAGTGCCTCCAGTTCGTCGCGCTCGAACATCAGCGGCGGCACCTGGTAGCCGGCGCGCAGCGAGTAGCCAACGCCGGCGGCGCCCTCGACCGGGGTGCCCTGCGCGGCAAGATCGGCGATGTCGCGGTAGACGGTGCGCTCGGAAACGCCCAGGCGCTCGCCCAGCTGGCGCGCCGTGCGCACCCGGCCGCGGCCGAGTTCGAGCAGCAGCTGGAACAAGCGATCGCCGCGGCGCATCAGCGTTGTTGCCGTTGCCGTGGACTCGCATCGCGCGCATCGCCATAGCGCGCCTTGCGCTCGGCCGTGTAGTGCCACCACGGATGCGGTGGATCACCCGCCGCCAGACGCGTCAGCGCAATGAACACATCGAGCACGCACGGGTCCTGGCGCGAGCCGGTCAGGTGCTCCAGGTCGCGGTACATGTGCAACGGATCGCGGCCGAGCAGATCGCGCGTGTGCTGCAGGCCGAGCAAGCGCAGGTCATCGGCCGTTGCACGACCGACATTCGGCAGGTCCTCGAAGCGCTGCGGCAAGGTCTCGGCGCTACGGCCCGGAGCGTTGCTGTTGGCCAGCATCTTCTCGCTTCGCTTCATCGGGATCTTGACCTCGCTTGGTGACTTGCCGCCAGCCTACTGCCAGATCAGTACCGGACGGAAGACCTTCGGCGGCCATTCAACGCCACCGCAGTGGCAGGAGGCTGGCGGCCCCTGTGGGACCGGATCGACTCCGCGAAAGCTATCGCGGAGTAAATCCGCTCCCACAGCTTCGATGTGCGCACAAGCGCACCGCCAGGGGCGACCCGTACTCCTGCGGCAAGCGAATGCTAGCCCGCAGCCGTGTCCGCCAGGCGCCGGCGAATGCGCGACAGCGCTACCGGCGTGATGCCCAGCCATGCGGCGATCTGATGCAGGGGCACCTGCTCGACGATCGTCGGCCACTTGCGCAGCAGTTCCTGATAGCGCTCGGTCGCGCTGCGTTGCGCCAGGTCCGCTTCGCGACCGAGGCGCTCGGCGTTCATCTCCAGCAGCCGATCGAGCAACCAGGCCGCCACCGCGGCATCCGCGTGGCGCAAGCGGTCGATCGCGGCCAGTGACAACGCGCTGGCGCGGGTCGCTTGCAGGGCTTCCACGCCGAGCGCGCGTTCGCCGCAGCAGATGCGCCCGTCGCGCAGCGCGAGACGACCGGAGACGAACTCGCCGCTGCCGTGGAAGCCGAGGTTGTAGCTGCCACCATCGGCAGCCAGCGCATACAGCCGCACCAGGCCGTCATGCAGGAACCACAGCGGTGCGCTCTTCGCATCGGCGGCGATCAGCGTGGCCCCGGGTGCGAACTCGTGGACCGCAGTCGCCGCGATCAAGGCCGCAAGTGCGTTCGGAAGCGACTGCATAGCTCACTGAACCCAGGTTAAGGCGTTGCCGCCACGACGCCAAGCAGCATAGGACATCGACCCCGCAGCCGAGTCCCAACGCATGACCGCCGACCGCCCACAGGCCTGGCACTGGCCCCATCTGACGCTGCTCGCCGTGTTGCCGCCGTTCGCCTGGCTCACGCGTGAGCACGACGCCACGCTGGCGCTGCTCGGCTGGCTGGTACTGAACGTCACGCTGCTGGCCGGCGCGGAGCGGATGCGCGCCTTCCGCGATGACTGGCGGCCCGAGCGCGAAGACCTCAAGCGCGATGCCGGCGCCTGGTCCATCAACGCGCTCGCCGACGCGATTGCCGGCGTCGCCATCGCCCTGCTCGGGGCGCGTCTCAGCGCCGGCACGCTGGACTGGCCCGTGCTGCTGCAGATCGTCGTCGGCGCCTGGCTGGCGGAATTGGGCGGCTACGCCTTGCACCGCATCAGTCACGGCGACAACTGGCTTTGGCGCGTGCATCTGCTGCACCATCGCCCGCACAAGCTCAATCTTGCCAACGCGCTGACCGCGCATCCGCTGAACGCGCTCTACGACAAAGTGGCGCGGGTGCTGCCCCTGGTCCTGCTCGGCTTCGATGCACACGCGATCGTGGCCATCACCCTGTTCCAGCTGACCCAATCGCTGGTCACCCACGCCAATGTGCGCGGTCGCATCGGCTGGCTCAACTACCTGATCGGCAGCGCCGAACTGCACCGCCTGCACCACAGCGACAATCTAGCCGATGCCGGCAACTTCGGTACCGCGCTGCCGCTGTGGGACCAGGTCTTCGGCAGCTTCCGCTACCAGTCGCCACCACGACAGGTCGGCGTCTACACGCCGCAAGCGTATCCCGGCGAACACCAGCTCCTGGCATTGCTGGCGTGGCCGTGGCGCCGGTGAATTCGCCGTCGCCGTCTGCAGCCAGAGGCATCGCGCGCGAGCGCGCTCCTACAACCTCGCCGATAGTCTGCGCAGAATCTGCAGGAGAGCGCTTGCGCGCGATGCTTCCGATCGGGACCCGATCAGGCCCGCAGCGATTCGATCATCGCGTCGAGCTTGCCGGCATCGCTGGCAAACGCGCGGATGCCCTCGGCCAGCTTTTCGGTGGCCATCGCGTCGGCGTTCAGCGCATAGCGGAATCCGGCTTCGTCGTAGCTGACGGCCTGCAAATCGGCGCCCGGCGCACTGGCGACATCCAGCTGCAGCGGCAAGGGTTCATCACTGGCCTGCAGCGCCGCCAGCAGCTCCGGGCTGATGGTGAGCAGATCGCAGCCGGCCAGCGCGGTGATCTGGCCGACGTTGCGGAAGCTCGCGCCCATGACTTCGGTGGCGATGCCAAAACGCTTGTAGTAACGCCAGATCTGCGTCACCGAGCGCACGCCGGGATCATGGATGCCGGCGTTGGCGGCTTCATCCCAGGCGCTGCCGGCATTCTTGCGATGCCAGTCGTAGATGCGGCCGACGAAGGGCGAGATCAGCTGCACGCCAGCGGCGCCACAGGCGACCGCCTGGCAGAAGGCAAACAGCAGGGTCAGGTTGCAGCGGATGCCTTCGCGCTCGAGGACCCTGGCCGCCTGGATGCCTTCCCAGGTCGACGCGATCTTGATCAGCACGCGCTCACGGCCGATGCCCGCCTGCTGGTAGAGGCCGATCAGCCGGTGCGCGCGTTCGATCGTTGCGGCGCTGTCGAAGGACAGCCGCGCATCCACCTCGGTGCTGACGCGACCCGGTACCACCTTGAGAATCTCCAGGCCAAAGCGCACCAGCACCTGATCGACGATCTGGTCCAACGGCAGCTGTCGCTGCGCAGCCACGGTTTCCGCCAGCAGCGGTGCGTAGTCGGGCTGCTGCACCGCTTTCAGGATCAGCGAAGGATTGGTCGTCGCATCGCGCGGCGCGAACTGCGCCAGTTGCCGGAAGTTGCCGGTGTCGGCGACCACGGTGGTGTAGCGTTTGAGTTGTTCGAGCTGGTTCATGATCGGCGGCGAGCGTGAAAGCCCGCGATTAGACCTTGGCCCGCGCACGCACGCCAGCCGGCGGCGCTCCGGTAGGGCGGATCCTTTGCCGCAGGCAAAGAATCCGCCCTACGGTTGCTACGGTTGCGGCGGCAACAGGAACTGCATGGGCACCTGCAGCCGCGCTGCCCAGGATTTCTCGCTGTGTTCGGCGCCGGCAAAGGCCAGAGACAACCAGTTGGAGCGGTCATAACCCTTGCCCCGCAACAGCGCATCGACGCGCGTCTGCAGCGCCGGATACCAGGCATCCAGGGTCTGGTCGCCGCGGTCCATGTAGATGCGCTGGCCGCGTGGCGCCGGGAAAAACTGGTCGACCCAGGCCAGGAGCGCCTCCTGCACCGGCCGATCGTCTGCCGTCACGGTGCCGGCCCAGTGCGTCGACAGGCATGCCGCCGCGCCGAAGACCTGCGGGTATTGCGCCAGCGCGTACATCGAGATCAGGCCGCCCATGCTGGAGCCCATGATCGCGGTCTGCCCGGGGCCCGGGGCGACCGCGTAGTGCTGGTCGACATGCGGCTTGAGCTCGGTCACCAGGAACTTCAGGTAGTCGTCGGAATCCACCGGACCCGCGAACAGCAGCTGTTCGCCGCGCTTGAGTGTGTACATGCGCGCCTGCTCGGCTGAATCGAGCAGCTCGAAAGCGCGCTGGGGGAAGTACTCGCTGTGCCGCGCCGGTTCGGCGTTCCACACGCCGACGATGATGAACGGCCGCGACTTGCCACTGCGGATCAACTCGCCCGCGACCTCGTCGGCACGCCACTCCAGTCCGTTCCAGGTGTGCGCCGGATCGAACAGCAGCTGACCGTCGTGCATGTACAACACCGCGTAGGGCGCCTGCGCCGGATAGCCATCGGGCAACCAGATGTCGACATTGCGCGCCGCGACGAACTGCGAGGCAAAGGCCTCCAGGCGCTCGACGCGGCCGGAGCCGACCTTGGGAAGTTCCGCCATGGCATTCGTGCTCAGTAGCAAAGTCAGTGCCGCAAAACGCATCATGCGCATGGTGGTCGCCATCGGTGGGTAGCCCCAATTGTAGGAGCGACGCGCGCGTCGCGACCATCTCTTGAGGTACAACGCGGCTCGCAGAACTTGTTCAGAGGGCCCCAGGGCAGACATGTTCAATCCCGATCCCGTCATCCGCAGCGTGCCGATCTGCGCCGGCCACAGCTGCTACGTCATCGACAACGCGCTGGCCGATCCGGATGCCTGGGTCGAGCGCGCCGTGCGGCATCGCGCCGATTTCGCAATGGAAGGCCACAACGCCTATCCGGGTATCGAACTGGCGATGCCCGACGGCATCAGCGAGCGCCTGCGCGACTTCTTCGCGGTGCACATCCGGCAACGCCTGGGTGCGCGGCGCATCCAGCGCGCCCACAGCCGCCTGTCCATCGTGACTTTGCCACCGGCACAGTTACAGCCGCGGCAGTGGATCTGCCATCGCGACCGCATGGGCCTCGGGCCGGAACATGCCGTCGGCGCCTCGGTGTTGTACCTGTTCCAGGACGCCGCGCTCGGCGGCACCAACTTCTTCATGCCGAAGCGCCCGGCGCTCGACATCGACCTCTTGGTTCACGAATCCGGCACGCTGGACAGCGCGGCCTTCGCCCGCAAGTACGGTGTTGCGCGCGGCTACCTCACCGAGTCCAACGACTGGTTCGAGAAAGTCGCCCACATCGAACCACGCTGGAACCGCGCGATCTTCTACGACGGCACGCTGTTCCATTGCAGCGACATCCCTGCGCCGGAGCGCCTGAGCGAGGATCCCGCCCGCGGCCGGCTGACCCTGAACGGTTTCTTCCACTGCACCCGGCGGGCGGGGTAGATCGCTCTCACCGAACATGCCGTAAGGTATTGATTTCACTGTGGGAGCGGATTTACTCCGCGAGTGCTTTCGCGGAATGAATCCGCTCCCACAGGTTCGCTGGGCGAACAAGCGCACCGCCAGGCGACCGGACTCCGCCGAACACCGCGGAGCGGCTTCCGCTCAGCGTGCGCCCAAGCCACCAGGCTACGGCCGCGTGCGCCCCACCGGGCACGGCTGCGTGCGCCGGCGCCGCTGGGACGGGGTGGCGGCGCGGGTCAGCGCTGGGGCCAGCGGCTGCAGCCGGGTTTGCGCGCAGCGCCTGGCAAAAGCCTGGGCAAAGCGCAGACGCAGCGGGGCCGGCGTCAGCTGCCAGAGCGCGTAGACGGCGGCAGCGGCAACGATCAGCGCGACCAGCAGGGATTCGAGCATCACCCGGCTCCCAGCGCGACAGCGATCTGGTAGGTCAAGAATGACGCCAGATAGGCCATCGCGAAGAGATAAGCGGCCATGATCAGCGGATAGCGCCAGGTCTGGGTTTCGCGCTTGACCACCGCCAGCGTCGCCAGGCATTGCGGCGCAAACACGTACCAGGCCAGCAGCGACAGCGCGGTGGCCAGCGACCACTGGGCGCCGATCAGCGTGCCGAGCTGGCTGGCGACTTCCTCGTCGCCGCCCTGCAGCGAATACACGGTGCCGAGCGCGCCGACCGCGACTTCGCGCGCGGCCATGCCGGGGATCAGCGCGATGCAGATCTCCCAGCCGAAGCCGATCGGCGCGAACAGCGGCTGGATGGCGTGGCCGAGCATGCCGGCAAAGCTGTAGTCGATCGCCGCGCCGGTGGCGCCCTCCGGCGGCGCCGGGAAGGTCGACAGCGCCCACAGGATGATCATCAGCGCCAGGATGATGCCGCCGACGCGGCGCAGGAAGATCTTCACGCGTTCGAGCAGGCCGAGGGCGAGGTTGCGCAGGTTCGGCAAACGCCAGGTCGGCAGTTCCATCATCAGCGGATGGTGCATGCCGCGACCGACGGTGCGCTTGAGCACGAAGGCGACGACCAGCGCGCCGACGATACCGGCGAGGTACAACCCGAACAGCACCAGGCCCTGCAGGTTGAAGAAACCGCCGACTTCGCGTTGCGGAATGAAGGCACCGATCAGCAGCGCGTACACCGGCAATCGCGCCGAACAGGTCATCAGCGGCGCGATCAGGATGGTCGACAGGCGGTCGCGCCAGTTGCTGATCACGCGCGTCGCCATGATCCCGGGGATGGCGCAGGCGAAGCTCGACAGCAGCGGAATGAACGAGCGCCCGGACAGGCCGACCTTGCCCATGAAACGATCGAGCAGAAAGGCCGCGCGCGGCAGGTAGCCGGAATCCTCCAGCGCCAGGATGAAGGCGAACAGGATCACGATCTGCGGCAGGAACACCAGCACGCCGCCGACGCCGGCAATGATGCCGTCGACCAGCAGGCTGCGCAGCAAGCCATCGGCCATGGCGCTGTTGACCACTCCTCCGACCCAGGCCACGGCGCCTTCGATCCAGCCCATCGGCGCTTCGGCCCAGGCAAACACCGCCTGGAACATCAGGAACAACACCGCCGCGAGGATCACCAGACCGGCAACCGGATGCATGACGACGCGTCGATGCGCTCGTCCCAACGGGTATCGACGGCCGGTTCGCGCACCGTCTGCAGCAGGATCTCGCGCACCTGGCGGTGGGTTTCGGTGATCTCTTCCAGCGTCGGCGGGCGCCATTGCGTCGGCGCGCCGGCAAGGGTTCGCGGCATCGCGTCGAGCGCCAGCAGCAGCGGGTCGGCGCCGCCGCGATGCACGCCGACGGTCGCCACCACCGGCACGCCGAGCAGGCTCGACAGCTTCGCCACATCGATCTCGATGCCGCGGCGACTGGCCAGATCGCTCATGTTGAGCGCCAGCAGCATCGGAATCCCGAGACGCCGCACCTCCAGCACCAGGCGCAGATTCAGACGCAGGTTGGTGGCATCGGTGACGCACACCAGCACCTCGGGGACCTGCTCTCCGGCCAGCTGGCCGAAGACGACGTCGCGGGTGACCGCTTCGTCGGCGCTGCCAGCGTTCAGCGAATAGGCGCCCGGCAGGTCGAGCACGCGATAGCGCGTGCCGGCCGGCGAGGTGGCGACGCCTTCCTTGCGTTCGACGGTGACGCCGGTGTAGTTGGCGACCTTCTGGCGACTGCCGGTCAGCAGGTTGAACAGGGCCGTCTTGCCGCAGTTGGGATTGCCGAGCAGCGCAATCCGGCGGCGGTCGCCGAGGTCCGCCAGGGCCTGCGCCGCGCTCACAGCAGCTCGACCACGATGTGCTCGGCCTCGTGCCGGCGCAAGGCGAACAGCGTCCCGCCGATGCGCACGGCGATCGGTTCGTTGCCGCCGGGGCCGAGTGCCACCACGCGCACCAGCTCGCCGGGCACAAAGCCGATTTCCAGCAGGCGCAGGACCAGATTGAGGTCGTGGCCGTGCTTGCCCTGCGGCAGGCGCACTTCCAGCACACGCGCCGATTGACCCTTGCGCAATGACGCCAGGCTCACACGGCGCTCGGGCGCCTCAAGGCGCTCAGTCGGCAAGACGGCGATGTCGGAAACTTCGGCCCACATGACTATCCAGGGTCACACGCGAAAGGAGGAACGAGCTTAACGATACAGCTGCCCGGCGTAAATGCGAATGACTATCAAATGCCAATTTATCGATGGGCGTGTTGACCAAAGTCAAGGCGGGGCAGATCACGTCGACCGGTACCCGCGATCAAGAGCATCGCGCGCAAGCGCGCTCCTACAACCTTGCCCAAGATCCGCGCAGGAACTGTAGGAGCGACCTTGGTCGCGATCGCAGAGCATCCTGCTGGCGCGCTTCCACAACTGTGCCGAGGCCGCATGGACGGTCCGGCCCTACGAGCACCCCGTCAACCACGGACTGCTATTCTTCGCGACCCCCGATCCAAGTGCCGCCTTGTCGTGAAAGAACATCTGGTTGAACTGGTGATGCAGGCGCTGCTCGACGTCAGTCGCAAGCAGCATGTGGAGTTGCCGCAGACGCCGGAGTTCGCGATCGATCGTACGCGTCAGCGCGAGCATGGCGATTTCGCCACGAATGCCGCATTGGTGCTGTGCAAGCAGCTGGGCATGAAGCCGCGCGATCTGGCGCAGGCGATCGTCGACCATCTGCCGCCGTCGCGTCACGTCGAGAAGCTTGCCATTGCCGGCCCCGGTTTCATCAATTTCACGCTCACCCCCAGCTGCCTGCTGGACACCCTCGACCAGGTGCTCGAGCGCGGCGCCGGCTATGGCCATGCGCCCGTCGATGAAAACGAGCACATCACGCTGGAATACGTCAGCGCCAACCCGACCGGGCCGCTGCACGTCGGCCACGGCCGCGGCGCCGCGTTTGGCGCCAGCCTGAGCAATATCCTGGAGGCCAGTGGCCTCAAGGTGCAGCGCGAGTACTACGTCAACGACTACGGTCGGCAGATGGACATTCTGGCCACCAGCGTGTGGCTGCGTTATCTGGAGCTCACCGGCAACCCGGTGCGCTTCCCGGACAACGGTTACAAGGGCGACTACGTCGTCGAGGTCGCGCATGCGCTGCAGCAGGCACACGGCGACCGTTTCCGCCAGGATCCGCTTGCGGTATGCGCCGACCTGCCCGCCGACGAGAGCCAGGGTGGCGACAAGGAAGCGCATGTCGACGGCCTGATCAACCGCGCGCGCCAGTTGCTCGGCCCCGGCGGCTTCGACCTGATCTACAAGCTGGCGCTGGAGCGCCTGCTGGACGCGATCCGCGAGGAGCTGCTGGCCTTCAATGTGCGCTACGACAACTGGTTCAGCGAGCGCAGCCTGAATGAGTCCGGTGCGGTCAATCGTGCCATCGAGCGCCTGACCCGCCTCGGCCACATGTACGAAGAGAAGGGTGCGATGTGGTTCCGCGCGACCACCTTCGGCGACGAGAAGGACCGCGTGGTCATCCGCGAGAACGGCCAGACCACCTACTTCGCGTCGGACATCGCTTACCTGTTGAACAAGTTCGAGCGTGGTTTCACCCGCGCCGTCTACGTGCTCGGCGCCGACCATCACGGCTACATCGCGCGGCTCAAGGCTGCCGCCAGTGGCCTGGGCCTGAATCCGGCGAACGTCGAGATCGTGCTGGTGCAGTTCGCCAAGCTGTACAAGGACGGCAAGGAAGTATCGATGGGCAAGCGCGAGGGCAACTTCGTCACGCTCAAGGATCTGCGCACCGAGGTCGGCACCGACGCCGCGCGCTTCTTCTACGTGATGCGCAGCCACGAGCAGCACCTGGATTTCGATCTGGAGCTGGCCAAGTCGCAGAGCAAGGACAATCCGGTCTACTACGTGCAGTACGCGCATGCGCGCATCGCCTCGGTGTTCCACAAGCTGGCCGAGCAAGGGCAGACGCACGACCGAGCAGCCGGCGAGGCCGCGCGCGCGCAGCTCGACAACGCGCACGAGCTCGACCTGATGAACCTGTTGCAGCGCTTTCCGGAGACCATCGAAAAGGCCGGCGAACTGCGTGCGCCGCACCTGGTCGCCAACTACCTGCGCGAACTGGCGGCCGCCCTGCACGGCTATTACGACGGCGCCCAGGTGAAGATCCTGGTCGACGACGACGACCTGCGCAACGCGCGCCTGAATCTGCTGCTGGCGGTCAAACAGGTGCTGGCCAACGGCCTCAAGCTGATCGGCGTATCGGCGCCGGAGAAGATGGAGCGGCAGGAGGCCTGACCGGGCAGTTGCGTGTTCCCCTTGTCGGACGCGTCACGCTTTGAGTTTCGAACCTGTTCGAACGCGGCGGAAGCGCCGGACAAGGTCAGACGCAGCTCGGCACCCTCGCGCCGCCCCACCCAATTCGCCATCGCGAGTGTTCCGGAGTACTGATGGCCAAAGGCAAACAAGCAGTTCGCGGTGGTGGCAGTACGCCATTGCCGTTCTGGGTCTGGCTGATCACCGGATTTGCGCTGGGTGTCGGCCTGTCGATGTTCTTCATCCTGCGCGATGGCATGCCCACGACCGGTCCGCGACCGAACCCGAACGCCCAACCGGGCGGCGAAGGCGACAAGCCGCTGGTCGAGTTGGCCGCCGGCGACACCCGCGCCACGACGGAGCAGAAGAAGCCGCGCTACGACTTCTATTCCGTGCTGCCGGAAATCGAAGTGGTCATCCCCGACGCCGAGTTGACCGAACAATCGCAAAAGCCGCCGGTTCCGGTTGCCGCTGGCACCACCGCCGCGCGGATGTTCCTGCAGGTCGGCAGCTTCAGCAACAGTGGCGACGCCGAGTCGCTCAAGGCGCGCATGGCGCTGGTTGGCGTGCAGGCGCAGGTGACGCCGGTCAAGATCAACGATCGCAACTGGTACCGCGTCCGCGTCGGCCCCTACAGCGACGCCCGCGCGTTGGAGACCGCCAAGCGCTAGCTGGCCGGGGCGAACATCGAGGCGATTGCGCTGCGCGAGACCGGGAACTGAGAAGTCGATCTGGAGTGCGCCGGCTTGCCGGCGCCATGGATGCTGCGGGCACAACCGCGGGCCTGATCCAGAGCGGTGGCAAGCCACCGCACTCCAGATGATCCACGCGAGCCGCCGCTCCAACTCGTGCTGCCTATACTCGGAGGCTCTTGTACAGCCAGCGAGAACCGGGCCATGAGCGAACGCGATGTGATGCAGTACGACGTGGTGATCGTCGGCGCCGGTCCGGCCGGGCTGGCCTGCGCGATCCGGCTGAAGCAGCTGAAACCCGAGCTCGGCGTCTGTGTGATCGAGAAGGCCTCGGTGGTCGGGGCGCAGATCCTGTCCGGCGCGGTGATCGAGCCGCAGCCGCTGGATGAACTCCTTCCCGGCTGGCGCGACGCGCCGCCGCCGATCTGCGTGCCGTGCAAGCGCGACGACTTCCGCTTCCTGACCAAAACCCGCGCATGGTCGATGCCGACGCCGCCGCAGATGCACAATGCCGGCAACTTCATCGTCTCGCTGTCGGCGATGTGCGCCTGGATGGCGCCGCAGGCCGAGGCGCTCGGCGTCGAGATCTTCCCCGGCTTTGCCGCTGCCGAGATGTTGATCGACGACGCCGGCAAGGTCATCGGCGTGCGCATCGGCGACATGGGCGTGGCCAGGGACGGCTCGCACAAGGACAGCTATACCCAGGGCATCGACATCAACGCCGGTGTCACCATCCTCGCCGAGGGCGCGCGTGGGCATCTGACCAAGCAGCTGATCAGCCGTTTCGACCTGGCCGCGGACAGCGATCCGCAGACCTATTCGATCGGCGTCAAGGAGCTGTGGCAGGTGCGACCGGGCGCCGCAGAGGCCGGTCTGATCGTGCACACCATCGGCTGGCCGATGGACACGGCGACCTATGGCGGCAGCTTCATGTACCACATGGACCAGGATCGGGTGGCGCTCGGCGTGGTCTGCGGCCTCGACTACAAGGACCCGATGTTCCAGCCCTACGAGGCGTTCCAGCAATGGAAGCATCACCCGTACATCAAGCCGCTGCTGGAAGGTGGCTCGATCGTCTCGGCCGGCGCGCGCGCCATCGTCACCGGCGGCTACCAGTCGCTGCCCAAGGTCGAGATGCCCGGCGCGATGCTGATCGGCGATACCGCGGGTCTGCTGAACGTGCCCAAGATCAAGGGCACGCATCAGGCGATGCGCTCGGGGATGCTCGCCGCCGAACACTACGCGCAAAGCGGAAAGTCAGAGGGTTGGGACGCCAAGCTGCGCGGCTCGGTGGTGATGGACGAGCTGCGCCGCGTGCGCAACATCAAGCCTGCGTTCAAGAAGGGCCTGTGGGCCGGTCTGGCCAATGCCGGCTTCGAGACCGTCACCAATGGCGCCAGTCCGTGGACGCTGCGCAACAAGGCCGACTATGCGCAGTTGCAGCGCATCGACAACTATCCGGTGATCGATCGCGGCTGGGTCGAGCGCACGCTGCCGCCGCGCGATCGCCTGCAGGGCGTCTATTACGCCTCGACCGCGCATGAGGAAGACCAGCCGGTGCACCTGAAGGTCGCCGACACCTCGATCTGCATCGGCCAGTGTGCCGAGGAGTACCAGAACCCATGCACGCGCTTCTGCCCGGCCGGGGTCTACGAGATGGTCGAGGAGGCCGGCGGCAAGCGTCTGCAGATCAACGCGTCCAACTGCGTGCACTGCAAGACCTGCGACATCAAGGACCCGTACCAGATCATCAATTGGGTGACGCCGGAGGGCGGTTCGGGGCCGAATTACCAGAACCTCTGAAGACGGTTGTTGGTTGCGGGTTGTTGGTTGTTGGAAAAAGCATCGCGCGCGAGCGCGCTCCTACATTCTTGCGTGGACTTTCGGCGTATTTGTGGGAGCGCGCTTGCGCGCGAAGAAGGGTGGCGGCGGAGCGCAAAGCTCGCGGGATGAATCCGCTCCCACAAAAGCGCGCGGCCCCGCCATCAGCGCTGGCACTTCCGGCAATAGAAACTCGACCGCTGCCCCAGGCGCACGCTTGCCACCGGCGTGCCGCACACCCGACACGGCTCGCCGGCGCGGCCGTAGACCTGTAATTCCTGCTCGAAGTAGCCCGGCTCGCCGTCCGGGCGCAGGAAATCGCGCAGCGTGGTGCCACCACGCTCGATGGCGTGACCCAGGATCGCCTTGACCGCCTGCGCCAGCGCCTCGAAGCGCGCCCGCGATACGCGACCGGCGGCGCGCCGCGGATCGATGCCGGCGCGGAACAGCGCCTCGGCTGCGTAGATGTTGCCGACACCGACGACGATGGCCTGATCCATCAGGAAGTGTTTGACCGGTCCGCTGCGGCCGTGGGCGCGCGCATACAGATAGCCGCCATCGAAGCCGCTGTCGAAGGGCTCGGGCCCGAGCTGTGCCAACAACGGATGCACCTCAGGTGCCGGCTGCCACAGCAGACAACCGAAGCGGCGCGGATCGTTGTAGCGCAGCAAGCGGCCGTCGTCCAACAACAAGTCCCAATGATCGTGGGCCTTCAGCGGGACATCGACATCGAGCACGCGCAGGCTGCCGCTCATGCCCAGATGCACGATGGCGCTGCCGCGCGGGTTGTCGAGCAGCAGGTACTTGGCGCGCCGACGCACGCGCTCGACAGGCAGATCGATCAGCCCGTCGGCGACCGCGTCGGGCACCGGCCAGCGCAGACGCGGCTCGCGCACCAGCAACCGGCGCACGATGCGCCCGGCGAGATGCGGTTCGATGCCGCGGCGGGTGGTTTCTACTTCGGGGAGTTCGGGCACTGGGAACCAGTGAATAGTGAATGGTGAGTAGTGAGTAACAGCCGGCACCGCCGGAGTCGCGGAGAGATTGTAGGAGCGCGCTGGCGCGCGACGCTTCTGTTTCGCGGGAAAACCCCGCCCCCCCCCTTTTTCACCTACCACCTCTCACCGCTTCACCTGGCCGCCGCCAGACTCCGCGCATCCTCGCGCCAGCGCGGTGTGGCGCGGATGGCGGGCAACACGTCGGCCGCATCGGCCACCAGGGTCCACATGGCGCGATGTTCGTGGTTCATGAAGCGCTCGTCGATGCTGCGATCGAGCACGCGCACGACATCGTCGTAGAAGCCGCGCGTGTTGAGCAGGATGATCGGGCCGAAATACAAGCCCAGGCGCTTGAGCGTGATCGCCTCGAACAGCTCTTCGAGCGTGCCGCAGCCGCCGGGCAGCGCAACCACCGCATCGCTGCCGGTCAGCAGCTTGTGCTTGCGCTCGCGCATGTCCTCCACCAGTTCCAGCCGGGTCAGGCCCGGATGACCCCATTCGAGGTCGGCCATGAAGCGTGGCAGGATGCCGGTCACCTCGCCGCCGCCGGCGAGCGCGCCGTCCGCCACCGCGCCCATCGAACCCATGCTGCCGCCGCCATAGACGACGCTGCAGCCGCCTGCGGCAAGGGCCAGGCCGAGCGCGTGCGCCTGCTCGCGGTAGACCGGATCTGCGGCAGCGCTGGATGCGCAATAGACGCAGACGCGCAGACTTTCGGTCACGGTCACTTGTCCCGGTTGGCGCGTGCCAGCGCAGACTTGTAGGCGGCCATGTCGCGGTCGTAGTCCTTTTTCGCCGTCAGTTTTTCGCTCTCTTTCTTCAGCAAGAACTGCTTCTGGCGATCGATCTCGGTGCGCTCGGACGCAATCATCTGCTTGATGGCATCGCTGACCGGACGTCCGCCGCGTTCCATCTCCGCCGCCTGCGTCACCAGTGAGGTCAAGCTCTGCTCGCGCGCCGTGATTTCCATCTGTCGCGCGTCGATGGTCTGGCTGAGCAGATCCAGACGCTGGCTGTAGGCGCGCGTGAGATCCTCCTCGCTGGCATAGGAATTCATCAGCGCCTCGTCCGCCTTGCGCATTTCCTCGGCGTGCTTGGCATCGGCGATCGCCTTGTCCGCAGCCGCCTTCTGTGCGGCCAGTTCCTCCGGCGTCTGTGCACGGTCGACACGCTTCGACCGCCACGCCCTGCTCATTGACGCGTTCGCGGGCGTACTCCTTGGCTTCCGGCGGAATCTGGTCGCTGTAGTGGACATTGCCCTCCTGGTCGGTCCACTTGTAGAGCTTGGCCTTCGAATCCGACTGCGCCTGCACGTTCGAGTGCACGGACACAAAGCCCAGCGCCAGCGCAGCGGCAACGAAAATGACTTGGACTCGCATGGAAAAACCTCCGCAGACAGCAGTATTCGATCATTCATTGTAGGCGCGGCAGCCTCGCACAGGCTGAACGAGGTGCCAAGGGATCGGTGTTGGTTGTTGGTGTTGGTGTTGCCACCCTCGCCAGGCGGTGCCCCCCCCCCCCCCCCCCCCCCCCCCCCCAGACAACGCCCGGATGTTCGGTGAGAGCCGGCAGTAAACCAGGCGCACGCCTCTTCCAACACCAACACCAACAACCAGCACCGTCTTTCAGTCCAGCAACGCCAGCCAGTCGTCCGCACTCAACGCCGCAGCGAGGCTCTGGCCGGACTCGTCGAACAGCGCGTCGGCGAGTTCGCGCTTGCGCGCCTGCAGGACGAGGATGCGTTCTTCAACGGTATCGCCGGCGATCAGCCGGTAGACGAACACCGGCTTGTCCTGGCCGATGCGATGGGCACGGTCGGTGGCCTGCGACTCGACCGCCGGATTCCACCAGGGATCGTAGTGGATCACCGTGTCGGCGCGCGTGAGATTCAAGCCAAAGCCGCCGGCACGCAGGCTGATCAGGAACACCGGCACTTCACCGCGCTGGAAGCGCTGCACCGGCGTGGCGCGATCCTCGGTCTGGCCGGTCAGCTTGACGTAGCGGATGCGCTCGGAGGCCAGATCGGCCTCGATCAGCTCCAGCATGCTGGTGAACTGGCTGAACACCAGGATGCGCCGGCCAGCCGCGATCAGCTCATGCAACATGTCCATCAGGTAGTCGAGTTTGGCCGAGGGCGCCGCCTTGGCGTGCTCCTGCGGAATCAGGCGCGGATCGCAACAGACCTGGCGCAGGCGCATCAGGCCTTCGAGCACGCGGATGCGGTTGCGCTCGAAGGTCTGCGCGGCGATGTAGCCGCGGATTTCCTCGGCATAACTGGCGCGCAGGGTCTCGTAGAGATCGCGCTGGCGCCCTTCGAGCATGATGGTGCGCGTCACCTCGGTCTTCTCGGGCAGGTCGGCAACCACCTGGTCCTTGGTCCGTCGCAACAGGAAGGGGCGGATGCGCCGACGCAGCCGCTCGCGCACCTCCCGATCTCGGGCCTTTTCGATCGGCTTCCTGAAATTGCGGGTGAAATCCGCCTTCGATCCGAGCAGGCCGGGCAGCAGGAAGTCGAACTGCGCCCAGAGTTCTCCGAGATGATTTTCCAGCGGCGTGCCGGTCAGGCAAATGCGCTGGCGGGCGTCGAGCTTGCGCGCCGCGCGCGCCGCCAGCGTGGCCGGGTTCTTCACCATCTGCGATTCGTCGAGCACCACCAGGTTCCATGGCTGCGCCACCAGCGCGTCGACATCCCGCGCGAGCACCGGATAGGTGGTCAGCACCAGATCGACATCGGCGAAACGGGCACGCCGCTTGCCACGTTCGGGTCCGGCATGCACCAGTTGCCGCAGCGAGGGCGCGAATCGAGCCGTTTCGGCAGCCCAGTTCGGCAGTACGCTCTTCGGGCAGACCACCAGGGTCGGTCGATCGGCGCGCCCGGCCTGCTGCTCGCCGACCAGGTAGGCGAGCACCTGAACGGTCTTGCCCAGACCCATGTCGTCGGCAAGGATGCCACTCAAGCCGGATTCGCCGAGGAAGCGCAGCCAGGACAGGCCCTCGACCTGGTACGGACGCAGCGCCGCATTCAAGGCTTCAGGCACCGGCGTTGCCGGCATGCCGGCAAAGCGCGACAACTTGTCGGCAAGTTCGCGCACCGCGGCCGAACCGGTCCACATGCGCTTGCCGCCGGCCAGCTCGGCCTCGAGTTCGACCAGCGCCGCGGCGCGCGCGCGCGGCAGCTGCAGACGACGCTGATCGCTCGCGCCGGCTTCGCCGAGCTCGTTCAGCGTGTCCAGGATGAAGCGCAGACGGCCGGCGGCAATCGGCAGGCGGCGTTCGCCCGGCAGGGTCAGGGCGACGATGGCGTCGGCAGCGGTCGGCAGATCCTGGAAGCGACCGTCGCGCAGGCCCTCGCGCAGCGTCGGCAGCAGGTTGATGCGCTCGCCGTCGACATCGATGCCAAGTTCGAGCGTCAGCGTCGCGGCGAGCGGGTCGGCCTCCACTTCGCCGTAGAACTTGTAGTCGGCGTCGATCAGCTTCAGCGGGAAGCGCGGACCGTACTCCAGCCGCCAGCCCTCGCTGCGCAGACGCGGCAGCATGACGTAGCAGAACTCGTTGAGCGCCTGCGGATCGCCATCCGGATTGATCACCCAGTCGCTCTGCTGCAGGCCGGGGTGATCGATCATCGCGTGGCGGTTGGAGATCAGCCCGAGCTGCTTCAGGCGCGTCGCCAGTTCGCGTTCGCGGCCGCGGTCGCGCTGGTACAGGCGCACGCGCTCGCCATCGAAAACGCTGAGTTCATGCGCCGGATCGCCCTCGCCCATGCGCGCCGGTCCGTAGCGAAAGGACAGCCGGGCGTAGGCGATCAGACGCGCCGTCTTGCGGCCGCGCGATTCGTGGCTACCGGCGCTCTGATGCAGCGTGAGGATCGGCAGCGGCGCTTCGACCGTCGGCGCTTCGACGACGAGTTCGGCGGGGCGCGGGAAGTCCGGCGGCAGCTGTTCGGCATGGCGGGAGATGAAAGCGGCGACCGCCGACGCCGGCAGCGGCGGCAGCGCCAGCAGCTCGCCCATCAGTGCCGGCCCCAGCGGCTGCTCGATCCGGCCGATCTGCCGCGCCAGCCCGTCGACGTACAACCAGGCGTCGCCAAGGCGCACGCAGTCGCCGCCACCGGCGCTGGCGATCAGCCGCTGGCAACCGCGCGCATCGATCGACCACGACCAGTCGAGCCTGCGCTCGGCGCCCGGCAACAGCAACAGCCCGGGTCGCTGCCAGGCGCAGCCGCCCTCGGCGGCGACCGCCAGCAATTCGGATACCGCGTTGGCCTGCGGCAGCCACCAGTGCTCGCCAGCAAACCACACCGGTTTGCCGCGCGCCGACAGACCGAGCAGGGCCCGCGCCGCCGCGCTCAGGGCTTCGCGCCAATCGGGCCGAAGATCCGTCGGGGTCAGACTCTCGAAGCGCCAGCCGCCGCTGTGGCCCGGCAGCCAGCGACCGAGGCGCAGCCCCAGCGCGTGCTGCTCGCCCAGGCTGGCGCTGAGCCAACCGATGCGGCCCTCGATCGGCTGCATGACCGGTCCGGGCCGCGTGCTCACCGCGACTGGCGCACTCGTGGCGTTGCCGTCGGCGCTCAACAGCAAGGCCACGGCGTGTTTGCAGGCCACCTGGACCGGGCAACTGCAATGCGATTCGATGCGCCAGCGCTCGTTGCGCAGCCAGGCGCGCACATGCACGCGGTAGGGCGTTCGTCGCGATCCCTTGACCTCGCCGACCAGGATGCGCTCGACGCCGGTTTCGCGACGCTCCAGCCACAGCACGCGACCGTCACGCGCATAACGCTGCCCGCGTCTCAAGTCGACGTCGGCAAAACTCGCGCGCAACTGATCCAGGCCAGGACGCCACATGGAGATCGACACCGACTCGCTGCAGGCAAACCATGGAGATTAGCACCGGGGACCCTGTGTGGTATCGTCGAAGGAGCGTGTTCCTGATGCTCGGAATCCCTTCGCCATTGGCGTGTAAGATGATTTGAGCTTGCACGCCGCACCGAAAGCCCGGTTCAGAGGTTGATCATGATGAACAGAATCCTCGTTTCCCTGGTGGCACTCCTGCTGGCAGCGCCGTTGTTCGCCAAGCAGCCCGTGATGCCGGCCGCGGCAACCGCAGCACCGGCGTTTTCGACGATCAATGGCGTGCCCCTGCGGGTCAATGTCGGCGCGGACAATTCCTACCAGATCTTCAATTCGAATACGCCGAGCGGATCGCTGGGCCAGATTTATCCGACCAATGCCGCGCAAACCGCCGACATGGGTTGGTTTGTACGCGTCGGCACAACGCTCTACGCGCCCAGATTTGGCGAGCACCCCGGCGGCACTGCCACCGGGAGCCTCGGCGCGACGACGCCATACTTCGAGGCCTCGCTGACGCCGACCAATGGCGCCGGCACCAGCGCATCGCCCTACAGCGTGACGGTGGTCGCCAACCTCGGCCAATCCGGACTGGTCGCCACCAAGACGATCACCTACGTCAATGGCGAAAATTATTTCTCCGAGCGCTTCCGGGTCAGAAACACTGGCGGCAACACCGAGCAGGTGACCATATTCCTCGGCAGCGACATTTATCTGGCCAACAGCGACAGCGGCGTGCCGTTCCGTGAGCCGACGTCGGGTAGTCCGGGTGGCCGTACCTGTGCCGGCGTCACGCCCGAATACACCATCCTGCATATACCGCTGACCCCCGCGAACCGCTACACGGCGGTGGGCTACAGCAGCGTGTGGTCGCAGATTGGCGGTGGCCAGCTGGACAACACCGTGGGCACCGGTTGCATCGACAACGGCGCGGCGTTGCAATGGAACTTCGAGGTGGCGCCCGGCGGCAGCGCAACCGTGTTGTCGGCGACCTCGTTCGGTGCCGTGCCGCCAATCACCCAGTTCAACATCACCGACGTCAATCCCGCACAGGTCTGATCGACAGCAGCGTGACGGTCACCGTGACCGGCTATGGCTTCGTGCCGCAGACCACCTTCACCTTCGGCCAGGGCATTTCCGTCGGCAATGTGTCGATCATCAATCAAACCACGGCAACCGTCACTCTGGTGATCTCGCCCAGCGCCCAGTTCGGATACCGCGATGTCACCGCCACCCAGGTGCCCGGAGGGCTGAACGCGGTTCTTGTCGACGGCTTCGCCGTGGTCGATCTGCCGATCTGGAACTACACCATCACTTCGGGCGGTACCGTCAATCCGGCCGCCGTTGCCTGTGTCAGGTCGAAATTCCCTGGCAATCCGGCGACCAACGCGCCGGGCTTGGCGCCCAACGAGGGCACCTGGTATGTGCCGAATATCGAAGATCCGCCTTATCTGCCGTATCCGCCGACCGGTCTGGCACGCGCGATCCTGGACTGTTACGTGCAGGTCTGGATTCCGCAATTCGGTCAATTGGCGGAAGGCTATTGCTGGGATGAGAATTCGCCGTCGTACCAGGGCGAGTACCCGGATCTCCGCGTGGCCAATCTGCGCATCTACAACGCCAACAACGGCGTGTGCGCCGGCCTGTTGCCGGGGGCGCAGATGTACGAATCAAACGTCTCGATGGCACGGCAGTTGTTCTATCCGGCTCCGCTGGGACGCAGCGGCTTCGAAACCGAGGACTGATCGTCCGTGGGCACGCGCCGCCGGCGCGTGCCCCAGGTTGAGCCGTGCAACGGTTTCGCGATATCGCGCACACCAATGAATGGCCGGGATGGACCCTGAGATGTTCGTTCAGCGGGGGCGCACGCGCCCTCACCGTCGGGGTGGCCCGGCCGCTCAGCCCGTATTCTGCAAACCGCGCGCAATGCCGTTGACGGTGGCGACCAGCGCCTCGAACAGGTGCTCGTCCTTGCGCTCGCCTTCGCGCCAGCGCCGCAACATGTCGACCTGCAGCACGCTGATCGGATCGACATAGGGATTGCGTAAACGGATGGTGCGCTGCAGCCGGCGGTCATAGGCCAGCAATTCGCTGGATCCCTTCAGTTTCAGGATGTATTCGATGGTGCGCTGCCACTCGGCCTCGATGATCGGCCAGTAGCGCTGGTGCAGCGGTCCGGCCAGCGCCGAGTATTGCGCGGCGATGCCGACATCCGCCTTGGCCAGCACCATCTCGACATCCTCCAGCATCAGCAGGAAGAACGGCCAGTCGCGCGCCATCTCGACCATGCGCTGCTCGCCGACGCGCGCGCAAGCCGCCGCCAGTCCACTGCCCAGACCGAACCAGCCGGGCAGGCCGTGACGGCTCTGCGACCACGCGAACACCCAGGGAATGGCACGCAGTTGTTCGATGCGGAAACTGTCGCCCTTGCGCAGTGACGGCCGTGAGCCGATCTTCATGCGTTCGATCACGTCGATCGGCGTCGCCGCGCGGAAATACTCGGCAAACTCGGTCTCACCGTAGACCAGCTGGCGGTAGCTGGCGCGGCTGGTGTCGGCAATCTGCGCCATCAACTGGCGCCAGTCGGACTCGCGCGGATCGCGTGGCGCCGGGTTCAGGGTGGCGTGCAGCAGGCCGGAAAAGGCCTGTTCGATATTGCGCAGCGCAATGGCGCGGATCGCGTATTTGCGATGGATCACCTCGCCCTGTTCGGTCAGCCGCAAGTGGCCGTTGACGCTGCCGTGCGGCGCTGCCATCACCGCGCGCTCGGTGCGCCCGCCGCCGCGACTGGCGGTGCCGCCGCGCCCGTGGAAGAAACTGAGATCGATGCCGGCGCCGTGCGCGATCTCGGACAGCTCGGCTTGCGCCTCCTGCAAGGCAAAACGTGAGGCAACGATGCCACCATCCTTGTTGCTGTCCGAGTAGCCGAGCATCACCACCTGGCGATCGCCGCGCGCCTTGAGGTGCGCCCGATAGACCGGGTCGGCGAGCAATTCACGGAGAATGCGCGGCGCCGCCGAGAGATCGGCAACGGTCTCGAACAAGGGCGCGACGTCCAGCGCCAGCGGCTCAGCACCCGCACCGGCCGCGATGCGCGCCAGCGCCAGCACCGCGAGGACGTCGTCGGCGCTCTCGCTCATGCTGACGATGAACACGCCGATGGCGGCGGCGCCATAGCGGGCGCGGCTTTGGGCCAGTGCGTCGAACACTTCGAGCACGGCGCGCGTGCCGTTCGCAGCCGCAGCCGGGCGCGCGAAGTCGCCGGCAATCGCCGCATGCAGCGCGGCGCGACGCGCGCCGGCCGCTTCCGCGCTCCACTCGAGGCCGGCAATGCACGCTGACAGTGCCGCCCGATGCACCTCGGCGTGCTGGCGAACGTCGAGCGCGGCCAGATGGAAACCGAAGGTGTTGACCCGCGCGACGAAGCGCTGGAACGGATACAGCCCGGCGTGGCGGCCGCCGTTGCGCACCAGCGACAGGCGGATCAGGTCGAGGTCGGCGAGGAATTCGATCGGGTCGTCATAACCGCCGTCGCGATCCTCCAGCGTGGCGCCCAGGCGCGCCGCCATCAGGATCAGCAGACAGCGATAGGGCATGTCGCGATGGCGCCGCGGAATGCTCGCCCAGGCGCGCCGCAGGCGCTTGCTGTAGGCGGCCACGCGCGCGTCGACCGCCGGATCGATGGCGATCCGCGTGTGCGACTGGCTGAGGATCAGCGACAGCTCCTTGAGCTCACCGAGATAGCGCGCAAACAGCACGCGGCGGTGCGCGGCGAGCGCATCGCGGATGGTCTCGGCGCCGACGTTCGGGTTACCGTCCATGTCGCCGCCGACCCAGGTCCCGAAGCGCAGCAGCGGACGCAGCGGCGCGCCGGTCACCAGTTCCGGATAGGTCGCCGCGAGGCAGCGCTCGAACTCCGCATAGCAGGCCGGCACCGCGCGGAACAGCACGTCGGTCAGATAGAACAGGACGTGCTCACGCTCCTGTTCCACGCTCGGGCGCACCGGCGAGTACTCGGCGGTTTGCCAGGCCGCGGTGATGTGCATGCGCATCTGCGCCAGGCGCGCGCGTTCTTCCTCGGGCGTGCGACCCGAGTCGAGGCGATCGACCAGCGCGCGCACGATGCGCTGCTCCTTTTCCAGCATGGTGCGCCGCGTCGCCTCGGTCGGATGCGCGGTGAACACCGGTTCCAGCAGCAGCTTCGACAGCGCCTCGCGCACCGCATCGCTGCCAACGCCGGCCGCGCGCAGACGCATCAAGCCATCCATCACGCCGCCCGGTTGCGGGCCCGCATCCGCGGCCTGGTGCTCGCGCCGACGGCGGATGCGGTGCACCTGTTCGGCCAGATTGACCAGCTGGAAGTAGCTGGAAAAGGCACGCACCAGATCCAGGGCACGCTCGACCTGCAGATCGCCGAGCAGCGCCGACAGCTCCGACAGGCGCCCCGGATCGCCCTCGCGCCGGGCGATGGCGCAACGACGCACCTGCTCCAGCAGCTGGAAGAAACTGGTGCCGAGCTGGTCGGAGAGCATTTCCCCGACCAGTCGGCCAAGCAGGCTGACATCCTCGCGCAGCGGCTGGTCGTGGGGTTCGAAGACGACGGAGCGGGTCATGGAGAAGTCGGGCCAGGAGGAATCCGGGCCCCAGTGTAATGCGGCGGCGCAGCAGAAATCAGGCGCGAACAGCGGGCCGCATACGAATGCAGGAAATCACGCTGCGGCTCCGGCGCGCGCGGACCACCGCTGTCGTGGTAGCCCGGTGTACGCGGCTCCATCGCGTTCACCGGGTACTTGCCGCAAGCGCCCGCCGGTGAATCGCAGCGCGATACACCGGCCTACCCGAGCTGGCGCAGCCCCGATTACGCCGCCCGGCGCGTCTCCAGCGCCTGGATCTGGCGCTTCAACTCGAAGCCCGGATCGGTGACGATCTGTTCCAGCGTGGCCACGCGTTCGCGCAAGGCTGCGATTTCGCGCTGCAGCTGTTCCTCGCTCGCCGCGCCCTGGCGCGACTGCGACTGCATCCTCTCGGCGACCTTCAACCAGCGCGACACGAGTCCGGCGACGGTCGAGATCGCCACGATTGCGACCACCATCGTGAAGACATCCATTGCGCTGCTCCTGCTTCGGATCGAGGAAAGATCATCGCAGATGTGTGCACGCGCCTCCCCTGCATGAAGTCACTGATCGGTCACCCCGTGTGTCATCGACGATTGGCTATGACTCGGGGATTTCGACCCGTTGCAGGCATCCCCATGGACTTGCCGCAATCTCCCCGCCTCGGCCCGATGTCGGCGCTGATCTTCTCCTCGCGCTGGCTGCAGCTGCCGTTGTACCTGGGCCTGATCGTCGCCCAGGGCCTGTACGTGGTGTTCTTCCTGCGCGAGTTGTGGCACCTGATCGGCAACACCTTCGGCTTTGGCCACGGTCCGGTGGCCGATCCGATCCACTCGACCGAGACCCTGATCATGCTGACGGTCCTCGGCCTGATCGACGTGGTGATGATCTCCAACCTGCTGGTGATGGTGATCGTCGGCGGCTACGAGACCTTTGTGTCGCGCCTGGGACTGGAAGGCCACCCGGACCAGCCCGAATGGCTGTCGCACGTCAACGCCGCGGTGCTCAAGGTCAAGCTCGCCACCGCCATCATCGGCATCTCGTCGATCCACCTGCTGAAGACCTTCATCGAGGCGAGCACACTCGGCCAACCCGGATCCAGGATCACCGTCGACGCGGTGATCTGGCAGACCGTGATCCATCTGGCGTTCGTGGTGTCGGCACTGGCCATCGCCTGGGTCGACCGGATCATGGCCAAGCCGGCGCATGTGGGGGCGATGGAACGGTAGGAGCAGTTGTTGGTTGTTGGTGCTGGTGTTGGAAGCGCGCAGGAAGCGGCGGTCTTGCTGCCATCCGCTGTGACGGCAACAACCAGGCAACCAGCCCCACACACCAACAACCAACCCCAACACCACTCGGTCACCAATCAACGATGACCACGACCCCCGCCACCACGCTGTCCCTCCCCAGGGCCTCGCCCCTGGCCGCCGCCGTGCTTGGCGTGCTGGTGTGGTCGGCGATCGGTCCCGACGATCGGCTGACCTGGGCGATGGAAGTGGTCTGGGTGGTGATCGGCGTGCCGCTGTTGATGGCCACCTGGCGCACGTTTCCGCTGACGCGCCTTCTGTACATCCTGATCGCGCTGCACTGCGTGCTGCTGATCGTCGGTGGGCACTACACCTACGCCAAGGTGCCGCTGGGCTTGTGGGTGCAGGACTGGCTGGATCTGGCACGCAATCACTACGATCGCCTTGGCCATTTTGCCCAGGGCTTCGTGCCGGCGATCCTGGCGCGCGAGCTGCTGCTGCGCAAGACCCCACTCAGGCCGGGCGGCTGGCTGTTTTATCTGTGTATCGCCGCGGCGCTGTCGTTCAGTGCCTTCTTCGAGCTGATCGAGTGGTGGGCGGCGCTGATCTGGGGCGGCGAAGCGGACGCTTTCCTGGCGACCCAGGGCGATGTCTGGGACACCCAGTGGGACATGTTCATGGCGCTGATCGGCGCGGTCCTGGCGCAGATGCTGCTGTCGCGCTGGCACGATCGGGAGTTGGGGCTGAAGCAGTGAGTGGTGAGTGGTAGTGAGTGGCGGTGAGAGCCGCCGAAGCTCAGGCTTGCCAGGGCGCTGGCGGTGGCCTTCCGCCACTCACCACTTACCACTCACCACTTACCGCTCCCGTGCAATCGAATTCAGCGCCGATCCCGCGCGGCTCGCGCAATACTCGGGCGTAACTGACGCGGGATTCACTGATGACTGTGCACGCGGCAAACCTGCTGGTGATCTTCGGCGCCACCGGCGATCTGGCGCAGCGCATGCTGTTGCCTTCGCTGTACGGATTGCAGCGCGACGGCCTGCTGCCGCAGCGACTGCGCATCCTGTGCACCGGTCGCAGCGCGCTCAGCGACGAGGCTTTCGCGCAAACCGTCAGTGAGGCGGTAGAACGCCGCGTGAGCGCGTCCGAACGCGATCCGGCGCATCTGGCGGCGCTGCTGGCGCGCATCCGCTATCAGCCGGCGGCGCTCGACGATCCAGCCTCGCTGGCAGCGCTGTGCGAAACCATCTGCGAACAGCGCGACGGCGACATCGTCTACCACCTGTCGACCGCGCCGCGCTTCTATGCGCAGATCTGCGCGGCGCTGGGTGCAGCCAATCTGGCCGGCCCGGGGACCCGGGTGATGCTGGAAAAGCCGATCGGCCATGACCTGGCCAGCTCGGTCGAGATCAACGAGGGCGTCGGCCGGGTGTTCGCCGAGGAGCGCATCTTCCGCGTCGATCATTACCTCGGCAAGGAAGGCGTGCAGAACCTGCTGGCGCTGCGCTTTGGCAACTCCTTGTTCGAACCGCTGTGGGATGCGCGGCATATTGCCCAGGTGCAGATCACCGTCGCCGAGACTGTCGGCGTCGAAGGCCGTGGCGATTATTACGACACCTCCGGCGCCATGCGCGACATGCTGCAAAACCATCTGCTGCAACTGCTGTGCCTGACCGCGATGGAGCCGCCCTCGCAGTTCGACCCGAGCGCGGTGCGCAACGAGAAGCTCAAGGTGCTGCGCTCGCTGCGTCCTATCGACGCCGCAGACGCGGCAAGCCACAGCGTAGCCGGCCAGTACACGGCCGGTGCAATTGAAGGTGTAGCGGTCCCCGGCTACCGTGACGAGCTGGGGCGCTCGAGCGGTACCGAGACCTTCGTCGCCCTGCGTGCGCATGTCGACAACTGGCGCTGGTCCGGCGTGCCGTTTTACCTGCGCACCGGCAAGCGTCTGCCCAGCCGCTGCACCGAGATCTGGCTGCAGTTCCGCGCCGTGCCTTATTCGATCTTCGGCAGCGAAGCGCGCATCGAGCCGAACGCGCTGCTGATCCAGTTGCAGCCGGAAGAACGCATCTCGCTGACGCTGATGAGCAAGACCCCGGGCCTGGACCGCAGCGGCCTCAAATTCTCCCAGGTGGCGCTCGATCTGGACCTGCACGACGCCTTCGAGCAGGTGCGCAAACGCACTTCCTACGAGCGCCTGTACCTGGATGCGCTGGAAGGCAACGGCACACTGTTCGTGCGCCGCGACGAAACCGAGGCGGCCTGGCAGTGGGTCGACGGCATCTTCAACGCCTGGAAGGAAGCCGGCATGACGCCGAAGAACTACCCGGCCGGCACCTGGGGTCCGGCCAGCTCGGTGGCGCTGATCGAGCGGCATGGGCACAGTTGGCGCGAGTGAATCGACGCCGAGCCTTTCTTCACGTTTCACCTTTCACGTTTTACCTGGGTCAAACGTGAAAGGTGAACGTGAATTGTCAATTGAAGCAGGAGCAAGCGTGCGCTTCGTTAGCCACCCCGATCCAGAATCCCTCGCCGCCGCTGTCGCCGCGCGCATCGCAGCCGATCTCGACGCCGCGCTGAGCGAGCGCGGAAGGGCATTGCTGGCGCTGGCGGGTGGACGCACATCGCCGCCGGTGTTTCGCCGGCTTGCGGCGCAGGCGCGCGACTGGTCGCGGGTGACCATCCTGCCGAGCGACGAGCGCTGGGTAGCGGCCGATCATCCCGACTGCAATCTGCGCCAGATGCGCGAGGCCTTCGCCGGTGCCAGTGGCCTCCATTGGCTGGCGCTGGTACCGGATCTGCCGGCCGGGCCTGCCTGCGCCGACTTTGCCAAGCACGCGCTGGCCAGCCATCCCGAGGCCCTCGATGTCGCCATGCTCGGCATGGGTGTCGATGGCCATTTTGCTTCGCTGTTTCCGGGAGCGCCGACATTGGCTGCGGCGCTCGCCTTGCCTGTGGGAGCAGGTTCACCCCGCGAGCCTTCGGTTGGGCCAGCCATCCGCTCGCGGGATGAACCCGCCCCCACGGAATCTCAGTGTGCCGCGGCCATCGCGATCGTCCCCAACCCGATGCCCAGCGCCGGCCCGCATCCGCGCATCAGCCTGACGCTGGCGCGATTGCTGCACAGCCGTACACTGTTGCTGGTGATCACCGGACAGGACAAACGCGCGGTGCTCGAACGCGCGCAGGCCGAGGGCGCGGCCAGTGCGCTGCCGGTGGCGGCGTTGTTGCGGGCGGCGCATCCGCGGGCAGAGATCCACTGGAGCCCCTGACATGTGTAGGAGCGCGCTTGCGCGCGATCGCAACCCTCATTCGCGCGCAAGCGCGCTCCTACAATTCCTGGCTGGACTGAGGCGCCCATGACCCTCCACCCCACCGCCGCCCGCATCACCGCCCGCATCGTCGAACGCAGCCGCGGCTTGCGCGGCGCTTATCTCGCGCGCATCGACGCGGCGCGCCAGGACGGACCGGCGCGCGCGCGGCTGAGCTGCGGCAATCTGGCTCACGGCTTTGCCGCCGCAGGTGCCGACAAGGCGCTGCTGCGCGGACCGCGCGGGGCGAACCTCGCCATCGTCAGCGCCTACAACGACATGCTCAGCGCGCATCAGCCGATGGAGCACTATCCGGCGCTGATCAAGATGGCGGCGCGCAATGTCGGCGCCAGCGCGCAGTTCGCCGGCGGCGTGCCGGCGATGTGCGACGGCGTCACCCAGGGCCGCGTCGGCATGGAGCTGTCGCTGTTCTCGCGCGACGTGATCGCGATGGCCACCGCGATCGCGCTGTCGCACGAGATGTTCGACGCTGCGGTGCTGCTCGGCGTGTGCGACAAGATCGTGCCCGGCCTGTTGATCGGCGCGCTCAGCTTCGGCCATCTGCCGGTGATCCTGATCCCGGCCGGACCGATGACCTCGGGCCTGCCGAACAAGGAGAAGGCGCGCATCCGCCAACTGCATGCCGAGGGCAAGGCGACGCGCGAAGAACTGCTCGATGCCGAATCGGCCAGTTACCACGGCCCCGGCACCTGCACCTTCTATGGCACCGCCAATTCCAACCAGATGCTGCTGGAGATGATGGGTCTGCACATGCCCGGCAGTGCCTTCGTCAACCCGAACACGCCGCTGCGCGACGCGCTGACCGTCGCCGCCACCGAACGCGCCTGCGCGATCAGCGCGCTCGGTGACGACTACACGCCGATCGGCCACACCGTCGACGAGAAGGCGATCGTCAACGCGATGGTCGGCTTGGCCGCCACCGGTGGCTCGACCAATCACGCGATCCACCTGGTCGCCATCGCGCGCGCCGCAGGTATCCTGATCGACTGGGACGATCTGGACGAGTTGTCGCGCGCGACGCCGCTGCTGGCGCGCGTGTATCCGAACGGCAGCGCCGACGTGAACCATTTCCACGCGGCGGGCGGACTCGGATTCGTGATCCGGGAACTGCTCGATGCCGGCCTGCTGCACCCGGACATTCGCTGCGTCCATGGCGGTGACCTGCGAGCCCAGGCGGCCGAACCCTGGCTCGACGAGCTCAAGCTGAAATGGCGCGCACCGCCCGCGGCCAGTCTCGACACCGCCGTGCTGCGTGGCAGCGCCGAGCCCTTCGACCACTCCGGCGGACTGCATTGCCTCAAAGGCAACCTCGGCCGCGCCGTGGTCAAGATCTCGGCGGTGGCCCCGGAGCACCGGCAGATCAGCGCGCCGGCGCGGATCTTCGACTCGCAGGACGCGCTGCTGGCGGCGTTCAAGGCCGGCACGCTGACTGGCGATTTCGTCGCCGTGGTCCGCGGCCAGGGCCCGCGCGCCAACGGCATGCCCGAGTTGCACAAGCTCACGCCGACGCTGGCGGTGATGCAGGACCGCGGGCAGAAGGTCGCATTGCTGACCGACGGTCGCATGTCCGGCGCCTCGGGCAAGGTGCTGGCGGCGATCCACGTGTCGCCCGAGGCGATCTGCGGTGGCGCCATCGGCAAGTTGCGCGACGGCGATCTGATTGTGATTGACGCCGACAGCGGCCAGATGAACGCGCAGGTCGACGCCGCCGAATGGGCCGCCCGCGAACCGGCGCAGATCGACCTCAGCGGCAACCAGTTCGGCCTCGGCCGCGAACTCTTCGCGCACATGCGCGCGGTTGCGACGGTGGCCGAACAGGGCGGGTCGGCGTTGTTTGGGGGGTTGCCGTGAAGGCAGGAGCGGGGCAGGGGGCAGGGGGCAGGGGATGGGCCGTAAGGTCTGATCACGCCGTGTCGCGTCGACGAGACTGTCGCGGTCGCGGCTCCCGAGAATCCGCGCCGCTGTCTTGCATTCGCAGGCGAAATGGCCGGGCCCCTGCCCCCTGCCCCCTGCCCCGCTTTGGTATCAGCCCATGACCACCGCCCTTCTCGCCGACATCGGCGGCACCAATGCGCGCTTTGCGCTGACTGATCCGGACGCGGGCACGCTGGTGTTGCGCGAGCAGCAGTCGCTGCCGGCGGCGGAGTTTGCCTCGCTGCAGCACGCCGCCGAGCACTATCTCGCCAGCGTCGGCGTGCGCCCGCGGCAGGCCTCGATTGCGGTGGCCTGCCCGGTGTCGGGCGACGAGGTGCGCCTGACCAATCGCGCCTGGGCCTTCTCGCAGGTGGAACTGAAACGCGCGCTGGGTCTCGACCAGCTCAAGGTGATCAACGATTTCGGCGCGGTGGCGCATGCGGTGCCGGCGCTCGGGCAGGCCGATCGCGTGCTGCTGCATGGCAGCGACGAGTTGCCGCCGCGCGGACCGATCACGGTGCTCGGGCCGGGCACTGGCCTTGGCGTGGCGCTGCTGGTGGGCGACGCGCAAGCGGGCTGGCGCGTGGTCGAGACCGAAGGCGGCCATGTCAGTTTCGCGCCGCAGGGCGAGGAGGAATTGGCCATCTCACGCTGGATCAGCGCGCGCTACGGCCGCTGTTCCAACGAGCGATTGCTGTGCGGCGCCGGCATTGCGCAGATCGATGCGGCCTTGGCCGCCGGCGATGACCTGTCGGTGCCGCCCGACTGGGCCAAGCAGCTGCGCGACCCGGCTGAAATCGTCGCCGCCGCGCTCGACGGCCACGACTTGAACGCCCGGCGCACGCTGGCGCGCTTTTGCGCCGTGCTCGGCAGTGTCGCTGGCGACGCCGCATTGATCCACGGTGCGCGTACGGTGATGATCGCCGGCGGCATCGTGCCGCGCTTCGTGCCCTTCCTCAAGTCGAGCGCGTTTCGCGAGCGTTTCCTCGCCAAAGGGCGGTTTGCCGCTTACCTGGAATCGGTGTCGATCCAGGTGGTGACGCATCCGCAGCCGGGGTTGCTCGGGGCGGCGGTGGCGTTGCGGGAAGAGCAGTGAGTGGTGAGTAGTAAGTAGTGAGTAGTGAGTGAGTAGTGTAGTGAGTAGTGAGTAGTGAGTGTGAGTGGCAAAAGCGCCGGGCGGCGATCCGGGAGCTTTCGCTATCAGCGAACACGTCGTAGGTAGTTGATTTTAATGTGGAAGCGGATTTACTCCGCGAGAGCCTTCGCGGGATCAACCCGCTCTCACAGTGCTTGACGCGCGAACGGGACAGCGTGATGCGACCAGAGCTTCGACCGATCATGGCGGCATGGGCTACCGGCTCCTGCCACTTACCACTCACCACTCACCACTTACCCAAATGACCCACACCACCACCATCGACGCCATCCTGCAGCGCGCCCCGGTTGTTCCGGTCATCGCCATCGATCGATTGTCGGACGCCGTTCCGCTGGCGCGGGCGCTGGTTGCGGGCGGTCTGACGGTGCTGGAGATCACGCTGCGCACCGCTTGCGCGCTGGACGCGATGCGGGCGATCGCCGCGGAGGTGCCGGGGGCCATTGTCGGCGCCGGCACCGTGTTGACGCCGGCCGACCTCGCGGCGGTCGCAGCCGCCGGTGCACGCTTTGCCATCTCGCCGGGAGCGACGCCGACCCTGTATGCCGCGGCCGCACAGGCGTCGATCCCCTGGTTGCCGGCCATCGCCAGCGCCAGCGAACTGATGGTGGGCATGGAGCACGGCTACCGCCGCTTCAAGTTCTTCCCGGCCGAATCCTCGGGCGGCATCGCCGCACTCAAGTCCTTCGCCGGCCCCTTCGCCCAGGCGCGCTTCTGTCCCACCGGCGGCATCGACGCCGCCAAGGCGCCGGCCTACAAGGCGCTCGCGAACGTGATCACCGTCGGCGGCTCATGGATGCTGCCCAAGGCCGCCATCGACGCCGGGCGCTGGGACGAGATCGAGGCGCTGGCGCGGGCGGCGGCGCTCCTGTAGGAGCGACGTGTACGTCGCGACGAGTGACGCACGGGATTCCGGTCGCGACGTACGCGTCGCTCCTGCAGAACGATCACGGTTGCCAGCGTGCCCTCCGAGTAGAACAATGCGCGCCTTGCAGCAACGGGACGCGCATGAAAGGCAAACCGACTTCTTTTGACATCGCCTACCACGCAGGTGTCTCGCAGGCGACCGTGTCGCGCGCGCTGCGCGGTTCACCGTTGGTCAGCGCAGAGACCCGCCGGCGCATCCAGGCGATCGCCAAGCAGTTGAATTACAAGGTCGACAAGAACGCCTCGAACCTGCGGCGGCAGCATTCGGTGACGCTGGCGCTGCTGTTGTTCGAGGACCCGACCTCGGACGACTCGCTGATCAACCCGTTTTTCCTGTCGATGCTGGGTTCGATCACCCGCGCCTGCGCGCGCCAGGGTTACGATTTGTTGATCTCGTTCCAGCAGCTGTCGGACGACTGGCACGCCGACTACCAGGACAGTCACAAGGCCGATGGTCTGATCCTGCTCGGCTATGGCGACTACCTGGTGGCGCGCAGCAAGCTCGAAGGTCTGGTCGAACAGGGCACACATTTCGTGCGCTGGGGCGCGGTGGTGGAGGGCCAGCCGGGCATTTCGATTGGTTGCGACAACAATCAGGGCGGTCGCGCGATCACCGAGCATCTGTTGGCGCAGGGACGTCGCGACATTGCCTTCATTGGCGACATCTCGGCGGGCTGCCCGGAATTCTCCGATCGCTACCGCGGCTATTGCACGGCATTGCGCGAGGCCGGCCTCGACGTCAACCCGGAGCTGCAGGTCGACGCCGCGGATTCGACCGAGATGGTTGGTCAGCGCGCGATGCGCAAGTTGCTGGCGCGCGGACCGCGTTTGGACGCGGTGTTCGCCGCCAGTGATCTGATGGCCATCGGCGCGATGCGCGCTCTGGAAGAAGCCGGGCTCAAGGTGCCGCGTGATGTCTCGGTGGTCGGCTTTGACGACATCCCGGTGGCGGGCCTGACCAATCCGCCGCTGACCACCGTCGCCCAGGACACCAAGCGCGCCGGCGAATTGCTGGTCGAAACCCTGATCCACCAGATCCGCAACGAACCGACCAGCAGCGTGATGCTGCCAGCGCGGGTGGTGGTGCGCAGGTCGTGCGGGGCGGGGTGACCGCACCGGGCACGTAGCCCGGTGTGCGCGCGCAGCGCGTTCACCGGGTGCTTGCCGCAAGTACCCGGTGAGCGGCTGACGCCGCACACCGGGCTACCTTTTCGCCGCTGACTGGCGCGAGTTGCTCAGGGTCGTGTACCAAGGCGCCTGGTCATTGCCTGCTCGACCCTGGCCAACAAGGCCGGATCGGTCAGCGCGCCGTCGTAGACGTAGACCTGCACGCCATGAGCCGGCACCACGGCACGAACGGCGCCGTCGGCGGTGGCCGTGACCGCGCTGCCATCGAACGCCGATTTCCAGCTGATCGACTGTCCCGGCATCAGCTCGCCCAGCGCAAAGGTGGTCTCGCCATCGCCCTTGTTCAACAGCACCAGCGCGGTCTGCTGCGCCTCGCCATGCTGCAGCACGCGTAAAAATGCAGCCCGGTCGCCAGCAAACTCCAGGTTCACCTGCAAACCGCGCTGCAGTGCCGGGGTGGACTTGCGCAGCTGCGCGATGCGCTTCAGGGCCTCATGGATCGGATTACCGGCCGCCGCCGCGATGCCTTCGGCGCCGAAATAGTTGCGGTTGCCCTTGTGCTCGGCGGTGCCGCGCATGAAGCCGATTTCCGAGCCGTAATAGACCACCGGGATGCCGCGCACGGTGAACAACAGGTTGTGCGCGTCGATGAAGCCGGCGTCGCTGGCGTTCATCCGCGGCATGTCGTGGTTGTCGTAGAAGGTGGTCAGCTCATAGGGATTGGCGTACGGGCCGTCTTCCAGGAACAGCGCTTTCTCGATGGTCGCAAAATCGCCGTCGGGCTTTTCGAACACCTCGGTCATCGCACCCTTGAGCGGGAAATCGAGCACGCTCAGCGCGCCGTTCACCGGCCAGGTGTGCTCGGCGATCTTTTCCGGCTCGAAGGCATAGCGCTCGCCGAACAGGAAAATGCCCGGCCGATGCGCGCGGATGCGATCGCTGAAGGACTTCCAGAAGGCGTGCGGCATATGGCCGATGGTGTCGATGCGCAGCGCGTCGGCGCCCTGATCCAGCCACTGGCTGTAGGCACCGACGAAATAGTCGAGCACCTCGGGACGGCGGTCGTCGAGGTTCGACAACTGCACCAGGTCCTTTTCGGCGCGGTAGAAACGGTGCAGCGCATTGCTGTCCGGCTGCAGCTGATCTGGCGGCAGGTTCTGGTGATCGGCCAGCAGCTTGCCGTCGCGATCGTAGATTTCGCCAAACTTGGGCTGGTCGACCGGCATCGTGAACGACGGCGAGCCGTGGTTGGTCACCACGTCGAGCACGGTCTTGATGCCCTTGGCGTGCAGCGTCCGGGTCAGCCCGGCGAAATCCAGGCCCGGACTCGGCAGATGCTCGTCGAGTTGATAGAAGTTGACGCCCCAGTAGCCGTGATAGCCGGTCTTGCCGCCGTCGCTCATGCTGGCGCCGAAGACCGCCGGATCGCCGCCGGTGAAGGCCTCGTCCGGGTTGTCGACGATCGGCGTCAGCCACAGCGCGGTAAAGCCCATATCGGCGATGTAATCGGCATGCTCGGCAATGCCCTTGAAGTCGCCACCGAGGTAACCGACGTTGTCGACTACCCCGGCTGGCGTGCCCGGCGTCGGCCGGTCGAAAGTGCGCTGCGCCCCGCCTTGCTCGCGCTGGTCGTTGCCCGGATCGCCGTTGACGAAGCGATCGGTCAGCACGAAATAAACGTTCTCGGCGGCGAAGGGTTCGAGGGTGCCGTAGAAGTCGCCGGGCGTTGCCGCGGGTACCGGTGTCGGTGGCGGAGTTTCGGCACAGCCGCCGAGCAGCATCGCGGCCAGCAACACCATTCGTAGGTCACGTTGCCCGCGTAGCGGGCTACGTGACATCGGCGGCGCATTGTCACGTAGGCCGCCGTGCGGCCAACGTGACCTACCGGTTGAAAGTCGCATCCGCGCGTCTCCTCAGTGTGCCGCCGCCATCGGGCCGACATGCGCCGACGTGGGTTCGTGTACGCGAACCAGGCACACGGCGCCGATGATCAGGCTGCTGCCGCAGATGATCAGCGCGTAGATCGACTGGTTGTCGAAAAGCACGCGCAGCGTCCATCCCAGCAGCGTCGCAGCGACGATCTGCGGGATGACGATGAACATGTTGAAGATGCCCATGTACACGCCCATCTTCTTCGGGTCGACCGAGCTTGCCAGCAGGGCGTAGGGCATCGACAGGATGCTCGCCCAGGCCACACCGACCAGTGCGAAGGAGCCGATCAGGTACACCGGCTTGGCCACCACGGCCATCGACAGGAAACCCAGGCCGCCGAGGATCAGCGACACGAAATGCACCAGGCGGCGATTGATCACCACCCGCGAGGCATAGAAGCTCAGCAGCAGCGCGACCGCCATCGACGACAGTCCGTAGTAGCCCATGTACGAACCGACCAGATCGGCCGCGTTCTGAAACGCGGCGTTGGCCGCGGTAAACGCCTCGGCCTGCGCCGGAAGTGTCATGTCGAAGGCGGAAGCATCCGGCGCCGGTGCCTTGAACACGTGTTCGGTCAGCGCCGGCGTGGCCATCGCCCACATGCCGAAAAAGGCCAGCCAGCTGAAGAACTGCACCACGCCGATGTTGAACATCTGTCGCGGCATGTTGACGATCAGATGGAAGATCTCGACGAACAGGTTTCCGCCGGCCTTCTTTTCCGCGGCGAAACGTTCGAGGTCGTCCGGCGGGTACTCTTTGGTCGTGAACACCGTGTACAGGATGCTGGTCAGGAACACGAAGGCGCCGATGGCGAAGGCAATCTTCACCGACAGCGGCACGACGCCCGGACCGGCCTCGTTGGAGACGCCGAGCTGGGTCACAAACCACGGCAGATTGCTGGCCACCCAGGTGCCGATGCCGATGATCAGCGTCTGCATCACGAATCCGTAGGAGCGCTGTTTTTCCGAGAGCTTGTCGGCCACGAGGGCACGGAACGGCTCCATGCTGATGTTGATCGACGCATCCAGCACCCACAGCAGACCCACCGCCATCCACAGCGCCGACGAGTGCGGCATGAAGAACAGCGCGATCGAGGCCAGGATCGCACCGATCAGGAAGTAAGGCCGGCGACGACCCAGGATCGGGTGCCAGGTGCGGTCCGACAGATAGCCGATGATCGGCTGCACCAGCAGGCCGGTCAGCGGCGCCGCAATCATCAGCAACGGCAGTTCATCCGGGTTGGCTCCCAGCGTCTGGTAAATGCGCGACATCGAGCCGCCCTGCAGGGCGAAGCCGAACTGGATTCCGAGGAATCCGAAAGACATGTTCCAGATCTGCCAGAACGACAGTTCGGGTTTTGAT
>JADKFD010000026.1 GCA_016717705.1 Rhodanobacteraceae bacterium | reverse complement strand
CAGGTCCAGCCGGCCGGGCACTGGTTGGGTGACGTACCGGGAGCGTGTCGAAGCTCCTCGGTCAGCGTTGCATTCGGAGCGAAAGGTGCAACTGCCATCGGGGCCATCGGGCCCTTGCCTCCGGCTTCAACCGGCGTGCGGGCTCCCGTCTGTGCGCCGGCCGCAAACGGCAGGGCCAGAGCGGACGACAGCAACACCGTCAGGGTGTTGCGCAGGGTACGTTTCATTGGTTGACCCCCATTGGTCTATTTTTGATTACTTGGTAGTCGGCGAGGCGCGACGCCGATGACAGCACCTTCAATGTTAGGCGCACATGACTCGCATGGCAACCGCTTTCACATAGCCGATTGTCGGCCAATCGCCCCCGAAACGCCCTGCGACGCGCTGCGAGCCCGCGGATTGCTCGCCTTGGCTTGGCGCTCGCCCAGTCCGCTGCAATCGACCGGATTGCTCAGTAAGGCAGTGTCAGCTTGGCATCCACTGCCAGCAATTGCGCCTTGAACACGCCCTTGATCCGGTCCAGCGCATCGCCGTCTGCCGCATCGAAGCGCAAGACCAGGCTTGATGTCGAATTCGAGCAGCGAACCAGGCCCCAGCCGTCCGACCAGTCCGCGCGCACGCCGTCGATGGTGGTGATGCGGGCGCCATCGAAGCGCGCGCGATCGCGGAACTTCTCGATGAAGCGGTATTGCTCGCCCTCGTTCATCGGGATCTTGAATTCCGGCGTACTCACACTCTGCGGCAACTCGTCGAAGATCTCGTCGGCACTGCGGCCTTCCGCAGCGATGACCTCGAGCAAGCGGCAACCGGCGTACATGGCGTCATCGAACCCGTACCAGCGTTCCTTGAAGAAGAAGTGGCCGCTCATCTCGCCGGCCAGTTCGGCCTGCGTCTCCTGCATCTTCTGTTTGATCAAGGCATGGCCGGTCTTCCACATGACCGGGCTGCCGCCATTGCCGAGGATCACACCCGACAGATGCCCGGAGCACTTGACGTCGTAAACGATCGACGCACCCGGCGCGCGCATCAGCACGTCGCGGGCGAACACCATCAGCAATCGATCGGGACCGGGCATGCGGCCGCCACGGGTGACCACACCCAGGCGATCGCCGTCGCCATCGAAGGCCAGGCCCAGGTCGGCCTTGAACTGCTTCACCGAGACGATCAGGTCTTCCAGATTGCGCGGATCGCCCGGGTCGGGGAAGTGATTGGGGAAGTTGCCGTCGACGTCGCAGTACAACGGCACCACTTCGCAGCCGATTGCCTCGAACAGGCGCTGGGCGATCGAACCGGTGATGCCATTGCCGCAGTCGAGGACCACCTTCAACGGCGTCTCCAGCTGGATATCGCCGGAAATGCGTTCGACATAGCTCTCCACCATGTCCATCTGCGTCAGCGCGCCGCGCCCGCGCTCCAGCCGATCCTCGAGAATGCGCGCGTACAAGCCCTGCAGGCCCTGGTCCGCCAGCGCCACGCCGCCCACCATGACCCGAAAGCCGCTGAAGTCCGGTGAACTGTCGCTACCTGTGTACATGACGCTGGAACCGGCATTCAGGTCGTGCATCGCAAAGTGCAGCAGCGGCGTCGGAACGGCCCCGATGTCGATGACATCGCAGCCGGCGGCAAGCAGGCCCTTGATCAGCGCCTCGCTCATCAGCGGACCGCTCAGTCGCCCGTCGCGACCGACGATGACCGTCTGCAAGCCCTTCGCGCGCACCTCCGAGCCCACCGCCTGCCCGATCTGCTGCGCCACCTGGGCGGTCAGCGTCTTGCCGACCACACCGCGGATGTCGTATCCGCGGAAGAGGCCGCGATCGATGGCTGACTGGGCTGAGTGGCGACGACCGGAGCGGCAGGAACGACCGCGGCGACCGGGGCAGCTGGGTGGCGGCCGGCTTGGCGGCGGAGCCGCTTCGCACGGCGCGATGACCTTGGCATCCGTCTTGGTGCGCAGTTGCTGCCCGAGCGTTGCCTCGGCGCCGGGTCGACCACCTGCAGGCGACTGAGGATGCCCGGAAGCAGTTCCCGGAAGACGATGGCCAGGGTTCCCAGCAAACTCAACACGCAGACCAGCAGATTGCCCAGGAAGGTGGAAGGTCCGGCGAAGATGACCGGCGGCGGCGCCCGATAACCCACGCGCAACATCGCCCCAGGCACCGCGGTCATCTTCAGCCCACGCGCGTCGCTACCTTCCAGCAGGGCACCGACGCCGCTTTCGCCCTGGATCAAGGGCCAGATCGATGCCGCCCGCGGAGAGCTCGGCGAAGGTCGACTGCAGCGGCTCGTAGGGCAATTTGGCCGAGCACGAAGCCGGCGATGCGACCATTGACCGTGACCGGATTGACCAGGACCAGTTCGCGCGCGCCAGAGTCCAGGCCGTGCACCTGCGCCGGCGCGGGTGCGCCAAGGCGCGCCGCACTCAGCAGCATTTCGGCATTCGCATAGCCAAAACCAGCCATATCGTCGCCGATCGCATCGAGCACATCGCCGCCGATGAAACGCCCATCGACGACCTCGGGCATGCGCTCGCGCACTGCGGCCAGGGCACGTACCGGGTCGCCTTCCGATCCGCTGGCGAAGTAGCGGGCGACCTCCGGATGCAGCAGCGCCTCGCCCAGGGCGCGCTGGCGCTCGGACACGAACCCGGCGATGCTCTGGCGCGTCTGCGCGGCAATGCGCTCGGCCGAGCCTTCCAGCGACTCCGAACGCAAGGCCTGCCAGCTCTGGAAGCCGAACATCAGCGTGGCCGCAGCCAGCAAGGCAGCGCCGGCGGGCACCACCCAGGCACTCTGCCGGGTGGCGGAACGGCCACCACGCGCCACCCCGGCCACTTCGGCAGACTTGGTCCTGGAGAGCAGATTCCGTAGGGCTTGCACGCGCGCGCTCGATTCCTGTCGTTGCATTCCTTCCCACCCGCATTTCTCGCGGGGGAGCGTGATTTCAGTCCTGCCTAACTTCGGCCGCTGTGCCCGAATCCTCCGGCACCGCGCTCGCTTGCCTCGAATCCATCCACCACCCGAAGCCTGGCGTGCAAAATCGGTACCAGGATCAACTGCGCGATGCGATCGCCCGGCGCAATAGTAAAGCGCGTATCGGATCGGTTCCAGCAGGAAACCATCAGCGGCCCCTGATAGTCGGAATCGATCAATCCCACCAGATTGCCGAGCACGATCCCGTGCCGCGCGCCCAGTCCAGAACGCGGCAGGACCAGCGCTGCAATGCCGGGATCAGCGACATGGATGGCCATGCCGGTCGACAGCAGCTGGCTGACCCCCGGATGCAGTTCCAGCGGTGCATCGATGCAGGCGCGCAGGTCCAGCCCGGCCGAGCCCGGCGTCGCGTAGTCGGGCAGCGGCCAGATCGAGCCCAACCGCGGATCGAGGATCTTGACCTCCAGATCGAGCGGATGACGGTTGCTCAGCCGGCGCCCGCGCCAGGCAGGTGCGGCGATCAGTTCGATCAGCCGCGCCGCCAGCTGGCGCTTGCTGCCGCTGCCCAGCTCGATCACCGAATCGGCCGAAATCACCGTCAGCGCGTTGTCCTCGCGGTCAAAGGCTGCATCCGGCCCAACCCGGTTGGCGACGATCAGATCGAGCCCCTTGGCCACCAACTTGGCCTGGGCGTAGCTGATCACATCGCAGGTCTCGGCGGCGAAGCCGACCAGCAGGCGCGGGCGGGCGCCGGCACCGAGCTCGGCAATGATGTCGGGATTGCGCACCAGCTGCAGCGCGATCGACTCGCCGCTCTTCTTGATCTTGTGTTCGGCGGTGCTGGCCGGGCGATAGTCGGCGACGGCAGCGGCGCCAATGTAGATGTCGGCGCCGGCGGCGGCAGCCAGTACCGCCTCGCGCATCTGCAGCGCACTGCGCACATTGATGCGCCGACAGCCTGGCGGCGTCGCCAGGTGCACCGGGCCCGCGATCAGCTCGACCTGCGCGCCTGCGGCGTTCGCCGCGGCGGCGATCGCAAAGCCCATCTTGCCGGAGCTGCGATTGCCGAGGAAACGCACCGGATCGAGGTCTTCATAGGTCGGGCCGGCACTCACCACGACGCGACGTCCGCTGAGCCGTGTGCTGACCGGTACGGCCAGCGCGTCGAGCAGTTCCAGCGGTTCCAGCATCCTGCCGGCACCGACGTCGCCGCAGGCCTGGCTGCCATGCGCCGGACCCAGGACGCGCACACCGCGCTGCATCAGGCAGGCGAGATTGTCCTGCAGCGCCGGATGCGCCCACATCTGCGCATTCATGGCCGGCGCGATGGCCAGCGGTGCGGCGCTGGCCAGGCACACGGTGGTCAACAGATCGTCGGCGTTGCCGCCGCGCAGGCGCGCGATCAGATCGGCGGTGGCCGGGGCGACCAGAATATGGGTCGCCCAGCGCGCCAGTTCGATGTGCCCCATGGCCGATTCGGCGGCCTCATCCCACAGACTGCTGCGAACCGGTCGACCGGACAGCGCCTGAAAGGTCGCCACGCCGACAAAATGCAGCGCCGACTCGGTGGCTACCACCTGGACCTCGGCGCCGCGCTCGCGCGCACGTCGAACCAGATCGGCGCACTTGTAGGCGGCAATACCGGCGCCGACGCCGAGCAGCAATCGCATCGAGGACAGATCGGACACGCGTCGGAAATTTCCTACAGAAGTTTCAGCCGGAGACTACCGGAAATTGGGAAAAACGCCGCTGCCAGTGGAGATCGACGGCGCGATGCTGCGCCACGCCGATGTTTCCGTCGAGAGCTCGCCGAATGATTCCGCATCGCCCGATCCACGACTGGCCGGACCATGAACGGCCGCGCGAGCGCCTGCTCGAACTGGGTGCGGCGCGCCTGAGCGACGCCGAACTGCTGGCGCTGCTGCTGGTGACCGGCACCCGCGGTCGCAGCGCCGTGGATGTCGCCCGCGAACTTCTGGCCGATTGCGGGGATTTGCGCGGCACCCTTGGCCGTGCACGCAGCGAGTTGCCCGCGGGCCTCGGCATCGGTGCCGCCAAGTGGGCCACTTTGCAGGCCGCGGCCGAGATCGGCCGACGCGCGCAGGCCGGCGCACTGCGTCGCGGCGCCGCGATTGCCGCGCCCGGCGACGTCCAGCGGGCGCTGCGTGCGCGCCTGCGCGATGCCGAAAGCGAGGTCTTCGTGGCGCTGTTCCTCGACGCGCGACATCAGGTGATCTGCATCCAGGACCTGTTTCACGGCAGCCTGACCGGCGCCGCCGTGTACGTCGGCGAAGTGGTCAAACGCGCCCTCAAGCTTGGCGCCGCCGCGCTGGTGGTGGCCCATAACCACCCGTCCGGTGTTGCCGAGCCGAGCGCCGCCGATCGCGAATTGACCGAGCGCCTGCGCCAGGCGCTGGCGCTGGTCGAGATCCGCCTGCTCGACCACGTGGTGGTTGGCGACGCCAGCAGCGTGTCCTTCGCCGAGCGTGGGTGGTTGTGAGGCCGGCGCGCCGGGCGGGGGCCCGGGGCCCCCCCCCCGCCCTGCGCAGCCGCGCCAGCCGCCCTTGCGCGCCAGCGCGTCCCGGCTGCCCGCGGGCTCTCGTATACTCAGACGATCGTCACCGCTCGACGCCAGTGGACCAAGCATGCCAGTCGATGTTGCTTGCGCGTTGTTCGATCTGGATCGGCAGTTTCCCGCCGATGCCAGCGAGCTGCGCATACGCGATGTCGCCCAGGCAGCCAACTTGCTGCGCGAGCGTCGTCAGGATCTGTTTGCGGTCATGCAGGAGGTCGGCCAGGCCTACCTCGGTCGTTTCGGAGCGGAGCATCAGGCACTGCTCAAGCGCGTCCAGGATGCGCTCGCGCTGAGCTTTGTGCGCATGGCGACACGCCATGGCAGCTGGGGCAACGATCTGCACGAGTATCACAACGAGCAGCACGCGCTGGAGCTGCTCAACGGCCGGCTGGCTCGGGTACGTCTGCAGCTGGGCTGGGCTGCCCTCGAGGCGCAAGATTGGCTGCTGCTGGCCTTGTTCGCCACCTGCCACGATCTGCGCCAGCGCGAAGCCGCCGATTTCTGGCGCGACATCGGCGCCAATGAGCGCGCCAGCATCGCCGAAGCTTTTCGCCTGCTCGATCACGTCGGGTTTTCGCGCCATGTTGACCGCGAGTTCTACGTTTGTCTCGGGCTGATGATCGCCGGATCGACCTTCGACGCCCGGCCATCGGCACCCAATCCCTTCAATACCGCCGAAGTGGCCTCATCGGGAGGCTCGCTCGCGCCGAAGCTGGTCGCCGAAATGACCGCCGGCCGATCGCCGGAAGGACTCGATGCGGGCCTCGCCCGGCGCGCGCGCTTGATGCTGATCGCGGCGGATCTGGATACCGCCAATGTCGGCGAGCCGTTCACCTCGCTGGCTGGCAGCGCGGTGCGCCTGGTGCAGGAGCGCGAACAGCGCGCCGGACGTGCCATCGACGCCACCGAATCGGCGCAGCCGGTGTTCGATTTCCTGACCCACGGCCAGGAGCGCTATTTCTTCGAGTTGCACCGCTTCGTGTCGCCGCTCGGTCTGGAGGTGTTCGGCGGCAGCAAGCGCAACAACGAGCCCAAGGTGCAGTGGCAGAGTCGACGCATGCGCGAGCTGTTCCCCGGCGGGCCCGCTCCTGGCCAGACCGGGCAACATGTCATCGACGCCTTTCTGCGGCTGGCCGACGAGATCGGCTGAGGGCAACCCCTCCGCCGCAACAGGCCGGCGTCATTGTTGTCTGGAGCCGATTGACTCCGCGATAATCCGGTCCCACATTTCGATGCGCGAACAAGCTCACCGGCAGGGACAACCGTGGTTCCGGTCAAGCCCGCTATTGTCTGATGATCTCGTCGCGCAGCCGCGCCAGCCGCGCCAGCAGACGGTTCTGCACCGCCAGCGGCAATCGGCTGGTGTTCATCGCACGCTCGAAGTCTTCGACGAAATAGTTGAATTCGCGCTCGCTGATATCCATCCCGCTATGCGCGTCGGGCATCGGCAGACCGGCGTAGTCGCAATCGCCGTCGGCAATCTGGCAGATGAACTCTTCGAGCCGCGCGCGGAAGTAGGCATCGTCGGTTTCGGCGAAGAGCTCGCTGATGCGCGGGTCGCCGTGAACTTCTACGATGGTTGCGGCGACCAGACGTGCAATGCCGTCGGCGCCGCCCAGTTGTTGATGCAGCGAGGCCTGCGGCAGCGTGGCACAGGCGCCCAGGCAGCCGCCAGCAGCAGCCAGCAGCAGCCCGATTCTGATGCTCATGGCGAACCCTGCACACTCAGATAGTAGCCGCGCTGGCCCGGAAAGCCGCCGATCGAACCGAGGTCGGCGTAGCCCAGTGCGAGATGCCAATGGCGCGACGGCAGCCAGGCCAGGAACACATCCGACCAGGCGTCTTCGCGCGCCGACGCCAGCCGATCGGGCTTGCCGCGATATTCGATGCCGACCAGCCAGTTCGGATCGAGGAACACGGCGAGGCTGGATTCCAGCGTGATCGAGCGCTGGTCGCTGAATCCGGCCAGTCCCAGCTGGTTGGCGTCGGTCGAACGCAGCGTCAGGCTGGCCAGCGTGCGCCGGCTGGCGATGCCGTCGATCCAGAGCTTGCTGGCGCTGAGGTAGACGTCGTAACCGCGATCATTGTCAGCCCCGGCCAGACTGGCCAGATCCGCATCGCGCGAGCGCCGCCACTGCAATCCGGCGGCAAATTGCGGCGCGCGGCCGTAGACCAGGTCACCGCCGAGGCGCAGCTTGGCACCGATCACGTCGGTATCCAGTCGCTTGTCCGGAAAGCGATTCGCCTGCACCAGCGCATCCAGCCCCAACGACATGCGCGCGAAGGACAGCTCCATCCGGTTATTCCAGCCCAGCGCGAGTGCGCCTGTGCGCAGATCGAAATCGCCGCTGTCGACCACACTGGCCGAGGCCAGTGCGTCCCATTGACCTTGCCCGCTGTGCCCGGCGATGACCGCCCACGGCACCAGGCCGCCGCCAGCGCTGCCCTCGACCGACAACAGACCGCCGCTGCCGAGCAGGCGGCCGTCGGCAGCGGCGGCCGCAAGCGACGACAACAGCAACAGCCAAGCCCAGCCAACGCGCATTGCCTTGCTCGCGTAGAGTTCATGGGCAATTGTAGCGGGCGAGAGGATGACTTTGAGCGACCCCCATACCCGAGGCCTGCGCAGCTACCTGGTCGGCGGCGCGGTGCGCGATCGCCTGCTCGGCCGCGAGAGCAGCGACCAGGACTTCGTGGTCGTCGGCAGCTCGCCAGAGGCCATGCTGGCTGCCGGCTTTCGTCCGGTCGGCGCCGATTTCCCGGTGTTCCTGCATCCGCAGACGCAGCAGGAGTACGCGCTCGCGCGCACCGAGCGCAAGAGCGGTCAAGGTTATGCCGGCTTCACCTTCCATACCGGCGCCCGAGGTGACGCTGGAAGACGACCTGCGCCGGCGTGACTTCACCATCAATGCCATCGCGCAGGACGGCGATGGCCATCTGATCGATCCATTCGATGGCCGCGGCGACCTCGAGCGTCGCCTGCTGCGCCATGTCTCACCGGCCTTTGCCGAGGATCCGCTGCGCATCCTGCGCGCGGCGCGCTTCATGGCGCGCTTTGCCGCGCTGGGTTTCAGCGTCGCGCCGGAAACCGTCGCCTTGATGCGCGCGATGGTCGACAACGGCGAGATCGATCATCTGGTGCCCGAGCGCGTCTGGCAGGAACTGCGCCGGGCGCTGCTGGAGGCGCAACCCAGCGCCTTCCTGTCGACGCTGCGCGCGTGCGGCGCGCTGGCGCGGCTGTTCCCGGAGATCGACCGCCTCTACGGCGTGCCGCAGCGCGCCGAGTTTCATCCGGAGGTGGACACCGGCGTGCATTTGGAAATGGTGCTCGATCAGTGTCCGAAGATCGCCCCCGGTGACGATCAGATCGCCTATGCCGCGTTGGTCCACGATCTGGGCAAGGGGCTGACACCAGCGGCGGAATGGCCGCGGCATGTGGCCCATGAGCATCGTGGGATCGAACCGGTGCGCGAGTTGAGCGCACGCCTGCGCGTACCGGCAGAACATCGTGATCTGGCCGTGGTGGTGTGTGAACACCATCTGCTCATGCACAAGCTGGGTGAGCTCAAGCCGAGCACGCTGATGAAACTGCTGGAACGCCTCGATGGCCTGCGCCGGCCCGATCGCGTGCGTCGCTTTGCGCTCGCCTGCGAGGCCGATCACCGCGGCCGGTTGGGCCTGTCCGATCGCCCCTACCCGCAGAAACAGCGCTTGCTGGCGGCGCTGGATGCAGCAAGGTCGGTGAGTACCCGCGCCTTGCTCGATCGCGGGCTGAGCGGGGTGGCACTGGGCGAGGAATTGCGCCGCGAGCGGATCAACGCGATTGCGGCGCTGTGATCTGGAGTGCGGTGGCTTGCCACCGCTTTGGATGCTCGCAGACTCCCGCCGCTGAGCACGCGTGCGTTGGCCGCGAACAGCAACAGCAACAGCAACCAGAGCGCCGGCAAGCCGGCGCACTCCAGATCAACGCGGCAAGCCTTCCAGCGCCCGCAGCGCATCGGCGAAGGCGCTGGCCTCATCCGAATTCCAGCTGCCGCCGATGGTGTGCACGTCGGTGGCGCGCTCGGCGGCGCGCGGACCGCCGGACAGCGCGACATGCGCAGCGCGCGAATCGAGGCCGGCACTGATCAGTTCAAGCACGCCGTCGTTGAGCGTGACCTGGCGGTCGCGCGCATAGTCCTTGATGCGCACGGCGAGCTTCTCATCGATGCCGCGGACCAGGTAATCGGGCATGTGCCGCCGGTCGGTCGTCAGTGTCGGGATGCAATGCTGCGGCGCCGCCGCGCTTCTGTCCACATGGCAGACGTGAACTGACGCACGATTAGGCGAAAATCGCCGCTCGCGCATCGAGCGGGCGTCGTGTGCCGTAGTCTTCGCGCATGACTGAAGACCTCCCGATCGCCGCCGATTGGCGCCGCCACCTGCCCGCGGGCGTGCGCCCGTACACCGAGTCGGCTCCGCTGGCAGCGCTGTTCCTGGGCATGTCCTCGGGTTTTCCCTACGCGATGATCGGCGCCACCTTGACCACGCGGCTGGCGCAGGACGGCATCGACAAGAAAACCGTCACCGCGTTCACGCTGGCCTTTCTGGTCTACAACCTGAAGTTCCTGTGGGCGTGGGTGGTCGATGGCGTGCGCCTGCCGTTGCTCGGCGGGCTGGGCCAGCGCGTTTCCTGGCTGCTGTTCACTGGCACCCTGGTGATAGCCGCGGTCATCAATCTGGCACTGGTCGACCCGCAAGCCGATCTGATCGCCACCGTGCGCGCGGCGATCCTGGTCGGCATCGCCGGCGCAACTTTCGACATCGTCATCGACGCCTACCGGATCGAGTTGCTTGAGCCGCGCCAGCTTGGCGTCGGCGCGGGCATGTCGCAGTACGGCTGGCGCATCGGCTCGGTGGCGGCAGGCGCTCTGGCGCTGATGCTGGCAGCGCGTGGTGGCTGGGCGCTGGCCTACGCTGCGTGCGCGGCCTTCGCGCTGCCGGCGATGGTCACCGCGCTGGTGGAAATCGCCATCTACGATGTCGGCATGGGCTTCTGGGCCTACCTGATCGGCATTTTCGTCGGCGGCGTCCTGTACACGCGCATGGGCGTGCAGCGCTCGGTGATGGTCAGTCTGGTGCTGATGGCGGTGTCCAACCTGAGTTTCGCCGGGCTGGCCGCGATCGGGCATTCGAACCTGGGCATGGCCGGGGCGATCGGCTTCGAGAACTTCGCCAGCGGCGTCGGCGGTGTCACCGTCGTCGCGTATTTTTCGGCGCTGTGCGATCTGCGCTACACCGCCACCCAGTACGCGCTGATCTCGGCCGGCGCCAGCGTGATCGGGCGGCTGGTCACCGGCACCTCGGCCGGCGCCCTGATCCAGGCCATCGGCTATGTGCAGTTCTACCTGTTGACCACGCTGCTGGCGCTGCCCGGCATCGTGTTGTTTTGGCTGCTGCTGCGGCGCGGGGACGTGCGCGAGGCAGGCTAAGGCAGGCTCTTGTGGGAGCGGGTTCATCCCGCGATCAAAAGCATCGCGCGCGAGCGCGCTCCTAAATAGTGCCGTGAACTGTCGGAGGAACTGTAGGAGCGCGCTCGCGCGCGATGTCCTTTCGATTCGGGCAAGAGCCGTGCAGAGCGACACCCACATCGCGCCTACGACGGCCGGCGCCACCAGGCCAGTCCCAGCGTCAGCAGCATCGCGAAGAAGCCGCCGAGTGCCGAGTAGACGTGCGGCCAGATCGGCCCGCGCGCCGCGGGGGCGAGGTGATATGCCGCCACGGTGACGATCAGCGTAGCCGCCACGGCAAGCGTCAGCGCGACGCGGTCGTAACCTAGCAGCGCTGCCGAACGCGGCGTGCGTGTCGCGGCAAACTGGTAGATGCCGACGAGCACCGCCAGCAGCGGCGCCAGCAGCAGCACGCCGACCAGACTCATGCGGCGGATTGCGCGTCGTTGAGGTCGGCCAGCGCGGCAATCAGGCGCGCGAATGTCTGTTCGACAGGCGCGTCCGCGACCTCGCAACTGGCCAACGATCCTTCGTCGCCGCTCCGCAGTTCATCGCCCGCGCGGTCAGCGTCGATGCCGCGCGCAAGCCGCCATCGCGCTGGCGCTGGCCTTGGCATCGGCATAGCCGACACCGGTCAGCAGCAATTCCCCATCGGCAGCCATGAACTTGAAGTTGAGGCGCCCGTCGCTGTCCTTGAACTGGACGAAACGCGGTAGCTTCGCCTTCTTCGCGGCCTTCGCCGCGCCGGCGACCGGCGCCGCCAACCGCGCCAGTGAGCGCAGGCCGACCGCCTCGCGCAGCGCATCGAGCAACACGCGTGCCTTCGGGCGCAGACGCTCGGCGCCCTCGCGCAGGGTCAGTTCGATGTCCTGCGGCCGCGCGACCAGCGTCTGGTAACGCTCTCGCGCAGGCGCCAGCTCGGCATCGATATGCTGGTGCACGATGCGCTTGGCCTCGCCCCAGGCGATGCCGTCGGCGTAGGCCTGGCGCAAGGCAGCGGTCTGTTCCACGCTCGCAAAGGCCTTGTACAACAGGAACAGCGAGGAATCGTCGGGATTCTTCGGCTCGCCCGGCAACTGCGAATTGGTGACCACCGAATAGATCGCATCGCGCAGGGTCTTGCTGCTGCCCCACAGCGGGATCACGTTGTCGTAGCTCTTGCTCATCTTGCGGCCGTCCAGGCCCGGCAGCACCGCGGTGTGTTCCTCGATGGCCGCCTCCGGCAGCGTGAAATACTCGCCGCCGTGCAGATGATTGAAGCGCTGCGCCAGATCGCGCGCGATCTCGATGTGCTGGATCTGGTCGCGGCCCACCGGCACACGGTGCGCGTTGAACAGCAGGATGTCGGCCGCCATCAGCACCGGATACAGGTACAGGCCCATGCCGATGCCGTGATCGGCATCGTTGCCGGCGGCGATATTCGCGTCGACCGCCGCCTTGTAGGCATGCGCACGGTTGAGCAGACCCTTGGCGGTGACGCAGGACAACAGCCAGGTCAGTTCGGTGACCTCAGGCAAGTCCGACTGCCGATAGAAATGCACCCGCGCCGGATCCAGGCCCAGCGCCAGCCAGGTCGCGGCGACCTCCAGCGTCGAGCGGTGCACGCGCTCGGCATCGGCGCTGCCACTCAGTGCGTGGTAGTCGGCGAGGAAATAGTAGGACTCGATGCCGGGCAGCAGGCTGGCAGCGATCGCCGGGCGGATGGCGCCGACGTAGTTGCCCAGGTGCGGAGTGCCGGTCGGCTTGATACCGGTGAGGACGCGGATGGTCATCGGGTGCGGGGAAAAGGAAAAAGGAAGGAGTGGCAGGCACTGGCAGCGCGATTGCCGTTGCTGACTCTTCCCTGTGCGCCTCGACGAGTTGGTGGGTCGTGAAGGGATCGAACCTTCGACCAAGAGATTAAAAGTCTCCTGCTCTACCTCTGAGCTAACGACCCACAGCACGGCGGGCCGGGCAGTTTAGGCAAGGCGACCGGCGGGGGCAAGGGCAAGCACGCATTTGCGATGAAGCTCAGCTGCATCAGGTGTCAAGATCGGGAGTCTGGATCGACCGGCGGGACTGGATAGCCGTCAACGCCAGGAGCCACTTTGCGTTTTACACCACGCCGCCTTCGTGCCACCGGTGAATGCTCAATGACGCTGCGCCTCTTTCTGTGCTGCACTTTGCTGTTGACTGGCGCGCTGAACGCCGCTCCGCCCAGCCCCGGCCTCTACTTCGACCGCAGCCGCGACGGCCATGGCCTGGACCTGCAGATCGTCGGTGATCGCGTCGTCGGCACCTTCTACACCTTTGCCGAGGACGGCCAGCCGTTCTGGTATCTGGTCGATGGCAGCTGGTCGGGCGATGTGGGCAACGTCGAGATCGTCGAGTACCGCTATTCGGCCGGGGCAACTCCGGCGGCGACGGTTGCGGCACGCTTTCCGGGCGCACGGCTGGAACGCGTGGCGTCGGCGACCAACTGCGGGAACGGCTCGGCGCGACCGGGTGCGCCCAGCCTGTACGATTTTCGCTTCAGCATCGGTGGCGAAAGCCTGCGCTGGTGCCTGGAACCCATCGTGCCGGCGAGCAACGCCGCCGAAGCGGCGCTGTCGGGCAGCTGGTATGCGGGTGAAGCGGACACTGGCTGGGGGCTGATCAGCTATCTGTTCGGGGAAACGGGCGCGGCGCAGGCCTTTCACACGCTGTACGTCTATGACAGCAGCGGGCGGCCGCGCTGGGCCTACGCCGCAGAGGCCGCGCCAGACACTGCGTTCACGCCCGACTTCCGCTTCGCGCGGGGCTATTGCCGCAGTTGCGCCAGTGCGGCGCTGACGACGCAATCGGCTGGCGCGGCGAGCATCGTACTGGTCACGCCGCGCGCCGACACGCAAAACAACCGCATCACGCTGGCGCTCGACTATCCCTACGGCGTCGGTGGTCGCTTTGATCGCACGGAGCGCACGCTGCTGCCGATCACCGTGGTACCGCGACCCGCGCTGGTCGCGGCCACCCGCGAAGGCCTGGTGCGCGGCATGACACTGGGTGCTGCCGGCGCCGTGTTCCTCGGCCTGCCCTATGTGTCGCCGCCGCTGGGCGAACTGCGCTGGCGCGCACCGCAGCCCGCCGCGCCGCGCACACAGCCGCTGCAGCCCAGTGCCTTCGGCACCGCCTGTCCGCAGAACGCCACCAGCGACGGCATCTACAACAGCACGCTGGGCACGCGTGGCGAGGATTGCCTGCGACTCAACGTGTGGACGCCGGAACTACGCGAAGGCGCGGCGCGGCCAGTGATGGTCTGGATCCACGGCGGCGGCCTGGTGCAGGGTTCGTCGGGTGAGATGCGCCCGGACGGTACGCCGACCTACGACGGCGCCAAGCTCGCCGACGACGGCGTGGTGCTGGTCTCGATCAACTATCGACTGGGCCCGCTGGGCTACATGGCGATGCGCGAGTTCGCCGGCGAATCGCCCGACCACCCGAGCGCTGGCAACGACGGCCTGCTCGATCAGAGCGCCGCGCTGCGCTGGGTGCGAGACAACATCGCGGCCTTCGGTGGCGACCCGGCGCGGGTGACCATCTTCGGTGAATCCGCCGGTGGTGTGTCGACCTGCGCGCTGCTCGCCAGCCCGCTGGCGCGCGGCCTGTTCCACCGCGCCATCATCGAAAGCGGCGGCTGCCTGCGCTCGATCCCGGCGCTGGAAACGGCGCCGGCGGGACAGGATCCGGGTTTCACCCAGGGCGCGCGGGTAATGGGCGCCGCCGGCTGCACTGGTCAGGTCGATCGCAAGGCCTGCATGCGCACGCTCAACTGGGAAACCCTGATCCAGGTGGCGCAGCCGACCGTGGGCTTTGGCCGCAGCGGAGAAAAGTTCGGGCTGCTGCAGGATGGGTATGCGCTGACCGAAGGCCCGGGCGCCGCAATCGCCGCCGGGCGCGCGGCGCCGGTGCCGCTGATCGCCGGCATCAACAACGACGAACTGACGGCGCTGCTACCGGCCAGCGCGCGACCGGCAACCGTTGCTGCCTATGAAACCCTGGTCATGCAGACCTTTCCGACCATCGGCGCGCAGGTGCTGCAGCAGTATCCGGCGTCCGCCTACCCGGAACCTTGGTACGCCTACACCGATCTGCTCGACGATCTGCAGTTCGCCTGCCCCAATGCCGCCTTCACGCGCAATTTCGCGAGCGCCGGCAATCCCACCTGGCGCTACGTGTACACGCATGTGTTTGCCGGACCGACGGCGGTCTACGGCGCCTTCCATGGGGCCGAGATCGCCTTCGTGTTCGGCCCGACATCGACCGCCACCGCCGCCGAAGCCAATCTGTCGGCGCAGATGCAGCGCCAGTGGACGCGTTTCGCCGCCAGCGGCGATCCCAATGGCGGCGGCGACCCGAACTGGCCGCGGCGCTTGCCCACCGACGATGTCGCCATCGAGTTCGACGACGTGGCACGTGGGCTGATCCAGGACTATCGCAAGCCCTATTGCGACTTCTGGTCGCGTTATGTGGTGTTTTGAGGGTTGCGGTTGGTCGGAACTTGCGGGAAATCGGCAGCGGAATTGTAGGAGCGCGCTCGCGCGCGATCGGTGCACCGGCGGGGGGCGGTGACCGTGTTCGCGACCAAGGTCGCTCCTACAACGTCACCGAGGCTTTACGGGTACCGTCGGAGCGCTATCGCGGGCGAAGCCCGCTCCCACCGAAGAGCACGGGCTAGCGAAAATTCTTGCCCAGCTTGAGGATGTTGCGGCCGTCGACGTGTTCGTAGCTGAACTCGTCCATCATCGAACGCACCAGATGGATGCCCAGGCCGCCGATCTCGCGATCGGGCAGACTGCCCTCCAGATCGGGCGCCGCGACTTCGGTGGGATCGAAGGCCGGGCCGGCGTGGCTGATCACCGCGCGGAGCGCATTCTTGGCGACGATCAGATCGACCTGCATCGGATCGTTCAAGGTGACCTTGCCATGCATGATGGCGTTGGTCAGCAACTCGTCGAGCGCCACCTGCATGGCGCGCATCGCCATCTCGGGCACCTCGCCGGCCATCGCGGCGCGTTCAAGGGCGTCGTTGACGGCACCGATCTCGGCACGTCCGCCCTTGATGCGGAAGTTCCAGACTTGAGGCTGCGCTTCGGGCGTCGCACTGCGACGGCTGAACAGGCGCTTGAGCCATTGCCACATCGGTTGCCTCGCTGGTCTGAGAAGCGCGCCGCCATCGTGGCCGAAGCCCGCTGCGTACGCAAGAGTATCAACACGCTAGTGCGAGTGCCTAGGGGTCTGCTGCACAAGTTCTGCTGGTCGCAGAGACGTGCAGCGTACAGGTCGACGATCAACGCGGCATGGTCGGAGAAGCGACCTTCGCGGTGAACTCGAACTGCGCCGGGTGCGTGGACCAGATCGGGTGAAGCGATCTGGTAGTCGATGCGCCAACCGACGTCGTTGGCATAGGCCTGGCCACGATTGCTCCACCAGGTGTACTCGGGCACTTCCGGCTTCAACAGCCGATGGCTGTCGACCCAGCGGTTGCCGACCAGCAGACGTTCCATCCACTCGCGTTCGTCCGGCAGGAACCCCGAGTTCTTCTGGTTGCTGCGCCAGTTCTTCAGATCGATCGGCCGATGCGCGATGTTGTAGTCGCCGCAGATGATGTAGCGCCGGCCATCGCGCGCCAGCGCGGCGAATTTCTGCTCCAGCCATTCCAGCGTCTGGAACTTGAAAGCCTGGCGTGCTTCACCGGATGAACCGGACGGCAGGTACAGCGAGACCACCGACAGCTTGCCGAAGTCGGCCTGCAGCCAGCGTCCCTCGATGTCGAATTCGGACTTGCCGATGCCGATCTCGAAACGCTCTGGCGACTTGCGCAGATACAGGGCGACACCGCTGTAGCCCTTGGCCTGCGCGTCGTGGAAATAAGCTTGATAGCCAGGAATCGAGAAGTCCTCAGCCTGACGTTCGCGCTCCTGCAGGCGGGTCTCCTGCAGCGCGATGACGTCGGCCTGCTGCTCGGCCAGCCATGGCAATACGCCCTTGCGCGTCGCCGAGCGCAGGCCATTCAGATTCAGGGAGATGATGCGCATCGGTGTCGCGGGCCCATGGCGTTGGTTCGGCTGGCGAGGCTATGGGAGTTGGGGTGGGGATGCCAGCGGGGTGAGGGAATCGGGAATCGGGAATCGGGAATCGGGAATCGGGAATCGGGAATCGGGAATCGGGAATCGGGAATCGAAAGCGGGAAAAAGGCTACGCACGAACAGGCTTATTGCGCGCGCTTGCGCACTCTTGATTCCCGATTCCCCTTCCTCGATTCCCGCCCATCCCCGCTCATTGCAACATTTCGCAACACCGCCCCGATGTCTTCCGCCCGCTGCGACCAACGCCCGCGTGCGCGCATCCTTGTCCATCGTGAACACCTCATCCTTCGCCATCGAGATCCCGGAACTGCTGATCGCCAGGCTCAAGCGGCGCGATCTGGAGGCGTTCGAAGAGGTGTATCGGATGTTCAACCGGCCGGTCTACACGCTGGCACTGCGCCTGCTGGCGCACGAGGCGGAGGCCTTTGACCTGCTGCAGGACAGCTTCCTCAAGGCCTTCGAGCAGATTGCCCAGTACCGCAGCGAGGCGCCGTTCTGGGCCTGGTTGCGGCGCATCGTGGTCAACGCGGCGCTGATGCGGCTGCGCGGCCGGCGGCCGCTGGATGAACTCGATTCACTGATGTTGGAGCACACCGCAGACGGCGGGCCGGACCCGCTCGATGTGGTGTCGGCGCACGATCTCAAGCGCGCGCTCGGTCGTCTGCCGGCGCTGTCGCGCGCGGTGCTCTGGCTCTACCACGTCGAGGGTTACACGCACGAGGAGATCGCGCAGGCCTTCGACCGTACCGTGAGTTTCTCGAAATCGCAGGTGGCGCGCGGCGGTGTCCGCCTGCGCGCCTTGTTGGATCAGGAGGATGGGCAATGGAATCCAAGGGCGATACCCTGCTGAGGGATCGGCTCGCCGCGCTGCCGCTGGAGACGCCGCCGGCGGCGGCCTGGACGGCGATCCGCAAGCAATTGGAAGCACGTGCGACGCCGCGCGCGCCGCGCCGACCCTCGCCCTGGTGGCTGGCGCTGGCGGCGGCGATCGCCGCGGTGGTGATCGCCCCGGCGCTGCAGCATTCAGGCGCGCCGGATGCGCGCGGCGCCATCACCGTTGCACCCGAGGTAGCGGCGCTGATGCAGCGCTCGCGCTCCCTGGAGAGTGAAATCCGTGCGCTGCGCGCGGCCAGTCCGGATATCGGACAGACCCAGTTCGAATGGGAAAGCGCCATCGAGAACGATCTGGCGCTGGTCGATGTCGGCCTCGCCGCCGCGGCGCGCAGCCCGAGCGCCTGTGGCGCGAGCGGGTACGCCTGCTCGAAGAGCTCAAAACCGCATCGCAGATGGATACCGGTCCGTTGTTGCTGCAGGCCCGCCTGGACTGACGCCGACGACGGCGGCGTCGATGGATCGACGTCGATGCCTTTTTTGGATGCCTTTTTTGGAAACCCAGGCACTCGTGAATGGTTCTTGAGGAGTGAGCAGCATGATCAGCAATACCAAGCGCCTGTGCCTGGCACTGGCAATCGCACTGGGCAGCGCCGGCATGAGCGCGGCGCAGACGCCGCCCGCCAACCAGGACCAGTTGCGCCAGGAACTGCGCGACGCCCAGAAGCAATTGTCCGAGATCGGACGCCGCGTCGCCGAACTGTCGGCGCAGATGGGCGATGATCCGGCGCGCGTGCAGATGTTCCGCTACCTCGGCAATCCCGACCGTGCGGTCATCGGCGTGCTGCTCGGCGACGGCAGCGCCAGCGGCGTTCGCGTCGAGGGCGTGACGCCTGGCGGACCGGCCGAGAAGGCCGGACTGCAAGCCGGCGACACCATCACCGGTGTGCGCGGCGCCTCGATCAAGGGCGAGCGGCCGACACTCGCATTGCGCGAGGCACTGAAGGACCTCAAGGACGGCGACAAGGTGAGTCTGAGCTTTGCTCGGGACGGCAAGTCTCAATCGGTCGACGTGGTCGCCGCGCGCCAGGGCAATTTCGATGCATTCGCCAGTCGGGGTGGGCCCGGCTTCGTGTTCGAGTCGCGCAACGGCGAGACCATCACGTTTCCGCCTGAGATGGACCCTGAAATCCAGTCAGTTGTTGAGCGCGCAATGCACGACGCCGAGGGCCTGCGTCTAAATGTCATGTCGATGTCGGCCTTGGGCGGACTTCACCTGACTGCCGTGAACCAGGAACTCGGACGCTACTTCGGTGCCAGCGAGGGTGTGCTGGTGCTGGAGGTCGACAGCGAGCTCTACCCGGACCTGCAGGCCGGCGATGTGATCCTCGAGATCGACGGCAAGGCAGTCAAGGACTCCCGCGACGCGATGCGCGAAATGAGCCGCCAGGACCCCTCTCGGCAAGTCGAGCTCAAATTGCTGCGCGACCGGGTGCCGCAACTGGTCAAGATCAGCATGTTGGACGTGCTGGAAAGGTCTCGGGCGTTCATGGCGCCGCCGGCACCGCCTGCAACGCCGCGGCCGCCGTCGCCAATGTCGGCACCGCGCGCGCCGACGCCGTCGGCGCTGCCGCATCCGTCTGCCGCGCCGACGCCAACACCGCCGCCTCCCGCACAATCGGCGATGATCTGAATCATCCGGAGTGCACCGCCGTCGGCGCGCTTGTTCGCCTATCGAACCTGCGGGAGCGGTTTCTCCGCGAAAGCGCTCGCGGAGTAAATCCGCTCCCACATTGAAATCAGGACCGCACGGCATGTCCGGTGACAGAGCGGCCACCCGGCGAATGCCCTCCAGGGGCAGCAAGCGCGGGACCGGGAACTAGGAGCGTGCGCGGCAGAAGCCAAGTCGCTTAGGAATTGCGCGACAATTGCCACATGGCGACCTCCTACCTACCGTACCACCCCGATCAAGCTCATTTGCTGCCGCTGTCTGCGGCGGACTGGCTTCCCGAGGGCCATCTGGCCTACTTCATCGCTGACACCGTGGAGTCGCTCGACCTGTCGGCGTTCCACGCGCGTTATGCCAAGGGCGGGCCGCGTAACCAGCCATTTCATCCGGCAATGATGGTGAAGGTGCTGCTGTACGGATACGCGACCGGCGTGTTTTCCTCGCGCAAGCTGGCCAAGCGATTGCATGACGACGTGGCGTTCCGCGTTCTGGCGGCCGGCAACTTCCCGGCGCATCGGACGCTGAGCGATTTTCGTGCTCTGCATTTGGCGGAGTTGTCGGCGTTGTTCGTGCAGGTGGTGAAGTTGGCGCGCGAGTGCGGACTGGTGAAGCTGGGCACGATCGCGGTGGATGGCACCAAGGTGAAGGCCAATGCGTCGCGGCACAAGGCGATGAGCTACGGACGGATGGTGCAGTCCGAAGCCGAGTTGAAGCAGCAGATCGCGGCCTTGCTGGAACGCGCCCGCGCCATGGATGCAGCGGAAGCGAACGAAGTCGAGCAAGACCTGCCCGCCGAGATTGCTCGGCGCGAGCAGCGTCTGGCTGCCATCGAAGCGGCGAAGACGCGCCTGGAAGCGCAGCAGCGCGAGGCCGACATGGCGCGCGGACGGCATGAGGGCGACGAGCGCAAGCCGCGCCATCCGGACGGAACGCCCAAGCGGTGCAAGCCATTCAAACGTGACTTCGGTGTGCCAGAAGACTCGACCCAGACCAGCTTCACCGACCCGCAGAGCCGGATCATGAAGCAGAGCAACGGCGGCTTCGAGCACAGTTACAACGCGCAGACAGCAGTGGATGCCGAGCGTCAGATCATCGTGGCGGCGGAGCTGACCGATTGCGCCGCCGACAGCGGCCAGTTGCCGGCGATGGTGGAATCGATGGAACGCACGCTGGACGCGGTGCCGCACAGGGTTCTCGCGGATGCGGGTTATCGCAGCGAAGCGGCGCTGGAAGCGTTGGCGGAGAAACCTTGCGAAGTCATCGTGGCGCTGGGCCGTGAAGGACGGGAGCAGGCGCGGATTGACGCGGAGAAGTACCCGCACACCGCGAAGATGGCCGAAAGCCTGAAAAGCGAGAAGAGCCAGGCGGCTTACCGCCGGCGCAAGGCCATCGTGGAAGCACCCAACGGCTGGATCAAGTCGGTGCTCGGGTTCCGTCAGTTCAGTTTGCGCGGCATCGAAAAAGTGCGGGCGGAATGGAAGCTGGTGTGCCTGGCAATGAATCTGCGGCGGATGGCAGCTTGGGCATGAGGGAAAACCGGGGGAAAAACACGCCTCCAAGCCCCCAGCACGCTCTGGCGCTCGACACGGTGGGCACATCGGACGCGAAGTTCATCCCACGGCACCGCGCTCGCCCCGACTGAAGCCAGTTGGACACACCGTAGCGGTGCGGTTTCCTTCTGCCGCGCACGCTCCTGGCCGCTTTTTCACACCGGTCGTGGATGATGGCGAAGGGATTTGCGCCGAGGGCAAGGCGCGAGGGTGAGAGCAGGCGTGCTTGCGCCGCATGCGGCGCGCCTGCTCGAACGGGCGGCAGCTTGCTGCCGCACCGGGCGGAGGAATGGTTGTTCCATTGCGACGACGAGCAACGCAGCCATCGGCGCAAAGACCGAGCCAGGGCCGCGAAGCGAAAAGATGCGAGCGACAATCTGCGTCGGGAGCCGAATTGATGAAATCGAGCACTGACGGGAGCATCGGTGCATCTTTTCGCGCCGGTGTGAGAAATGCGGGCTAGTCCCGATCCTGCTCCGGCGGCACGCCGGCCGGCAGGACATTGGTGTTCGGATCGACCTGGATAGTCTCGTAGCTGCGCCCAGCGGGCGGCTGATCGGTCACATTCCAGTGGCCCTGCGCATCTTTCCACTTGTACAACGTCGGGTTCTCGGCGCGCGGCGCCAGCGCCGCAGGCAACTGGTCGCTGACGGCCCTGGGCAGGTTTACGCTGTCAGGCGCGTAGGTCCACCACGCCCACACGGCGCCTGCGGCCAGCACGAGCAGCAGCAGGGCCTTGCCGAGTCCGGAGCCGCGCCGTCCAGACATCCTGCCCTCCGACTACTTGGTCGGCGGCGGAACGTCTTTGCAGCGGTCCAGTGCCGCGCGCGTCGCCGCGAGCTGCGGCGCACGCTCCTCGGCGGTCATTGGCCGGATCTTGCCGTTTTCCTCGATCTGCAGATCGCTGCTGTCGCTCTCCAGAGCCTTGAGGTTGCCGCGCAATTGCTCGCAGCGCACCACCATGGCCGGGTCTGGCGCTTCGCCGGGAACGGCCGTCACCGGAGTGAGCTTGGGGCCGCTATGGATGGCAACTTCTTCCGTTGCGACCTTTTCCTCTGGTGTGGCGGAGTAGTGCACCGTGCCATTTTCATCGGTCCACTTGTACATCTTGGTCGGCTTGGCGCCCGATTCCGCCAGAACCGCGCCGCCCGTCAGCAGCAAGATCATCAGCAATGCGGTCTTCAAACCCATGTCACTGTACTCCTGAAGGAACAATCCCCACGCCGCACAGTTATACAATGAGCGTCCACGGCGGTCGCTATCCGCCATCACAAAGTTGACCTGATGACTGCACCTGAGCCCGAGGTCCGACGCCGTCCCCCCGGCATCTACCTGCTGCCGAACCTCCTCACCACCGGTGCGCTGTTCTCCGGCTTCTATGCCATCGTCGCCGCCATCAATGGCCAGTTTGTCCCTGCGGTGACCGCCGTATTCGTCGCCGGATTGTTCGACGGACTGGATGGTCGCGTCGCGCGCATGACCAACACCCAGAGCGAATTTGGCGTCCAGTACGACAGTTTGTCGGACTTGATCAGCTTTGGTCTGGCTCCTGCTCTGGTGGTTTACATGTGGGCACTGGCGGGGCTGCGCGAGTACGGCAACTTCACCGGCAAGCTCGGCTGGCTGATCGCGTTCACCTACACCGCCTGCGCGGCGTTGCGCCTGGCACGCTTCAACACCCAGGTGGGACATACCGACAAGCGCTTCTTCACCGGTCTTGCCAGTCCGGCAGCCGCCGGCTGCCTGATGTCCTTCGTCTGGGCGATGGAGAACTTCTCGCTGATCGGCGGCAGCGTGCGCTGGTTCGCGCTGGTGCTGACGCTGGCACTCGGTCTGTTGATGGTCAGTCGCATCCCGTACTTCAGTTTCAAGGTGTGGCCCGACAAGGTTCCGTTCTTCTGGATCCTGGTCGTGGTGCTCGCCATCGTGCCGGTCGCCGCGCATCCACCCTCGGTGCTGCTGGTGATCAGTCTGGTCTATGTGGCCAGCGGTCCGGGTATCTGGCTGTGGCGGCGCCTGCGCCGGCGCGGCGGCCCGGCAGCGCCAGAAACACCGGCGTGAGCACACCGGCAACCCTGTTGCCAGCGCCCACCGGCCTGGCGCGGATCGGACCGGAGGAAGTCGGCATCCTGGCCGACTTCAGCCACGCATTTGCGGCGTCGCTGGATGTGGGCGAGACCCTGCGGCGGGCGGTGGTGCAGATCGCCGAGCACATGAATGCCGAGGCGGCAGCGGTCTTTCTGGTCGACCATGTCGCGGGCGACATCGTCTGTCGCGCCTGCGCCGGGCCGGTCGACGTGGTCGGCCTGCGCGTCCAGGCCGGTCGCGGCATCGTCGGCCGCGCGATTGCCGAGAACCGTGTGCAGATGGTGCGCGACACCGCGCTGGACCCCGACCATCTGGGCGATCAGGGCGGCTTTCACACGCGTTCGATCCTGTGTGCACCGCTGGATACGGCCGATGGCGCAATCGGCGCGCTGCAGGTGCTGAACAAGCGCGACGGCGCGCTGTTCGACAGCCACGATGCCAACGTGCTGCGCCTTCTGGCAGTCCCGACCGCGCTGGCTTTGAACAACGCCCGGTTGACCCGCGAACTGGTCGAGCAGAACCGCATCAAGCGCGAGTTCCAGCTGGCGCGGCAGATGCAGAAGACCCTGTTGCCGGCGCGGCGCCGCGATTTCCCGGTGACCGCACTGAACCTGCCGGCGCGCGAGATTTCCGGCGATTTCTACGATTACTTCGAGGTGGCCGACGGCCGCATCGCCTTTTGCCTCGGCGACGTCGCCGGCAAGGGCATGGACGCCGCCTTGCTGATGGTGCGCGCCTCCAGTTGCCTGCGCTGGGTGGGCAAGGACGGCACCCCACCGGGCGAATGGCTGACCCGGGTCAACCGCGAACTCAGCGAGACGGTCACCCGCGGCATGTTCGTCTGCGCGGTGGCCGGCTATTACGACCCGCGCACCAGCATGATCGAGATGGCCAACGCCGGCTTCCCGCCGCTGTTGCTGCGCCGCGGTGACGAGTCGATGCGCGAACTGCGCGCCGATGGTCCGCCGCTCGGCATTCTCGGCGACTACGGCTACAACAGTGAACGCCTGGCGCTGGCCGGCGGCTGCCTGTACGCCTTTTCCGACGGCGTCACCGATGTGCGCGGCCCGGATCGCAAGCCGATCGGCATCGAGGGCGTGCGAGCGCTGGTCGACCGCGTCTCCGGCTTGAGTCCACGCGCCCGGGTGCGCGCCATCGTCGGTCATCTGCGCAAGATGTCGCTGGCCGACGACACCACACTGATGCTGATCGCCGACGACGCTGCGCCATCGCGCTACCTTGGCGGACTGGCCGGCAGCAGCGACCCCGAGAACCTGCGCCTGGTGCGCCGCAAGGTGGCCGAACTCACGCTGGACCTGGGTTTCGACGAATGCCAGCGCCAACGCATCGTCCTCGCCGTCGACGAAGCGGTGGCCAACGTCATCCGCCACGCCTATGCCGGTTGTTGCGACGGCCGCGTCGAGCTGTCGATCTGGCTCGACCCGGACGCCGTGCGTTTCGAACTCCGCGATTACGCCAGCCCGGTCGATCCCGACAAGATCCGGCCGCGCGATCTGTCCGAGTGCCGCCCCGGCGGACTCGGCGTAAACCTGATAGACACCGTCATGGACCGCTGGCTGTTCCGGCATCCCGATGACGGCGCTGGCAACCAGCTCACCATGATCAAGCGTTTACCCTGAAGACCTGCCCGAGGAATCCCCTGTGAGCGATGTGAACGACTGCTCCACCGAAGACAATCAAGGCGTCCGCCTGGTCCGGGTACGCGGCGAAGTCGACTTGTCGTGGTCGCAGCGACTGCGGAAAAGCGTTCTTGAGGCGCTGGCCAGCAACAAGCCGGTGGCCGTCGACCTGTCGGCGGTCACCTATATCGACTCATCCGGCATCGCCGCCCTGGTCGAAGGCTTCCAGAACGCCCGCGGCAAGAGCCAGCGCTTCAGCCTGGTTGCGGTCAGCAAGCCGGTGCACGCAGTGCTCGAACTGGCGCGGCTGGATCGGGTGTTTCCGATCTTTGCGAGCCTGGAAGATGCGGTGAAGTGAGGCCGATTCTCGCTCAGGGTGTTGGTGAAAGGCATCGAGCGCGAGCGCTGGGCGGTGACTCGTAGTCTTTCGTCGGGGTTGGTCGCTTTGCCTGCACCGACGACCGACAACCGAAAACCGGCACCTGCCATGACTCCCCTCTACAACGGCATCTCCAACTTCGGCCGCGGCACCATGCGCATGGTCGACGAGCTCGGCTATTTCGGCGCGCTGCTGATCGAGACCTTCTATTTCACCTTCATGGGCTGGCGCGTTGGTCAGCCGCTGCGGGTCAAGGCGGTGTTCGAGCAGATCCGCCAGATCGGGGTCGATGCGGTGCCGATCGTCGCGCTGCTGGCGGTCACCATCGGCCTGTCGCTGGCGATCAACGGCATCGCGCAACTGGAGCGCTTTGGCGCCGAGAGCGCCATCGTCGTGGGCCTGGGCATCGGCGTCACCCGTGAGTTTGGTCCGCTGATCACCGGCATTGTCATCGCCGGTCGCACCGCTTCGGCGCTGGCCGCGCGACTCGGTTCGATGACGGTGTCGCAGGAAGTCGACGCCTTGCGCGTGATCGGCGTCGAGCCGGTGCGCTACCTGGCCGCGCCGCCGATGATCGCGGCGCTGATCATGATGCCCTGCCTGACCCTGATCGCCGATTTCTTCGCCATCCTCGGCGGCGCCGGTTTCGCGCTGTCCGCGGTGGACATGAGCTTGTCCGGCTTCCTCTACCAGTGCCTGATCGTGCTCGAACCCTGGGACATCAACCAGGGCCTGATCAAGAGCGTGGTCTTCGGCACCCTGATCGTCCTGATCGGCGTGGCCACCGGCTTTTCCGTCACCGGCGGCGCCGAGGGCGTCGGCCGCGCCACCACCCGCGCGGTGGTGTTGAGCATCTGCGCGATTCTGGTGGCGGATATGGTGTTCAGTTTCTTCCTGAATAGGTGAGAAGCAGTGAGTAGTGAATAGTGAGTAGTGAGTAAGACCCGGCACATCCGGGGATCGATCTGGACCTCACGCTGCCATCGCTGCGGAACGCTTCGATCAAACGATGGCAGCTACGCGTAGGCAACGCACCGGGTCGTTCTCACCACTCCCACTACTCACTACTCACTGGCTTTTAACCTACATCGCCTCCTCCACCACACTCAGCATCGTACTCACCCCGATCCCCAGCGCCGCCTCGTCCAGATAGAACTTCGGCGAATGGTTGGACGGTGCGGTGGTGGCGTCGACGCCTTTCGGAGTCGAGCCGACAAAGTAGTAGAAACCCGGCACTTCGTCGGCGAAGTAGGCGAAATCCTCGGCTACGGTGGACGCCGGAAACTCGACCACGCTCTCGACGCCGTCGGCGCGGCCCAGCGCCGGGCGCAGGCGTTCGGTCAGCGGTACATCATTGCGCGTCACCCGGGTGTGCTGGGCGAAGCTGACTTCGGCGGTGGCGTGGTTGGCTTCCGCCGTTTTGCCGGCGATCAGGCGGATATCGTCCCAGATCGCGTCGCGGGTCTCGGTTTCGAAGCTGCGCACCGTGCCGATCATTTCCACCTGGTCGGGAATGATGTTGTAGCGGATGCCACCATTGATGGCGCCGACCGAGACCACCGCCGGTGACCGGGTGATGTCGACACGGCGGCTGACGATGCTCTGCAGGCCATCGACGATGCGCGCGGCGGCGAGCACCGGATCGACGCCGCCCCAGGGTCGCGAGCCGTGCGTCTGCACGCCCTTGACCAGGATCTTGAAGCTGTCGGATTCGGCCATGAACGGGCCCGGGCGCACCGCGACGGTGCCCACGTTCATGGTCGAGAACACATGCAGGCCGACCACCATGTCGGGCTTGCGCGGCGGCGCGAACACGCCTTCCTTGAGCATCAGCGGCGCGCCGCCCTCCTCGCCTTCGGGCGGACCCTCCTCGGACGGCTGGAAGATGAACATCACCGAGCCCTTCAGCGTGTCCTTGCGTGCCGCCAGCGCACTGGCCACGCCGAGCAGGATCGCCGTGTGCGCGTCATGGCCGCAGGCATGCATGACGTTGACCTGGGTGCCGCGAAACTCGGTCTGCGCGGTGGACGCGAAGGGCAGATCGACATCTTCCTTGACCGGCAAGGCGTCGATGTCCGCGCGCAACGCGATCAGCGGCCGTTCCTGGGTGCCGCGCAGGTAGGCGACGACGCCGGTATGGGCGACGCCGGTGCGCACTTCCAGGCCGAGGCTCTGCAAGTGCGCGGCGATGATGCCGGCGGTGCGCGTTTCCCGGTTGCCGAGTTCCGGGTGCTGGTGGAAATCGCGGCGCCAGTCATGGACCTTGGCCAACAGCGCCGGATCGACCGCGGCGGACCCGCTGCTGAGCACCAGCAGCCCGAAAATACCGCTGCACCAGACGCGAATGGACATGCCAGGCTCCGCAAATTCGAATGCGCCCGAGTATGCCGTCTGCTGCAACGGATGCCTGCTCCATTCATCCTCGATGTGCCAGCATTCGCCTCGTTCCGCCGCCCATTCACTGCTACCCATAGCCATGCACGTCGACACCCTGCCCAGTCTCGCCGGCGAATACTGGCGCGCATTTGCCCATTCCAAGCCCGGTCTGGCCTATGGCGAGGCGATTCCGCAGCACACCCTGGAGGTGGCGGCGACCCGCGTCGATGCCCAGGCATTGGCGCGTTACCGCCAGTTTGTCGGCAGCATCGAGGAATTTCCGCTGGCCTACGCCTATGTGCTGGCGCAGCCGGCGCACTTCCACCTGATCAACCAGCCCGATTTCCCGGTGCGCTGCGTCGGCCTGGTGCACGCCGACAACCGCATCGTCCGCCACGCCGATGTCGATCTGGCCCAGCCGCTGGCGCTGACCGTTGCCGTCACTGGCGATCGCGTGCGCCGTCGCGGTCGCGAGTTCAACTTGCGCACGCTGATTACGCAGGGCGGGCAGACGGTGATCGAGATGGACAGCGGTACCTTCACGCGGGTGCGCGGCGCGCCGCGCGATGGCGGCGGCGCAGCTGAAGCTCCGGCAAGCGTGGTCACGGCCGGAGCGCGCATCACCGAGCTGCGCTTTGCCGCGAATTTCGGCCGCCGCTATGCGCGGGTGTCCGGCGACTACAACCCGATCCACCTGGCCGGCTGGCTGGCGCGTCCCTTCGGTTTCCGCCGCGCCATCGCCCATGGCGTCGGCAGCATGGCCCGGGTCGATGCCGAACTCGGCCGCCGCGCCGGCACGCCGACGCGCGAACTCACGGTGCGCTTCCGGCGCCCGGTGGAATTGCCCTGCCAGACCGCGCTGCACCAATGCGCGGAGCACACGGACGGCTATCTGCTGGTCGATGCAAACGGCCGTGAACTGCTGAGCGGCACGCGCCGCTGAGCTGCGGGTGGAGTTGACGCCCGACGTAGGTCACGTTGGGCCAACGTGACCAACGCGCGGCCCCGCTGTCCGCTTCCCGGGCCAATCTCGTATCTATGTGTTCAGACCGCCACTTTGGCGGATGACCCCGGACAACGAGACCATGCAGTCACCGACTTCCCGCATCGTGCAATCGAGCTTTGCCGAACTGGCGCCACTGGCGCCGCAGATGGGCCGCATCTTCTACGCCGAACTGTTCGCGCTGGACCCCACCCTGCGCACACTGTTTGTCGGCAATATTGAGCGTCAGGGCGACAAGCTGGTGCAGATGATTGGTGCCGCGGTGAATCTGCTCGACCAGCCGCGACGGCTGATGCCGGTATTGCGCCAGCTGGGCCAGCGGCATGTGGGTTACGGCGTGCGTCGCAGCCACTACGATGTGGTCGGCCTGGCGCTGGTGCGCACGCTGGAACTGACCCTCGGCAACCGCTTCACCGACGAAGTCCGCGCCGCCTGGATCAAGTTCTACCGCCTGGTGGCGACCACCATGATGGCGGCGGCGGATGAGTTGGCGGACGCTGCTTGATCTGCCGTCTGCCGGCTTGCACCGAACATGCCGTAAGTGTCTGATTTCAATGTGGGAGCGGATTTACTCCGCGAGAGCTTTCGCGGAGTAAATCCGCTCCCACAGCTTCGCTGCGCGAATCAGCGCACCGCCAGGGGCGACCAGAACTCCCATCCAAAGCGCTGGCAAGCCAGCGCACTCCAGATGGGATTGCGAATCCACCGAGCCCGCGAGTCGCCGCGTTACAATCCCGCCCAGACGGCACTGAATGGCGGGCGACGGAATGCACGGATCATCGGCGGCGGTGCTGCTGCCGCAGGAAATTCTGCGGCGCAAGCTGCTCGGGCTGGCTCTGTCGGCGGCCGAAATCCGGCATCTGGTCAACGGCATCGCCGACGGCACGCTCGGAGATGCGCAAGCCGGCGCTTTTGCGATGGCGGTGTGCGCGCGCGGCATGAGCGCCGCGGAGACCACCGAGCTGACGCTGGCAATGCGCGACAGCGGCCGCGTGCTCGACTGGCGCGCGCTCGGTTTCGAGCAGCCGATGCTGGACAAGCACTCGACCGGCGGCGTCGGCGATCTGGTCAGCCTGGTGCTCGGCCCGATGCTCACCGCCTGCGGCGCCTGCGTGCCGATGCTCTCCGGGCGCGGCCTGGGCCATACCGGCGGCACCCTCGACAAGCTGGAAGCGCTGGCCGGCTATCAGTGCGAGGTCTCCATCGAGCACCTGTGCAGGACCCTGCGCAGCGCGGGCGTCGCCATTGTCGGCGCCGGCAGCGATCTGGCGCCGGCCGATCGCCGGCTGTACGCGATCCGCGATGTCACCGGCACGGTCGAGTCGATCGCGCTGATCACCGCGTCGATCCTGTCGAAGAAACTCGCCGCGCATCCGGACGCGCTGGTGCTCGACATCAAGACCGGCAGCGGCGCGCTGATGCCGACGCTGTCGCAAGCACGCGAACTGGCCGTCAGCCTGGTCGCGGTGGCCACACGCGCCGGCCTGCCCACGCGCGCGGTGATCAGCGACATGAACCAGCCGCTGGCGCCGGCGATCGGCAATGCGCTGGAAGTGGCGGTAGCGCTGCGCTATCTGCGCGGTGACGACCGCCCCGAACGTCTGCATCGGTTGACCCTGCGCCTGGGCAGCGAGTTGCTGTGTCTCGGCGGGTTGGCGGTGGGCCTGGGTGAAGCCGAGGCGCGCCTGCTGGAAGCGCTCGAAGGTGGCCACGCCGCCGAGCGCTTCGCGCGCATGGTCGCGGCACTCGGCGGCTCGGCGGCGGTCATCGACAGCGGCCTTGGCGATTTGCCCAAGGCGCCGCTGATCGCGCCGGTGCATGCGCCCATCGATGGCACGGTCACCGCAATCGACGCCCGTGCGCTCGGCCTGGCGGTGGTCGCCCTCGGCGGTGGCCGCAGTTTCCCGGGCGCTGCCATCGATCATCGAGTCGGTCTCGATCAGGTCGCCGCGATCGGCGATTACGTCGACCGCGATCGGCCGCTGGCGCTGGTCCACGCAGCCGACGCCGACGCACTGGCGCGCGCCAGCGCCGCGGTGCGCGCCGCCTTCGACCTTGGCGGCGAACCGCAACAGGTGCCACTGGTGTATCAATGCATCGGCGTTGACGACACGGAAATCGCATGAAGCGGGCAATGTTGATCGTGCTGGACTCGCTCGGTGTCGGCGCACTGCCCGACGCCGAGCGCTATGGCGATGTCGGCGCCGACACCTTCGGCCATATTGCCGCCTGGTGCGCGCGGGGCAGCGATGCGGGTGGTCGCGGGCGCGCGCTGTCGATCCCGAACCTGACTCGACTTGGCCTGGCCGAAGCCGCGGCGACTGCCAGCGGCCAGCGCCCCGCAGGATTTCCGCAGTCGACGATTCCGGGCAGCCGCCACGGCTGCTCACGCGAGCGCTCGACCGGCAAGGACACCATTTCCGGCCACTGGGAAATCGCCGGCGTGCCGGTGCTATTCGACTGGGGCTATTTCCGCGAGCGCGAACAGTCGTTCCCCGCCGAATTGCTCAGCGCGCTGGCGCAAGCCGGCGGCGTCAGCGGTTTCCTCGGCAACTGCCACGCCTCGGGCACCGAGATCATCGCCCGCCTCGGCGATGAGCACATCCGCACTGGCCTGCCGATCGTCTACACCTCGGCCGACTCGGTCATCCAGATCTGCGCCCACGAGCAGCATTTCGGCCTGCAGCGACTGTACGATCTGTGCGCCGCGGCGCGCCTGCTGGTCGACCCCTACCGCATCGGCCGCGTCATCGCGCGGCCCTTCCTCGGCAGCAGTCCGGCCAACTACGCGCGCACCCCGAACCGGCGCGACTACGCGGTGCCGCCGATCGCACCGACGCTGCTGGACCGCTTGCAGGACGCGGGTGCAGCGGTCGTTGGCGTGGGCAAGATCAGCGACATCTTCAACGCCCAGGGCATCACCCGCTCGCTCAAGGCCAACGGTCTGGATGCCCTGGTCGCACGCACGCTGGAGGCCTTCACCGCAGCGACGCAACCGACCCTGGTGTTCACCAACCTGGTCGATTTCGACCAGGAATACGGTCACCGCCGCGACGTCGCCGGCTATGCCGCGGCGCTGGAGCATTTCGACACGCTGATGCCCGCGCTGCTGGCCGCGCTCGGCCCCGAGGACCTGGCGATCTTCTGCGCCGACCACGGCAACGACCCCACCTGGCCGGGCAGCGACCACACCCGCGAACACATCCCGATCCTGGCCACCGGACCGGCGCTGACACCCGGCGATATCGGCTGCCGCGACAGCTTCGCCGACATCGGCGCCACGCTGGCGCAGTGGTTCGGCCTGGCGCCGCCGGAGCATGGAAGGTCGTTCTTGAAGCAGTGAAAGTGAAACACGATCAAGCGTGAAACGTCGGCGCGCTGACGTGCCCCCGGAGCCGTGAAACGTGAAACGTCAATTTGCCGCGCTCAATTGACGTTTCGCGTTTCGTTTGCCCCCCCCCGCTGCGCCCCTGCCCCAGCCAACCCTCTTCCACCGACAACCCCCACTCCTCACCGCAGGCCCCGGCATGACCACCCCCCACATCGAAGCTCCCGCTGGCGCCTTTGCCGAGACCGTGCTGCTGCCCGGCGATCCGCTGCGCGCCAAGTACATCGCCGAGCGTTTTCTCGAGGGCGCGGTGCAGGTCACCGCGGTGCGCAACATGTACGGCTACACCGGGACGTATCGCGGCCAGCGCGTCTCGGTGATGGGCGGCGGCATGGGCATCCCGTCTTGCTCGATCTACACCAGCGAACTGATCGACCACTACGGCGTCAAGCGCGTGCTGCGCGTGGGCACCTGCGGCGCCGTGCTGGATGAGGTCGAAATCGGCGATCTGGTGCTCGGCCTTGGCGCCAGCACGGACTCCGGGGTCAACCGCACGCGTTTTGGCGGCTACGACCTGGCAGCCATCGCCTCGTGGCCGTTGGCGCGCGCCATTGACGATGCGGCGAAAGCGGCGGGTCGGCCGCTGCGCATCGGCAACGTGTATTCCACCGATCTGTTCTACAACGCCGCGCCGGGACTGATCGACATGCTGCGGCGCGCCAGCGTCCTCGGCATCGAGATGGAGGCCGCTGGCCTGTACACCGCGGCTGCCGAACGTGGCGCGCAAGCAGCCGCCCTGCTGACGGTATCCGATCACTTGATCAGCGGCGCCCGGATGAGCAGCGAGCAACGTCAGATCGGCCTGGATCAGATGATCGAGGTGGCGTTGGCGGCGGTGACATGAGATGTAGGTCACGTTGGCCGCGCTTCATGGCCTACGTGACACGGGGCACCTCTTGTCACGTAGACCGCTGCGCGGTCAACGTGACCTACTTTCGGCAATGACCAAGGATCGCCGATGACCATGCACCAGGATCTGCTCGACGAATCGGCGCTGGCCTTGAAACAGGCTTATGCGCCGTATTCACAACTCTTCGTCGGCGCCGCCCTGCGCTCGGCCAACGGCAAGATGTTCTCGGGCTGCAATGTCGAGAGCGGCGCCTTCAGTATCGGCAGTTGCGCCGAGCGCAATGCCATCGCGGCGGCGGTGCGCGCCGAGGGCGCCGGATTCCAGCTCACAGCCATTGCCATCAGCGCCACCGATCGCGCCGGAAAATTCCTGGCGATCCCGCCTTGTGGCGCCTGCCGGCAGATGATCAAGGAACTGGGCCCCAATGCCGAAGTGCTGTTCCTCGGCGCCAGTGGCGAGATCATCCACGCCCAGATCGGCGATCTGCTGCCGCATTCCTTCCAGCTGGAAACGCTGTAGGACTCGCGGTCACCCCTGGCGTTGCGCTTGTTCGCGCGTCGAACAAGTCCAAAAGGGGCAGGGGCAGGGGGTCGAGTCCACGTTACGGTCGGGCCGTGCGGCAAGGTTGGTCCCCTGCCCCCTGCCCCTTTTCTATCCCTTTGAAAATCGTACGGTTACGTGATGCTCGGCAAGAGCGACGCCAGTCCCGCGACGGCAGCGCGTCATCCGGAATTACGCTTTCATTCAAACCCATTGGCAAACCCGCGCTCGCTTTCGTAGGCACCGCGATCGACCGCCGGCCCGATGATGCGCACGGCGCCGAGCAGGTCGCGATCGGCCAGGCCGCCGAAGGGCGTATTGGCGCCCTCGTTGATCGCCGGCGAATTGGGCTGCAGACGAAAATCGCTGGCGCTGGTAAATCGCGGATCGACGTTGGTATTGCCGTTGCTGTTCGCGCTCAGCGTGCCTCCGAGCGTCTGCACGATGTTGGCGATCAGCGTGCGGTTGCTGGCGAACACGTCGCGACTGCTGTTGTTCCAGAGGATGTTGTTGGACAGATACACCGCGCTGTCGCCGTTGAAACCGAGTGCATAGCCGTTCGGGCTGGGATTGACGTTCTGCGTGAAGGTGTTGCTGTTCACGTAGACCACCGAACCATTGCTGATGGTGCTCAGCGCGGCATCGCTCGATGCACCGTTGCCGACGAAGAGATTGTTCCTGACGATCACCGGCTTGCCGCCGACGTAGGCGCCGCCGGCGAGGAAGCTGGCGTTGTTGTCGCTCAGGACCAGGTTCTCCAGCGTGGTGCTGCCGTCACTGCCCACCACCGTGAACACGGCGATGCCGCCACCGCGGTTGGTCTCGATCGTGTTGCCGCCCTGGAAGCCGCGCTTGATGGTCAGGCGCCGCACGGTCGTCGAACCGGTGCCGACGCCCCGATTGATGATCAGACCCGGCTGCGTGTTCTGCCCGTCGATGATGGTCGACGTCGAGTTGGGTGAGGCGAAATCGCAGTTGTTGAACAGATTGATCCAGCCACCCTCGAGGGTGATCGAATCGCTTCCGACGAAGACCTGATTGCGCCCAAAGCCGCCGGCCGGCGCCAGATACGTCCCCGGTCGCAGCTTGATCAGATCGGCGTTGTCGGCATTGTTGGCAGCGCTTTGCAGCGCCGATTGCAGTTCTGCCGCGCTGCCGACACAGAAGGTGGCGGCATCGGCGACGGTCGCGCCAGCCAGCGCGACGACGACAGCCAATTGGCAGAACCTGGCGTTCATGAGTGGACCTCAGCAGTGGGGATGCGGAGGGAAACGCCGGGAGGTCGAAAACTGCACGGTTGATGGCGCCCGGCCATCGGTGCGATCGGGCTTGTCCGGCGAGCTGTGCTTTTCTGTGGGAGCGGGTTTACCCCGCGAGCTTCGGCTGTCTGAACTCGGGACACAAGATCGCTCCCGCAGTCGCGACGCGCGCGTCGCTCCTACACGTGCGCGTGGGCAGCGATCAGATCGACCATCCGCGGCATCACCCACGCCGGCAGGTCATGCCCCATGCCTTCGAGGACCTCCAGCCGTGCATGTGGGATCACTTTCATCAGGTGATGCGCCGCCGCCACCGGCACCAATGGGTCGACAGCGCCGTGAATCAGCAAGGTCGGCGTACTCAGTCCACGCAGTTTCGCGCTGCGGTCGGGATCAGCAGTGATCGCCAGCAACTGCCGCAGCGTGCCGGCAGGGCGATAGGCGCGCGACAAGGTGAAATCCAGTCCACGGCGCAATCGATCGATCTCGGCCTGGTCGTGATGGCGACCGATCTCGGTGAACAGGGCGACATAGTGATCGAGGCGCTGCTCGTGGGTGCTGTTCGGTCCTGGCGCGCGCAGCATTTTCCGCGTGATATCCCATTTGGGCGGCGGCGCGGCGCGCGGGCCGGCGCTGGACATGATCGAGGTCAGCGTCAGTACGCGCTGCGGCGCCAACAGCGCCAGTTGCTGGCCGATCATGCCGCCCATGCTGGCACCGGCGACATGGAACTGGGCAACGCCGAGCGCATCGGCCAGCGCCAGCGTGTCTGCTGCCATGTCGTCCATGGTGTACGGCGCGCGGATCGGCAGGTGCAGCAGGTAGCGAAAGAAAGCGCGGCGCACGCCCATGTGCGGCGCGATGTGGCCGCTGCTGGAGAGACCGATATCGCGATTATCGAAGGTCAGAACGCGCAGTCCGCGCGCGGCGAGCCCCGCAACCAGCTCCGGCGGCCAAGCCACCCGTTGCATGCCCAGGCCCATGATCAGGATCAGGACCGGGCCGTTCTCCGGGCCGGTCCATTCGTAATCCAGATGCAGGCCACGGGTGGGCAGATCGATGCGCATGGCGCAGCATGAACCAAATCGATCGAGCGCGCGCACGGAATCGAACTGTAGGTTGGGCAGCGCTTCACCTGCCCAACGATGCGGCGGGTCCATGTTGGGCAGGTGAAGCCTTGCCCAACCTACGCCAACTTTCGTGGCGCTCGAAACGACAAAGCCCCGCATGCGCGGGGCTTTGTTGTGTTCTCTGGAACTCCACCCGGAACCGCGGAAGCCATGGAAGGCCTCCGCCGCCGGGTAGACCGGGCCCTGCCGAAGGCAAAACCCGGGCTGGTCAACCTGGAGGGTTGATCAGAAGTCCATGCCGCCCATGCCGCCGCCGCCGTGGTCATGACCACCGCCGCCGCCAGCCGCTTCCTTCTTCGGCGCCTCGGCGACCATGCACTCGGTCGTGATCATCAGGCCAGCGATCGAAGCCGCGTTCTGCAGCGCATAACGGGTGACCTTGGTCGGATCCAGGATGCCCATCTCGACCATGTCGCCGTACTCGCCGGTTGCTGCGTTGTAACCGTAGTTGCCCGTGCCGCCGGCAACCTGGTTCAACACCACGCTCGGCTCGTCACCGCTGTTGGCGGCGATTTCACGCAGCGGCGCTTCCATCGCGCGCGCAGCGATCATGATGCCGTGGTTCTGGTCTTCGTTCGAACCCTTGAGGGCGCGCACCGCGGCCAGACCGCGCACCAGGGCCACGCCGCCGCCCGGAACGATGCCTTCTTCGACGGCCGCACGCGTGGCGTGCAGGGCGTCTTCGACGCGAGCCTTCTTTTCCTTCATCTCGACTTCGGTCGCGGCGCCGACCTTGATCACCGCAACGCCGCCGGCCAGCTTGGCCACGCGCTCTTGCAGCTTCTCGCGATCGTAGTCGGAGCTGGTGTCTTCGACCTGCTTCTTGATCTGGTCGATGCGCGACTTGATCACGTCAGCCTTGCCGGCGCCGTCGATGATCGTGGTGTTTTCCTTCTCCACGACGATGCGCTTGGCGGTGCCCAGATCCTTCAGCGTGGCCTTCTCCAGCGACAGACCGACTTCTTCGCTGATGACCTGACCGCCGGTGAGGATGGCCATGTCTTCCAGCATCGCCTTGCGACGATCGCCGAAGCCCGGGGCCTTGACGGCGCAGACCTTGACGATGCCACGGATGGTGTTGACGACCAGGGTGGCCAACGCTTCGCCTTCGACTTCTTCGGCGACGATCAGCAGCGGCTTGCCGGACTTGGCGACGGCTTCGAGCACCGGCAGCAGTTCGCGGACGTTGGAGATCTTCTTGTCGTGCAGCAGGATGTACGGGCTTTCCAGCTCGGTCTTCATCGTCTGCTGGTTGTTGATGAAGTACGGCGACAGGTAGCCGCGATCGAACTGCATGCCCTCGACGACGTCGAGTTCGTTGTTCAGGCCGGAGCCTTCTTCAACGGTGATCACGCCTTCCTTGCCGACCTTCTTCATCGCGTCGGCGATGATCGTGCCGATTTCCGGATCGCTGTTGGCCGAGATGGCGCCAACCTGGGCGATTTCCTTGTCGTCCTTGCACGGCTTGGACAGCGACTTCAGCTGCTCGACGGCCACGATGACGGCCTTGTCGATGCCGCGCTTGAGATCCATCGGGTTCATGCCGGCGGCGACCGCCTTCATGCCCTCGCGGATCAGCGCCTGCGCCAGCACGGTGGCGGTGGTGGTGCCGTCGCCGGCGATGTCGGAGGTCTTGGAAGCGACTTCCTTGACCATCTGCGCGCCCATGTTCTCGAACTTGTCGGCCAGTTCGATTTCCTTGGCGACGGACACGCCGTCCTTGGTGATCGTCGGCGCGCCGAAGCTCTTCTCGAGCACGACGTTGCGGCCCTTCGGGCCGAGGGTGACCTTGACGGCGTTGGCGAGGACGTTGACGCCCTTGACCATGCGCGCACGAGCGTCTTCGCTGAAACGGACTTCTTTGGCAGCCATTGGTGTAATCCTTGTAAAGAGTTAAATGTGAAACGTGAAGGGTGAAGCCGAAGCGCGGTGCGCTATCAGGCTTCGATCACGCCCATGATGTCTTCTTCGCGCATGACCAGCAGTTCTTCGCCGTCGACCTTGACTTCGGTGCCGCTGTACTTGCCGAACAGCACCTTGTCGCCAGCCTTGACCGCGATCGGGCGCACGTTGCCGTTCTCGAGGATCTTGCCGTTGCCGGCAGCGATGACCTGACCGCGCACCGGTTTTTCGGTGGCGGAATCGGGGATCACGATGCCGCCGGCGCTGATGCGCTCTTCTTCCATGCGCTTGACGATCACACGGTCGTGCAGGGGACGAATTTTCATGGCGATTGGCCTTATCTAATGGTTTGAACAAGATGGACTACAGAT
>JADKFD010000025.1 GCA_016717705.1 Rhodanobacteraceae bacterium | reverse complement strand
CCCGGCGCCGTCGATCTCGTCAACATGAGCCTCGGCGGCGACAGATTTTCGCCGCCAGCGCCTCCTGCGACGTGCTGGTGCTACCGCCTATGTGACCGCCTTCGCGACCCTGAACGGGCAGGGCACCAGCATCTTCGTGGCCACCGGCAATGACGCGGAAACCGGCCGGATCGGATCGCCGGGCTGCATCACCGGCGCGATTGGCGTCGGCTCCACCGGCGACGCGAGCTTTACCCAGAGCTTCGGCGTCTGCACCGACAACGGTGCACCGGACAAGGTCAGCTGCTACAGCAATGCCACGCCGGTGCAGGGCGCCGGAGAGCTGGTCGATCTGCTCGCGCCGGGCTGCACCATCACCTCGACGGGTCTGAATGGATCGGTGGCCGACGACAAGTGCGGCACGTCGATGGCCACCCCCTACGCTGTCGGCGCCGCGGCGCTGGTGCTCGAGTTCCTGCAGGGCGAGGGCCTGAGCTACACACCGGCCCAGCTCGAAGATGTGCTGGAGTTCACCGGCAAGCCAGTTCTGGACTACCGCATTGCGGCCAGCCCGCAGTACCCGCGCGTTGATCCGGTTGCCACCGTCGGCGCGCTGAGTTTCGCCGCCCCGCCATCCAACTTCACCATCACCGGGACCACGACGACCAGCTTCAGCATGAGCTGGACCGGCATTCCCGAGGCCACCCAGTACCGGGTCTACCGCAACGTTGCCGGCGCCGCGCCGGTGCAGGTCGGAACGACCACCGTGCCAACCGTGACCTTCACCGACAGCGCCGCGATCTGCGGTCCGCAGACCTATTTCGTGCGCGCCTTCGATGGCACTGCGCTGTCATTTCCGTCGAACGAGGACACCGATACGGCGCGCGCCTGTCCGTTGACACCAACCAGCCTGCTGGCGACGCCGGTCAGCAGCAACGCGGTGACGCTCAGCTGGAGCGATGCCAATGCCGACGAGACTTCGCAGATCCTGCAGCGTCGGCTGAACAGTGGTGCCTTTGCCGACTACCAGACGCTGGCGGCCGGTACCTCGCTGAGTTTCAACGAGACGGCGCTGCCGTGCGGTGTCTATCAGTATCGCGCCATCGCCGAACGCAACGGCGACCGCTCGTTGCCGTCCAACGTGGTGCAGTTCGCCGCCTGTGCGCCGGCCAACGACAATTTCGTCAACGCGGAGAACATTGTCGCCGACGTGGCGATCACCGATGTCGAAGCGAATGTGTCCTTCGCATCGGAGGAAGTCGCCGATCCGGTCTATTCGTGCAAGTTTGGTGGCGCCGGACCCGGCGCGCAGGGAATCTGGTACCGAATCACCCCGGGATTGGCCACCCGTGTCACCGTGAGCACTGCGGCGACAACGCTGGTCGTGCCCGTCACCGGTGCGCCCGACACACTGGCCGCGATTTATACCCACAACGGCTCCACTTTCACCCAGATCGCCTGCAACGACGACATCAGCGGCGGCAATTTCCGCTCCTCGGTCAGCAGCAATCTCGTCGCTGGCACGACCTACTACGTGTTCATCTCGCAATGGGGGCCGGTGGCACCCGGCACGGTCGGCAATGTGTCGACGGCGTTCACATGGACGGCGCCGCTGGTGGCGCCCGACAACGATCTGGTCGCCAATGCACGCGTGATCAGCGCCATGCCGTACAACAACACGGTGACGTTGGCGCAGAACGCAACGGTGAGCGCCGGTGATCTGCCGCACAGTTGCAGGGAGACCGGCGCAGCCATCGGCACTCACACGTTGTGGTGGTCCTTCACACCCGCGACCAATGGACTGCTGGACATCGACACATTGGCCAGCAGCGGCAGTTTCACCGACACCATCATGACCATCTACACGGGAAATCCGGGCAGCTTCACCGCGGTTGCGTGCAACGACGATGAGCCGGCGCCCGGCACCACGCTGCGCTCGGAGATCCTCGACCTGGCGCTGACTGCGGGCACCCAGTACACCATCTACGTGTCGCGCTGGTCGACCACGCCCACCGCAACGGCCGGAACGGTGGTGCTCAACGCCAGCTTCCAGCCGACCGCCGGCCCGCCGGCGCAACTGGCGATCGGCACCCAGCCCGGCAACACGGTCGCGGGCGTGGCGCTCACGCCGGCGGTGACCGTCAACATCCTCGATGCGTTTGGCGTGCAGACCAACTCGACTGCCAATGTCACGTTGGCGATCGGGGCCAATCCGGGAACCGGCAGCCTGGTGGGACCACCACGGTCGCGGCGGTCAATGGCGTTGCGACCTTCAGCAATCTGTCGATCGACAAGGCGGGCACCGGCTACACGCTGGCGGCCAGTAGTCCCAGCCTGACCGGCGCCACGTCGAATACCTTCAACATCACCCCGGCCGCGCCGGCGCAACTGGCCTTCCTGCAGCAACCGACCAACACCGCCGGCGGCGCGGCGATCAATCCGGCCATCACCGTGCAGGCGCTGGACGCCTTCGGCAACCTCACCGGGTACACCGGCAACATCACGCTGGCGATCGGCAGCAATCCGACGGGGGGCACGCTCAGCGGCACCACCACGGTGACTGCCGTGGCCGGAATCGCAAGCTTCGGTGGCCTGTCGATCAACACGGCCGGCCCCGGCTACACCCTGACGGCGAGTAGCGGCGCGCTGACCGGCGCCACATCGAACGCCTTCGACATCACGGTCGGGGCGCCCGCGCAACTGGTGGTCGCGCAGCAGCCGAGCAACACCGCCAGCACGGCCGCGATCACGCCGTCGCCGACGGTGCGCATCCTCGACGCGGGTGGCAATCTGACCGCGTCGACCGCGAATGTGAGCCTGGCGATCGGTACCAATCCGACTGGCGGCACTTTGAGCGGCACCGCGACCGTCGCGGCCGTCGGCGGCGTGGCGAGCTTCCCGGGCCTGTCGATCAACACGGCCGGCAACGGCTACACGCTGGCGGCGAGCAGCGGCGCGCTGACCGGCGCGACGTCGAATACCTTCAACATCACCGTCGGCGCGCCAGCGCAGTTGGCCTTTGCGCAGCAGCCGAGCAACACCGCGGGTGGCGCAACGATCACGCCGTCACCGACGGTGCGCATCCTCGACGCGGGCGGCAATCTGACCGCGTCCACGGCCAACGTGGCGCTGGCCATCGGCGCCAATCCGGTCGGCGGCACGCTTGAGTGGCACCGACCACGGTGGCGGCAGTCGCCGGCCTGGCGACTTTCCACGGGCTGTCGATCAACACGGCGGGCAATGGCTACACGCTGGCTGCCACCAGCAGCGGCGTGACCGGAGCGACGTCGAGCCTCTTCAACATCACCGTGGGCGCGGCGGCGCAACTGGCCTTCGGACAGCAGCCGACCAACGCAGTGGCCAATACGGCCATCGCGCCGGCACCGACGGTGCGCATCCTTGACGCGGGCGGCAATCTGACGGCGTCGACCGCCAACGTGGCAATCGCCATCGGCGCCAACCCCGGGGCCAGCACCCTGAGCGGCACGACGCCGGTCGCCGCGGTCGGCGGTATCGCCACCTTCAGCAATCTGTCGCTGAACAACGCAGGCAACGGCTACACGCTGACGGCCGCCAGCGCCGGCTTGACCGGCACCACATCGAACGCATTCAACGTGGCTTGCCCGCCGACTGTGGTCAGCAACGGCAACGACAGCGGCGCCGCCTCCTTGCGGCAGGCGATCATCGACGCCTGTGCCGGAAGCACGATCACCTTCGCGCCAGCGGTGACGACGGTGACCTTGACCAGCGCCGAACTGCTGATCAACAAGAACCTGACCATCGACGGTGGTGCCGGTGTCAGCGTGACCCGCGTGGCGGGAAGCCCGGACTTCCGCATTTTCAGCGTGACCGGCGCGGCGACCACCGTCATGCTCGACAGCCTGACAATGAGCAACGGCAGCGCGAATGTCGGTGGCGTCATCCGCAATCAGGGAATCTCACCATTCTGGATGCCGTGAGCAGCGGCGGGTTGCCCACGGGCAATGGCGGTGGCGGCTTCAGAACAGGGGCATGCTGATCGTCGCAACAGCACGATATCCGGCAATAACGGTGCCAGTGTTAGGCGGCGGCATCGCGCAGGTTTTCAATCGCGGGCCAGCGCCACCATGATCAATAGTTCGGTTGTTCAACAACCGCACAGCCCGCGATGGCGGGCGTCCAAAATCAGGGCGCAGCACCTGGTCGTGACCAATCACCATCGCCACCATACGAGGAACTGGCGTGGAACCTACGGCGGCAGCGGCCATCCTGAACGTTGCGGCGGCATTTCAACACCACGGCGCAGATCCGCACGTTACCAACGGCACCATCGCCGGCAACAGCAAGGCCAACCCCGCCGCCGACGATCTGTACTCGGGCAACTCTGGCGCGGTCACCTTGCAGAACACGCAATCTGGGCGTGAGCGCCTCAACCTGCCGACCAATGCGAGCGCCTGCATGGTGGCGTCATCACGTCAGGGGCAACAACCTGGCTCCTGAGCGGGCGCTGGCGTGCTCGCTGGCCCCGGCGATCTGATCAGCACCGATCCTCGACTGGCGCCGGCCTGGCAATTACGGCGGCACGACGCAGACGCATGCCCTGCTGCCCGGCAGCCCGGCCATCAACGCGGGCAGCAATGTCGGCGCACCGGCCACCGACCAGCGCGGCATCGCTCGCCCGGGTGGGCACCGTCGATATCGGCGCCTTCGAATCGCGCGGTTTCACGCTGGCCCTGACCGGCGGCAACAACCAGAGCGCCGGCCCGGGCCTGGCCTTCGCCGGTCCGCTGACGGCGACAGTGACAGCCATCGAGGCAGGCGAACCGGTGCAAGGCGGCGTGGTGACCTTCACGCCGCCGGGCGCGGGTGCCAGCGCCACTCTGGCGCCGAATCCGGCGCCAATTGGCGCGGGTGGTGTGGCCAGCAGCACGGCAACGGCCAACGCCACCGTGGGCGCCTACAACGTGACGGCCGCCGCGATTGGTGCGACGCCCACGCTCAGCTACGCGCTGACCAATGCCGGCGCCGACCTCAGCATCGACGACGTGGCGATCACCGAGGGCAACGCCGGCTTCAGCAACGCGGTGTTCACGGTCACGCGCACGAACAGTCTGACCGCCTTCAGCGTGCCCTACAGCGTCACCGCGGGCACCGCACAGGCGGGCAGCGACTACACGACGACCTCCGGCACGCTCAACTTTGCGGTTGGCGGTGCGCCGACGCAGACGATCACTGTCCCGGTGGTCGGCGATCTGATCGTCGAGGCCACCGAGACGGCGACGCTGAATCTCGGCGCGGTGACCAACACCACCGGCGTGACCACGATCACCGATGGCAGTGGCCTGCTGACCATCACCGACAACGACAGCGCGGTGGTGGCGTTCAACCCGGTCAGCGTCAGCCAGACGGAAGCCAGCACGCCGATGGCGTTCACGGTGACGCTGAGCAACCCGGTGCAGTCGGGCGTGACGCTGAGCCTGAACAGCGCGATCGGCACGGCGACAGCGGCGGATTTCACGCCGATCACGGGCGCCACGGTGACTTTCGCGCCGAACACCAGCGCCAGCCAGACGGTCAACGTGGTGATCAACAACGATGCGCTCGACGAGGACGATGAGCAGTTCACGCTGACGCTGTCGGGCCTCACCGCGGTCGGCAACGTGACCACAGGTGCGCTGATTGCCACCGGCACCATCCTCGACGACGACCTGCCGCCGGTGATCTCGATCACCAGCCCGAGCCAGTTGGAAGGCAATGCCGGCAACACGCCGATGAACTTCGTGGTCAGCCTGTCGGCGGTGTCCGGTCGCGACGTCAGTTTCACTCGCGCGACCGCTGACGGCAGCGCGACGCTGGCCAACAACGACTACCTGCAGTTGTTGCCAGCCGGTGCGACCATCCTGGCCGGCCAGACCAGCCTGCCGATCACGGTGCAGATCGTCGGCGACAGCGTCTTCGAGGGCAATGAGAACTTCCGCCTCGACCTGAGCAACATCGTCAACGCGACGATCGCGGTGCCACCGCTGATCGAAGGCACGCCGGTCGTTCTGACCGGCACCGGCACCATCGAGGACGACGACCAGCAGCCGACCACCACGACGATCACCAGCGATCTGCCGGATGCGTCGGTGGTCGGTCAGCCGTACACGGTGGTTGTCGGCGTCGCTGCGGTCAGTACCTCGCCGCTGGGAACAATCAGCATCAGCGATGGCACCGACTCCTGCGGCCCGGTCACGTTGACCACCGCCGCGGCGCCGAACAGCACGGCCAGTTGTGCACTGACCAGCACCACTTCCGGCGCCAAGACCTTGACCGCGACCTACACGCCGGCCAGCACCGCGTTTGCTGCCAGCAGTGGCACCACCGCGCATCAGGTCAATGCCGCCAGCACCGCGATCAGCGTGGTTGGACCGGCACGCAGCCGGATCAACCAGCCGACCACCTTCACCTTCGCGCTCAGCGTCAATGCGCCGGGTGCGGGAGCGCCGGCGGGTACGGTGACGCTGAGCAGCGGTGCGGCGACTTGCAGTGTGACGGTGCCGACGGGCACGCCGAGTTGCGCGCTGACCTTCACCACGCTGGGCAGCCGCACGGTCACTGCCGCATTCGCGCCGAGCGACGGCAACTTCCTGGCCTCGAGTTCCAGTGGCGCCGGCAATGCGCAGACCCTGGTGTACGCGCAGAGCGATATCGCGGTGACCAAGACCGATGTGGTCGGTACCTACCGGCCGGGTGACTTGCTGGTGTACACGGTCACAGTGCGCAACCTCGGCCCCGATGCGGCAGCGGTGATCCGCGTACGCGATCAGGTGCCGGCGGGCGTGGTCAACGTCAACTGGACCTGCGATGCCAGCGGCGGTGTGGCCTGTCCGGCGGCCAGCGGCAGCGGCAACCTGGATGTCACGGTGGCCGCGTTCCCGGTCGGTGGCCTGCTGAACTTCACCTTCTTCGGCAACGTCAGCGGCTCACCGGCGCAGATCGTCAACACGGCGCTGGTGGAACTGCCGGCCGACACCACGATCGAAGACCCGAACCTGGGCAACAACAGCGCCAGCGACACCGATCTGCTGGAGTTCCTGTTCCGCAACGGCTTCGAGGATCCGCAGGTGAGCGCACCGGCGGGCAGCTATCGCTTGCCGAGCCTGGGCCTGCGCGGTGCGCTGGATGAGGCCGCGCGGGTGGTCTACGTGCTCGACGATGCCAACGGCGAGGCACTCCGGGTGTACGCCCGCTTGTTCGACGGGCAGGTGCAGTACGCGCTGGCCGGTCGCAACGGCAACGGCGAGCTGCGGCTGGCGGCCTGGAGCAGCTACGCGGGCGAGCCGACCTGAGCTGGACCGCGCGCCAGGTGGGTGCGGGCTGGGTGCTGGAGAGCGTCACGCTGCGCTGAGGCCCAAAGCGCCGGGGAACGGCTGTGCCGTACCCCGGCCTGTCGAGGCACGCAAGGTAGCCCGGTGTACGCGCAACGCGCGTTCACCGGGGTGTGCGTCGGCAACAGCATCGCGCAAGCGCTCCCCATTCTTGGCGAAGGTTCACGCAGGATCGCGCTTGCGCGCGATGCGTTGTGCAGAGGCGACATGCACGTCGCGACCAGAGGCACCGCGCGCAAGCCCGTTCCTACATTCTTGCGGAAGATTCACGCAGGAACTGTAGGAGCGCGCTTGCGCGCGATGCGCTTGTGCAAGGAGCGACATGCACGTCGCGGCCAGAGGCATCGCGCGCAAGCCCGTTCCTGCGAGTGTTTCGCAGGTCAACGCAGGAATTGTGGCGCCGCTGGGCTCGTCACTGTGTTTCGCTTGCCGGCAAACCGGCCATCAGCTGGCGCACCGCGAGCAGGCGTGGATGCTCATCAGGGTAGGTGAGCGCGTAGATTCCCAGGGCCTCGCTGGCGTTTGTGCGTGCCGCCTCGGTCTGCTCGCGCGCGGCCAGAACCTGGGCGTAGCGAAACAGCGCCGTGGCCAATTCGACGCGATCGCCGGCCAGCACGCGCCGACCTCGCTCCACCGCAAGCTCGGCATAGCGCTCGGCCGCGCCCAGCTCGCCACGCATGCGCTCGGTATCGGCGAGCAGGGTCAGATTGGTGATCACGTCGACATGCTCGGGCCCCAGCAATGACTCACGGATCTTCAAGGCGCTTTCGTAGTGGTCGATGGCGCCATCCAGGTCGCCGGTCTGCATCAGCATGCCACCCAGATTCACATGGCTGTAGGCGACATCGTCGTGCTGCTCGCCGAGCAGTGCGATGCGCCCGGCCAGCGTCTGCCGTTGCAGCGCGATGGCTTCGTCGAAGCGCTTGCTGTCCTGCAGGATGCGGCTGCGCGCATTCATCGCGTGCAGTACGGCGACACTGTTGGCGCCGAATACCCTCCGCAGGCCGTCTTCGGCCGCCAATGCTTCCACCAAAGCTTCGTCGAGGCGTCCGAGCTTGCGCAGCAGCACCGCGCGGTTGAGGCGGCCGGTGAGCGTGGCCGAGTGATCGGCACCGTAAGCGCGCGCCGCGCGCAGCAGATGTTCGCTGCGCACGCGTTCGGAGTCAGCGCTGCGCTCGACCGTGTTCAACATGATCGCCAACCGGTTCAGCGCGTAGATCGACAAGGGTGCGTCGACCCCGAGTGTCTTGTCGAGACGAGGCAGCAAGGCAGTCAGCGCGTCGATTGCAGGTTGCTGCTCGCCAAGTTCGAAGCGCGCCGCCTGGGCGCGCACGGCGGCTTCAAGCGCCAGTTGCGAGTCGCTGCCGAGGCTGCCTGCGGCGGCGTCGGCGACCCGTTGCAGGCGCGCATAGGCCTCACGCGGCAGCGAACGCGCCAGATCGAGATCGCCGTGCCAGAGATCGAGTTCCAGGCGCCAGGGAGAATCTGCCGCGAGTGCAGCGGACTTGGATTCGGCCAGCTCGAATTCGGCATTCGCAGCTTCGAAGTCGCCGAGTCCACGCAGGCTGCGCGCCAGCGTGGCGTGGATCTGCGCGGCAATTTCCGGTTGCCCGGCGAGACGTTGATCAACCGTGCCGCGGGCGCGTTCGAGCAGCGTCTGGACGGTGAGTTGCACGTCTTGCGAAGTGTTTGGATCGGCCAGCGCCAGCAGATCGTCCTGCAGAAAGTGCGCCACAGCTGCGGCATTCGCGGCTTCCCGTGTCGCGCGCTCAGCCTGCGCCCGCGCCAGGTCGCGCTCCTGCGCCAGGCGCCAGCTGAAGCCGATCACCAGTGCGACGATGGTGAGTGCGGTGGTGACGCTGGCGACGGCGATCAGCGGGTGGCGGCGCACCGCGCAGCGCAGCGTGTACTCCAGGCTCTGGCCAACCGCACTCACCGGGCGTGCGGCGAGCCAGCGCCCGAGATCGGCATCAAGTTCCTGCACCGAGCCATAGCGTTGCTGCGGATCAGGCGCCGTGGCGCGTGTGACGATGGCGCGCAGCTCGGCGGCGCGTCCAGTCGGCATCTCGATCCAGCGCGCGCGGTCCGCAGGCTGCGCCGGCGACCGCAGCAGCGCATCCAGCAACAGACCGAGCTGGAACTGATCGGAGGCGGGTCCGATTTCGCCGCCGCTGATTTGCTCCGGGCTGGCCCAGTCCGGCGTGTAGGCACGCGCGGCGGCCTGATCGCCAGCCAGGGCGGCGATCCCGAAATCGAGCAGCTTGGCGCTGCCATCGGCATCGATCAGCACATTGGCAGGCTTGATGTCGCGATGCAGCAGCAGCCGCTGGTGGGCGCAGGCGACGGCGTCGATGACCTGACGCAGCAGGCCGATGCGCGCTGCCACCGAGGGGACCGACGCACGCACATGCGCGTCGATGCGGGCGCCGTCGATCAACTCCATCGCAAACCACAAACGACAGTCGTCGAGCTGCCCACCGTCGAGCAGCCGCGCGATATGCGGATGGCGCATCTCGGCAAGGATCTGACGTTCGCGACGGAACTGCGCCAGTGCGTCGACGCTGTCGCCGCCGGTCACGCACTTGATGGCGACAAACTGCTGGTACTGACCATCGGCGCGCTCGGCACGGTAGACCACGCCCATGCCGCCGGCACCGATCTCGGCAAGGATGCGAAACGGCCCGACGCGCGTGCCGATGGGCAAGCTGGCCTGCAGTCCGACCCGCGTGACCATGCTGCGGAACAAGGCGCCAGCCAGCAGGGCGCCGGGTTCGAGCAGATCGAGTGGTGAATTGGCGGGCATGGCGTGGCTCGGAAGAGGTGGGTGAATCGGGTGCGGGTGCGCCATCACCGAACGCGCCCTGCCCCGTTGATAAGTAGGTCACGTTGGCCGCAGGCCTACGTGACATCGGGATACCCTGTCACGTAGGCCCTTCGGGCCAACGTGACCTACTTCCAGAGGATTGATACCCGGCAACGCGCCTCAACCCGCCAACAACACCGCCAGCTGCGCGCGCGCGTCGGCGTACAGGCGCTGTGCGCTGCGCAGCGAGATACCCATGCTCGACGCGGTCTCGTCCTCGCTCAAGCCGGCAAACACGCGACATTCGACTACCCTAACCAGCCGCTCATCGATCGCGCCCAGGCGTGTCAGCGCGCCGTCGAGTGCGACCAGATGCTCCGCCTCGTTGTCCGCTTCGATGTCCACACCACCCAGCTGGGTCTGATCCAGGCCGCCGCCGCGCCTGGCGGCTACCCGATCGCGCGCGTGATTGAGCAGCAGTTGGCGCATGGCGCGCGCCGCCAGCGACAGGAAATGCTCGCGGTTGACCACGCCCTCGGCGCCGGCGCGCGACAGGCGCAGATAGCAGTCGTGGACCAGTGCCGTCGGGTTGAGCGTGGCCGAGCCCTGGCCGCCGAGTACGCCGCGGGCGATGCGCTTCAGGTCGTCGTAGATCAGCGCGACGACCTGGTCCCAGGCCTCGCGCTCGCCACTGCGCGCCCGCTCCAGGAGTTCGGTGACTTCGCCCACAGTGCTGCATCCGATCTGCCAGAGGCCTGATTGTAGGCGATTGAAGATGGGTTGCCGGAACGGTTGATGACCGTCGCCGTTGTGCCGCGTAGCGGTGTAGGCCGTTGTGCCGCGAAGCGGCTCAGCGGCGCTCCACATTCGAACCGCGCCAAAAGCGCCGGTGAGCCCCGCCCGAACCCGATCGGGTCCACGGACTCCGCGCCCCGGCCGGCCCGCCCGCCCCCCGGCCCCGGCCCCCGGGCCCCCCCCGGCCCCGCGGGCCCCCGGCGGCGGCGGGCCCGCCGGGCCCCGCGGGTGTCGTGCGGGCCACACCGGCCTGCGACAGCCTGACGCCGTCGAAAGTCGATGGCGGGTTGGCGCGCCATTTGGGGTTTCCGTTTGTATTGCCACACTTGCGAGTTGCGCCATGAGCCGCGTGCTGCTGCTTGCTGCGATCTTGTCTTCGGCTGCCCACGCGGCGACATTCACGGTAGATACCACCAGCAATACCAGTCTCACGGCTTGCACAGCCACGGCCGGCGATTGTTCCTTCAGTGGCGCGATCGCCGCGGCCAATGCCACGGCGGCAGCGGACACCATCGCTTTTGCCATACCGCTCGGCGATCCAGGCTGCGACACCGGCAGCGGCGTGTGCACGATCACCCCGACGCCGGGCAGTTCGCGCGACATCACCCAGCCGCTGGTCATCGACGGCTATACCCAGCCTGGTGCAGTGCCCAACAGCAACTCGCCCACGCAAGGGGGCCTCAACGGCGCACTGAAGATTCAACTCGATGGTAATAGCGACGGTAGCGCCGGGCTGAACCTGTCGAGCAGCACGCCGTCCGTGGTGCGCGGCCTGGTCATCAATCGCTTCAACAGCCGCGCGGCGATTCAGCTTCAGTCGACCGCCGCGCACCGGATCGAGGGCAACTACATCGGTACTGATCCGAGCGGCACGTTGGCGCGGCCCAACAACGAGTTCGGGATTCTGGTCAATGGCCAGGGAGGCGCATACGTCATTGGCGGTTTGACGCCAGATACGCGCAACCTGATTTCCGGCAACCAGCTTGACGGGGTGCATTTCCAGACCGGGTTTCAGGGCGGCCCGTCCGACGGCATGCGGATCCAGGGCAATCTGATCGGGACTACCGCCAGTGGGCTCGCGCCCTTGGTCAACGGGACGGTCGCGGGCGGCGGTCGCAGTATCGTGTTGGTCACCGGCAGCGGCGGTGCGCAGAACATCCTGGTCGGCGGCAGCGACCCCAATGCGCGCAACGTCTTGGTGGGCGTGTCGAGCGACACCGCCATGTATATCGAGCAATACACGGCCAGTGGACCGGGCTTCCTTGGGTCGCGCGTTGAAGGCAACCTGCTGGGCCTCGATGTGGCCGGCTCGGCCATTCTTGGCAACAGCCGGGTGTTTGTCCGCAGCGAGGTGCGCGGGCTGACCATCGGCGGCACCACGCCGGGTACCGGCAATGTCATCGCCGGTGGGTCTCTCGGTGTCGATCTCGCGGGTCAGGCGCGGGTACTCGGCAACTCGATCCACGCTCACAATGGCCTGGGCATCAGTCTTGCCAGCGGAACTCGGGTGCCCAACGATGCCAACGATGCCGATACCCGGAGGCAGAATTTTCCCGAGATCAGCGTAGTGAACATCGGTGGCGGCAATGTGTCGATCAGCTACCGCGTCGATTCCAACCCGGGCAACAGCGCCTATCCGCTGCGCGTGGAGTTCTTCAAAGCCGATGGCGACGAGGGGCGCGACTTCATTGGTGCCGACAGCTATCTGGCCGCCGATGCGCAATCCGTCAAGGCGCTCACGCTGCCGATTCCACCGGGACTCACCCTGACCGCCGACGACGTGATCGTCGCCACCGCCGCCGACGCCGACAGCAACAGCAGCGAATTCAGTTTCCATCCGGCCAGCTTGAGCGTCGCGTCGGCCAGCGGTTCGGTGAGTCAACCGCTCACCTTCACCGCCACGGTGACCGCGCTCTCCGGGCCGTTCAAGCCCAATGGACGGGTCGGCTTCAGCATCGACTCGAGTCCGGTGCAGAGCTGCAGCGGCTTTCTGCTACCCACCGTCACCGCGAATGTCAGCCAAGCCAGTTGCACACTGACGCCGACCGCCGCCGGCAATTTCACCTTGACCGCGGCGCTGATCACCAGCGAGAGCGCATTCGGCAGCGCCACGGGCGCCGATCTGGTCGCCACTGCCAGTGCGCTGATCGGCAACGCGCCGCTGGTGGTCGACAGCACCTCGGACACCAGCTTGACTGCCTGTGCCGCGGCGCCCGGCGACTGCACCTTGCGCGGGGCGATCAATTCGGCCAACGCCAACAGCGCCGCCGACACCATCGTGTTCAACATCCCGAGCAGTGATCCGGGTTGCGTTGCCGCAACCGGCGTGTGCCGGATCGCACCATTGAGCGGGCTGCCGTCGATCACCACGGGTGAACTGAGCATCGATGGATATACCCAGCCCGGCGCCGTGCCCAACAGCAACACGCCGGCTCAGGGTGGCAGCAACGCACAACTCAAGATTGTGCTCACCGGCGCTTCCTGCCCGGGTTGCTCCAGCGGTATCAACTACTTCACCACCGGCGGCACGGTGCGTGGTCTGGTCATCAATGGCTTTTCCGGCGCAGCGCTCGATTTTTCCGGGCGCAACACCGTGGTTGGAATCGTCGAGGGCTGTTTCATCGGGACCGACGTCAGCGGCACCATTGCGGTCCCCAATGGTCTGGGCGTCGCTACTGGCGGCAATCCCTTCGGTGGCGACTTCAGTTCCAACGCGCGCGTCGGCGGCAGCCTGCCGGCGCAGCGCAATGTAATCAGCGGGCAGACCAGCGACGGCATCAACGGTGGCGGCGCCAATTTCCGGATCTTGGGCAATCTGATCGGCACCAACGCGGCGGGCACCGCGGCCCTGGGCAACGGCACCGGCGTGCGCCTCTCTGGCGGTGTCGGTTTCTTCCAGATTCTTGGCGGCGCAGACATCGCCAGCCGCAACCTGATTTCCGGCAATGGTCGCGGCATCAGCGTCGGCGGCGCCGGCCCCACCAACGGCACGCGGGTCATCGGCAACTTCATCGGCACCGATGTCAGCGGTACGCTGCCGCTGGGCAACAGCAACCTGGGCATTGAACTGGCAACCGGGGTCAATGGCGCCCAGCCGCCGCTGGTCGGCGGCACGCTGGCGGGCGAGGGCAATCTGATCGCTTTCAACGGGACCCAGGGCGTGGCCACGCGCAACACGCGCGGGCAGGTCGTCGGCAATCGCATGTTCCGCAACGGTCAACTGGGCATCAGTGGTCGCACCGGCGACAACGGCAGCGCCGCCGGGCGCCTGCCCAACGATCCGGGCGACCCGGACAATCCGGCCAACAATGGCCAGAACTTTCCGGAAATCAGCGCTTTCGCGATCAACGGCAATACCGTCGATCTGAGCTATCGCGTCGATTCGGCGCCCGCCAACAGCGCTTATCCGCTGCGCGTCGAGTTCTTCCAGGCCGACGGCGACGAGGGCCGCGCACTGATCGGCAGCGACAGCTACCTCAACGCCGAGGCGCAGTCGATCAAGTCGGTCTCGCTGCCGCTTCCGCCTGGCGTCATGCTGAGTACCAACGACGTCATCGTCGCCACCGCCACCGATGCCAACGGCAATACCAGTGAATTCAGCTTCGCGCTGATCCAGTCCTTGAGCATCCTCAGCGACAGCCCTGACCCATCGCAGGCCGGTTCGCCGTACAGCGTCAGCGTGCGCGCGGAGTCCAGTGCCACGCCGTTTCGTCCGAATGGCCAGGTGCTCATCAGCGACGGCCGCGGTGCCAGTTGTCTGGCAAGCCTGTTGCCCACCGTCACCGCGAATCGATCGGAAGGCAGTTGCGAACTGGTGACCACCGGTGCCGCCGGCGGCGTCACGCTGAGCGCCAGCTATTCCACCTTTGCCAATGCCTTTGCGACGTCTGGCGGCGACTCGATCGCCAACGCCAGCGCCAGCCACCAGATTACTGCCGGCGTCGTTGCGCTGGATGCCGCTGGCGGCAACAACCAGTACGCCAGTGTCGGCGGAGCTTTCTCCGACGCGCTGCGCGTGCGTGTGCTGGGCGATGGCGGCACGCCGTTTGCCGGTGCGACCGTGCAATTCAGCGCGCCGGTCAGCGGCGCATCGGTCAACTTGTCGGCTGCCAGCGCCGTGTCCGATGCCAACGGCTTCGCCGAGGTCGTGGCGACTGCAAACGGTGTCGTCGGACGCTACGCCGTGACCGCGCGCATCGGCGCATTGACGCAGCTGTTCATCCTCAACAATGACAGCGCCCTGGGCAGCCGCTGCACCGGCGCGCGCAGCAGCACGCTCGGTTTCCGCGACGATTTCGCCGGCAGCGCGATCGATCCTGCGCGCTGGAATGTCGATGTCAACGATGGCTCGGTGACGGTGGGCGCCGGTGAGGCGACGGTCAACGCCGGCAATGTGGTCGGCTTCCCCTATGTCACCGCCAACGCGTCCCCGTTGCCAACCAGCGGCGCCTACGCGCTGCGCTGGATCGCGACCTACACCAGCACCTCGGCGGTGTACGGCAACAACAGCATGGTGGCATCGACTGGCCTTGCGCCGGATGGCGGGCCGGCGGGCGACCTGATCTTCCATGCCTTTGCCGGTCAGTATCCCAGTGGCTACGTTGCCGATGCGCGCATCTCGACCAGCGACACCGGTCCGGCGGCCTTCATTTCCAACCCGCCGGCACTGCTGCGCCGCGAAGTCGAGTTCTGCTGGCTGGACGGGCGCGATGAGCTATGGGTGGATGGCGTGCGCGTGGAGAATCCCGTCCGCGACCCGGCGCTGCTGCGCCCGGATGCCCTGTGGTTCGGCAATTTCGACCGCGGCGTGCTGCCCGGCGAACATCCGGATTTCCGCCTCGATCTGGTCGAGGTGCGCGCGCTCGAAGTGGGCTTCGATACCGATCTGCAGATCCTTGCGCACACGCCCGATCCGTCGGCTGCCGGGCAGGCGGTGACGGTGAGCGTGGTGGTCAATCCCGAAGCCGGGCGCACCGGCTGCGCCAGCGGCGCTGTGCTGGTCAGGCCTCCACCGGCGAGTCCTGCACCATCGCACTGCCGGCGAGCAGTTGCGCGCTTACCTTTGCAACAATTGGCGAGCGTGTGATCGAGGCGACCTACAGCGGCGATCCGGTGTTCCGGGCGAGCAAGTCGGCCCGCGTCGATCACACGGTCCTGCCGCCCGCGACGCTGTCGATCAGCGACGTCACCCTGGCCGAGGGCAACAGCGGCAGCACGGCGTTCGTGTTCATCGTGAGCTTGAGCAACGCCACCGGCGCCCCGGTGACGGTCGACTACGCCAGCGCCAATGGCAGCGCCAGCGCGCCCGGCGACTACGCCAGTGCCAGCGGCCAGCTGAGCTTCTCCGGTACCACCACCAACCTGCCGATCACGGTGAATGTGGTTGGCGACAGCGTGCTGGAAACGGATGAGCAGTTCTTCATCAACCTGAGCAATCCGGTCGGCGGCAACGATTGCCGACGCGCAGGGCAGCGGCAACATCAACAATGACGACGCGCCGACGCCATTGCCGTCCTTGCGCGTGCTCGATGTGGGACTGGTGATCGAGCCGGCCGGTTCGGTCCTGTTCCGCACCATTTCCTTCGTGCTGGAGCTCGATCGCGTGCCCTCCGACGCGGTCAGCGTGACCTTGGAAACCCGCGACGGCAGCGCGCTCGCCGGTCAGGACTACGTGCGCCAGGAAGGTCTGGTCGTCGAGTTTGCACCGGGCGAAACGCGCGCCAGCGCCAGCGTACGCATCGCGCGCGACAGCCTCGCCGAGCCGGCCGAGAACTTCTTCCTGGATGCCGACACGCCGCTGGGTCTGACCATCGCCGATGCCACCGGTGAGGCCATCATCGTGGCCAGTGGCACGCCGCTGGTGGTCAACAGCACCGCCGACACCGACGATGGCCTGTGCAGTCCCAGCGCCGGCGGCTGCACCCTGCGCGAAGCGATCATGAACGCCAACGCCAGCGCCGCCATCAGCGAGATCGCGTTCGCCATTCCGGGCACGCAGACACAGGTGATCCGCCCGCTCACGCCGCTGCCGCCGTTGTCGCGGCTGCTCACGATCAACGGCTACTCGCAGCCGGGTGCAGTTGAGAACACGGTTTCAGCCGGCAGCGGCAATGCACTCAACAGTGTGATCAAGGTGGAAATCGACGGTGGCCTGCTGAGCACCGGCAACGGCATCAAACTGTGTGCCGGCGGCACCGTGCGCGGATTGGCTATCCACAGTTTCGCCGACGCCGCGATTGCCGCCGATTGCGGCGTCAGCAATCAGCCGGTCGCCGTGCTTGGCAACTACCTCGGTCTCAAGAGCGATGGTCTGACGCCGGCCGGCAACGGCTTTGGCGTGCGCGCCGAACCCACCGACGACGGCCGTGCGCAGACGCAGTTCACCACCGGCGAGTTGGCCATCGGCTTTGCCAATGCCGCTGCGCGCAATCTCATTTCCGCCAACCGGGTTGCGGCGATCGCCGTGGCGCCGCGCCAGCGCTTCGTCACCACCTCGATCGAAGGCAATCTGATCGGCACCGACCGCAGCGGCAACGTGCCGCTCGCCAACGCCGCCGGGATCGTGTTCACCCAGCCGCACCCGCGTTGCATCACCTTGTTGCAGGTGCGCGACAACGTCATCGCCGCCAGCAGCGGCGATGGCCTGCGCATGAATGTGGCCACTCCGCCGCTGCTGCCCGACAGCTGCGTGGTGCAGACGCCGGAGCCGCTGACTATCTTGCACAATCGCATCGGTGTCGGCCTCGATGAGAACGCGTGGATGCCGAATGGCGGGACGGCGATCCGCATCGACGGCGTGATCGCGCGGCCGCCGGGCTTTGCCAGCGGCGGCGACGGCAACACCCTGATTGGCGGTCGATTTGCCGATACGCAGAACCTGCTGCTGCACCAGAACGGCGCCGCCATCGTGATCGTCGGTGCCGCAACGCGCATTCCGATCAGCGGCAATCGCTCGCTCAACGGCAATCAGCTGGTCGATCTGGGCGGCGACGGCCCGACGCCGAATGACCCGGGCGATGGCGACAGCGGTCCGAACACCCTGTTGAACGCGCCGATTCCGGGGCTTGCCGTGGTCGACCTGGCCGCGCGCGTGGTGCGCGTCAACTACACCCTCGACGCCAGCTTCAGCGGTGGCGACGAGCCGCGCGTGCACCTGTACCGGGTTGGCGACACGCAGGAACTGGTGGCGGTGGACAACTCGGTGGTTGCCGGCAACAACAGCATCGACCTCAGCCTGAGCAGTGTGATCGATGCCGGCGATCAACTGGCCTTGAGTGTGGTCAGTCCGACCCTGGGCAGTTCCGAACTTTCGCCGCCGCTCGCGGTGGTCGGCGTCACCCCTGCGCTGGTCGCGCAGAGCCGCCTGGAGAACGCCACGCCGCTGCGCGCCACCTTGAGCCTGACACCGGCACCAAGCGTCCCGATCGCCTTTGCCGTGAGCACGCGCGATGGCAGCGCCGTGGCCGGCAGCGACTATGTGGCGTTGAGCAGCACGGTGACGCTGACGCCGGCTCAGCCGAGCGCGAATATCGATATCACCCTGCTCAACGACAGCGCGATCGAGAATCCGGAGACGCTGATCATCGACGTGGTGCCGGCCAATCGCGGACTCGGCGTGGCCGGCGTCAGCGCCGAGGCGGTGATCGACGACGACGATGTGCGCGCGCTCGACCAGAACCTGTACGACACGCTGCACCTGAGCGATATCAATGGCCGCAACGGCGTGCGCGTGCAGATCTCCGGCGCGCTGGCCAACAGCGATGTGCGCATTGTCGGCAGCGGCGATTTTGTCGACGGTCCGGAGCCCGACATCGTGGTCTCGGCGGCCCGGACCTGGCCATCGACCGCGGGCGGGGCGACCGCCACCAGCCTGTATGTGATCCCCGGTGCGGCGACTCCGTTGCCGGCGCTAGTGGCGCTGGATACCTCATTGCGTTCAACCCGCATCAACGGATTCGATCGCACGCTCGCACTGACCATGGGTCAGGTCAGCGGCGATGCCCGCCAGGAACTGTTGGTCGGCGAGGCCTACGCGCTTGCCGGCGCCGGCAGGGTCACGCTGGTGCCCGGCGGTCTGCCAGTAGCCGGGTTGTCGGCGGCGATTGTCAGCATGCCGGGATCGCGGATCCTGGCTGCTGCCAACAACGCCGAGGAAGCCCAGTTCGGCGAGTCGGTCAGTTTCATCGGCGACTTCGACGGCGATGGCATCGGTGACTTCGCCGCGACGGCGCCGGAAACCAGTGGCTCCGGTCAAACCAGCGTGAACATCGTCTACGGTCGCGCAGGCAGTTTCCCGGCGACGCTGACGATCGCCAGCAATCTGGCCCAGGGCGGTGCACGCCTGGTCGGTGATGCGCAGCTCAGCCTCAATCGCATGCATGTGCGCGGCATCGGCGACTTCAACGGCGATGGTCGCAATGACCTCGCCATCATCGGCTACGGCGGCTGTGCGGTCATCGTGCCCGGACAAGCCGGCGGCTACACCGGCCGGATCCCGATTTCGGGCATTGCCGGACTCATCCGCGTCTGCGCCCCGTTCATGAATGAAGCGCGGACATCCCACGACCGCCGGCCGCTGGCCGGGGCGACATCAACGGCGACGGCCGCGCCGATCTCGTCTTTGGCCAGGCCGCGCGCGCCGACAGTCGCAGTCGCGCATACATCGTCTATGGACGCAGTTCGCCGCCCGCCGTGATCAACGTGCCTGGTGCGCTGAGCAGCGAGATCCTCGGCGAATGGGCGGAGGATGGTTTCAGCTCGATCGACGTGCTGCCCGATTTCGATGGCGACGGGCGCAGCGACGTGGCCTTCGGCAGCCGCGGCAGCGATCAGAATGGCGCCAGCGCCGGCACCGTGTTCGTGCTCTATGGCGCGGCCAACCTGCCGCCATCGATCGATTTGAACGCCAGCACGCCGGTGCTCGGCAAGCGCATCGAAGGCGTGGCCGGTTCGCGCACCGGCTTCGAGGTCAGGGCGCTGGCGGACATCAATGGAGATGGCCTCGGTGATCTGGGCATCACCGCCGCGGACGCCGGCCGCAACGCCTATGTGATCTACAGCAGCGAGCGCATTCTCGGCAGCGCCTTCGAAGCGCAACCGCCGGCGCGCATCGGTCCGACGCGCTTCGATCTCGGCCGCTCGCCCGGCACGCCGTGGACCAATGAGCCGGCCTTGCGGCCGACCCGAACCGTGGGCGATCTCAACAACGATGGTCGGGGGGACCTGGTCGCGGACGGTTACTGCCTCAATGGCGATTGCACCGAGCGGGTGTCGATGGTGGCGCTCGGCTCCGCTGCTCTGAGCGTCAACACCCAGCAATTGACCGGGCGCACCGGCTTCGTCGTGCTCAACGCCCAACGCACCAGCGCGGCGGGCAATTTCAATGGCGACGGCTTCGGCGATCTCTTGGTGCAGGGAAACAATCGCGCGATGGTGCTCTACGGAAAGGTACTCCAGGGACGTTCGGTGTTTCCGGCCACCGTGTCGCTCGGTGTCCCAGGTGGACCACCGCGTTCGCCCGGAACCACCGAGCTGCGCTTCGCTGCGAGCACCGCGATCTTGCGCGAAGCGCGCGGCATCGGCGATTTCGGTGGCGGCCCGGAAAGCGATCTTCTGGTCACCTGGTGCCCGTTTGGCTGCACCTTTGGCTCCGAGCGGCGCGCCCGGGTCGTTTTCGGCACGCCCGACAGGCCCAGTACGCTTGCGGTCGACAACCTTTCCGCAGGGCGTTTTGTCGACCTGACAACCGCCAACGGCGTGTCCCTGAGCATGGCCAGCAACATGCCGCTGGGCGATTTCGGTGGCGACAGCAAGAGCGATCTGGCGCTCTTCATCAACAACGACGGCGTGGCCGATCCGCGCACGGCATTGATCTTCGGTGGCGCCAGCTTGCCGGCGAGCATCGATCCACTGACCACCGCGCAGGGCTTTCGGACCACCGGGCCATCGCCCACGATCACTGCCGTGGGACGCTTCACCAATGGCGCCAAGGACGATATCGCCTTCGATTACTTCAGCGGCAGCGTGCAGATCTATCGCGGCCGCAGCGGCACGCCGGGAGACAATCTCTTCCCGCTGGTCAACAGCGCCGTGTTCGGGCCGCAGTTCAGCTACTGCGCGGACAGCATCGACTTGCCGCCGCCGTCCGGGCTGCTGAGCAGCGCGGATCTGAATGGCGATGGCCAGCTGGAACTCTTGTTGCGCAGCCGCGGCGAAGGTCGCGCGCGCAGCGCCGGTGCCGCGCCGTGGGTGCGCGGACGCGGCGTCGCCTGGGAGAATCGCGCCTATTCGGTGTGCAATCAGACCGATCCGCCGGCACTGATCGTCACCGGAGAGTCGCAGGCGGCGCAACTGGTGCCCATCGGCGATTGGGACGGCGATGGCAAGCTGGACTTCGTCGATCTGGTGCGCGGATTGATCTATCGCGGGGCGGCGATCCCGGCATTGCCTTAACGCAGCTCAAGTGGGCCCGAAGCGCCTGAGCGACCGTGCTTCAGTGTGCCGCGCCCTGTCCGGGTGTCGCCCAGCTGTCCAGCCGGCGTCGATCCAACCGGTATCAATCCGGGTGTTTCATCCGGACGTGACGAACATCACCCACGGCGTCCCGATCACCAGGAATATTGCCAGGAACGCCAGTGTCACCAGCAGCCCCAGCTTGTACAGTTCGCGCTGGGTGAGATAGCCGCTGGCGACGAAGATGATGTTCTGGCTACCGCCCTGTGGCGTGATCACCGAGAAGTAGCTGCTGGCGAAGAGCAATCCGTAGGCCATCAGTGGCAGCGGCACGCCACCGCGAACACCGACGTCGAGGAACACGCCGAGTAGTGCCAGGACTTGCGAACTCTGGCTCACGAACAGGTAGTGGATGGCGACATAGAGGACGATCAGCGTCACATAGGTCACCGGCCACGACAGGCCGCCGAGATAGGACGCAAGGCGCTCGCCGACATAGCTAATGAATCCCAGTTCGTTCAACTGTCCGCTCATCGCGAACAGCACCGCGAGCCACAAGAACGTCGACAGCGTTTCGCCGCGGATGTCGATGTCCTCGACCTTGAGGACTCCGGTCACCAGCAGCACGCCGAAGCCCACGAAGGCGATGCTGGTGACATTCAGCTGCAGCGCATCGGCGAACACCCAGCCTGTGACCATCACCACAAAAGTCGCTGCGGTGATGAGCTCGTCGCGCGTCATCGAGCCCATCGTGGCGAGTTCCTGGCGTGCCGCCGCCGGCGCCTCGGGCGTCGCCGTAACGCCGGGCGGGAAAATCTTCGCGACCAGCAGCGGGATCATCCCGATGGCGATCAGTGCCGGCACGCAGGACGCCAGGATCCAAGAGCCGAATCCGATGTCGAGTCCGAACTTCTGCACGATCTGGATGCCGACCGGATTGGCCGACGTGGCGGTCATCCACAGGGCCGAGGAGACGGCGAGGCCGGCCATCGCGCAGAACATCAGGTAACCGCCCAATCGCCGCCCGACTTCGTCCTCCGGATGCGAGCCCGCGCCGCGGGCCACCGACAGCACGATCGGGAACAGCACGCCGCCGCGGGCGGTGTTGCTCGGAAACGCAGGGCCCATTGCCGCGTCGGTCACCACGATGCTGTAGGCCAGCCCCAGCGACGAGCCGCCGAAACGGCTGACCATGAACAGGCTGATGCGCTGCCCGAGGCCCGATTTCACCACCGCCTGGGCGACGATGAAGGCGACCACCACCAGCAGCACGCTGGAATTGGCGAAACCCGAAAATGCCTGCACCGGCGTCAGCGTTCCGGTGAGGACGATTGTGCCCGCGGCAATCATCGCCGCCATCAGCAGGCTGAAAGCGCCAATCAGCACCGATCCGATGGCAGCGGCGAATACGGCAAACAGATGCCATGCGGGCGCCGTGAGGCCGGCCGGTACTGGTGAGAACCAGATTCCAAGGGCGATCGCGATCACTATCGCGCGTCGCAACATCAGTGGCGTCGGCGTCATGGTGCTGCCTCCGTGGCCGCGTCGGCGAGTCGCACGCGCCCCTTCAGTCCCATTGCGCGACCCTGGATCGCGCCGTCGTCGCCGTCGATCATGAATTGCCAAGAGAATTCATAGCCGCCGGTCACACCGGCGTAGCGACCGGAGCCGCCGAGGATCGTGGCGGTGACGCGGTTCTGCGCGGCGGTGCCCTCGCCGGTGACTTCGGTGTACACCTGATCGCCGCGTTCGTCGGTCAGCACGCCGCGACCAACCGTGCCGGTCGCGCTGTCCACCAGCGCGATGGTCTCCGCGTGGAAACCGACGCCCGGTCGTCCCGGTCCGACCAGCAACAGGGTGCCCCGGAGTTCGATGATTGAGCCCCGGCGACCCTCTCCAAGGGGAATGCTGCGACGGCTGCCGGCGGCGTTCCAGGTGCCCTCGAACTCGCGCCAGCCGCCAGCCGACACCTGCGGCGCGTCGGCCGTCGGGGCGCACGCGACCAGCGCGAGCGCCAGCGCGCCGAGCATGGCCAGACTGCGTGCCCGGCGCGCGCAGCGATGTGCAATCACTCGCATCCAGTTCATGTACCACCTCGCTCGAACCCGCATGCCCGGATATTGCCATCTGGTCGGCGCAAAGGGCAGTTCCTGGCGGTGGCTGGGCACCGCACTGTGGGTACGGCTCGACGGGCGCGTCAGGCTATGACGAGTGCCGCACCGCCAACGCGGGCGCGGCGCCAGCCATCGACCGTAGAGCGCCAGCGCAGCCCAGATCAGGCCGAATCCGATCGCCTGCTGCGGGTCGAAAGACTCGCCCAGGATCAGTACGCCGCACAGCAACTGCAGCGTCGGCGACAGATATTGCAGCAGCCCGGTCAGCGTGTACGGAATGCGCCGCGCCCCGTAGGCAAAGCCGATCAGCGGCAGTGCCGTGAGCGCGCCGCCAAAGACCAGCAGGGCGTCGACGCGGAAATCGCCGCTGGCGAACGCGCCCACGCCTTGCCACTGCGCCCCGATCAACCAGATCAGCGCAAGCGGAAACAGGATCAGGCTCTCGATGGCCAGTCCCGGCACGGAATCGACCGCCACCAGCTTGCGGATCAGACCGTACACGCCAAAGCTGCCGGCCAGCGCCAGCGCGATCCATGGCGGCCGGCCGTGCACCAGGCCGAGCCAGAGCACGCCGAGTGCGGCGCTGGCCACCGCCAGCCACTGGATGCGGTTGAGCCTTTCGTGCAGCACCGCCACCCCCAGCAGCACGTTGACCAGGGGATTGATGAAATAGCCCAGGCTGGCATCGACCACGCGGTCGTGGGTGACCGCCCAGATGTAGATCCCCCAGTTGGCGCTGATCAGCACACTCGACAGCAGCAACAGGCGTCCGACTTTGGGTGCCGCCAGCGCCCGCCGCAGCCAGTCGCGGCCGTCGCTCAGCAACAGGTAACCGACGACGAACACGCAGCACCAGATGACCCGGTGGGCGATGATCTGCAGCGACGGCACCGCCTTCAGCTGATGCCAGTAGAGCGGGAAGAGTCCCCACAGGGCGAAGGCGAAGATCGCCGCCAGCAGGCCGCGGCGATCGATGGCAGGCATGGTGGTCATCGGCCCGCGTCGTCCTGCGCCTTGAAGGTCGTGAATCCTACGCTGAGCCGCGCCAGCCTGACGCCAAGGCGCTGCGCCCGTCTGCTGCATTGCTGGCTTGGTCGGCAAATCCCGGTCGCCTCGGAGAGCCGGCGCGATACTCGATCACGCACCGCCGGCATCGACTCCGACGTGCAATCGAGGAGTGCAGCATGCAAGCCGGAGGTGTCATCCTGGTTTCGCGTCGATCGCAGCATCTCGTGCGGCGCGCCCAGGCTGCGGGTGCCTGGGCGCTGTCGCTGGGACTGATCCCGCTGTGTTGTGCTGCGCTGCACGCGAGTGAGCTGACTGCGGCGGCCGGCAGCGAGCGCTGGTCGCTGCCGGCGTCTGGCAGCGCTGGCGAAAAGTCCGTGCAGACGCTCGTCGAACAGGCCTTCTTGCCGACTGAATGGACCACCGGGCACAAGAAGATGCTGGTCATCCGGGTGCGCTATCCGGACCAGCCGATGGCCGATCCGATCAGCGCGGCGCAGTTGGACATGGCCTGGCAACAAACCCGGCAGCAGTTGCCGGCCTATTCGTCCGGATTGCTCAGTCTTGAGCCGCAACTGGTGGTGACCCCGACCGTCACCCTGCCCAATCCGAGCACATTCTATGCTGGCAAGATATGGTCGGATGAGCTGTTGCAGGATGCCCGGGCAGCGGCGGCCGGCGTCGGGGCGGGATACAACCCGCTCTACGATTCGAAGTTCTATGCGCTGGATGCCATGGTCGAAAACGTGGCTGGCGTTGCCTCGTCGGCGAGCGCCATTCTCGGCGGCAAGGGCGTCTACTTCACCGGCGGAGCGGACAAGATCCAGGCCCTGGCGCATGAAGTGGGACACAACCTCGGCCTGTCGCACGTGTCCTGGGCGGTGCAGGGCAACGCGACTTTCGGTCCGCTCAAGCCGGATGCAGCCACCCTGGTGGAGTACGGCGACAACCACGACCTGATGGGCAATTCCGGCAGCAGTGGCGGCACGCCTGACTACCACTTCCACCCGCTGCAGAAGAAACTGCTCGGCTGGTTGAGCGACAGTCAGTTCCATACCGCCACAAGCAGCGGCATCTACCGCATCTACGCCCACGACCAGCCTGGCCTGGTCGCCGGGCAAAAGGTGGGATTGCGCGTGGCGCACTCGCCGCAAGAAGAGGTCTGGTACAGCTTCCGGCAATCGTGGGTGAGCAATCCCTGGTCGATGAACGGGGCCGAGATGCACATCTGGAACCCCTGGATCCATACCTACGGTGGCGCGAATCCGGCCAACACGATCCGCCTCGACCCGCGGCCCGCCACGCCGCAGGGCATCGACGATGCCGCTCTGACCATCGGCCGCACCTTCCACGATGCCTACTCGGACGTCTATGTGACCGCCGTCGGCAAGGGCGGCACCCAACCCGAGTCGCTCGATCTGGATGTGCGCATCGGCAGCACGGCGAACAATGCGGCGCCGACTTCCAGCATCAACGCTTCCGCCCTGGCGGTCGCCGTGGGCGGTCCGGTGACGCTGACGGCCGTCGCCAGCGATGCCGATGGCGACCCGCTGGCCTATGCCTGGGAGTTCGGCGACGGCTCGTTCAGCAGCGACAACAGCGCGGTCGTCAGCAAGAGCTGGGCGCTGGCCGGCAGCTATCGGGTGTCGTGCATCGTCAGCGACCGCAAGGGCGGCGAGTCCTGGAAGTCGCTGACGCTGACCGTCGGCGCACCCAGCGTCGGCAGCATCAGCGGCAACGTGACGGACGCAGCGGGCAATCCGCTGGCCGGGGTGCATGTCCACAACGGGCTGAATGCCGTCGGCAACGCAGCTTACCGCGGCACCTATACGGCGGACGACGGCAGTTTCCGCCTGAGCAACCTTGCCGCCGGTTCCTACACCTTGACTGCCGGCAAGAACCAGAGCGTGTACTCGCGCGTGGGCGGCTGGAACAATCCGGTGCAGGTGATCGCCGCGCAGGACACCGCGGGCAGGAACTTCAGTCGCAACAGCGGACTGACCAGCATCACCGGCCGCGTGCGTGCCGGACCGGGCGGCGCGTTTGTCGGCGGCGTGGTGGTGCGCGTGCGCAAGAGCGATGGTTCGCAGCTTGATCTGGTATCCGATGCCAGCGGCCTGTGGCAACTCAATGTGCCGCAGGGAATGACCACGGTGAGCGCGCTGGCGCCAGCCGGTTCCAACTGGAGCACGGGCGAGATCTATCCGCTCCCCGGCGGCGCGTTCCCCAATCCGTGGGTGATCAACGTCGGCGGCAGCACGATCGATCAGTTGAACTTCTACTTCCGCACGCCCGACCTGCCGCCGGTGGGTTTCCACAGCAGCGCGTCCAGCGTCGCCGAAAACGCCGGCGAGGCGGTCATCCCGATCTCGGTGCTGCGTGCGTTTGGTACGCGGTTGAACGTGACGGTGAAGATCGGCGCCGACGGCAGCGGCCGATTCGGGCGGGACCACTATCAGACCGGTCTGGCGTTCGGCTTTCCGGCCATCGATGTGAACAACCCGCCAACCAACGTGATCCAGCAAACCTACAACCTGCGCGTGCCGCTGATCGACAACGCCATCGTCGACGGTGACCGGACCCTGGTCCTGTACCTGGTGATCGGCCAGGTCACCTATGCGCCAACCCTGCTGGTGCACACGCTGACGCTCGTCGATGACGACTACACCGAGGACATCTTCCGCAACGGCTTCGAAACAGCGCCGTGATGCGGGCCGCGCCTGGCGGGCGGCGAGGTCGCCGCAGCGCAGCGATCCAGGCGCTCAGACCGGCGCCGAAATCATCCTGACCAGCGCCGTCATCCAGCGGCGCGGCGTCAGTCGCACGCTGAAGGCCATGGCCTTGTTGAGGCTGCCCGGAATGTGGACGCGACTGCCGCGACGCCAGGCACGCCAGGCCGAATCCACCGCCCATTGCGCACTCGGCAAGGGCATGCGCAGCAGCCCGGATCGCTGCATCGTGGCGGTGTCCTGGAAACCGGAACGGATCGGGCCTGGGCACAGCGCCATCACCCGCACCCCGCGCGGGCCAAGCTCCTCGGCAATGGCTTCGGAGAACGACAGCACGTAGGCCTTGGTGGCGTAGTACACCGCCATCCACGGGCCGGGCTGGAACGCTGCCGTCGATGCCACGTTGATGATGCCGCCACGCGCTCGGCTCAGGTTCGGCAGCAGGCGTTTGGAAAGCTGCGTCGGCACCCGCACATTGAGATCGATCATCGCCAGTTCGCGCGCGCCGTCGCTATCGGCAAACAGCCCGAACAGTCCGAAGCCGGCGTTGTTCACCAGCAAGGCCAGATCACGCTCGCCCAGCGCCGTGGCGATCGCCTCGACCGCACCGGGATCGGTCAGGTCCAGCGTCAGGCAGTCCGCGGCGGCGCCGTGGGATTTGAGTTCCGCGGCAAGCGCCGCCAGTTCCGCCGGACGCCGTGCGACCAGCAGCAGGTCATGACCTTCCTGCGCCAGCTTGACGGCGAATGCGCGGCCGATGCCACTCGATGCGCCGGTCACGAGGGCGAGTGGACGGGGCTGCTTTGAGTTCATGCGTTTAATCCTTTGGACGGTTATGGGCAAAAAAATGCTCAGGAGCAATTGTCGCGCGCCGAACGCACCAGCAGTTCGAGTTGGTCGAGCGCCGGATCGATGTCGAGACTGTAGAAGTTCTCGCGGGATTCCCGCGTCAGGCGCACCAGTCCGGCAGCCTTCAGTACCTTGAGATGATGGGAAACCGCGGGACGCGACAGCGGCATCGACTCGGCAATCACATTGACCGCAAGCCGGTCGTGTTGCGCCAACAGCAATACGATCGCCTGACGGTGCGGATCCCCCAAGGCCTGGAAGATCGGCGCGCAGACTGCGAACGCACGCATCACGGGGGCCAGGGCGGGATCGCTGTCGTTCAATGATGTGCTCATGCGTTTAATCTCGTGGACGCATTATCCACGTCCAATGGGGTAGCTGCAAGGGCGATCTCCAGCGGACGGCGCGTGGCCGAACTTGTGCGGCGCCCTGATCAGTCGCTCGCGCCTGCTCGGCATTTTCGCGCAGGTCGCCGACGCGCTTGCCGCTGCGCCTGGAACGTGCGCTGGAGTGGCCCCTTGCGTCAGGTAGTCCCTGCGGGCCAACCTGACCTACATCACGATTGCACCCGCGCGTCTGCCTGCGGAGAAGCCACCCCGGCCCTGGCGACGTGGCCGCGCGGCGCCCCGGAGCCGCCGTCGTCGAGCAGCGCCAGCGCGATCATCTCGTCCAGATGCGCCAGCAACACCGCGCCGATGCGCGCGTCGATGCGGCCCTGGTCACGCAGGCCGAGCATGAACTCGCGCACGCCTTCGCGGCCCAGTCCCGGGCGGTAGGGTCGGTGCTGCAGCATGGCCTGGAAGATGTCGGCGACGCGCAGGATGCGCGCCTCCAGCGGCAGCTGGGCGGCGTCCAGCCCGAAGGGATAGCCGCCTCCGCCCGGCTCTTCATGGTGATGCGCCGCCCACGCGCCGATCTCCTCGAAACCCTTGATATTGCGCAGAATCTGCTGGGTCTCGAAGCTGTGGCATTTCATCGTCAGGCGCTCGTTCTCGTCGAGGCGTCCGGGCTTGTCGAGAATCTGGTCGGGTACGCGCAGTTTGCCCAGATCGTGCAGCAGGCCGGCGATCTCGAGCTTGTCGCAGTGATCCGATGGAAACGTCAAAGTACTCGGCGAGTCGCCTGGCGACGCGCGCGACGCCGCGCGAGTGGGTGAGCGTGAACGGACTCTTGGCATCGACGATGCGCGCGAAGATCTGCGCCAGCGCACGAAACTCGGCATTGCTCGCCTGATGCGGCTGCGCCGCGGAGCGCATGTCGCTCAGATAGCCATTCAGCGCCCGGTGTTCCAGTTGCAGCCAGAACGCTTCATGCGACGAGACCTGCACGAAGGCTTCGACCCAGCGTGGATCGAAGTAGCTGCCTTGCCGGCGGACGATCTCCTGCTGGATGCCCAGCCGATGCTGCAGCGCGCCGTAACTGGAATGGTAGGCTCCGGCGATCGCGTCCACGCGGTCGGCGAGCAGCACCAGGTTGGCGAGTCCGGCCACCGCGTCGGGCACGCCGCGCGCGACCAGCTCGTCCCAGCGCGTGTGGTGGTAGCGGATCGGCAGCGCCATGGCCTCCAGTGGTGCGAAATCATGCAGCAACTGGTAGCCCACCTCGGTGTGCGCCTGCGAGCCGGCCCAGTCGAACTCGCTGACCAGACGTCGGTGGGTCTGCGTCGACGACACGCCGATGTCGTGCAGCAGGCCAAGGTCAAACACGAATTGAACCTGATCCGCGGGCCAGCCCACCGATCGGGCGCATTCTGCCGCCATCACACCCACCCGCTTGCCGTGCGCGACATCGTCCACGCCCACCAGATCCAGTGCATCGGACAAGGCGTAGACCACCTGGCGCAGATCGGCTTGCATGGGCATCTGATCAGACCTGCATCTGCAAAAGCACTCTTGTGGTCGTTACGCCAAGCCAATCGGACAGGAATTGCCGGACTGGCCTTTCGCGACGCCACCGCATCCTGGAAACGGGACACGATGATGCCGCGCGGGCGTTACGCGAGTGCTGATCGGCGTCAAGGCATCGCACGCCGTCGCTGAGCAACGGCCGGTCTTGGGCCAGCGTATGCCGGCGCACAGACCGCGTCGCGGCCGCGGCAGACAGTCGAGGGGCATTCCGCAAGTCAGCCAGAGGATCGTCATGAAGCCAACAGCAGACCAGAGCAAACCGAGCATCCCGACCTGGGAGCGGGTTCATCCCGCGACAGCTTTCGCGGAGTAAATGTCCATCGCAAGGAGTTTGATCCACGGCTTTCAGCCGGTCAGCCGCGCAAATTGCTTTGACGGGATTGCGAGGCGGTCTTGGGCTCTTAGCGAAGGCCCCCAAGCTTGCCGACTTTCAGTCGGCGGGGGCCGCCGCCTCAACCCACCAGCTTCAGCTGGTGGTCATTGAGTCCGCTCCCACATTGAAGCCCGGGTAGCATGTGGTGAGCGCAGCGAACCGCATCGATCGCGTCAGCCGCAGGCCGGAACCGGTCCGGCCTGCGGCCGTGCGCTTCAATACTGCCAGCTGACGTTGACGTTCCCCACGCCGGAACTGGGCACCGTGTAGCTGTGATTGGCACCGTTCTCCCAGGTGACCGTGCCGTTCGACTGGATCTTGATCGCCTTGAACTGGATCACCTTGCCGGCCGGCACGCTGACCGTCAGCCACCAGTTCGGATAGGTGCTGGCGTTGGTCAGCATCGCGCCCACCGCGCCGCCGGTGGTGGTGGCCCAGTTGCCCAGTTCCACGGTATTCCCGGTCAGGTAGATGTTGTCGCCCGGATTGGTCGGGGAGGCGTTGTTGATGGTGAAGGTCACCGGGATCAGCTTGGCCTGGTAAGCGGTGAAGTTGAAGGCATTGGACGGCGTCACGCTGCCCGAGCGGGTGACCGTCACCGCATGCACACCCTGGCCGATCGTCGGCACCGTGGCGACGATCTGCTGATCGTTCCAGCTGGTGATGACGGCTGCGGTGGTGCCGAACTTCACCGAACCGGTGGCGCTGCCGAAGCCCTGTCCGGCGATCACCACCTTGACGCCGGGCTGTGCCGCGGTAGGTGTCACGTTGCCCAGCTGTGCGCTGGAAGTGGCCGGATCGAGTTGCCACACCGACACGCTGTTCGCCGGCAGCGTGAAATTGCTGCTGTTGTAGCCGCTGCCATTCACCGTGGTGGACGTCAGCGAGACGCCGCTGACCAGATTGGCCAGATAATCGCTGTAGGTGCCGGTCGGCAGCGAGGTCACCAGGCCGCTGACGTTCTGCGTGGTGGCCGCCTTGTTGATCGCCACGACCACCACGCTGCCATAGAACTTGCGTTCGAAGATGTAGGTGTTGGCATTGATCCAGCGCTCGCTGGTGGCGCCATAGCCCAGCGCTTCGTTGTTCTTGCGCAGCGTCGACAGACTCTTGATCAGCTTGAATGCGGTGGTGGTCTCGGCAAAGGCCGGCATCCTGCGCCGGTTGTCCGGATCGTCACCGCCTTCCAGGTACTGCTCGGTGCCGTAATAGACCGTCGGGATGCCGCGCGCGGTGAGCACGAAGGCCAGCGCCGCGTGCAGGTGTTTCTTGTCGTCGGCGCTGGTGTCGACGGTCAGGAAGCGCTTGCGGTCGTGGTTGTCGACGAAGTTGACCAGATCGTTCTGGTAGGCGAAATCGGTCTGCTGCTGGGTGATCACCGAATTCAGGTTGACGAAGGAACCGCCCTGTCCGAAGACGTTGTTGATGGTGGTGAACAGCGGGAAGTTGAGCGCCGCGATGCCGCTCTTTGTTGGAGAACTTGAGCATGTCGCGATACAGCGGATTGTTGCTGTCGTCGGCCACCCACTCGCCGAACACGAAGCTCTGCTTGTTCGTGTAGATGGTGTTCGACAGGCTGTATTGCCAACCCCAGTTCAAATGCTTGGTGGCATCGACCCGGAAGGCGTCGACCCCGTGGTTCTGCAGATTGACCGCGGCGGCCTTGAGCAGCGCATCGACGGTGACGTTGGTCTGGTTGAGATCGGCCAGATCGTAGATCGTGTAGTACTGCGTCTCGTAGGGCGAATCCCACTGCGAGCCGCCCATGTTCGGGCCGGTCTGGAAAAAGCCGCCCGGGTTGCTGGCATAAGTCGCTTGCAACACGCCGTTGGCTTCAAGGCGTCCATCCTCACCCGAGCCGCGCACGTTGGAGTGGTTCGGCGCGAAGTCGACGATCACCTTGATGCCGGCGTTGTGCGCGGCGGTGACGAAACTGTCGAACGGCGCCCAGGAACGCGCCGAGGTGGTGAAGTGCTCGTCCGGCAGCAGCGTGTCGCGCATCTCGTAGCCGTGGTACGGCGCCACCGAACCGGCCAGCGCGGTCAGGTTGCGGTTGTCCAGCGGCGAGGTCACCCAGATGGCGCTGACGCCCATGTTCTGCAGATAACTCATCTTCGCGGTCAGACCCTGAAAGTCGCCGCCGAGATACTTCTGCAGATTGGCACCGGTACTGTCGAACAGTGGATCGGCCGGATAGTTGTTGATCGTGGTGCCGTCGAAGAAGCGATCGACGAAGACCTGGTAGACCACGTCGCGGTTGTAGCCGGGGCGCAGCGTCTGCGCACTGGCGCTGCTGGCCAGGCCGAGCGCGGTCAGCGTCAGGCCGGCGACGATACCCATGGACAAGCGCGACAGGCGCCGCTGCAAATCGGAATTGCTGCTGTTCACCAAACTCTCCCCAGTCTGATTGCCCCAGATGGCCACCTGGCTTTGGCCGCTGGCCGATTTCTGCGCACGCGAACGCACCCGAGATCGAGCGATCCGCTGGGATCGTCCCCTCTCGATTCAGGTCATTGATCGACATTTGCAGTGGGTCTCAGCGTAGGATTACGCGGCGATTGTCACAATGCGTTGCATACGTATTCAGTGGTGATCGGCGGGTGCAAGTCGGTAGCCCGGTGCACCGCGCGGCGGTTCTCCGGTGCTGGCGATGTTCGCGCCCCGGTGAACGCGTCGGGGGCGAGTAAACCGGGCAACGATTTCGCTCTGCGGCCCACGCATTGGCGGGGTTACCCTGGTCTTTGACATCGATCGCACCGACGTAATACGCTTCCGGCTTCGATAGGAAGGTCAAGCCATGCAGTCGATCACCGTTTCGCCAAAGTACCAGGTCGTCATTCCGCTGGCGGTACGCAAGGCGCTTGGCTTGGTGCCAGGTGTGAAGCTGCAGGTCATGCAATTCGAAGACCGCATCGAACTGATCCCGTTGCGCAGCGCCAAGAGCTTGCGCGGTGCGCTGCCTGGTCTGGACACGGAAGTTCCGCGCGACGGTGATCGGGTATGACCGCGAACGTCGTCGACTCGTCGGCGTGGTTGGAATATTTCGCCGACGGGCCGAATGCCAAGCACTTCGCGGCAGCCATCGAGGACACGGCGAGCCTGCGCGTACCTTCAATCAGCGTGCTGGAAGTGTTCAAGAGAGTAAGCCAGCAGCGCGACGATGCTGCGGCCTTGCAATGCGTGGCCGTCATGCAGCAGAGCCAAGTCGTGGACCTTGATGCGGCCTTGGCGATCCGCGCTGCTGCGGTGGGCAAGCGCCTCAAGCTGCCTCTGGCCGACAGCATCATCTACGCGACCGCGCAAAGCGTCGGCGCCATCGTCTGGACCCAGGACGCAGATTTCGATGGTCTCGCCGGCGTTCGGTATTGGCCCAAGCGGGGGCAATGACAATTCAGCCCGTCGCCGCCCCGGTGAACGCACCGCTGCCGAGGTCACCGGGCTACGTTTCGTCCAGCACGCGCCGCGCCATATCGGTGCTGCGCAACTTCGGCGCGACCACCGGCACCGTGAGCATGGTGCTGGCCACCGCCATCAAGAGCAGCGCGGTGAAGGTCTCGCTGGTGATGATCTGCTTGTCCAGCAGCACATTGGCAAAGATGATCATGATCAGCGCCTTGGTCTGCAGCAGCCAGCCGATCATCGACGCCTCCCCGGGCTGCCACTTGAGGATGCGGCCGGCCAGATGCGTGCCGAGCAGCTTGCCGCTGACCGAGGCGACCAGCAGCAGGCCGGCGACCAGGAACACCGCCGATCCGCCCATCGCCCAGTTGGTGCGCAATCCGGTGCTGAGAAAGAACACCGGCATGATCACCAGCAGCACGTGGTGGCGCAGCAGATCCATGCGTTCCTGGTTGAACCAGGCGGCGTCGATCACCACGCCGGCGAGAAAAGCGCCGACCATGAAATGCAGGCCGGACCAGTCGGCGCCGAAGCCGCACAGCGCCAGCCAGATCAGGCCGACATACCAGCGGTCGCGTTCGGGTATGCGCAGCATCAGGCGGCGCAACATCCAACTCAAGGCAGCGAAGGCCAGCAGGAATCCGACTTGCTTGCCGACCCGCTGCCAGTCCATCAGGATAAAGGCGAGCACACCCCAGATGGCAATGTCATCGAGGCTGGCATAACGCAGGATGCGCTGGCCGATCGGCTGGCGCAGGATGTCCAGTTTCTCCATGAACAGGATCAGGATCGGCAATGCGGTGACGGCGCAGGACATGCCGATGCCAAGCACGAACTGCCAGGTCAGCGCCTTCGGTCCGATCCAGCCGGCGTAGGGCAACAGGAGCAAGGCTGCACCGGCGCCGAAAGCCAGCGGCATGCCCAATGCCAGTCCCGCCGTGATTCCGCTCTCGCGGCGGTTCTTCCAGGTGTTGTGCAAATCGAGTTCGATGCCGGCAATGAACACGAACAGCATCACTGCCCACCAGGCAACGCCGTTGAGCGACTGGATGACCTGCGGGTTGAAGACGAAATTGTAGTAATCGGGAAAGACCGCACCGAGGATGCCGGGCCCGAGCAGAATGCCGGTGACGATCTGCACCACTACGAGCGGCGCGAAGTACTCGGTGCGGCCGAGGCGCCAGATCAGGTACGGCACCGTGAAGATGATCGCCATCGCGATCAGGTAGATCTCGGTGGTGTTCATCGCTGGGTGCACAGCAGGCGCTTCCATGCGCGGATGGCCGCGGCGCGCCATCCTATGGGAAACAATGATTCCGTGGAATGCCTCTGATTCGCATTTGGGCCCGGCGCGGCACCGAAGCGCCGCGCCGGCATTGCCCCGCAGGTCGCGCTATTCCACTTCCATCTTGGTGTCGGCCATCGCCTGCTTGCAGGCCGGGGTCACCGTGGCTTCGTTCTTCTTCAGGCACTGACCCAGACGGCCGCCGCCCGGTTCGATGTTGGCGCAGCTCTTCTCGAGGTCGGTCTTGCACTCGGTGGCGACATGCTGGATCGCGGAGACGAAAGCTTCCAGCTGCACCGAGGCCTGGTACAACGCATATTCGCAGCGCCCGGACAGCTTGTCCTCGCGGGCAGCGAGACAGGACAGGATGCGGCCTTCGCCCGGCGTGACGTCCTTGCACCAGGTGTCGAGCTCAACCTTGCAGCCTTCCATTGCGGTGTCCACGATGGTGTCGGCAGCGAAGGCCGACGCGGCGGCAAACATGAGCGCGCCGGCAGCAAGCGCAGCAGGCAGGGACAGCTTGATCTTGTTCATGATGCAATCACTCCAGTTGATGGGAAAACCAGGCTTTGCTGAAAGATCCGACAAGGCGCGCCCAAGCCTCGGACGGGTGGGATCCGCAGAATCCGGCTCGCACACACTAGCGCTCCCCCACGTCAGGCAAATCGGACCTTGGTCCAACAGCGACGAGGATGCAGCGGATTGCGGTAACTTGTTCAGTGGGTACCTCGCCATGCCGGCGTTGCCACGGCTCGAATGCGCAACCGCTGGTCGTGCCGTATGCCCACGTGCATGCGGGTCGATCCGCTGCGGACCGATTGCCATCGATTGAAGATGGCGCACAGCGCGAGTACTTTGGCGACGGTTCCCACCTTTCCGGAAGCCCGACGTGGCTGAGGCCGAAAGCGTCACTGTGTGGCTCAAGCGCTGGCGTGCGGGCGATGCCCAGGCGCTGGATCGCATGCTGCCGCTGGTGTACGCCGAACTGCGCGGCGTCGCCGCGGCGCAGATGCGGCGTGAACGCGGTCCCAGCACGCTGCAACCGACGGCGCTGGTGCACGAGGCCTATCTGAAGCTGGTCGATGCCAGCCAGGTGGACTGGCGCGATCGCGCGCATTTTCTGGCGATGGCTGCACGCGCCATGCGCCAGGTGCTGGTGGATCACGCACGCGCCCGCAACGCCGACAAGCGCCTCGGTGGCGAGCGGGTGACCTTGAGTTCGGTCGATCCGCCCGATCCGCGCAACACGGTCGACCTGCTGGCTCTGGATCAGGCGCTGGCGCAACTGGAAGCGCTCGATCGGCGCAAGGCGCGCGTGATCGAACTGCGCGTGTTCGCCGGTCTGGAGTTCGCCGATATCGGCGAGTTGCTGGAGCTTTCAAGGGCTACCCTGGACCGCGACTTTCGCGCCGCGCGCGCCTGGTTGTACAAGGCGCTTGCCGACGACGGCGTGGCGCCAACGTGACCGGACAGGCGCGCACCCTGCGGTTGTTCGACGCGCTGCTGGAATTGCCCGATCACCAGCGTGGCGAGTTCATCAGTCGCGAATGCGCCGGTGACCGGAAGTTGCGCGACGAGCTCGAGGCGCTGCTGGCCGCCGATGCCGCTGCGGCAGGTTTTCTCGATGGACCCTTGCTGCCGACGGCGCAGCCACAGGCAGATCAACGCGTCGGACCCTATCGCTTGTTGCGCGAACTGGGCTCGGGTGGGATGGGCCGCGTGTTCCTCGCCGAGCGCGCCGATACGCTGTACGCCAAGCAGGTCGCGATCAAGTTCCTGCGCCATGATCTGGGTGATCTGCGCGAGCGTTTCGGCAACGAGCGACGGATTCTCGCGGCGCTCGATCACCCCAACATCGCCAAGCTGATCGATGCGGGCAATCTGGCCCACGACGCACCCTATGTGGTGATGGAATACGTCGAGGGCGAGCCGATCACGCGTCACTGCGAGCGCGCCAGCCTGGGCCTGCGCCAGCGCATCGAGTTGTTCCTGCAGGTGCTGGAGGCGGTGGAGCACGCGCATGCGCACCTGATCGTGCACCGCGATCTGAAGCCCGAGAACATCCTGGTCGGCGGCGACGGCGTGCCGAAGTTGCTCGATTTCGGCATCGCCAAATTGCTCGAACCGGAGGCGCGCGGCCTGACCCGGACCGGCTGGTCGCCGATGACCCCCGAATACGCAGGCCCGGAGCAGGCGCGCGGCGAGAGCGTGGGTACCGCCAGCGACGTCTATTCGCTGGGTGTGCTGCTGTTCCAGTTGCTGACCGGCGAGCGCCCCTACGTCATTGCCACCCTGTCGCCGGCCGAGATCGAGCGCATCGTGTGCCAGGTCGAACCGCCACGCCCGAGTGCGCTGGCGCATGCCCATGGTGGCGCGAACATCGACCGCGACCTCGACCACATCGTGCTCAAGGCCTTGAGCAAGGAAGTCGCCGGTCGTTACCGCAGCTGCCAGCAGTTCGCCGACGATTTGCGGCGCTATCTCGAAGGCCGACCGGTACATGCCCGCGCCACGCCACCGCTGCAGATCGCGCTCAAGTTTGCCCGCGCAACCGCATTGCGGTCGGCGCCGCGTTCGCCATTGCGCTGGCGCTGCTGCTCGGCGCTGGCCTGGCACTGGTGCAGGCGCGGCGCGCCAACGAGCAGGCGCAGATCGCGCGCAGCGAGCGCGATCGCGCCGAGCGCGTCACCGAGTTCCTCACCGGCATGCTGGCCGCCGCCGATCCGGCCACCGGCGGTCGCGAGGTCACCGTGGTCAGCCTGCTCGATGCGGCCGCCAGTGGCCTGGAACAGGCGCAGGGCGGTGATGCCGAGGTGACCGCGGCGATCCAGCGCACGCTGGCGCAAAGTTATCGTGCGCTGGGTCTGCTCGACCCGGCGCTGGCCAACGCCGAGGCCGCCTTCAAGCGCGTGTCAGCCGGGCCCGCCAATGCCCGGGCGGCGGCGGCGCTGGTGCTCGGCGAGATCCGGCTGGTGCGCGGCGAAGCCGACCAGGCACTGCCGCTGCTGACCGAGGCCCGCACGGTCTACGCCGCGGACCCGGGCAGCGCGCTGGAGCGCGCCGCGGCCGACAATCTGCTCGGCGAGTTGCATTCGCAGGCCGGGCGCTTTGCGCAGGCCGAACGCCACTATGCCGACGCCATCGCCAGCGTGCGCGCAAAGCTTCCCGCCAACGCGCCGCGTCTGGCTGAACTGCTCGACAATCTGGCCGTCGCCCGCGGTCGCGCGGGCAAACTCGCCGACGCCGAAGACCTGCACACGCAGTCCCTGGCGATCTTCCGTGCGGCCCACGGCGAGCGCCATCCGCACACCGCGCATGCGCTGTTCAACCTGGCCAACGTGCGCGAGATGCGCGATGACTTCGCCGGTGCCGACAGTGCCTACCGGCAAGCCGAGGACATCCAGCGCCAGGTGCTCGGCGACACCCATCCCGATCTCGCGCAGACGCTGGCCTCGCACACCTTCATGCTCAACCGGGCCGGGCGCACGGCCGACGCGCTGCAGCGCGGTCGCGAGGCCGTGGCGGCCGCCGACGCGCTGACGCCGCCAACCCGATAGCTGCCTACGCGCACGCCATGTACGGCGAGGCTTTGCTCAATGCCGACCAGGCAGCGGCGGCGGAGCTCGAACTGCGCGACGCCATGACGCAGCGCGAGCGCATGTTGCCGGCCGACCATCCGGTGCGCCTCAACAGCGAGAGTCTGCTCGGCGCGGCGCTGGTGGCCAGCGGCGAGGCCGAATCCGGCGTGCAGCGCATGCGCCATGCGGCTGAGCGTCTGCTGGCCACGCTCGGCGCCGAGCATGAATTCACCCGGCGCGCGCAGGCGCGCCTGCAGCGGTATGCGCCGGCAGCGAGCAAATAGGATGCGGTTCGCAACGTCCGTGATCGATGCGGTTCGCGACGTCCGCGATCGATGCGGTTCGCTACGCTCGCCTCATCCTACTCACTGGCTGGTTCGCCGTTCGCGCATTCAGTCGCCACCGCCTGCGCCGCGCGCACCCGGGAATGCGCCGGGCCGTAGCTGCGCAGCAGCATGCCGGCGATGCGTTCGGCGAGCGCGCAGGACTGCTCGCCGCGGTCCTTTTCCAGCGCCAGTTGCACGCGCAGGGCGCCGGCCAGCGCGTTGTGGCCTTCGGGATAGGTCTTTTCCAGCACCGCGATGGCGGGGTGATCAACGCTTGCGCCGCCTGTTGCTGGCCGCTGTGCTGCAGCGCGTCGGCCAGTTCCACGGCGCAGCTGGCGGTGTCTTCGTGGTCGTCGCCGAGCAGCTTCTGATGCCGCAGCAGCAGCGCCTGCAACAGCGGCACGGCGACATCGAAGTGGCCCTGGTCGACCTCCAGTCGCGCCAGCGCCAGATCTTCGATCAACACATTCTCGTGCTCCGGCCCGACCAGGATCAGGTACTGCGCGCGCGCCTCGTTGAAGTAACGCGCCGCCTCGGCGTATTGCTTCTGCGCCGCCTTGGTCACGCCGAGCTGGTGCAGTCCGGTGGCGATGTTGGTGTGCGGATCGGTGAACAGACGGCGGCGGATCGCCAGTGATTCCAGGTGTGCGGCCTCGGCGTCTTCATAGCGCTCGGCGCGGGTCAGCGCGGCGGCATGGTTGTGCAGCACATTGGCGATCGCCCGCGGATTGGCATCGGGCAGCTTGCGCATGCCGTCCAGCGCCGCGGCGAAGGCGGTTGCGGCCTCGTTGTACTGGCCGCGCTCATAGGCGTTGAGACCGACGTCCGACAGCAGCCACAGGGTTTGTTCGGCATTGGCGCCGATGGCCTTGGTAGCAATCGCATGCGCACGGGTGATCACCTCATTGGCTTCGTCGAGCGCTCCCTGCATTCTCAGGTTGTTTGCCAGCAAGCTGAGTGCATCGGTCACTTCCATGCTGGACTCGCCATGCAGCTTGACGATCACCTCCAGTCCGGCGCGCAGCTGCACCTCGGCTTTCTCGTAGGCCCCGAGGATGGTGTAGACATTGCCCAGCAGCATCTGGATGCGGGCTCGCACATGCGGTTGCTCGGTGAACTTCTTGTCGAGGTCCGTCGCCGCCAGATCGAGCGCCTCGCGCACGCTCAGATCCTTGCCCTTGCCGGCATCGGGCGTTGCCTTCGCCAGCAACTGCGTCAGGAAGTTGGTGACCGCCTCGGCGGTGACCAATGCGGTTTGCGCGCGATCGCGTTCGGCGCGCGCGATGCTGGCCTGCCACAGCGAGAAGGCCGATCCCGCCAATACCGCAAGGAGCGCCAAGGTCGCGAACCCCGCCGCCAGCGCATGCCGGCGCAGAAAGCGCCCGCTGCGATAGCGCCAGGCACCCCGGCGTGCTTGCACCGGTTCCAGCGCCAGGTGGCGATGGAGATCATCGGCGAGCGCCTCGACGCTGGCATAGCGCTGCTCCGGCTCCTTGCGCAGGGCCTTGGCGACGATGGCGTCGAGGTCGCCGCGCAGCCTGGACGCCAGCGCCGCCGGCGTCAGCTGACAACGGGCGGCGCGCTCAGGCGCATCGCTGCCTTCAACCGCCGCGCGCGATGGTGCCAGCGCCTGGTCGTGCAGGATCGCCTGCTCATAGGCAGCCGGCGTCGAATCGGTTTGCCCGAAGGCGCGCTTGCCGGTCAGCAGTTCGTACAGCAACAGACCGAGCGCATGCACATCGACACCGGTAGTGATGGGCGCGCCGCTGACCTGCTCGGGTGCCGCGTATTCCGGGGTGAACGAGCGCATGGTCTGCGTCGACGCGTCGCCGACGCCCTGCAACAACTTGGCGATACCGAAATCGAGCAGTTTGACCTGGCCGTCGGTGGTCACCAGGATGTTCGACGGCTTCAGGTCGCGGTGCACGATCAGGCAGCGATGCGCGTGCGCCACCGCGGCGCACACCTGCAGGAACAGGCGGATGCGCTCGGCTACAGCGAGCCGCCGCTCGTCGCACCAGCGACCGATCGGCAGGCCGTCGACGTAATCGAGCACCAGAAAGGGCCGGCCGTCGTCGGTGTTGCCGCCGTCGAGCAGGCGCGCAATGCCCGGATGATCCAGCCCGGCCAGGATTTGCCGCTCGGCCTCCAGCCGCCGATCCATCTCGCTGCCGGGCCAGTCGGCGCGCAGCAGCTTCACCGCCGCTTGCTGCGCATAGGCGCCGTCATCGCGCTCGGCCAGATAGACGGTGCCCATGCCGCCGCGGCCGATCTCGCGCAGCAGGCGCCAGGCGCCTGCGCGCATGCCAGTCAGACGCGCGTCGTCTGTGCGTCGTTGGTCGTCGGCGAGTGCCTGGAGCAGGGCGGGGGCCAACGCCACAAGCTCGGGCGACTGCGCGCTGGCTTGCGTGTCGGCGGCGAGCAGCGCTTCGACTTCAGCGCGCAGCTCGGGTTGTCCCGCGCAGCGGGTTTCCAGAAACGCCGCGCGTTCGGCAGGCGGCAGCTCCAGGGCCTGCTCGAACAGGGCCCGCATTCTTTGCCAATCGGTCTGCTCAGTACTCATGCGGGCTCCCGTATCGTCTGTGACCTGGTGGATCGGTTCGCGGCGAGGACGGGCACGCTCGCGGAGCCAGGCCTCTTCCCAGCTGCAGGCTGGTTGCGTCAGAAGCTACAGTACGACCCAGCGCGCGGTCACAGATCAACCGCCGGCTCCCGGCTCCAACTTGCCGTAAAGCCGCAAGGATCGCCATTGCGTAGGCCGGGGTACGCGCCGCGACGAAGCTTGTCGATGCGCGAAACGCCACGCGCGTTCCCCGGCGCTCTTCGGTTGGTCCCGGACAGGAGCGCCGGTGAGCGCGATGAAGCCGCGCACACCGGCCTACGACGGCCGGCGTGCCGCGGCGCCGGTTCAATCCTCAAACCCGCTGCGGAACAAGGGCTGCGGGATCAAGCGCACCACGCCAAGCGACTGCGTCGCGCCGCCGCTGACCACCACATTGGCCACGAATCGCGTCGCGTAGCCCGGCAATTCGAATTCGAGGCTGTAGTTGCCGGGTGGCAGATTGCCGAGCAGGAAGCTGCCGTCCGCGCTGCTGCGTGTCCCAGGTTCCGTCGCGGCATCGGGCATCACCGCGACATCCGCAAGTGGCACATCGGCATCGCCGAAGCGGGTGTCGACGCGAACCTGCCCGGAGATCGCGCCGAGGTTCGCTGCGGCTAGCAGATCGATGTCGTCCACATACTGGATGGATTCGTTGCCAGCGGCGTCGCGCAGGGTCAGCGCCACCGTGGCCACTGCCGGTGCGATCAGGCTGCTGGCATCGATGCTCAGCAGTGGCGCGTGGTTGAGCCAGCCGCTGTCGCTGCCGTCCGGCAACGCCAAGCGCATCTGCATGCCGGCGCTGCTCTCGTGGTCGACCGCGATGGCAGCGCTGAGCAGGCTGGCACCGCTGCGCGGGTCGCCGTCGTTCAGGATGATGCTGCCGCGCGGCGCGCTGGAATCGCCGCGGGCAGTGGCGCAGACCAGATCGCTGGCCGCGGCAGTGACCATTGCCGCGGTGCGCGCGATCAACTGGTAGCAGTAGGCCTGACCGTTGACCAGGCCAGGATCGGCATAGCGACCGTTGGCGACCACCGCGTCGATGACCGCGTGATCGGTGAACGGACCCGTGGGCGCAAGGGCGCGTTTGACCAGGACGCTGGCATAGGCCGGATCGCTGTCGAAGCGCAGCGTGTGGGTGAACGCTGGCAGCGGCGTTGCCACTTCGTGCTCAGGCAACTGCGACAGGATCTCGACGTCGCGGATGCGCGAGATGCCATCGTCGCTGGCATCCAGCGCAAAGCGACCGGCGGCCAGTTCGGAACCATCGCGCTCGCCGCCATCGTCGCTGTCGACATCGCAAGGATCGCTGCCAGCGGCGAACTCGGCGGCATTGCTGGCGCCATCACCGTCGCGGTCGCTGGTGGCGTCGGCGACGCTCGGGTTGAGGCAGGGCTGGCGGACTTCGAAGCGGTCCGGCAGGCCATCGAGGTCGGCATCGGCGACCACGCTCTCGCGCGTCACCGCGAAGCTGCCGCGCGCTTCCAGCCATTGCGGTGCCGCCGGCGTGCCAAAGTTCAGGCTGACCCGCACGTTGGCACTGCCCGGCGTACCGGGCGCCGATTCGTCATCGAGGAAGCCGGTCGGACTGCCGCTGTCGCTGGCGCGATAGATGGCGCTGTAGATGCGGTCGCCGGCGAATTGGTCGCCCAAGGTGCCATCGTCGCGCAGATTGAGGATCAGCGTACCCGGTCCGGACTTGGTGAGGCCGGCGGTAGCCGAGGGCGGAGTCGGTCCGCCCGTCAGATCGGTCAACGCCGCCTGGATCAGCACCGGCTCACCGATGCGGAAGTACTCGACATTTTCGTTGTCGCCACCGGGACGCGAGAAGCCCAGCTTGAGCGAGCGGGTTGGATCGACCACTGCTGCTGCGTAGTCGAAGGCGATCGCACCGCCGGCAGCGCTGGAATCGACTTCCAGGCGCCACTGGCCGGTCGGCGCATTGGCAACGTGGAAGGCAAACGACTGCGCGTTCTGGAAGATCTGCACATCGGGACCGGCGAGCACCTGGCTGTTGTCGGGGCGATACAGACGCACCGCGGAAAAGGCCTGGCTGGTGATGCCGTCGAACACCTTGACGTGCGGATTGCCCGCATCCACACCCGGATCGATCGGAATGGTCAACACGGCAGGACTGGCTGACCCGGTGCTGGCACTGGCCGTGCGCACGCTCTGGCGCCGGGTGATCTGATTGACGACATCGTCGAGTGCCGCGGCCAACTCGCTGCGGTTCGCCCCGGTGACGGGCACGTCGACGTAGGCGTAACTGCCGCCAGTCTGGCTGGCCAGGCGCGCCAGCAAGGGCTGGTCGGCCGCTGCGCCGAGCGCCAGCAGATGCAGGCGGATACCCGCGTTGCGCGCCTGCGTGACCAGCGCGGCGACGTCCAGCGCGCTGCCGTCGCCGCTGTCGGTGACGATCACCAGGTGGCGCTCGCCATCCGCGCCCTGGGCGTTGAAGGCGCTGATCCCGGTGATCAGGACGTTTTCCAGCTTGATGGTGGGCTGCGGCGTCGGGTTGAGTGCCGCCAGATCCGCCAGCCACAAAGCGCGATGAGCGACGGACAGCGACGCCAGCGCGGTAATCTGGCTGACATTGCTGCCTGGCGTGGCCGCGCTGCCAGCGAAGCGCAACAGGCCCAGGCGTGCGTTGCTCGGCAGCGCATGTCCCAGCCGCTGAGCGGCAATCTTCAGGGTATTCAAGCGCGGGGCGCCGGTCGGCAGACCCATGCTGGCGCTGGTGTCGACGGCGACCAGCACCTCGGGTTGATGGGCGCCGACGCGAAAGCCGCCGGGGATATCGATGGTCTGTCCAGCCGCACGCAGCTGTGCGTCGTAGGCACCCAGCGGCAGGTTCGGTGTCTGCACACTGACCTTCATCCGCGCCGCCGCTTCGCGCACCTTCTGCACGGCGGGCAGCAGCAGACCGATACCGGCGGGATCGATCACGATCTGGAAATCGTCGATATCAAGCGTATCCAGGCCACCACCGCCCGGTTCGCTGACATCGATGCTGAACTGCGCCAGCGAAGCGCTGCCCGGCGCGCCGCTGACCAGCGGTCGGGCGGTGCTGATGCCGGCCACCAGCGGCAACGGCGGCGGCGCCAGGCAGCGCATGCTGATGCTGCCGGCGAAATCGGTGTGCCAGCCGGAGACGATCGCGGTGATCCGGTTGTAGCGAGTCGCCGGCTGCACCAGCGTCTGTTTCCAGTCGCGCGCCCGATGTTTGAGGAGCTTGCGCGGCTTCCCTGGCCCAGTACTGCCTTCCAGCGCGATCAAGGAAAACAGTCCGTCGGGCAGGATCAGTTGGGCGTTGCCCTGCAGCGGAATCGCGGCGGTCGGCGTGGCGCGGAACTCCAGCGTGTTGCCAGTCGGGCAGAACTCGGTGATGAAGTCGTAGTACCTGGCACCGAAGCGCCGGGCGTTGATGTTGAGGCTGACCGCGCTGCCATTCGGCGGTACGGTCACGGCCTGGCTGATCGCCGCCTGCTTGAACGCCATCTGGTTGTCGCGCAGCGGTACCGGGTCTTCATCGCGATAGGTGTAGCGCGCGCGGAAGGCGTCGGATACCTGACTCAGATCGCGCGCTTTCAGCGTATTGGCGATGGTGAAGTCATGGAAGGCGTTGGTGGCGTTGTCATCCGGACGGCTCTGCTTGATGGTGTCGTCGGTCACGCCATAGATCGACGGATTCGACATCTCATCGCGCGCCCGCTCCCACCAGTCGACCAGAAAGTCGACGCCCAGGCCCGGCTCGAAGGGATAGCTGCCGTACTGCTCCATCAGATAGGTCCAGAACAGCGCCGAGCCGTAGCTGGCCTGCCAGATGTTGACGTCCGGCTGATCCAGATAGCCGTTGACCTGGCCGCGGAAGGTCGCGACGCAACTGGCCGCCGGATCGAGATCCAGGTCGAAGTAGATCTTGTCCTGCAGTGCGCGGGCGTGGCCTTCGCAGGCGGTGGCGCCATAGCCACCGCCGCAATTGTCGCCGCTACCGCCGCCGTCGAGGTTGTAGCCGAACTGGATGTGGTGGAACAACTCGTGGCCGACGATGCCGCGGATGCACGATTCGCTGGCTTTGCCGTAGACCTCGGTCGGCATGATGATCTGTTCGGGTATCGCAAAGCCGTTGTCGCAGTCGAAGGGCACGCCGTTGGCGCAGGCCCAGAACACCACGTCCTTGGTCGTCGACAGGAAATAGGGCTCGCGAAAGCCGCGATTGACGTAGCCAGGATGGTAGCCGAGGGGATTGCCGGGGGCTGGCGTGCCACTGCGGTCGAGGGCATCGCCGGCCTTGTAGACCTTGGAACTCGGCATGAAGTGCACCGTGCCGGACAGGCCGCGGCGCATCTGGTAGTCGAAGTTGGGGGTGCTGGTGACCTGTTCCAGCGGCGGCTGGTTGGCGGGCAGGGCGGCCTGGGCAGTGCTGGCGGACAAAGCGCATAGCAAAGCGGCGGCGCAAACTGGGGCGCTTGGGTGGGGCATGGCCGACTCCGGGGTCGAAAGGTCTCAACGACCAGTACGCAGCCGGGCACACCCACAGATCATCAAGTCTAGGGACCCTCTGAACAAGTTCTGCGAGCCGCGTTGTGACCCATTTTGCCTGCCGCTAGGCGCGGTCCGAAGGTCGTAGCATGGCCTACGAAGCCGAGGACCGGAACGACGCGGCAGGCAAAATGGGCCACAACCCTTCGGGACGGGGCTGAAACGGCCTCCAGCTGCGTCTGACACCTCGCCCAGAGCGCAGGCTATGGCCTTCGGTGTCATCCTTGCTGGCGACCGTTTCAGCCGCCGTCGCGGCCGCAGAACTTGTTCAGAGGGTCCCTGGCGCTCGCCTGATTCGTGTCAATCCTCAACACCGACTGCACGCTTGTGCGAACTGCGTCCGGACAAGGTCCGGACCCACAACAGCGACGGGCTTGCTGTCGTGGGTCTGGACCTGGTCCAAACGCCTTTGCGCTTTGGGCCCTCCAGTGCTGAGGATCGGGCCGATCAACCCCCGATCGCTGCCTGCGCCGCCGCCAGTCGTGCGATCGGCACGCGGAATGGCGAGCAACTGACGTAATCCAGTCCGGCGCGGTGGAAGAAGGCTACCGAGGCCGGGTCGCCGCCGTGTTCGCCGCACACGCCGACCTCGATGTCGGAACGCACCGCCTTGCCTTTGCGCACCGCCATCTCGACCAGCAAGCCCACGCCTTTCTGGTCGATGCTGCGGAACGGGTCGTGCTCGTACATGCCCTTCTTCAGGTAATCGGGCAGGAACTTGCCGGCGTCGTCGCGCGAGAAGCCCAGCGTCATCTGCGTCAGGTCATTGGTGCCGAAGGAGAAGAACTCGGCCTGCTTGCCGATGCTGTCGGCCACCAGCGCCGCGCGCGGCGTTTCGATCATGGTGCCGAGCATGTAGTGCAGCGATTCGCCGCGTTCGGCAAACACCTGCGCGGCCACGCCACGGATGACGCCCGCCTGCGCATTGAACTCGCGCACGGTGCCGACCAGCGGCACCATGATCTCGGCCTTCACGTCGATGCCCTGTGCCTGCACGTTGAGGCCCGCCTCGAAGATCGCGCGGGCCTGCATTTCGGTGATCTCCGGATAGGTGATGCCGAGGCGACAACCGCGGTGGCCGAGCATCGGGTTGAACTCGGCAAGATCGTCGATGCGCATGCGGATCTTCGCCAGCGACACGCCCATCTGCCTGGCCATCGTCTTCTGGCCGGTCTCGTCGTGCGGCACGAACTCATGCAGCGGCGGATCCAGCAGGCGGATGGTCACCGGCAGGCCGTTCATCGCGCGGAACAGGCCCTCGAAATCGCCACGCTGGATGGGCAGCAGCCGCGCCAGCGCCTTGCGGCGACCGGACTCGTCGTCGGCGAGGATCATCTCGCGCACCGCGGTGATGCGTTCGCCTTCGAAGAACATGTGTTCGGTGCGGCACAGGCCGATGCCGGTGGCGCCGAAGTTGCGCGCCACCCTGGCGTCCTCGGGGGTGTCGGCGTTGGCACGCACCTCCAGGCGCTTGTACTTGTCGGCCAGCGCCATCAGCTTGCCAAAGTCGCCGCTGAGTTCGGCATCCTTGGTGGCCATCTGGCCGGCGAAGACCTCGCCGGTGGAGCCATTCAGCGACAGCCAGTCGCCTTCGGCGTAGACCTTGTCGCCGATGCTCATCGTGCGCGCCTTGTAGTCCACATGCACCGCACCGGCGCCGGACACGCAGCACTTGCCCATGCCGCGCGCCACCACTGCCGCGTGCGAGGTCATGCCGCCGCGCGCCGTGAGGATGCCCTTGGCCACGCTCATGCCGCGCAGGTCTTCCGGCGAGGTTTCCTGGCGCACCAGGATCACCGCCTTGTCCTGCTTGACCCATTCTTCGGCTTCGTCGGCAAAGAACACGATCTGTCCGGTGGCCGCGCCTGGCGATGCCGGCAATCCTCGGGCGATCACCGCCCCGGCCTTGAGTGCCCTGGGGTCGAAAATCGGGTGCAGCAGATCGTTCAGCCGATCCGGGGTGACGCGCTGCAGCGCGGTCTTCTCGTCGATCATGCCCTGGTCGAGCATCTCCATCGCGATGCGCACCATGGCCGCGCCGGTGCGCTTGCCGTTGCGCGTCTGCAGCATCCACAGCTTGCCTTCCTGGATGGTGAACTCCAGGTCCTGCATGTCCTTGAAGTGGTTCTCCAGCGTGGTCTCGGCGTGCAGCAGCTGCGTGTAGATCTGCGGCATCAGCTCTTCCAGCGACGGGTACCTGGCGCGCCGCTCTTCCTCGCTGACCAGGGCCAGCTCGGCCCAGCGACGCGAGCCGACCAGCGACACCTGCTGCGGCGTGCGGATGCCCGCCACCACGTCCTCACCCTGGGCGTTGACCAGGAACTCGCCGTTGAACAGGTCTTCACCGGTACCGGCGTCGCGGGAGAAAGCCACGCCGGTGGCGCTGCTGTCGCCCAGATTGCCGAACACCATGGCCTGGATGTTGACCGCCGTGCCCCAGGACTGCGGGATGTCGTTGAGCTCGCGGTACACGCGGGCGCGGTCGTTGTTCCAGCTCTCGAACACCGCCACCACCGCGCCCCACAGCTGTTCCCAGGGATCGGTCGGGAATTCGCGGCCGATGCGCGCACGGATCAGCGCCTTGAAGCGCGCCACCAGTTCCTTCATGTCGGCCGTGTCGAGTTCGGTGTCGAGTTGCACGCCGCGTTTTTCCTTGACCATCTCGATGATCAGTTCGAAGGGGTCGTGGTCCTCCTTGGACACCGGCTTGAGGCCCATGACCACGTCGCCGTACATCTGCACGAAGCGGCGATAGGAATCCCAGGCGAAGCGCTCGTTGCCGGTCTTGGTCGCCAGGCCGATCACGGCCTCGTCGTTGAGGCCGAGGTTGAGGATGGTGTCCATCATGCCCGGCATCGAATCGCGCGCGCCCGAGCGCACCGACAGCAGCAAGGGGTCGCTGGCGTCGCCGAACTTCTTGCCCATTTCCTTTTCGACGTAGGCGACGCCGGCAAGCACCTCGGCCTCGATCAAGCTGAGGGCCGCGTCCTTGCCCTGTTCGGTGAACACCGTGCAGGCCTCGGTGCTGATGGTGAAGCCCGAGGGCACGGTGATGCCGAGCCGGCACATTTCGGCCAGATTGGCGCCCTTGCCGCCGAGCAGGTTTTTCATGGACGCCGCACCATCGGTGCGCGAAGTGCCGAACAAGTAAACGTAGGGAGTGGACATGGGAAGTGCCTGCCTGAAGATTGCGGATGGACGCGCGGTTGCGCATGCCGGAATGTTCATGCAAGCCGATAGTGGCGGCCTTGCGCAGCGTCAATCGCGCCGCCGTGTCACGGCGGCTGCAGCGTCGCTCAGCGGGCGCCGAGCATCTCGGGCGTGATCAGCACGATGCCGCGCTCGGTGACGTTGAAGCGCTTTCGATCCTGATCCGGATCGAGACCGGCCTTGAGGCCGTCCGGCAACACGCAGCCCTTGTCGACGATGACCCGTCGCAGCGTCACATTGCGGCCGATGCTGGCATTGGGCAGCACCACCGAATCCTCGATGCGACTGCCCTCGGCCACCCGCGTGCTGTAGAACAGGATCGAGCGACGGATCAGCGCCCCACTGACGATGCAGCCGTCGGATACCAGCGCATCCACCGCGCAGCCGCGGCGCCCGGCATCGTCGAATACGAACTTGGCCGGCGGACGGTGCGGCTGCCGGCCCAGCATCGGCCAGGCCTGGTCGTAGAGGTTGAGCTCGGGTTCCACGTGGGTGAGGTCGAGGTTGGCCTCCCAATAGGCATCCAGCGTGCCGACATCGCGCCAGTACGGCCGGTCGCCGACCATGTTGACGCAGCTGTCCTCGAAGCGGTGGGCGAAAACCCGCGCGCTATGCACCAGCCTGGGGATCAGATCCTTGCCAAAATCATGGCTGGAATCGGGGTCGGACGCATCGCGCTCCAGTTGATCGACCAGGAAATCGGCATTGAAGGCATAGATGCCCATGCTGGCCAGGGCGCGGTCGGGCTTGTTCGGCATCGACTTCGGGTGTGCCGGCTTCTCGTCGAAGGCGCGGATGCGCTGATCGCCATCGATGGTCATGACGCCGAACTCGCACGCCTCGGCCAGCGGAACCTCGAGGCAGGCCACACTCATGTCCGCGCCGCGCTGGACATGGTCCGCCAGCAGCACGCCGTAATCCATCTTGTAGACATGGTCGCCGCCGAGCACGACCACGTATTTGGGGCGCGACTCGCGCAGGATGTCCAGGTTCTGATACACCGCATCGGCGGTGCCGGTGTACCAGCGCTCGTCGCGCCGCTGTTGCGCCGGGACGATATCGACATACTCGCCCAGGCTGGCCTCGAGAAAGCCCCAGCTGCGCTCGATGTGGCGGATCAGGCTCTGCGCCTTGTACTGGGTCAGCACGCCGATGCGGCGCAGGCCGGAGTTGACGCAGTTGCCCAGCGCGAAGTCGATGATGCGCATGGTGCCGGCAAAGGGTACCGCCGGCTTGGCGCGGTGATCGGTCAGCTGACGCAAGCGCGTCCCGCGGCCGCCGGCCAGCACCAGCGCGTAGGTTTGGTGCGTGATGTCGCGCATCGGATCGCTGTGCATGATTCAGGCTCTCTGTCGATCGGCATTCGCGCAGGTCGTCGAACCCGACCTCGATCATGCGTGAGACCTGCTGGCCAGCGGTTGATGCGCATCAAGGGGATGCCGGGCGACCGCTGCCCGGCAGACAGACACCCTCAGCGTCGCGTGCGCCGCTCGTGGGTCTGTCCCTTGTCGGCGATATCCACGAACTCGGCGGCGCGGGCCGCCAGCAGCTTGACCGCGTCGTCCAGGGTGAACACGCCGACCAGACTGCCGCTGTGATTGACGATGGGCATCCGGCGCACGCCGTGCATGTGCATGCGTTCCACCGCCACCGCGGTGTCTTCGGTTTCCTGCGCGATCACCAATCGGGCGCTCATCACCTGCGCCACGGTGGTCTTCGCCGGGTCGAGATCGTTGCCGAGCACCTCGACGACGATGTCGCGGTCGGTCAGGATGCCGGCCGGAATCCGTGCGTCGTTGGGCTGGTCGACGACGATCAGGGCGCCGACATGATGTTTGCGCATCATCCGCGCGGCTTCGATGATTCCGGTGTCCCTGCCGCAGCACACCACGTCGAGCACACACACTTCCTGGAGCAACATCGGCGTTCCCTCCTGATAGGTGATCTCAATACTGGCTCGCGGCGCGCCCATCGGCAGCCCGCACGCCCTGCCGACCATACGCGCAACGCCAGCCTCACGTGGCCAGCATGCGCCCCAGCTCGAACCATTGGGTATCCAGCGGCTTGGTTCGATTGGCCACCTCGGCCAGCGGTGTGGTGACCACTTGCCCGCCGATGCGACCAACCAGTACACCGTGGCAGCCGCCGGCCAGGCACTGAACTGCGGCGGCGCCGAGTTGCGTCGCCAGCAGGCGGTCGAAAATCCCCGGGGTGCCGCCGCGCTGGATGTGTCCCAGCCGCGACACCCGCAGGTCGAAGCCGAGCCGCTCCTGGTGTTCCTTGAAATAGGCGACCAGCCCGTCGGCGTCATAACGCGAGCCCTCGGCGACCACGACGATGGCGTGGCTCTTGCCGCGCTCGCTGGCCAGTCGCAGCTCGCGCGCCACTTCTTCCGGATCGACTTCGATCTCCGGAATGACGATGGCTTCGGCGCCGCCGGCGATGCCCACCATCAAGGCCAGATAACCACAGTCGCGCCCCATCACCTCGACCAGAAACGCGCGCTCGTGCGAAGACGCCGTCACCCGCAAGCGGTCGATCGCTTCCAGCGCGATGTCGGCCGCGGTGGTGGCGCCGATGGTCACGTCGGTTCCCAAAAGGTCGTTGTCGATCGTCGACGCCACGCCGACCACCGCGAGACCCTTCTTCGACAGCGCATAGGCGCCGCTTTGCGAGCCATTTCCACCGACTACCACGAGGCCAGTGATGCCGTGCTCGCGCAGTTGTTGCAGCGCCCGCTCCTGCCCGGCGTCGGTCTTGAGTTCCAGGCAGCGCGTCGTGCCCAGCATGGTGCCGCCGCGCTGCACGATACCGCCCACGTCGCGCGAGCCCAGCGGAATGAACTCGGCATTCATCAGCCCGGAGTAGCCATGTCTCACGCCCACCATGTCCAGGCCCAGTGCCGCGCCGGAGCGCACTGCGGCGCGCACCACCGCATTCATGCCCGGCGCATCGCCGCCACTGGTCAGCACCGCCACCCGCTTCATTTCCATCACGCTTCCGTCCCCAGGAGAAAATTCGATACCGCCCGAGGGCGAGTCTAGCGTGCAGATTCGAGCGCACTTTGATCTGGCGCGCTGCGCCTGCGTCGCCGCTGTGGCTGCGCGGTCAGGGATCTCCGGGACCACGAGCCGGTTGCTCAGCCAGGCAACGACTACGCGATCATGCGCAAACGCTTTCTTCCCCTGCTGGCGCTCGCTTCCCCGGCCTGGGCAGCCAGCATCGATGGCCGCTCATTGGCGCAAACCGATCAGCAGCAGACCCTGGGTGCCGTTGTCGCCGATCAGCACCAACTGACGCCCCTGCGGGGTGTCCTGCAGCCAGCCGCGGCCATGGTAGCCGGCAAGTGCAGGGTTGAGCTGGTCGCTCAGGCTGAAGTCGATGAGTCCATGTGCACCTTCGGCGGTGGTCAAGCGACCGCGGTGAGTGCACGAATCGCCGAGTTGCAGGCAGGCGCTGCCGTCGGCGGCGACGGCAAGGTTCGCGGTCAGGTCGAAAAACTGGGTGCGCAGGGGCACGTTGTATTGGCCGGCCAGCACGGTCAGGTTCACCCCGGTGACCAGATTGATGCCAGGGGTGCTGCCGGCGCGCCAGGATTGCGGATCGTTGTCGTAGCTGCCGGTCGGCGGCGTGAACTGTCCGCTTCCGGCGGTCGTCCAGTTGCCGCTGCCCGACTCGACAACGGCAGGCACACTTCTGCCCGCGAGCGCTCCGGGCAATCGCAACGCGGCGCGCACATGGATCCGCTGACCGTCGAGCGTCAACGGCTCGATTTCGATCACTTTCGGCAAGTAAGCACCCACCCAACCGGGTCCGGGGACTTGCGGCGCCACGCCGGCATCCGCGAACGGGCCTGCATAGCCCCACAACCGACCATCGCGATCGACGATGCCGCGTAGTTGCTCCGCGGCGTGTCGCACAGGAATCGTCTCCCCGTTGTAGAGGCCGGTCGGCATTCGATCGAAAGTCGGCGTCAATCCACAATCGAGTCCTGCGGCCCGGGTCAGTCGCGTCAGCTCGATCTGGCCGGCGCCCAGGGCCGGATCCTGTGCAATCCAGCTCAACGTGGCTTGCGAGCAACTGGCTACATCGATGTCGACTTCGCCCCATACCGGCAACTGCAGGGTTGCCGGGTCGAAAGCGCCAAAGCGCATGCCTATGGGCGCGTAGGCGACGCCATCGATGTGGCGGCCATCGATGCGGCCGTCGACATACAGCGTCAGCGGCTTGCCCTCACTGTCGTACACATGCCACAGCGCGACTGCGCGGTCGCCGGCAACGATCTCCAGACTGACGCCATGGCCGGACTGCGCCGGGTTGTACCAGGTGCCGCTGAGACCGCCAGGCAGGGCGGCATGCGCACTGCTGGCGAGCAAGAGCAGGGCGACGCTGGTCAGACTGTGTTGGCGAATGGCGAGTTTTTTCATCGAGGCCTGGTCGAAGTGGTGAGCGAGCTTGCGACGCTGGCGACGAGGCAATAGTTCCCAATCGTAAAGTCCGGGAAGAACGCGATGCGCAAATCGAACTGCATCGATCGCGGCTTTGACCCGGACCGAGTGCGGATGTGGTGAGCGCAGCGAACCGCATCGATCGCGGTATTGACGTGTGCCGAGCGGCTATCGATGCGGTTCGTTTCACTCACTGCGTCTGATTACCAAGGCCACTCAGACTGTCTCAGACCGTCGCTGCCTCGCGCCCGAGCTTTTCCAGCCGCGCCGGCACGAATTTGTGCCAGGGCGTGCCGGCAAAACTGTCGCGCGCCTGGTTGTCGGTGAGCTCGTTGGGAGCCACGCCACGGGTGACCAGTCTGCCATCGGCGTCGGGGTAGCTCAGGCCCTGGCCATTGGCCAGGGACAGGCTGCCGGGCGGCAGCATCTCGGAGAGTTCCGCTTCCACCTCGACGCTGCCACGATGCGTGCTCAGATGCACGCGCTCGCCGTCAGCAACATCCAGCGCCGCCGCGTCCGCCGGGTTCATCCGCAGCGTGCCGTAGCGGCCGCGCCTGAGCCAGCCGGTATTGCGCACCGCGGTGTTGCTGGTGTCGCTGCGGCGCTCGCCGGCGGCGAGGATGAAGGGGTAGGCCGGATCATGCGGTGGCGCGGTGTGCTCGAGCTTCGCCAGATCCGGCAGCAATTCCGGAATGTTGAGGTTGATGCGCTGATCGGCCATCGGGATGGCCTTCCAGCTGTCCTCCGGCGTGCTCTGCGCAAACACCACGCCGGAGGGTTGCGCCAGCAAGGCGTCGAACAAACGGTTGGCCGCCAGCGGCGCCATGCCGCCGAAGCCGGCCTGCGCCAGCGTCTTGCGGTTGCCCGCCGCGTGGATCTGGCAGATGCCCCAGACCACGGCAGCGCTGGCCATGCCCTTGGGCAGCGTCTGCCCGAGCGTGCGGTACAGCACCACCGGCGCGTAGCGGGCGATGCGCGGATTGCGTGCGCGCAACCAGGCAAAGGCCAGCGTGAACGCAGTGCGGCCGAAGCTCAGCGCCCGCCGCAGCGGCCGGTAGTCGCGCTCGGACAACTCGCCCAGCGCCTCCAGCAGGCGCGCGTGGATTTCCGCCTCGGGCAGCGTGCCCGCCAGCGGTTCGAACAGCGGCGCGCGCAGATGAAAGGCGTTGCGCGGAAATTCCATGTTGAAGAAGGTGGCCTCGGCCTTCTCGAACTGGCTGGCGGCGGGCAGCACGTAGTCGGCCTGGCGCGCGGTCTCGGTCATCGCCACGTCGATCACCACCGAAAATTCCAGCGCGCGGATCGCCTGCCGCATGCGCTGGCTGTCGGCCAGCGAGTGCGCCGGGTTGCCGCTCTCGATCAGCATCGCGCGAAAGCGCTTGGGGTGATCGGTCAGGATCTCTTCCGGGATCACATTGCACGGGATCAGGCCGATGATGATCTTCGACTGCGTCACCGGGCTGCGCCGTTCCACGCGCGGGCCCCTGGCCTTGCCCGCGCTCAGATCGCCACGACTGGCCTTGGACAGCGACAGGAATGGGACGAAGGCATTGCTGGTGCCGACCCGGCCGTAGTGGCCGCCGAGCACCCAGATCAGGCGTTGCAGATAGCTGCTCAGCGTGGAATTGAGGGTCATCTGCAGCCCCAGATCCTCGAATACCGAGGCGCTGGCGGCGCTCGCGATGCGCCGTGCAGCGCTGCGCAGCAGGGTTTCGTCGACACCGCAGACTTGCGCGTAGTGCGCCACTGGAATCGCCCGCAGTATCGGCTCGATCTCGGCGAATCCGCTGGTGTGCGCCGCCAGCCAGTCGCGTTTGGCCAGGCCTTCCTGGACGACGATTCCGGCCAATGCCGCCAGACACCAGGCGTCGCTGCCGGGCTTGAGCTGGATATGGATATCGGCGAGCGCGGCGGTCTCGCTCTTGCGCGGATCGATCACGATCAGCGTGCGCTTGGGATCCTTGTGGATCTCGTTCAGCACCACGCGGGTGCGCGCAAAACCGTGCGACTGCCATGGGTTCTTGCCGATGAACAGAGCGACTTCGCAGTGTTCGAAGTCGCCGTGGTTGCCGCTGCCGAACATCTTGCCCTGCACCCAGAACTCGCCGGTCTTCTCCTGCGCCAGCGCGTTGGAGCGGTATTGCACGCCGAGCGCTTTCAGCGTCGCATCGCCATAGGCGCCACCCAGGTGATTGCCCTGTCCGCCGCCGCCGTAATAGAGAATCGACTCGCCGCCCCAGCTCGACTTGACCGCCTGGAAGCGCTGCGCGACCTCGCGGATGGCGACGTCCCAGCTGACCGCCTCGTAGCTGCCGTCGGGGCGCCGCCGCATCGGCGAGTTCAGCCGATCGGCGCCGTTCTGGTAGTGGTTCATGCGCTGCGATTTCTCGCAGACATAGCCCTTGCTGATCGGATGCGCGTCGTCGCCGCGCACCTTGGTGATCTGCCGCCCGTCCGGCCCGCCGGTCTGCACCTCGATGCCGCAGTTGAGTGCACACAGCATGCAGGCTGTGGGGTGCCAGGGGTTGGCGTGGTCGGTGTCGGTGGTGGCGGTCATGGTGGACTCTGATTTGGTAGGCCGGGTCCGCGCGTCGAAAATGCCTGCTGATGCGACTGGGCCGTTACGCGCGGCGCCCGGCGCTCTGTGCGTCCTCACCCAGACAGCCGCGGCACCAGCGCGAACAATCTACTCGAAGTGTCGGCCTTTACGCGCGCTGGAGCCGCGCTACGACGGCGCCCGATGAGCGCCCGCGCAACGCGGCTCAAAACGCCTCGTCGCGCACCTGCATCCACAGCTGCTGTGCGTACTCCAGCAACAACGGTGCCGACTTGAACGCGGCGTCGGCCTGATAGTCGCCGCCCTCGCTGCTGTCGCCCAGCTGCAGCCTCGACGTCCCGCGCAAGGCGTATTTCTGCGTCCCCTCGTAGCCGATCAGCTTGAGCGTGGACGGACTGACATCGCTGCGGCAGCTGACGCGGTAGCTGACCCAGAACTCGGGAACGCCGTCGGCGTCGGCATCGCTGACCAGCGCGGGTCCGCCGGTGAATGCGGCGGTGATGTCGAAGGGACAGGCATCGACGCGGTCCTGGATCACCCAACGCTGCTGGTGACCATCCGCCGTGTCGGCGAACAGCGTGGCGTACAGACGGGCCGAATGCTCATCGCCCTCGGTCACGCTGAAACTGCCGGTGCGCGACAGGATCAGCGTGTATGGCTGAGCGCTGGAGTTGAGCCGCCAGGCTGCAGTCATCACGCCGTCGACGACGTATTCCTGATCGAGGCCGTCGATCGGCAATGCGGTCAACGTCGGCTCCGCGCCGAGTGCCGCGAGCGGTAGCAGCAATCCCCAAAAGCCCATGGCTTGGCTCGTCAGTGTCGAATTTCGATTTGGAAGCTCTTGCTCACCACATCCTACCCCGGCGACCGCGCCAGAGCGAAGTCGATCGCCGCGCACGCCGCCGCCACCTGCGCCGCGATGCACTGCTCGGCGCTGGCGCGCGGGCTGTCCGGATAGACCTCGGTGGTGGTCTTGAACGGTGCATCGGTCATGCCGGCGCACAGCCCGAGCTGTTTCAGCGGATAGCGGATGACGCCGGGCGCGACCACCGTTGAGCCGATGATCTCGCCCTTGTGATCGGTCGGCGCGATATGGGTGATCGCCGCCACCGCGGCGATCACCGCCTGCTGGAATTCCGCTTGCGGGTGCTCGCTGTCGTCGACCACGTAGAAGCCGTCGGGAACCGCATCCGGCTGGTAGGGTTTGCCATCCCGCGCCGCCAGGGCCGGGCGGAATTCGGATTCGTCGCTATCGGTGGTCTCGTGCAGATCGACATGCACCAGCACACGATCGCGCAGCGGCGCCATCAGGCGCATCAGCGCAGCGGATTCCGGCGCTGGACTGGGCTCACGGAAGGAGCGATTCGGGTCGACGGCCTCGCGGTTCCAGCGCTGGATGGTCTCGTAGGCCCACGGGCTGACGCAGGGCGCCACCATCAGGTTGGCCCGGCCCGCATAGCCGGCGAGGTGCTGGTCGGCAAAGCGCAGGGCGCCGTGCACGCCGCTGGTTTCGTAGCCATGCACGCCGCCAGTCACCAACACCACCGGGAGCGTGTCGTGCCAGTCGCGCGACCTGATCGCCAGCAGCGGGTAGTGCTCGCCGGCAACCTCCATGCGGCCGTATTCCACCACGTCAAAACGCGTTCGCAGCGCATCGATCGCACTGAGCACATCGGCCTGGTAACTGCGCTTGCGCACCTGGCATGACTGCCATCGAGCGACTTCGTCTGCCCCCCAGGGAACGCCGGGAGTGCCGATGGGGTAGGCGGCGGGCTGATTCATGGGTGGTCGCTTGTGCTCGGCATGGCGCGGAACTCTAGATCGGGACCGCCGCATTTGGTAGCGCAGCCTGGGCGTTCAGCGAAGCCGCAGGGATGAGCCCGCCCGCGCAGGAACAGCGTTCAGTCCGCCGCCAGCACCCGGTTGCGCCCGGCGCGCTTGGCCGCGTACAGCGCGGCATCGGCGCGACGCAACAGGTCGGATGCCAGCTCGCCGGATTGCGGGATGGCATTGAGCGCACCGCCGCTGAGCGTGACCGAGTAGTCGTCGTTGCCGAGCGTGCGTGGCGGCAAGGCCTCGACCAGCGCGCGCATGCGCTCGGCGACGCGCAGCGTGGTCTCGCGATCGGCATCGACCATCAGACAGGCGAACTCCTCACCGCCATAACGCGCCACCAGATCCTGCGGGCGCATCGCGCTCTGCAGCGCCTGGGCGACGGCACGCAATGCGGCATCGCCGGCGAGATGGCCGTGGCGGTCGTTGTAATCCTTGAAGTGGTCGACGTCGATGACGATCAGGCCGATCGGCAGTTGACGCTCGTGCGCACGCAGGGTGGCGGCGTCGAGCGCTTCCATCAGGCGCCGACGATTGGCAACGCCGGTCAGCGGATCCTGGTAGGAGAGTTCGGTGAGGCGCTGGTTGGCCGCGTCCAGTTCAGCGGTGCGCGCTGCGACCTCGCGCTTGAGCCGGCGCTGGCGTGCGCGCAAGCCGCGGTTGTAGATCATGACGCAGGTCATCAGGGCGAGCAGGCCGCTGAGCACCAGCAGCGTCTGCAGCAGCGGGCGCTGCCACCAGTAGGGCAGGATCTCGATGGTCAGCAGCTCGGCTGCGCTCGGCGTCCCGGCATAGTCGCGCGCCGCAACCTGCAATCGGTACTTGCCGGGTGGCAGACCGGTGAAATTGCGGCGGTGCTCGTCGGTCCACGGCGTAGGCTCGGGGTCATAGCCGATGAGCTGGCTGCGATAGACCGACTCGCGTTCGCGCTGCCCGGCCAGCAGCGCATAGCCAAAGCCAAATTCGCGCGTACCCGCCGGCAGCAGCAGCGGCTCGCCCGGGTCCAGCGTCTGGCGCTGCCCGTTGACCATCACTTCGGTCAGGTAGATCGGTTTTGCACGCGCGCGGTTGTCGGGCGTCTCGATACGCGGATCGAAGACACTCAATCCTCCCAGCGTGCCCACCCAGTAGCGCTGCTGCGCATCGATGAATTGCGAATTGGTATTGCATTCGTCGTGCACCAGGCCGTCGCGACGACGAAACACGCGCTCGCTGTAGCTGCCGGCGCCGGTCGGCGTCAGTTGCTGCACGCCGTTGTTGGTGCAGACGTAGATACGACCATCGCGGTCGGGCAGGACCGAGTAGATGGTCGGGTCGGGCGGCGACGGCACGCCGCCGGCGTCGAGCACGCGCGGCTGCAGCGGATCGCTGACATCCAGCCGCATCAGGCCATGGCGATTGCTGCCGACCCACAGCACGCTGCGCTCGCCATCGGCAATCAGGTTGACGAAGCGGTAGCCGTCGGCGGGCAGGTCAGCTGACTCTGGCAGAAGCGTCCAGCGCTCGCCGTCGAAGCGTGCCAGGCCCTTGCTGCTGGCTGCCCACAGCCAGGAACGACCATCGGCGTCGAGTTGTTCGGCCAGACTCATGACCGTCCACGGCAGGGGTGCGCCGTCGGCGACAAACTGCGTCCATTTGCCCTGACGCAGCCGATGGATGCCCGAGCGCATGCTGCCGAACCAGTGCTCCCAGACGCCGTCCAGTTGGCGCGCGATGATGCTGTTGGCGGTATCGTCGCCGACGCCGTCCCAGGGGGCGGCAATCGCTGTGAAACGCACGGGGTCGTCGATCTGGTACAGGCCGCCGAATACGCTCACCAGTCGCCACGGATTGCCGTCCGGGCCCGGCAGGCGCACGATCTTGCGCACGCTGTCGAGCGGCAACTCACCATTGGCGCGGGAGAACTGGTGCCAGGTCCCACCTTGCAGCAGGTTCAGCCCCTCCTTGGCCGTGCCCACCCACAGGCGCTCGCCGCCGCGACCATCCGGTTCCAGCAACAGGCCGAAGATGCCGTTCTCACGCGCGCCCAGCAGCGACACCGTCTGCCACTGGTTGTGGCCGAGCGTCGCGCGCACGATGCCGCCCTCGGTCGCCAGCCACAGCAAGTCGACGCCATCGACATTGCGCTGGACTTCAAGCGCGCGCACCGCATCGGAAGGCAGTCCATGGCGGCGGTCGAAGGCGCGAAACTGGTCACCGCGCAACAGCAGCAGCCCGGCGCGGCTGGCTATCCACAACAGGCGCTCGCCATCCGCGGTGTGGGTGGCACGCGCGGCATAGATCGCTTCGGTCGGCAGTTCGCCGGCCTCGGCGCGCCAGGCGCGGATGCCGTCGTTGCGAATGCGCACGATGCCGGAGCCGTAGCTCAGCGCCCACAATTCCTCGCTATCGCCGTCGCTGGTGCGCAGCAGATCGGTGCTGTTGAAGGCCTTGAGCCGCGGGTCGTCGAAGCGTTGCCAGTTGCCCGCTGCCGCGGGATCGGGGCTGCGGAACCAGAGTCCGTCGGTGGTGGCCACCCACAAGCGCGCCGATCCGAACAGGGTTTCCGTGCGCGCGATCCGGATGGCCGCGGTTCCCGCCGGGGCGTCGATCGGGCCTGGCTGGAACTGCCCGTCTTCCCACTGCCAGGCCCTCCCGGTATGCGCGACCATCAGTTGGCGTGGACCGGTGCCACCGGATTGAGCCAAGAACCCGTACATGTACATCGCCGGCTGCGGGTGCAGCCGCCAGATGTCACCGTCGAGTTCCGCCAGTCCTTCACGCTCGAAGATCGCCCACAATCTGCCGTCCGGAGCGCGTTCGAGATCGCGTACCAGACTGCGCGCATCGGGTGTCGGCCACAGCGTCCAGCGGTAGCCGTCGAAGCGTGCCAGTCCCGAAGCCGAACCCGCCCAGGCAATGCCGCGGGCATCGACGTCGACGGCGCCCCAGATTTCGTCGGACAGGCCGTCGCGGGCGGTGAACACGGTGAAGGTCGGCGCGCCCTGATCGGCGACGTCAAGCGGCGTCGGTTCGGCCGCCGCAAGGTCGACGCCGAAAGCGAGCAGCGCCAGCGCGCAAAGACCGTGTGCCACCCATCCCGTCATGCGTCCGTTCGCCCCCCCGACGAAAGCTTCGCGTGGGCGGCGACGGATGGTCAGCGCCGACCCCGGGCACTCGCCCCGCAGCAACCGGGTCACCGATGTCATCGTTGCACCGGGCCGCCGCACGTGCTCTGGAGGATATGGCCTGAGCAGGTCGGCACATCCTTTTCATTGGTGATCAATGGTCATCAGCGCCGCGCGAATGGCGCGACTGATGGCGCAGCGCGGCGCCGCTCGAAGGCTCTACAATCGAGCGTCGCCAAGCGACCTTCCGGGACCTTCGCACCGATGAAATCGATCTTCTGCAAGTTCGGCTGGATGGCGCTGGCGCTGCTCGGCGCCTTTGCCTCGGCACCATTGCGCTCACGCGTGGTGAATCGATCAACGCGATCTGGCTGGTGACGGCTGCCACGGCGGTCCTGCTGATCGGTTATCGCTTCTACAGCCTGTTCATCGCCAGGAGCGTGCTCGGACTCGATCCGGCCCGCGCGACACCGGCGGTGCGCCGCAACGACGGCCTCGACTATGTGCCGACCGCCAGGAGCGTGGTGTTCGGCCACCATTTCGCGGCGATTGCCGGCGCCGGACCGCTGGTCGGGCCGGTGCTGGCGGCGCAGATGGGCTACCTGCCGGGCACGCTGTGGATCCTGTTCGGCGTGATCATCGCCGGCGCGGTGCAGGACTTCATGATCCTGTTCCTGTCGCTGCGCCGCGATGGCCGTTCGCTCGGCGACATGATCCGCGCCGAGCTCGGGCCCGCGGCCGGCGTCACCGCGATGATTGGCATCCTGATGATCATGATGATCATTCTCGCGGTGCTCGCGCTGGTGGTGGTCAAGGCGCTGGCGATCAGTCCGTGGGGCACTTTCACGGTGGCGATGACCATCCCGATCGCGCTGTTCATGGGCCTGTACCTGCGCTACCTGCGTCCGGCACGGGTGCTCGAGGTGTCGATCATCGGCCTGGTCCTGCTGCTGTTGTCGATCTGGCTGGGCGGCAAGGTCGCTGCCGATCCGGCCTGGGGGCCGCTGTTCACCTACGACGGCAAGGCCCTGGCGTGGATGCTGATCGGCTACGGCTTCTGCGCCGCGGTGGTGCCGGTATGGCTGCTGCTGGCGCCGCGCGATTATCTGAGCACCTTCCTCAAGATCGGCACCGTGCTGCTGCTGGCGATCGGCATCGTGTTCGCCGCGCCGGAGCTGAAGATGCCGGCGCTGACCCGCTTCATCGACGGCAGCGGCCCGGTGTTCGCCGGTGCGTTGTTCCCCTTCCTGTTCATCACCATCGCCTGCGGTGCGGTGTCCGGCTGGCATTCGCTGATCTCGTCCGGTACCACGCCGAAATTGCTGGCCAATGAGGGCGACGCGCGCCTGGTCGGTTACGGCGCGATGCTGATGGAGGGCTTTGTCGCGATCATGGCGCTGATCGCCGCCTGCGTGCTCGAACCGGGCATCTACTTCGCGATGAACTCACCGGCGGCACTGATCGGCAACAACGTCGAGTCGGCAGCGCAGGCGATCAGCCAGTGGGGCTTTTTGATCACGCCGGAGATGCTCACCCAGACCGCCAACGAGATCGGCGAGAGCACGCTCTTGTCGCGCGCCGGCGGTGCGCCGACGCTGGCGGTCGGCATGGCGCAGATCCTGCACGGTCTGGTCGCCGGTGAAGGCATGATGGCCTTCTGGTACCACTACGCGATCCTGTTCGAGGCCCTGTTCATCCTGACCACGGTGGATGCCGGCACGCGCGTCGGCCGCTTCATGATCCAGGAACTGGCCGGGCTCGCATACGCGCCGCTCAAGCACACCGAATCCTGGGGCGCCAACCTGATCGCCACCGCGCTCTGCGTCGGTGCCTGGGGCTATTTCCTCTACCAGGGCGTGGTCGATCCACTCGGTGGCATCAACACCTTGTGGCCATTGTTCGGCATCGCCAACCAGATGCTGGCGGCGATCGCGCTGACGCTGGCCACCGTCTGCCTGATCAAGATGAAGCGCACGCGCTACGTGTGGGTGCCGCTGCTGCCGATGGTCTGGCTGGTGATCTGCACGCTCAGCGCCGGTTATCTGAAGGTCTTCAGCGATGACGTGCGCGTCGGATTCCTGGCGCATGCCGAAAAATACCGCGCCGCGCTCCATGAAGGCCTGTTGCTGGCGCCGGCGCAGAACCCGATCGACATGCAGCGCATCGTGGTCAACGACACGGTGAATGCGACCCTGACGCTGATGTTCATGTCGCTGGTGGTCGCCATGATCGGCTTCGGGCTGCGCGCGGCATGGAGGGCGCACCGGGCGCCGCTGCCGACGGCGCAGGAAACTCCCGCCATGGCACTGCCGGCATGAACCCGTCGCTGGCCTTGCGGCAACGATTGAGTCGCGCCTGGCGCTACAGCGTGCAACTGGCCCGTCGCGTCATCGGCGTGCCGGACTACCAGACCTACCTCGCGCACCTGCGCGAGCACCACCCCGAGCGCCCGCTGCCGAGCTACGAGCAGTTCTTCCGCGAGCGCCAGGAGGCGCGTTACCGGGGTGCTGGCGGGCGTTGTTGCTAGTCGTCTGCCTGTCTCCACGTTGGGAGGGAGGCAGGCTGGATTGATGCGGGCTACTGGGTGCCGCTTGCGAGCACCTGCTTGAAACGCTCGGTTTCGCGCAGGGCGACCAGGTCAGGGTCGCTCAGCAGAAACTGCCGATATTGCGGGTCGCCCTTCAACGCCTCTTCGAGGGCGTCGATGGCGCCCTCGGTGTTGTCCAGTTCAACGCGGGCCAGACCCTGATAGTAGAGCGCTTCGGGATTGCGCCTGGAATCGGCGACGGCGCGATCGGCCATGCGCAGGCCCTGCTCGCCGCGCTCGCTGTGCACGTAGTACAGGGCCAGCAGGCCACGAGTCGCCCAGTCGCCCTCGTCGACCTTGAGCTTTTCCTCGGCCAGATCCGCCGCGCGGCGGTAGGCGTTGCCGCTCTCGCGTTCCTTGCCGGGAACGAAGCGATACGACTCCGCCAGACGCCCCCATACGCGATGATCGTTCGGCGCGAACTCCAGCGCGCTCTGCTGCATCGCTGCGGCCTCGTCGAAACGCCCGCCGTAGTAATAGCGCAGCCCGATATTGGTATAGGCCTGGCGCGAAGGCTTCAGCGCCAGCGAGCGGTCCCAGGCGGCCTTGGCGCTTTCGGCTTCGCCGAGCATCCAGTAAGCGGCGCCTTGTCCGGCATGCGCCGCAGCCATGTCGGGCGCCAGTCGGATCACCTCGGCGTAGGCGTTGACCGAGTCCTGGTAGCGCTCGCTGCGGGCGTAGAAGTTGCCCAGCGCCTCATGGGCTTTCCAGTAATTGCCCTTCAGCGCCACGGCGCGGCGGAAGCTGACCTCGGCTTCCGCCGCGCGCGACTGCGCCATGCGGATTTCGCCGAGTTCGATATGCGCGTCGGCCGCCTCGGGTGCCAGCGCTATGGCTTTTTGCACTTGTTCCTCGGCGCGTTCGTTCCAGCCGCGGAAGCGATAAAGACGCGCCAGTGCCAGATAGATCTCGCTGTTGCGTCCAGGGTCGCGCTTTGCCGCCTCGTTGCACGCCGCCTCGGCCTTGTTGAATTCACGGGTGTCGCTGCTGAGTTGGTACAGGTGCAGACTGACCTCGCACAAGCCGGCGTGCGCACGCGAGAAATCCGGATCGATTTGCAGCGCCTGTGCGAACAGCTTGCCCGCCTCCATGGCGACGCTCTCTTCCGGCGAGCTCAGCAGCTTGTCCCTGGCCTGCAGATAGAGCAGGTAGGCATCGACGTTTTCAGTCTGCTCGGTCTGCAGTTGTTGCTTGGAGTCGAGCGACAGCGCCAGCTTCAGTTCGGTCACCACGGCGTTGGCGATTTCCCGCTGGATCGCGAACACATCGGCCAGATCGCGATCGAAGGCCTTGGACCACTCGTTGTAGCCATTGCTGCCATTGATCAATTGCACGGTGGCGCGGATGCGTGCGCCGTCGATGCGCACACTACCTTCGAGCACGTGGCTGACGCCCAGTGTCCTGGCCACCTCGCGCACATCGACGCGCTCGCCACGGAACTGGAACGATGAGGTTCGTGCGGCGACGTTCATTTCCGGGATGCCGGCGAGCAGATTGAGGATCTCCTCCGCCAGTCCGCTGGCGAAGTAATCGGTCTGTGCCTGGCCGTCGAAATTGTCGAATGCCAGCACGGCGATCGAGTTGCCGCTGCCACGTGGCGCAGCGGCGGCCTGCTCCGGAAACCGGTCCCGTTCGAGCATGGCCACGGCCGAGTAGATGCCGAAGGCCAGCAACAGGAACACGGTCGCGAACAGCAGCAGATCCGAGCGCCGCGTGCGCGCCGCACCGTCCTCGGTGGGCCACAGCGGCAGATCGAACATCAGGCCCTTGGGGCCGATTTCGATCAACCAGGTCAGCAGGAATACCGCAGGAAATCCCGCCAGCGCGGCGATGATCAAGGCGCGCATGGCGCCGGCCGGGAATCCCAGCGGTTCAAAGGTGACCTCGGCGATCTGCAGCACCACCCACGCGGTGACCGCGTAGATGGCGAGAGCGTTGAGCACCCGCCGTCGGCGAATCTCGGCCATGAAGGTCTGAATGAGGCGTGGCACGTCTACAGTGAATCTCCTCACTCTCAGTACGGCACTGCGCCGACCCCTGCTTCAGCCTTGATTTTATGCACATACCGGGCGTCGGCGCCATGTGCTAGCGTTCCGTGACGGGGCTCACAGACGGGAGGGGAACATGACTGCCAACGACCCAGCGGGAACACGGCCGGGACCGCCGGATACACGTCCTGGACCGCCCGATACACGTCCAGGACCACCCGACACACGGCCGGGACCGCCCGATACGCGGCCAGGACCGCCGGATACACGTCCGGGACCACCGGATACACGTCCAGGACCACCGGATACACGTCCGGGACCACCGGATACACGTCCGGGACCACCCGACACACGGCCGGGACCGCCGGATACGCGACCGGGACCGCCGGATACCAGGTAGGCCGGGTACGCGCGTCCTCGCGGTCCGTCAGCGCCCCGCGTTGGATACGCGCGACGCCCGGCGCTGTTGCGGCGCGCCGTAGTCGCAAGATCCGCGGCCGCCGACGCGACCGGAGCTCGGGCGCATGCGCACCAGCATCACGAGGACACCCATGCCGCAAAAGCATGCCTTGATCATCGGCATCGACACCTACGTCAATCTCGAAGCCCAGTACCAGCTCAGAGGCTGCGTCAACGACGCCAGGCTGGTGCGCCAGGTGCTCGGCGAGCACTTCGGTTTTGCCGACGCCGACATGGTCTCGTTGCACAACGAAGAGGCCACCCGCGAGCGCATCCTCGCCGAGATGGAGCGATTGGTGGCAGTGGTTGGGCCAGACGATGTCGTGGCTTTCCACTTCAGCGGTCATGGCTCGCGGCGCACCTCGGTCTCGCCGGAGGAAGGCTCAGGCAAGGACAGCACGATCATGCCGCAGGACAGCGGCCGCGACCCGCTGCCCAACCTCGACATCGTCGACCACGAAATCAACGCCTGGCTGGCTCGCCTGTCGGCGAAAACCCGCGCCCTCAGTCTGGTCTTCGATTGCTGCCATTCGGGCACCATCACCCGCGACCCGTTCGCCGCCCAGGCGCGCAGCGCGCCGGATGACCTGCGTTCACTGGCGGACATGGGCGTGGATCGCGACCGACTTCCCATACCCACCCGGTTCGGATCGCGCGATGCCGGTTCGAGCGGAAACTGGCTGGCGTTGAGCGACGCCTATGTGGTCATGTCCGGCTGTCGCAACAACGAACTGGCGCACGAGTTCATCGACGAGCAGGCCGGTGCGACGGTGCGCAACGGCGCGCTGACGCACTTCCTGGTGAGTGCCATGGTGGCGGCGCAGCCGGGCACCACCTATCGCGACATCTTCGATTCGGCGCGCATCAAGGTCAGTACGCGCTTTCCCGATCAGCACCCGCAGATCGAGGGCGCGCTCGATCGCGCCTTGTACGGCGGCACCGACATCGCCAGTTTCCGCTACGTGCTGGTGGCGGCTGTCGCCGACGATCGCATCGTCTTGAGCGGCGGCGCTGCCCATGGCCTGCGGCGCGGCTCGCGTTGGGCGGTGTATCCGCCGGCAACCAAGGATCCGGCGTCAAGCACGCCATTGGCGAGCATCGAGATCGACAGCGTCGGCGCGCTGCAGTCCGAAGCGAAACTGCTGTCGTCGCAGGCCGCCGTGGTACCCGGTGCGCGCTGCGTGGAAGTGCTGCCGGCGCTCGGGCATTTCCGTTTGAAGATCGAGCTTGGCAGCCTGCCCGAAGAGGCGCGTTCACAACTGGCGGGCGCCATCGCGCAGTCGCTGTTGCTGGCGGTGGCAGACAGCATGGATGCGGCCGACCTCAAGGCCTGCCTGCTGGCCCCACGGCAGAGCGCCGGCAGCGGCGATCCGCTGCCGCAGTTGCAGCAGATCGCGCAGCCAACTTGGGCGATCGTCGATCGCTCCGGCGCGCCGGTGATGCCGCTGCGCAGCGAGGACGAGCCGGAGATCAGCGCCACGCTGCTGGCCAATCTGGAAACGCTGGCGCGCTATCGCAATGCGCTGACCCTGGACAACCCGGCATCCGCATTGGCGGTCGATTTCAATCTCTACCGCGAAGACGGCGCTGGCGGCTGGCAACTCGCCAACGGCGCCAACGAAGTGTTCAAGACCGGCGACTGCATCGCCTTCGAAGTCGTCAATCGCGAAGCGCGGCCGGTATTCGTCAGCGTTCTCGATTTCGGACTCAGCGGCAAGATCCAGCTGCTGTACCCACCCAACAAGACCAGCGAGTTCGTCGAGGCCGGCAAGACCCTGCGCATCGGCAGCGGCACGCGGCGCATCCGCCTCGGGCTGCCGGCAGGCTTTGCCGCCGATCGCGGCAGCGAGACCTTCAAGGCCTTCATCACCACCAACGAAGCCGATTTTTCCTGGCTGCAACAGGCCGGTACGCGCTCCGCAGCGGGCCCGCGCTCACGCTTGCAGCAGTTGTTCGCTGCCGCCTACCAGGGGCCGCCGACCCGCGATGCCGTGATCGACACCGAGCCTGAGCCGGGCGAGGACTGGCGTGCGGTCAATCGTCCGTTCGATCTCATCCTTTGACCTTGAGTAGCATCGATCGCGAGGAGCCGAGTAGGATGTGGTGAGTGCAACGAACCGCATCGATGGCGGCCGGCCAGGCGGCCCGAGCAACATCGTTCCTTGCATTTACCACTGGAGGGCGCATTCGATTCCCCCATGATGTCGGCGACGCGAGCAAGGAGAGTCATCGATGGGACGTCAGATCGTGACGGCGACAGCGACTGCAAACCAGGTGGGTACCCGCGCCGGACCGGATCAAGACGTCAAGGCAGCGCCCGCAGCCGGCGGCGACAACTATTCCGACAAGTTGCTGAAACTGATTCCCGGCGAAGTCATCGGCGTCTATCTGTCGATGGTCACCATCCTCAAGCACTCCAAGGATGAAGTCGCACCCTTCGTGCCCTGGCTGGTGTTCGTGTTCGGCATCGCCGCGACCTGGTTCTACCTGCGGGTGACGCTGAAGGTCGAACACACGCGCCAGCTCATGTTGAGCGTGCTGTCCTTCTGCGTCTGGGCCTTCACCATCGGCGTGCCCTTCGACCAGCAGCCCTGGTACAACGGCACCTACGCCGGCCTGATGCTGGTCGCTTTCACCTTCATCGCCCCGAAGATTCCGCTGGAAGCGTCGGCGACCCGACGACCCAAGCCCAGGTAGGATGCGCTGAGTGGAACGAACCGCATCGATTACGGGCAATCGAGCAGCTTGCTGCCGCCCCATGGACTGGCCAGCGGCAGATTGACCGGCGCCAGGCACGCGGCCTTGGTGGCGTAGACCGTGAGATCCGGCATCGCCGCGGGCATGGCATAGGCCGAGTCGAAGTAGCCGTCGAAGTTCGACGACCACCACAGCAGTTGCGTGCCGTCCGCACTGTAACGGAAGCGATCCAGGCCCCATGCCGTGTCGGGTAGTGGAATCCGCATCAGTTTGCGACCAGACGCGGTCTCGTACACGTCGATGATTCCGCCGGGACCGTCCAGGAGGTTGCTGTCGAATCGCGACAGGCCGAGCGCCAGCAACTTTCCCTGGGGCGGTTGCAAGGTGAGCAACACGCTGCCGCTGGTTTCGCCGAAGGAAATACTCAAGCCATCGCCCTGAGGATCGTCATCGACCCGCATCGCGGCGCTGTCTATCGTCACCGAAGCCAGTGCCTTCACCTTCGCGGCGACATCGAAGCGGCCGCTGTCGAGCAGTTGCCGCAACTCGGCAAGATTGCTGGCCGGCGTGCTCAAGTCGGGGAAGGCGGCTTCTTCGACCTTGTACGGGTCATTCTCAAGCGAGGACACATCGCGAAACTCCACCGCGGTGTCGCTCGCGAGTGCCAACAGCGTGCCGTCGGCGCCGAAGCTCATGCGCTGGATGCTCCCGCCGGCCGGCTGCGAGCCGTAGTTGGCGAAATGCGCGCCCGGGTCGGGACGGGCGCTGAAGCTGAGCGGCTCCAGCGTGGCCAGTGGCGTCAATTCGGGGAAGGACAGAATCACCACCTCGTCAGCGCTGGCGATCGCCACCCGGCGTCCATCCGGCGCCAGGGCCATGCTGTCGATCTGCAAGCGCGTCTCGAAGTAATGCTCCTTCTCGTAGTGGACCTGCTGGCCTTTGAGTTCTCCCACCAGCAACTGATTGGCGCTGACCACAGCCAGGCGCTGACCATCGGCGGTGATCGCCAGTGCGGTCACGTGGTCACCCTTCTGCACGTTCTCCGTCCAGCGATCCCAGCTCCAGTCCGGCCCGAGCGAGCGTCCGGGCGCGATCACCGCGGGCGCACCCCGGCGTTTGGCAATGTCCAGTTGCTGGATCTGGTTGTGCCAGCCACCCGATACCAGGCCCGCGCCATCGGGCAGGAAGATCAGGCTCCGCTGCGAGAAATGCTCGACGCCGTCATAGCTCAGTGGTGGCGTCGCCGGTGACGCCAGGTCCCAAAGCAGCACGACCGCGTTGCCGGCGGCAGCCAGCCGTTGGTGCTGCGGATCGAAGACCACGCTGGTCAGGCGTTGATCTGCCGGTACCGCCAGAATCGCGGCGGCCGACGCCTGTCCGGTGGCGTCGATCTGCCACCAATAGATCGCAGCATCGGTCAGCGCCGCCACCAGCGAACCGTCTGGGTTGAGCGCGATGTCGATCGCTTCCAGCCCGGCCGGAAGCGCAAGCTCGATGAGCTGCTGCTGCTTGAAACGTCGGATTTCGAGCTTGCCGGACTGCCCCAGACCCGCCAGCGCATTGCCGTCGGCACTGAACCGGGCGCGGCCCAAAGCGCGCCAGGCCACCGGTCGCACGGAAAACAGACTGGCTTCGCTGAGGACGTTGATCAGTTCGTCGTACTCGGGCTTGTCCGGTGCGATCAGTCCCGGGGAATCGTGTTGCGCGGCCGCCGCGTCGTCGGCGCCGTATCCGCGAAAACCGATGACAATCGCGGCAAGCTGCGCCGCGGTGAAATAGTCCAGGTTCTGCAGTCGCACCCGCGCCTGCTCCAGCGTGGCCTTGCCGTTGGCGTAACGCGCTTGCGCCAGTTGCTCCTGGGCGATCGCCGTCTGCTGCTCGGCTACCTTGGTCTGCTGCTCCGCGATCCCGGTCTGGCGCACGGCGTCGGCGGCGCGATCCAGCGCATACCAGGTGGCGAAGGACAAGGCCGATATCACCGCCAGCACGATCCCGGCGAGCAGCCCGCGGCGCCACTTGCGGCGGCGACTGCCGGCGCGGACGAAGGCCTGCTCCAGGGAATTGCATTCGCCGATGCCGGCTTCCGCCTGCGGCAGCCGCGGGTCGCCGTCCCACAACAGGCCGGCGTCCATCGCGTGAGCTTTCCAATCGCAGGCATCGCGCCACAGGGCCCGCTGCAATTCCTGCGAGCCGCTGGCGACCAGCCAGTCCTGCAGCTTTTCCCAGGCCACGACCAGGGAGTCGTGCGCCGGCTCGATGGTGTCGCCGTCGGCGACCAAAAGGCGCGCTTCGACATAGCCGTCGATCACCTGCTGCACGCGCTGCTGCTCGTCGAGCGCCGGGTATTCGAGTTCCGAGCGATGCACACGGCGGCGCGCCAGCCGCGCGCCGTCCTGAGCGACCATGCGCAGGAATACGCGCCGAATGGTCTGTTGCGCCTTGCTGTCGGCTTGTTCGAGCAGCGAACTGGCGCGCCGATGCAGGCCGCCGATCACGCCGCCAGTGGCCTGGTAATCGGCCAGGGTCAGGCTGCGATCGACGGCACCGCTCTGCCGCCGCCGGACCTGGGCGTGGCGATACATCTCCGCCAGCGCAAAGGACAGCAGTGGCAGCGCGCCGGGGGTGGCTTCGATCTCGTCGAGCAACTGACCGACCAATGCCGCCGGCTCGAAGTACAAGGCCTTGGCTGCCGCTGGCCCCTCGATGATTTCGCGCAATTCCGCCGAACTGAAGGCGGGCACCAGGAAGCGCGCGCGTGGCAGCAGTTCGGCCATGTACTCCGATCCAGCCAGGCGTGGCTCGAAGTCCGAGCGCAGTGTGAGCACGATCAGCGGCCCATCGGCCTGGTCCAGCAACGCGCGCAGACGTTGCAGGAAGGCACTGCGGGCCGCCGCATCGACGCACTGGGTGTAGAGCTCCTCGAACTGGTCGAACAGCAGCAACGGACGTGCGCCGGCCGCGTCCGGCGGCAGATCACGCAGCGCCGCATCCAGTTGCACTTGCGGGTTCGCGCCCAGGCGCGCGACCTCGATCAGTGTCCAGCCCCGGGTACCTGCACTGCGCGCCGCCGTCGCCGCCGCAAGCTGCGGCAGCAAACCGGCCTTGACCACGCTCGACTTGCCGGTGCCCGAGGCACCGACCACCACCAGCAGCGCAGGGCCTCTCGGATCGAGCACACGTTTGAGCAGGGCATCGACCACCCGGCGCCGGCCGAAGAACAGCCCGGCCTCGCTGGCCGAATAGGTGCGCAAGCCCAGCCACGGGTTGTTGCGGTCGTCCAATGGCGGGTCGGGCAGGGTGTTCAGCGCCGCGCGCGGATTCAGGAAAATGAACTCGCCGGCGTTGTCCGGACGCAGCGGCCAGATGCCCGGCGTCTGGCGCGACTCGGCAGTGGCCGGCATCAGTTCTTCGAACAGGAACTGATGCAGCTCGGTCGCAGTGATCACGCCATCTTGCGCATGGCCACCGCGCGCCGAATCGGCCGCCCCGGACAGGCCGCGCAGAAAGGCGGCGGCAAACGGCGAATGTTGCGCACCGCCAGCGTGGTCGCGCGTGTTGCGTGCGCCCGGCGCAATGTCTGCCGCACGCTGATCGTGCGCGGCAGAGGTCAGCGCCTGCCAGGCGTCCCCGCCCAGATAGCGGGCGAGCTGGCTGTCGTAGAGCGGGCCGGCGAAGGTGGCGTCGCGCGCGCTGGCCCAACGAAAGGCGCCGGCAAAACAGCAGTCCAGAACCACCAGCATGTGGCGGCAGGGCAGCGCTTCCAGCGCTTGCCGCAAGGTCTCCATCGATAGCCAGCTGGCGACCTCGGCGGCGCGCGCGTCGTGCGGCAGCAGATAGCCTTGCGGACCTGCGCTGCCATCGCCCAGCGCCACGCCGTGACCGCCGAAATAGAGCAGAAACGCGCTCTCGGCGGACAGCCGGCCTGCGGCATCCTCAAGACAGGCACGAATGGCGCTGCCCGAGGCCGCCGCATCGGTCAGGCAGGTCACCGCATAGGCGTGCTCCGATTGCAGCAGCGCGGCGACCGCTTGCGCGTCGCCAACCGCACTCTGCAGTGGCGCGATGCCGCTGCTGTAGGCATTGATGCCGATGACCAGCGCGTGGCACTCCAGAGCTTGTGGCACGCTGACTCCGCATCGGCTCGTTCCGAGCGCTCAGTCTGGCAATTGCGGAGTGCTTTGCCCAGCAGGTCCGACGATCGCCAACTTCAGCGAGCGTAGAAGGAAGGGTGAACCGCATCGGTTCCGATCGAGTCATGCGGTCGCTGCGCTCACCGCATTCTGCTCGGCTTTCTTGCCCGGCCAACGCAGCATGCTCAGGGCGCCAGCCGTTCCCTGATCCAGACGCCATTCTCCAGCCGATAGCGCAAGCGGTCGTGCAAACGGCTCTTGCGCCCTTGCCAGAACTCCCAGCGATCCGGCACCAGGCGATAGCCACCCCAGTGCGGCGGGCGTGGTGGGTGCAGGGCGTAGCGTGCTGCCGCCTTGGCGACGCCGGCCAGCAGCACCGCGCGCGAGTGGATGACCTGGCTCTGTGGTGAGGCCCAGGCGCCCAGGCGTGAATCGAGCGGCCGCGTGGCGTAGTAGGCATCGGATTCCGCGTCGCTGGTCTTTGCCACCCGACCTTCAATGCGCACCACGCGCTGCAGTTCCACCCAGTGAAACTGCAGTGCGGCGAACGGCTGGTGGGCCAGTTCGAGCGCCTTGCGGCTCTGGTAATTGCTGTACCAGACGATGCCCTGCGCGTCGTAGCCCTTGATCAGCACGATCCGCGTGGACGGTCGACCATCGGCACCCACGGTGGCCAGCGTCATCGCGTTCGGCTCGGTCAGTTCGGCATGCAGGGCCTGGTCCAGCCAGTGCGCAAATTGCGCCATGGGATCGCCCGCCGACTCGGATTCGTCCAGTTGGTCGCGCTCGTAGCTCATGCGCAGGTCGGCGATGTTCATGCGGCTGTTGCGGCCATTTGTTACCACCTCGGGTGCGCCGTGCGTTGACCCCGACATTGTGCCGCGTAGACTGGCTTGCATGACACGCCATCCCCGGTTTTCTGCCCCGCATGCACGCGCCCTTGCACTCGCGGCTTTCACGATTGCGCATGGCGTGCTGGCGGGCGTTCCGGCGAGCGCGGCAACGACCGCCGCGGCTGCCGCCCCGCAAGCCTCATTCGCCACAGGCTCGCGTTTTCGGTCGGGCGATGACGCCGCCTTCGATCTGAGCGGCTTTCTCGACGAAGCGCACGGCTTCGTGCCGGTGTTTGTCCCGATCACCGAGCCGGCCGTCGGGCTTGGTGGTGCGCTGGGTCTGGTATTCATCGACAAAGGACAAGGCGGCGACCGTCCGGACATCAGCGCCGTGGCCGGAATGCGCACCGACAACGGCACCGACGGTGTGTTGCTGGGTGACAGCCGTTACTGGCACGAGGGGCGCGTGCAAACCCTGGCGGCGGTTTTCGATGCCGGCATCAACCTCAGGTTCTACGGCGTCGGCACCGCAGCGCGCGAGTATGGTCTGGATACACGTGGTGGCATGGTGCAGGGCAGATGGCAGATCGGTGATACGAAAACCTGGTTTGGCGCCGGTTATGCGCTGGCGGACACCAAGGTGCGCTTCGATATTGCACCCGGCCTGCCGGAGCTTCCGGATCTTGAGGGCGATTCGCGTGCTGCAGCGCTGGTCACCAGCCTCACACACGACAATCGGGACAACCTGTTCACCCCGAGCAGCGGCAACTATCTCGATGCAACAGTCGCTTTCTTCGCCGACGCGCTGGGTTCCGACGCCGACTATCAGCGTGTGTCGCTGACCGGCATCCACTACCGACCACTGTCGGACACGCTGTTCCTCGGTGTGCTCGCTTCGATCGGCTTGAGCTACGGCGACTCGCCGTTCTATCTGATTCCCGCCATTCACATGCGCGGCGTGCCGGCGATGAGT
>JADKFD010000024.1 GCA_016717705.1 Rhodanobacteraceae bacterium | reverse complement strand
CTACTGATTTCGTCTGGCGCTTCCTTAGCGATTCATCGCCACCAGCGAGATGAACGCTGCAAGCGCCAGCAGCGCCAGTTGCGAGAATCCGAACAGCGCCACCCATCCGTAGCGCAACTGCCCGCCGGCCACGGCGGATCGCTGGGCAAACCAGACCACGCAGCCGACGGCGATCAGGAGATCGACTGCCACCAGGACGAAGGCCGCGCGCTCGGCGCTGGCGCCGCTCGCCTTGCCCACCAGCATCAGCGCCGCGAACAGCGCCAGCAATTGCATGCCCATGCTGGCGAGCGTCCCCATCCATGCCACGCCGAGCAGTTTCATGGACGGCAAGTCTCCCGCACTGGATATCAGCGCGCGCCCTGGCTGGCGCGCTTCATCCACGGGGTCAGTACCAGCATGACGATGCCGCTGACGACGCCGAGCCACATCAGCTTCTGGAACACGTCGGCGTAGACCAGCAGCGCTGCGGCGGTGTCGAAGCTGCCGTCGGCTCTGGGATCGATTGACGCCCAGGTGCCCAGGCGCCCAGCGATCATCTCGCCGAAGGCCGAGGCGAGGAACCAGGCGCCCATCATCAGGCCTACCACGCGCGGTACCGAAAGCGTGGTTACCGCCGACAGGCCGATCGGCGACAACACCATCTCGCCGACCACCAGAATCGCGTAGGCAGCGATCATCCACCACATGCTGACCAGGCCGTCGCTGCCCGGATAGCCTGCGCCGATGCCGAGCAGGCCGGTGCCGAGGCCGCAGAAGATCAATCCCCAGCCGAACTTGGCCGACAGGCTGGGATTGAGACCGAGCTTGTCGAGGCGCGGCCACAGCCACGCAAATATCGGGCTGAACAGGATCACGAAGATGGCGCCGAAAGAGGTCGTCTGCGGCGCATTCCATTGAATGCCGAAGGTGGTCAGGTCCATGCCGCGCTCGGCGAACGCCACCCAGGTGCCGTAGCTCTGCTCGTAGATGCCCCAGAACAGCGCACTGATCGAAATCAGCACCATCAGCACGATCATGCGACCGCGGTCGATGCTGCTGATGCCACTGAACAGGAAGCGCACGAACCACACCGCAAGACCCAGTCCCATCGCCACGGCGACCAGTTCCGTCAGGGTGACCTCATGGCCACCCGCCAGTGCCGACAACGGGCCAAGATCGATCTTGGTCTGCAGGATCAGCCAGACCGCCACGACGGTGATCAGGCCCGACAGATAGATCAGCATCTCGCGCGGCAGGCCGAAGACCACATCGCGCAAGGCCGTCGGATGCGGCGGCTCGGCCTGACCCATCAGATGCTTCTGGCCCCAGATGAACTGCACCAGGCCCGCGGCCATCATCAAGCCTGACAGCGCGAAGCCGTAACCCCAACCGATGTTCATGCCGATGTAGCCGACGATCAGTGAGGACAGCGCAGCGCCGACATTGATGCCCATGTAGAAGATGGTGAAGCCGGAATCGCGACGCGGGTCGTTGTCGGCGTACAGACGGCCGACAATGGTCGAGATGTTCGGTTTCAGAAAGCCAACGCCGACCGCAATCAGGGCCAGCGACAGGTACATGACCTGGATCGCCAGCGAATCGCGCGTCGCGGCAGCCACCGTCCCGGTCGCTGCATCGCCGGTCCAGGCCATGCCCAGTTGTCCGAGCACCAGCAGCGCGCCGCCGAACAACACCGCCTTGCGCATGCCCAGCCAGCGGTCGGCAATCATGCCGCCCAGCAGGGGCAGGGCATAAGCGAGGCCGGCATAGGTGCCGAGCAGCACATAACCGTCGCTGTCGTTGAACAGGTGAAACTGGGTCAGGTACAGAAACAGCAGCGCCTTCATGCCGTAGAAGGAGAAGCGCTCCCACATCTCGGTCATGAAGCAGACGTAAAGGCCGACCGGATGGCCGAGGAACTCGCGGCTGACGGGAACGATGCGTGGTGTGGTCATGTCGGCCTCGGGTTTCTGGTCGACGCAGTATGCCAGCGGCAGGGGCCACGGCGATTCGTCGACTGTGTCCCGATTTCAGCCGTCAACGCCCTGCCAACGCCGGCGTTTGTTGATCGCGAACCGGGGCATTCCGTCCCGGCAGCCAAGGACACGACGATGAATTCGGTTATTCGGATGGGCGCGGCACTGGTCCTGTTCAGCGCGGCCGGCATGGCCATGGCGGGCGACGAAACGCCACGTGCGGACGTCCGTCAGGAGAACCAGGACGCGCGCATCGAGCAGGGCGTCGCCAGCGGCGAATTGACGCAGCGCGAAGCCAATCGCCTGGAAGCGCGCGAGGAGCACATCGACAACGTCGAGGCGCGCGCCAAGGCGGACGGTGTGGTCACGCGCAAGGAACGGGTCAAGCTGGAAGTGAAGCAGGACCGCAGCAGCCGGGCGCAATCGCCAAGCAGAAGCACGATCGGCAGGATCACGATTGACTCGGCGGGCGCCGGTACCTTGTCGCGCGTGGCGGAAAGCGCCGAGTGCAACTCGGCGCTCCGATGCGGATCAGAAATCCTGCTCGTAGCGCACGTAGGGCGTACGACTGAAGGCGTCGGCCTCGTTCACCGTAGCCGCGGGCGAGTTACCCAGGCGCGGCGGGTCGCCGGTGCTGAACAGATTGCGCGCACCCACTGAAATGATGCCCGACCACGGCGTGCGCCAGCTGACGCCAAGGTCCATGCTGGCCCACCACGGACTGACCGTTTCGATACCCTGGCGGATCATCTGCGAGGCCATGTCGGCGCTGAAATCGCCGTAGGCCAGGTTGAACTGCACACGCCCGATGTCCGGGCTGTTCTCCAGCCGCGGCAAGCGCGACATCGCCAGGGCGACACCCAGGCGTGATTGCTCCGACAGCGAAAGATCACCACCGAGTGTCAGCGTTTGCGCGGTTTCGTTGGCAACACCCGATAGCGGTGCCATCGGCAACACCGGCGCCGGCCGGCCGCCGACCGTGGTTGAGCCAATGGCACCGGGCAACACCCAGATGGCAGGGCTCTCGCTGTAGCCGATCGAAAAATTCGCCCGGCCGAAGCTGAGCGAACCCGACACGCCCACAGCAGTGTTGTTCTGCGCGGCGAAGTCCTCGCAGGCATCCGCCTGCATGGGTGCCATCGGCGACTGGACCAAGCTGCGGCACGGCACGAAATCGGTGACGGTCATGGCCGCGCCGAGGCGCAGGTCATCACCGAGATGCCAGCGCAAGGAAGGTGAGATGGAAATCGAGTCGTCACCGTTGACCGTGCGGCCGCGCACCTGAGCCACGCCGAGCAGCACGCTGCCCGCGGGTTCCACCGAGAACGGGCTGGCCAGCACGCGGCCGTCGCCATCACCGAGCATGAACACCGGCACCCAGGTACTGCCATCAACGGCTTGCGGCCACGGCGCCGGCTGCGCCGAATCGCGCACCAGAATCGGTAACGGAGTCGCGCCGCTCTGCGCATACGCGCCCGCAGAGCACAGGCATAGGGCCAGCGCTGTGACGATTGACTTGAATGTGTTGCAGTGCGCGGGCATCGGGGCTGCCTCGTCTACTTATCTCTTGGACCTGCGCCAGGCCGGATGGTTCCAACAGTGCGCCGATCTCTCTGTTCAGTTTGCGAGAACGATAGCAGAAACAGCAACTAGGCGCTGGAACTTACGATCGTTCATCAACTGAGATGGGGGCGTTTGGTCGGGGTGCAAGCGGCGTTTGCTGTTGTGGGAGCGCGCTTATCCCGCGCCCACAGTCATCGCGCCCGCTACTGCGGCCTTGGCGGCAAGGGTGCGACCGGTACCGGCAGGAACAACTGCTGTATCTCGATCGGGTCGAAGCGATAGACCTTGCCGCAGAACTCGCAGATGACTTCGGCGTGGCCGATGTTGGCGGCAGCGGCAACCGCCTCGTCGCGACCAATGCGCCGCAACACATCTGCCACCTTGTCGCGCGAGCAGCGACAGCGCACATGCAGGGGCAAGGGGTCGCGGTTGATCCGATCAAACTCGTGAAACAGGCGATGCACCAGCAGCTCACTCGTCGTGCCGAGCAGTTCATCGGGCGTGATCGTGCCCATCAGGTGTTCGACCCGGTTCCAGCCATCGGGGTCGATCGGTCGATTCTGGCCGCCTTCGAAAGGCAGTCGCTGCAGCAACAGGCCCGCGGCATGTTCACCGTCACCGGCCAGCAGCAAGCGCGTCGGCAATTGTTCGCTCTGGGCGAAATAGCCTTCGAGCGCGTCGCTCAGCGAGTCGCCGGCGAGCGGCACAATGCCCTGGTAGCGATCGCCACGCTGATACGGCTCCAGCGTGATCGCCAGCAGCGCGCCTTCTACGGCTTGGCCAAATCCGATGTTCCAGTCCACCGGGCGCTCGGCCACCCGCGCGATGCCGCGCAGATCGCCTTCGCTGGTGGATTCGACATACAGCAGCTCAAGCGCGCTGCCGCCCTGCAATTGCAGCGACAGTCGGCCGGTGAACTTGATGCCGGTCTGCAGCAGGGCCGCCGCCGAGAGCGCTTCGCCGAGCCAGCGACCGACCGCGGCCGGGTAGGGCTGGTGGCTGAGCACTTCGCGATAGCCCGCACCCAGACGTACCGCGGCACCGCGGACGCCGAGTTCGGGCAGGACGAAGGCGTGGAGGAGATCGGTCATGGGGGCGTGATGGAGCGGGGCACGGGGCAAAGGGGCACGGGGCACGGGAAAAGTGCGAGTTAGCGAGACGCCGGGCTGTGCCCGTGCCCCGTGCCCCGTTTCGCGTGCCCCTCTTGCTCAGCCCGCCTTGCGCGCCGCCTGCTTGCGATCGTTCTCGGTCAGCTGCTTCTTGCGCAGGCGCACCGCGTGCGGCGTGACTTCGACCAGTTCGTCGTCCTCGATGAACTCCAGCGCCTGTTCCAGCGAGAAACGCACCGGCGGCGTCAGCATCAGGTTGTCGTCCTTGCCGGAGGCGCGGAAGTTGGTCAGCTGCTTGGCGCGCAGGGCGTTGACGACGAGGTCGTTGTCCTTGGCGTGGATGCCGACGATCTGGCCCTCGTAGATCTCGGCGCCTTCCGGAATCAGCAGTCGGCCGCGTTCCTGCATGGCGTACTGCGCGTAGGCGGGCGAGGAGCCGGTGCCATTGCTGATCATCACGCCGTTGACGCGCTTGGCGATGGCGCCCTTCACCTGCGGGCCGTAATGCTCGAAGGTGTGGAACATCAGGCCGGTGCCGGCGGTCAGCGTGCGAAACTCGGTCTGGAAGCCGATCAGGCCGCGCGACGGGATCATGAACTCCAGGCGCGTGCGGCCCTTGCCGTCCGGTTCCATGTTGCGGATCTCGGCGCGACGGGTGCCCAGGCGCTCCATGACACCGCCCTGGTACTGCTCTTCCAGGTCGATCACCAGCAGCTCGTAGGGCTCCATCATCTGCCCATCGATCTCCTTGACGATGACCTCCGGGCGCGACACGGCGATTTCATAGCCTTCGCGACGCATGGTCTCGATCAGGATCGACAGGTGCAGTTCGCCACGGCCCGAGACGCGGAACTTGTCGGCGTCCTCGGTATCTTCGACGCGCATGGCGACGTTGTGCATCAGTTCGCGCTTGAGGCGGTCGCGGATCTGGCGGCTGGTCAGGAACTTGCCATCCTTGCCGGCGAACGGCGAGGAGTTGACGCAGAAGAACATGCTGATCGTCGGCTCATCGACGGTCAGCGTCGGCAATGCCTCGGGCACGTCCGGCGCGCACAGCGTGTCGGAGATCGAGATGCCTTCGACGCCGGTGATGGCGATGATGTCGCCGGCATTGGCTTCCGGCACTTCGATGCGCTCGAGGCCGAGGAAGCCGAGCACCTGCAGGATGCGACCCTGGCGCTTCTTGCCTTCGCGGTCGATGGCAACCACCGGCATATTGGTGCGCGCGCGGCCGCGCTGGATGCGGCCGATGCCGATGATGCCGACATAGCTGGAATAGGCCAGCTGGCTGATCTGCATCTGGAACGGACCTTCCGGATCCACCGCCGGCGCCGGCACGCGCTCGGTGATGATCTGGAACAGCGGATCCATATTGCCCTCGCGGGCCGACGAATCGAGGCTGGCGTAGCCGTTCAGCGCCGAGGTGTAGATCACCGGGAAATCGAGCTGTTCCTCGGTGGCGCCGAGGCGATCGAACAGATCGAAGGTCTGGTCGACCACCCAATCCGGACGCGCGCCGTAGCGGTCGATCTTGTTGATCACGACGATCGGCTTCAGGCCGCGCTGGAAGGCCTTCTGGGTCACGAAGCGCGTCTGCGGCATCGGGCCATCGAGGGCGTCGACCACCAGCAACACCGAATCGACCATGCTCAGCACGCGCTCGACTTCGCCGCCGAAGTCGGCGTGTCCGGGCGTGTCGACGATATTGATGCGCCAATCGTTCCAGCGGATCGCCGTGTTCTTGGCCAGGATCGTGATGCCACGTTCCTTCTCCAGATCGTTGCTGTCCATGACCCGATCCGGGACCACGGCGCGATCACCCCAGGTTCCGGACTGTTTCAGCAACTGGTCGACCAGCGTGGTCTTGCCGTGGTCGACGTGGGCGATGATGGCGATGTTGCGCAGCTTTTCGATCATGAGTACTCAAGGCACAGCCGGGACGGGCAAGGCGCAACGCGCATCGCCATTCGGGCAGGGCGGGCAAGGAAGACGGGCGCGAAGTATAGCCAGACGCGGGTGGAGTCGCGCGTCAGGTCTGCATCGAATGTTCACGATGCGTTGTTGAATGGCAGTCGCCGCGATTGAACTTCGTCTTCCCAATCAGCGCGTCGTGGACACCAATCGGACGCCGCACGAACCGCTGCTGCACCACGGCTGTCCACCGCCCGGTGCCGTCTGCGTTCCGAAGGTGATGTTGAAGTAATAGCTGACGCCGGGCTGCAGTTGGCACCCGCCGCCCGCCGGATCGGTGGTCCACTGTACGGATGGGGTGGCGCTCACCGCCGACACGCAAGTGACCGGGTTTGCCGGGTAGACCGCAGCGCAGGGCGACAGGCTGAGCAGGGCTTCACCGGTTGTCCCGTCCAGCTGCGTTCCCAGTTGCCCACTCGCCGTTGGCGCGAACGAGCCGGCCGCGCGAGAGAGGTGGGAAAGGGCCACGCCCCGAGGAACCCCCGAGGTCGTCATTGTGAGGTCGCATTGGAGCGGGCAAGCGGGGGGGGGGATGGGGCCTGGCCGACTCGGCGGGTACCTGAATCGCCCGCTGGGCTAAGCAAGCCTCGCCTCGTGGACGGCAGCGTCGCCGCAAAGCAGCACTGCGCCTGGGCAGAGCCTGTCAGCAGCAACAGCAGCGGCAGAAGTTTCATTGGCGACATGCGTTGGTGTCCTTGAGCGTCACGATGTGATGGCGCAGGATAACCAATGTGACGCGATTGGCGGTCCGGCGCCGCCGTCACCGATCATTGGGTAACCGCCGCCGCGGACCCACAACAAAGGCTCCCCAAGCGCGGCCTCTACCGCACGCACCACCTCGCTCGACTCGACCATGGCAATCGCCTTCTCGATGTCCGGCGACAGCAGGCGATCGCGCGCGAGGAACTCGATGCCGCGACTGCGTACCAGTTCCAGAACGACGCTGATCGGCGCCGCCGGACGCATGTCCTTCAGGTGTTTGAGATCGGCCTGCAGGCGCTTGACGTCTTCAGCCAGCGCCGGACTTTCGTCGCTGCTGACCTGCGACAGATTGCGCAGCTTGGAGCGCAGCGCCTGTACGCCGAGGTTGGCGCGAGGGTGTAGCTGGCCGACAGGATCTGCAGCCGAAATTCCAGCGCCTGGGTGCCGACCAGCAGTTCCAGCGCCAGCACCTTTTCCAGGTCGCCGAGCATTTCCAGCACGTGGCGTGCCTCGGTGGTGCCCATCGACACGTGGTCTTCGGCATTGGCGCTGGTCGGGATCGAATAGACGGTCGCCGGGTGCGCCTTGGTGGCCAGTTCGTTGACCAGCGCGGCGGCGGTGTACTGCACGATCATGTGTCCCGAATCGGTGCCGTCCTCGTTGCCGATCAGAAATGGCGGCAGGCCGTCGTTGGTGGCCGGATCGACCAGCTTCGCCAGGCGGCGCTCGCTGATCGAGGCCAGCACCGGAATGCAGCACTTCAGCTGCGTCAAAGCCAGCGCGATCGGCATGCCGTGGAAGTTGCCGGCCGACACCACGCTGTCCTCGCCGTTTTCCGCATCGGGAAAATCAACGGGTTGTCGGTGACCGAGTTGAGTTCGATCTCGACGATCTCGCGCACGCGCTCCAGCGTGTCCTTGACCGCGCCATGCACCTGCGGCACGCAGCGCAGCGAATAGGCGTCCTGCGGCTGCACCTTCTTGCCGCCGCGGAAGGGCAGGTGGCGCTGGTAGTAGCGCGATCGCGCGCCGCGCTCGCTCTTGGGCACGTAATCCCAGCGCACGTCGAAGGTGCGCGGATCGCCGTCGGCACCGGTCCAGGCCTGCGGACTCCACGGATGGAAACGCGGTACGCGGTGGTAGGGAATGTCGACCAGTTTCGAGCCGTCGATCAAACGCCGCACATTGTCTGCGGCGCTGATCTGGCCCGGATGCGGGCGCAGCAGATGGACGCGCTCGTCGAATGCCGCCGAGCGGCCGCAGAAAGCCTCCAGCGCCAGCGCGGCATTGATGTCGGCCTGTTTCACCAGATCCTGCAGGCGGCCGATGGCCAGGATCGCCGAAGCCAACATCTGGCCGGTGCCGTTGTTCAGCGCCAGGCCTTCCTTGAACGACAGGACCAGCGGTTCCAGGCCGGCGCGCGCGAGCGCCTCAGCGGCCGGAACGCGCACGCCGTTCTCAAAGACTTCGCCTTCGCCGATCACCGCCAGCGCCAGATGCGACAGCGGGGCCAGATCACCGCTGGCGCCGACCGAACCCTTTTCCGGCACCACCGGAATCAGGTCCAGCTTGAGCAGATCGCGCAGGCGTTCGAGGGTGACGACGCGCACGCCGGAGTGACCCTGCAGCAGGGTGTTGATGCGGATCGCCAGCATCGCCCGCACCAGATCGAGCGGCAGCGGCTGCCCGACGCACACCGCGTGGCTGATGATCAGATTGCGCTGCAGTTCGGCCACGATCGGCAGTTCATCGCCGGGCCGCGCGCGTCGCCTGGAGTTTTCCAGCAAGCGATCGGCATTCGAACCAAAGCCGGTGGTGACGCCGTAGATCGGCTCGCCGCGCTTGAGTTCCTTCGCCAGGAAATCCGCGCTCAGCTGGACCTTCTTCAGCGCCGCCTTGGACAATCGAATCGGACGGCGGCGGGCGGCGATGTCCAGCACCGCCTGGATGCTCAGGCGACGGCCATCCAGTTCGATCGGCTGCATGCGCGGGGCAACGGCTGCGGCGGCTGCATTCATGAGGGGCGATCCGCCTTGCCGCCGCGGCGCTTGAGTTCGCCCAGCGCTTCGGCCTGTTCGATCTCCACCCGCAGCGCCTTGATCAGTTCGCTGCGCGGCACCTCGAACTGCTCTTCCTTGCTCAAATCCTTGACCATCACCACCGATTTGGCCACCTCGTTCTCGCCGACGATCACGGCAAAGCGGATGCCGGCCTTGCTGGCGTACTTGAGCTGCTTGCCGAGTTTGCCCGAATCCAGCACCAGTTCGGTGTTGATGCCGGCGTTGCGCAACTGCGTGGCGATGTCCAGATAGGTCGGCATCAATGCCGCGTCCATCTGCGTCACCAGCACGGTCACAGTGCTTTCTGCCGTGCCGATCAGGCCCGCCTCGCGCAACTGGTAATACAGGCGCGTGGCGCCGATCGAGATACCGACGCCGGGCAGGCGCGATTTGGTGTAATGGCTGGCGAGGTTGTCATAGCGGCCGCCCGAGCACACGCTGCCGATCTGCGGATGGTCGGTCAGGATCGTCTCGTAGACGGTGCCGGTGTAGTAATCCAGACCGCGCGCGATCGAGAAGTTCAGCGCGTAACTGGCTTCGGGCACGCCAAAGCCCTTGACCAGATTCAGCACTTCGGTCAGTTCGGCGATGCCCGCATCCAGCTGCGCATTGCCGCCGCCGATGCCGGCCAGCATCTCAAGTGCCTCGCTGTGGCTGTTCGAGCGCAGCGCGACGAAGGCCAGGATCTCGTCGACGCGCTCGGCCGGCAGGCCAAAGCCCTCACCGGTCAGTGTGCGCCGCACGTAATCGGCGCCGCGCTTGTCGAGCTTGTCGACCTCGCGCAGCACCAGCATCTGCTGCTCCCCATCGACCACGCCGGCGCGCTCGAAGAAGCCGCGCATCAGCTTGCGGTTGTTCAGCTGGATGGTGAACGGGCCGACGGCAAGTTCGCGGAACACGCTGGCGATCACCGCGACCACTTCGGCGTCATAGCGGATCGACAGTTCGTCCTTGCCGATGATGTCGATATCGCACTGGTAGAACTCGCGGAAACGGCCGCGCTGGGCGCTCTCGCCGCGGTAGACGCGCTGCATCTGGTAGCGGCGGAAGGGAAAGCTCAGCAGATGCTCGTGCTCGGCGACATAGCGCGCCAGCGGCACGGTGAGGTCGAAGCGCAGCGCCAGTTCCGGCGCATCGCCCTGCTTCAGGCTGCCGGTCGACTGCACGAAATACACCTGACGCTCAGTCTCGCCGCCGCTCTTGGTCAGCAGCACATCGGTCAGCTCGAAAACCGGCGTTTCCACCGGCAGGAAACCGAAGCGCTCATAGTTGCGGCGAATCGTGTCCAGCATGTCCTGGAACGCGATCTGGTCCAGCGGCAACAGTTCCATCGTGCCGGCGGGGGTGCGGGGCTTCAACATGCTCATGGGTAGCCAGGATCGTGAATCGTGAGGCCGCGTAGGCTACACCGACCGGCGCTGGCGCGCGCCTGGAGGGCGGCGAAGCGTGTTGAAAAGCGCCTGGACGCGATCCGAACCAACCGGGCTTTGGTAGGCCGGTGTATCGCGAAGCGATTCACCGGCTGTGGCCCGCGGCAAGCACCCGGTGAACGCGATGGAGCCGCGTACACCGGGCTACCAAGGACAGAACGCACGCTGTGGGCTTTGTTTGCCTGCGAGCCAGCTAGACTCAGGACCGACCCGTGACTTTTTGAGTAGCGTCGATGATCAGGATTTGCGGTTGGCTTTTGCTGGCGTTGAGCATCGGGTCGCGGCTGGCTGCGGCCGAAGACGTCATTTACAAATGCACGCGCGACGGCGGGACTGTCACCTTCAGCGACAAGCCCTGCGCCGAGCCCAGGGACATGCGGCAGATCACCATCGAGCCGCCTCCGTTGCCTGATATCACCGACATCCGGCCGCTATGCGCCAGCGAAATGGGCGCGCGCCTGGATATCAAGAGTCTCGACAGGAAGACCCTGGCGGCGATGTCCGGCGTCCAGCGGGCGAGCACCCAGGATGCGCTTGCCGAGTACGCACGCGCCGGTTCGCGCGCGGGCGCCCGCTGGGGCCGCGATGAGCGACAGGCGGTGCACCTGTGTCTGCCGACCTTTGCCGACGAGATCGTCGAATACGTCGCGACCACCGACGGCAAACTGGTGCAGATGCGCGCGGGAATGGTGTCCTATCTGAACGATCCGGACACGCCGCGGGCGCTGCTCCATCGCTGCGAGGACACCTGGAATCAGTGCATCGCCGCGCCGGACGCCAATCCCGACTCGTGCATGAGCCAGATGCCGACCTGCGCCGCAAGCGAACCCTGGAAAGGCGGTCGCAATTGCTGCCCGCTGCAATGCAAGACCGCCTACCAGGAGCGCCGGGAAGGTGGAGTCGCCGGCAAGACCGCGTTTCTGGGCGCCCTGTACGACAATCCGAGTTGCGTGCCGGGGGTAGGGGCGGGGCAGTAGGCGTGCCAGATGGTGGCGAAAAGTCATCGCGCGCAAGCGCGCTCCTACAAATCCTGCGTGGACTTCCATCGAATTTGTAGGAGCGCGCTCGCGCGCGATGCTTCTGCCTCGAGCTATTCCTGCTCGCCGCCCACCGCCAGCAAAGCCAGCGCACTGAGCACCGCCGCGCCGCTCAGGTACCAGCCAACCGCCTGCAAGCCATGGTTCGCCGCCAGCCAGGTCGCCAGATACGGGGCCAGTGAGGCGCCGAAGATGCCTGCCAGGTTGAAGCTCATCGAGGCGCCGGTGTAGCGCACTGCAGTCGGGTAAAGCTCGGCCAGCGCGGTGCCGAGCGGCCCATAGGTCAGTCCCATCAATCCCAGCCCCACGGCGAGGAAGGCGAGCACTCCCAGCGCCGAACCGGAGCCGAACCAGGGCGCGAAGGCGGCGCCGAACACGGCGATGGCGACGCTGGCGAAGATCAGCATGCGCCGCCGTCCGTGGCGATCGGCAATCCACGCCGACAGCGGGATGGTCGCCGCGAAGAACAGCACGCCGATCAGCTGCAAGACCAGAAACTCCTGCCGCGTGTAGCCGAGCGCCGAGGTGCCCCAGCTCAGCGTGAACACGGTCATCAGATAGAACAGCACGAAGGTCGCCAGCGCGGCGACGGTGCCGAGAATCAGGGCCTTCGGATAACGCGTAATTACCGCAACGATCGGCAGCGCGACGCGGTCGTGCGCGGCCAGCTTCTGGAAGTCCGGCGTCTCCTCGATGCGCAGGCGCACGTACAGGCCGACCCAGACCAGCAGCGCGCTGGCGATGAACGGAATGCGCCAGCCCCAGGCAAACAACTGCTCCTCGGTAAGGGTGGCGCCGAGGATCAGGAAGATGCCGGTGGAGCAGATGAAGCCGATCGGTGCACCCAGTTGCGGGAACATGCCAAACCAGGCGCGCTTGCCCGGCGGCGCGTTTTCGGTGGCCAGCAGCACTGCGCCACCCCATTCGCCACCCAGGCCCAGGCCCTGGCCGAACCGGCACAAGGCCAGCAGCAGCGGTGCGGCCACGCCGATGCTTGCGTAGGTCGGCAGCAATCCGATGAACACGGTCGACAGGCCCATGGTCAGCAATGCCGCGACCAGCGTCGCCTTGCGGCCGACGCGATCGCCAAAGTGACCGAACAGCGCCGAGCCCAGCGGCCGCGCGAAGAAGGCCAGCGCAAAAGTCGCCAGTGACTGCAGCATCGCCGTGGTCGGATCGCCGGCCGGAAAGAACAGCTTGGGGAACACCAGCACCGCCGCGGTGGCGTAGATGTAGAAATCGAAGAACTCGATGGTGGTGCCGATCAGGCTGGCAAACAGCACGCGCCCGGTGCTGTTGGGATTGGTACGGGCGGCAGCAGTCATGGAGGGTCGGGACAAGCTGGGAGGGCGGCGGATTCTGGCATGGCTTCGCTGGCGTGCGCGGCTATTTGGAGTGCGGTGGCTTGCCACCGCTTTGGATCGCCGTTGCCCCAAGCGAATGGCATCCAAAGCGCCAGCAAGCTGGCGCACTCCAGATGGCGCCGCCCCCAGCGCATTTGTTGGGCCGCCGTCCCGGCGGCCACCCGACTTGCGCGTTCAACCGGCCTTGCCACAGCATCGGCCGTTTCCCGGGCCCAGGACGCAACACATGACCAAGTACGACTTTGCCGGGCGCACCGCCCTGATCACCGGCGCTGCCGGTGGCATCGGCAGTGCCACCGCACTGGCATTTGCGCACGCCGGGGCCAATGTAGTCGTCGCCGACATCGCCGATAGCGGCGCCGCGGTGGCCGCGGACATCAACGCGGGCGGCGGGCGCGCCGTCTTCATCCGCTGCGACGTCACCCGCACCGCCGAAGTTCAGGCGCTGGTCGAACAGACCGTACAGACCTTCGGTGCGCTCGATTTCGCCTTCAACAACGCCGGTATCGAAGAGGAACACGCGCGCCTCGGAGACTCGGACGAGGCCCTGTTCGACCGCATGATGGCGATCAACGTCAAGGGCGTCTGGGCCTGCATGCGCGCCGAGATCCAGGTCATGCAGGCGCAAAAGCGCGGCGTGATCATCAACACGGCGTCGGTCGCGGGTCTGGTCGGCGCCCCCAAGCACGCGATCTATGGCGCCAGCAAGCACGCCGTGATCGGTCTGACCAAGAGCGCAGCGGCCGAATATGGCCGCATCGGCATCCGCATCAACGCGGTCTGCCCCGGCGTGATCCGCACCGCGATGTATGAGCGCGTGGTGGCGCAGGGGCTGGCCGACGAACAGGGCATCCGTCGCCTGCACCCGATCGGCCGCATCGGCGAAGTCGGTGAAATCGCCGGCGCGGTGTTGTGGATGTGTTCCACCGAGGCCGGATTCATGACCGGCCATGCGATGACCGTGGATGGCGGGATGACGGCGGTTTGAAAAGCGGTAAGTGGTGAGTGGTGAGTGGTAAGTGGCAGAAGCTCGCGAGCGCCCGGTTTCGTGTGTCCAGACTAGCCTTGAAGGCTTTGAATCGCGCCCGCAGCGAGAAGCGCCGGGCGCAAGCGAGATGACAGCGGTTTGAAGACCTGTGAGTGGTGAGTGGCAAAAAGCCCCGTACTCGCAGGCTTCTGCCACTCACCACTTACCATTTACCACTCACTGGCTCTTCGGGCGACGCAGCCGCTCGCACCATTCAGTCTTCTTCGTGCTTCGGCTTGTACGCATCCACCAGTTGCTTCTGCACATTGCCCGGCACCGCCTCGTAGTGGCTGAGTTCGATGCTGTAGCGGCCGCGGCCGGCGGTGACTGCCTTGAGTTCGTTGCTGTATTCGCTGATCTCGGCCAGCGGCACCTGCGCCTTGATGATCAGTTCGTTGCCGCGTGCGGAGTCGGTGCCGTTGATGCGCGCGCGCTTGGTGGCCAGGCCGCTGGTAATGTCGCCCATATGTTCAGTGGGCACGGTGACGTCGAGATTGACGATCGGCTCCAGCACCATCGGCCGCGCCTTGGACACGGCGTCCATGAAGGCCTTCTTGCCAGCGCTGACGAAGGCGACTTCCTTGGAATCGACCGGGTGGTACTTGCCGTCGTAGACGATCACGCGCACATCGTGGATCTGGTAGCCGGCAACGGCGCCTTGCTCAAGCGCCATGCGCACGCCTTTCTCGATCGCCGGCAGGAACTGGCCCGGGATGGTGCCGCCCTTGACCTCGTCGACAAACTCGAAGCCGGCGCCGCGTGACAGCGGTTCGACGCGCAAATAGACCTCGCCGAATTGGCCGGCGCCGCCGGTCTGCTTCTTGTGGCGATGATGGCCATCGGCATTCGCGGAAATGGTCTCGCGATAGGCAATGCGCGGCGGACGGGTGATCACTTCGACGCCATAGCGCTCCTTCATGCGCTCGAGCATCACCCGCAGGTGCAGTTCGCCGAGGCCGCGGATCACGGTCTCGTTGAGTTCCTTGTGATGCTCGATGCGGAAGCACGGGTCTTCCTCGGACAGCCGCCCGAGAGCGTTGGCGAGCTTCTGTTCCTGACCGCGCGTGGCCGGCTCGATGGCGAGGCCAAACATCGGCTGCGGGAAATTGATCGGTTTGAGGCGGATTTCATCCTCGTCGTGGCTGTCGTGCAGCACCGCGTCGAAATGGATCTCTTCGATCTTGGCCACCGCGGCGATATCGCCGGGAATGGCGGCGTCGATCTCGACATGGTCCTTGCCCTTGAGCTTGAACAGATGGCCGACCTTGAACGGTTTCTTGCCATCGTCGATGAACAACTGGGTGTCCTTGCGCACCGTGCCCTGATAGATGCGGAACACACTGAGCTTGCCGACGAAGGGATCGTTGATGATCTTGAAAACGTCGGCGACGAAGTGCTTGCCGGCGTCTGGCTCGGTGCGGAAGGGTTCGGCATCTGCGCCGCTGCCCTTGGTAAACAGCGGCGGATTGGCTTCCGCCGGATTGGGCATCAGCGTTTCGAAGAGATCGAGCAACTCCTTGACGCCAGCACCGCTGCGCGCGGACACGAAGCAGATCGGCACCAGATGACCTTCGCGCAGGCACTGTTCGAAGGCGTCGTGCAATTCCTGGCCGGACAGGCCTTCCTCGCCTTCCTCCAGGTAGTGGCCCATGACGTCTTCGTTGATCTCGACCACCTGATCGATGATCCGCTGGTGCGCATCGGCGACGCTGGAGAAGTCGGATTCGCCGCTCGGATTGGCGAAGCAGTTGACCACCGCCGAACGCCCCTTCGCCGGCAAGTTGATCGGCAGGCACTCGTTGCCGAAGGTCTCGCGCAACTGCTCGACCAGCATTTCGAGGTCGTTATCCTCGTGATCCATCTTGTTGACGATCAGCAGGCGGCAAAGACGGCGCGCCTTGGCGTATTCCATCATGCGCGAAGTCGAATGCTCGATGCCGTTGTCGGCATTGACCACGATGGCGCAGGTTTCGATGGCGGCCAGCGCCGACAGCGTCTTGCCGCGAAAATCCGGGTATCCCGGCGTGTCGATCAAGTTGACGTGGATGCCGGCGTGGTCGATCGAGGCAATCGATGAGCCGATGGAATGTTGTCGCTCGCGTTCCATCGGGTCGTAGTCCGACACCGTGTTGCCGCGCTCGACCGAGCCCTGCGTGGTGATGGCGCCGCCGGCGTAGAGCAGGGCTTCGAACAATGAAGTCTTGCCGGCGCCGGCGTGGCCCACGAGGGCAACGTTGCGGATTTGGGCGGTGGTATAGGCGGGCATGAGCGGGTCTCCCTGGCTGGTGACCGTGGCTGTCGCTCCAGATGGGCGCAACCGGCACGGCCTGATGGTGATCGTGATGGCCCGCGATCAACGATCCCGGACCTGCCGCAATCGATAATGAAGACCTTTCCGACACTACGCTTTGACCTAAGTCGCGCCAAGGAGCGGATGTGGTGCGGTGCAGCAGGGGGATGCGGCGTTGGCGCGCCGTATACACCGCAAGTTGAGTTAGTAGTGAGTGGCAAGTGGTAAGTGGCAGAAGCGGTGAGCGGCGCGCTCGACGATCTTGCGACTTGCTACTCACCACTGAGCGCGGCGCAGCCGCGCGTTCCACTCACCACTCACCGCTCCTACACCGGCCCGTCATAGCTGACCGCGACGATCAGGAAGCGGATGCGCCCGGTCGGCAAATCGGCGTCGAACTCGTCGTCGACGCGCTTTTTCAGCGCCGCGCGGGCGAGCGGCGAGTCGATGCTGATCCAGCCCAGCGTGGCGTCGGTTTCGTCCGGACCGACGATGCGCACGCGGTGTTCGCGTTCGTCGTCGACCGCCTCGAACCATACCCAGGCGCCAAAGTACACCGCGCTCAAGTCGGTAGGCGCCGTGTCGACCACCTTGATGTGGTCCAGTCGCTTGGTGAGGTAACGCACGCGCCGGTCGATTTCGCCCAATTGGCGCTTGCGATAGGTGTATTCCGCGTTCTCCGAGCGATCGCCCTCGGCGGCGGCGGCCGACAGCGCGACCACCACCTCGGGGCGGCGTATGCGCCACAGATCGTCGAGTTCATCGCGCAGGCGCTCGTAGCCGGCGCGCGTGATCAGCGCGGTCGAAGGCGCCTGCGGCGCGCGGTAGCGGGTTCCGGCCATCCTGGTTCGAATGCAATGTGTAGCGGCGAAGGAGACGGAGAGTAGCAGCAGCGTCGTGCTGCGAACGGTTGCGGACCATGCTGCCATGCTCCTGGCGGGTCGCTCTGGCGTCGTCCCGCCGCAGGACATCAAGAGCGGGGCCGCAGGCGCGGCACTCCAACTGCCCGCATTGCGCGCGGGCCTTCCTGATTCCTGATTCCTGGATCCCATTCCGATTCCCGATTCCCGAGCCCGATTCCCGATTCCCGAGCCCGAGCCCGAGCCCGAGCCCCGTGCCGCTTGCCTCGCGTCGGCGTAACATCGCCCGATGAACCCGTTACTGCGAATCGGTTGTCCGGTGTGGGCCTGCGCAGACTGGCGTGGGCGTTTGTTCACGCGCGGCGCCGAGCGCAAGGACTATCTGGCGCAGTACGCGCAGGTGTTTGCCACGGTCGAGGGCAATTCGACCTTCTATGCGCTGCCCAGCAGTGCGGCGGTGGCGCGCTGGCGCGATGAGACGCCGGAGCATTTCCGCTTCTGCTTCAAGTTTCCCAGCGACATCACGCACCGCGCGATGTTGCGCAATGCGCGCGCCGATACGCATGCTTTCCTCAAGCTGATGGCGCCGCTCGGCGAGCGCCTGGGTCCGTTCATGCTGCAACTCGGGCCGCGCTTTGGCGCTGCACATCTGGAACAGCTGCGCGCTTACCTGCGCGATCTGCCGACGCAGTTCCAGTACGCCGTTGAAGTGCGCCATCCCGACTATTTCGACCAGGGTGCCAACGAAGCGGCTTTGCACGAGGTGCTGCGCGAGCGCGCCGTGGATCGCTGTCTGTTCGACACGCGTTGCGTCCACGCCGGCGCGGCGCACGATCGCAGCACGCTGCAGGCGCAGGAACGCAAGCCAACGCTGCCGCTGCGCACCTCCGCAGTCGGCTCGCGGCCACTGGTGCGATTCGTCGGGCAGAACCAGGCCGAGGCAGCCGAGGACTATCTCGATGTGTGGGTCGAGACCTTGGTCGGCTGGTGCAACAGCGGCCTTGAACCGTATTTTTCGCGCATACGCCGGATGACCGCGAGGCTCCAGATCTGGCTCGGCGGATGCTTCAACGGTTGCGCCGGCGGTTGCCGCAATTGCCGGCGCTGGCCGATTTTCCCGGAGAGCGCGAACACGCGGGCCGTCCGCCGCGGGCGGGGCAATTGAGCCTCTTCTGAGCAGCACCGCGCTTGCCCCGACGCCTTGCACCAACGCTGTCGGTTACTCTTGACACGCCGCGCATGCATCGCCACCTAGAATTGCCCAATTCGCAGGCGCCTCGCGCCCAGACTCCGGAGCCATCGAATCTTGCGCAAAGAAGCCACCAGTCGGGTCATGCCCGACATCGCCAAGGAACTTGCCGCGGATCATGCCGGGCAGCTCGATTGGGTCGGCATGGATGCGATCGAGGTGCCGGTGTCAATCTCCGGCGCCGACGGGCGTGTGCTGCAGGCGCCGGCCAGGGTCAGCGCCTACGTCAACTTGAATCAACCGCAGGCGCGCGGTATCCACATGTCGCGTCTGTATCTGCATGTCGACCAACACCTGTCGGCAGAGACGCTGACGCCGCGTTCGGTGCATGGTCTGCTGCGCGAGTTTCTCGATTCGCATGCCGAGCTGAGCGATCGTGCCTGGGTGCGCATCAGCTTCGACCACATGGTCCGGCGCCGCGCGCTGGTCAGCGACAAGCAAGGCTGGCGGCGCTACCCGGTGGTGATCTCCGGGCTGCACGAGCGTGGTCATTTCTCCCTGGAACTCGCCACCGAGGTGATCTATTCGAGTACCTGTCCGTGCTCGGCTGCACTGGCGCGGCAGCTGATCCAGGAACAGTTCCGCAAGGACTTTCCGGCTGACCGGGCGCTCGACCATGAGCAGGTTCTCGCATGGCTGGGCAGCGAGCAGGGCATCATGGCCACGCCGCACAGCCAGCGCAGTCTGCTGCAGTTGCGCGCCCGCTTGCTGCCGAGTTTCCAGGACTTCCCGATCGTCCATTTCATCGACCTTCTGGAACAGGCGCTGCAGACGCCGGTGCAGACCGCAGTCAAGCGCGAGGATGAACAGGCTTTCGCGCGTTTGAACGGAAGCAATCTGATGTTCTGCGAAGACGCCGGCCGCCGCGTGCGCAGCGCATTGGCAAATGACGCCCGCATCGCCGATTTCTGGGCGCGCGCGGTGCATCAGGAAAGCCTGCATCCGCACGACGCGGTGGCCGTGGTGAGCAAGGGCGTCGTTGGCGGTTACGGCGCGCACACCGAGTGGGTTGCGTAGCGCCCCGGGCAGTGAAGGGGGTCGTCCAGAACATCCCCAGCTTGCGGGTCTGCGCGCCTTTGGAGGGCGGCCGTCGCGGCCGCCGCTTCTGCCTCTGAACCTTCCACATGGGCCCAGGAGCGGCCGCCGGGACGGACGCCCCGCGGGAGCGCAGCTACTCCGTCCGCCGCTCCCGCGTGCCAGCTTTGCGCATGGTCAGACGTTGATGGTGGTCAACAGCGCTGCGGGTCGCGGTTGTTAGGGTGATGCCGACATCGAAGCGAATGCAAAGATCGGCATCGAACGCCGCCGCAGTCTCACCGGAATCCCGGTGCGCAAATCGGGAAGGGAAACGCAATGAACAGCTGGATGACGAGCAGTTTTCTCGTGGTCTTCACGGGTCTGGTCTGTACCGCCTTGTTCTTCTTCACCGTGACCCGTGGCGCGCTGATCGCGCGCGGATTGGGTTTCGGCGAGCGGGGCGCCAGCGAACATGTCTATCCGATTTATTCGGACATGCGCCTGATCAAGATGGTCGATTTTCAACCCATCATCTCGGCCATCCTGCTGTTCCAGTACGACCGCCTGGTGTCGAAGATCGTCGCCGAGCTGCAGACGCTGAACCTGCGCGATCGCGAGGTGCTGATCACGTCCTGCGCTTTCGGCAATGTGATTCCGCGGGTGGTCGGTGCCGCGGTCGCGTCCGGCGCGCGGCGTGTGCATCTGATCGACCTGATCAAGAACGAACTGACGCACGCCCGCGGCAAGCTGGGCGACCTGGCGCGCAAGGTCGAATTCAGCGAGGCCAATGCCACGGCGATGCGCCATTCCGATGGCAGCGTGGCCGCCAACGTCATCTTCTTCCTGCTGCACGAACTGCCGCACGATCTGAAGGGCGAAGCGCTGAAGGAAGCTGCGCGCACGGTTGCGCCGGGCGGCAAGCTGTTGCTCGCCGAGTTCCACCGGCCGGACTCATGGTTCCTGCGTGTCCTCAGCTGGACCTATTTCAAGGTCTTCGAGCCGCTCGGCCTGGCGCTGTGGGACAGCCACGATCCGCTCCACTACATCGAGAGCCTCGGTGGCTTCAGCTGCACCCGGAGCACCTGTTTCTTCGGCAACTTCCAGGTCATCGTCGCAACCAAACAGTAGCTGCATACAAGGACGGTAGCCCGGTATGCGCGCGAGAGCGCGCACACCGGGAAGTGAAGCGGCAAGTCCCGTCGGTGAACCGCTGCGCGATACGCCGGCCGACACCGGCCCAGGCAAAGATCGACTACTTGAACGTGATCTCGCGCAAGCGATATTCGCCGGTGATTTCGCGGATGTTCGGGTAGGTCTTCACCGTCTCCTGGGTCTTCTTCTCATTGGCTTCGCCCCAGGCCTTCATGAAGGCGTCGTATTTTCCCTTGTTGGGCTCAAGATCGGCACCACTCTTGAACTTGACCACCAGGACGACATTGAAGTCGCCGCTCAGCGGCAGATCACTGACATAGACCGCGTAGTCCTCGATCTGGCCGAGCTTCTTCATCTCTTCGTTGGAGGCCACCCAGGTGCCGCGGATCCCTTCCAGGTAGTAATCGATCATGTTGGCGTGCACCTTGACGGTGGACACGCTGGAGACCGAGCTGGCGTAGTCGTAGTCGACATAGGGCTTGAGCTGGGCGAATGCAGGTTGCGCCAGACCGAGTGCAATCAGCAGCGTGAGCGATGTGCGAATGTTCATCGTGACGGTCTCCCTGTGTGCAGCCTGGGTCGACGGGACCGCTGGAGTTTCCGCGATGCGGCACCAGCAGCAGGCGCGAAAGCCAGTCATCCGATACCCAAGCCGCGCTTGCCTGCGCGAAAGTGCGCAGCGGAATTGTGCGCGCTTTTGCCGCCGCCCTGTCGATGCATCGCTTGGCGCTACACCGGCCTGGCAGAGCCCGCGGTGGTGGCCCGGTGCAAGCGCGTCGGCGCGTTCACCGGGGACGCTCAGGGCGCGCAGCCGATATGGAAGGGCTTGCCCTTGATGACCTGATGGGTGAGGGTGGGATCGAGCTGCCCGCCGCAGCCGGCGCAGACCTGCGCGGCGGCCTGGCGCTGGCGTTCCAAGACGCTGACCTCGGTGCCATCGGCGAGCCGGATCGACACCGACAGCCAGGGAACTACGCCGACGTTCGCCGCAGAACCGTCGGCAAACACATAGTGGGTGGCGCCGGTGACGCTGCGAAACGCACCGCCATCGAACCAGCCATCGAATTCGCCTGGCAGATCATGCACTTCCGGAGCGCGCCGGATCGAACCCAGCTTATGCAATCGATCGAGGATCTTGGCGATTTTCGCGGGATCGACCATGGCTGTCTCCACTTGCGGGGCGTCCACGAGCTTGTCACAGACCCCATCCCGATGCATCCGCTGTATCTACAGGGACTCTTTGGTACACCTTCTGCGATTCGCAGAAGGTGTACCAAAGAGTCCCTGCGCATTCGATTGCAGCGCGTCTACGACATTCCGACGATTGATTCCTCGGGTGCGACTCTGGCACTGTCGCAGGTTCGTAGCGCCCGGGGAGGGTGCGCGTCGGCCGTGCTGCGGCCGGCAAGGGCGAGAGGACGCAATCGTCACGTAGTCCCTGCGGGCCAACGTGACCTACAAGGAAAGAGGACAAACACCGATGCGGTGGATCGCCCACAAGTTTGGCGGGTCCAGCGTTGCCAACGCTGCCCGGTATCAAGCGGTTGCCCGACTGATGGTCGGGCGTCAGGACGAGGCGCAAGTCGTCGTCGTGTCGGCCATGCAGGGCGTCACCGACGCGTTGATCGGCCTGACCGAGAAAGCCGCTGCGAAGAGCGGCGACTGGTCGATCGATCTGGCCGCGCTCAAGCAACGCCATCTGGACACCGCGGCCGAATTGCTCGGCGAGCAGGCCAGTGCCTTTGGCCAGGCACTCGACGTCAGCTTCTCCGACCTGTCGCATCTCTTGCGCAGCGTCGAATTGCTCGGCACCGTGCCGGCCGAGATCGTCGAACTGGCCTCGGGACTAGGCGAGGTGTGGTCGGCGCAGATGCTGGCGGCGCATTTCCGCGCGCTCGGCCATGGCGCCGAATTCCTCGACGCCCGCGAAGTGCTGCGGGTGACGCCGACCGAGCTGCATGTGGCGGTCGAATGGCTGCCCAGCGAGAAGCGTCTGGCGGAGCTGCGCCGCGCGCGCCCGGCACAGCGCTATGTGGTCACCGGCTTCATCGCCCGGCGCCTGTCCGATGAGCGCATCACCACGCTCGGCCGCAATGGCAGCGACTACTCCGCGAGCATCTTCGGCGCGCTCTTCGATGCCGCCGAGATTCACATCTGGACCGATGTCGACGGCGTGCTTTCGGCCGATCCGCGGCGCGTGCCCGAGGCCATCGTGCTCAACCACGTGTCCTACGAGGAAGCCTTCGAGCTGGCCTATTTCGGCGCCAAGGTGATTCATCCGCAGACGATGGCGCCGGCGACCGCCAAGGGCATTCCGGTATTCATCCGCAACACCTTCAATCCCGACCATCCAGGCACGCGCATCGATGCCGAGGGCGGCGACGAACCGCCGATCAAGGGCATCACGACGATTGGCGGCATGGCCATCGTCACCATCGAGGGCGCCGGCATGATCGGCGTGCATGGCACTGCCGAGCGCGTGTTCGCCGCGCTGCGCGATGCGAAAATCTCGGTGACGATGATCTCGCAGGGCTCGTCCGAACACTCGATCTGCTGCGTGATCAAGGCCGACGACGCCGATCGCGCACGCGAAGTGCTGGCCGATTCCTTCGCTCGCGAGATCGCGCGCGGCCAGATCCAGCGGGTGATGTCCGAGCGCGGCATCAGCGTGCTCGCGGTGGTTGGCGAGGGCATGGCGGGCACGCCAGGCATCTGCGCGCGACTGTTCAATGCGCTCGGGCGCGCCAAGGTCAATGTGCGGGCGATCGCCCAGGGCTCATCCGAGCGCAATATCTCGGTGGCAATTGCCGAGGGCGAGGCCACGCGGGCATTGCGCGCGGTGCACGCCGGCTTCTATCTGTCGGCGCAGACCCTGTCGATCGGCATCATCGGCCCGGGCCAGGTCGGTCAGGCGCTGGTGCAGCAGATCGCCGAGGCGCGCGGTCGGCTGCACCGCGAAACCCATCTGGACTTGCGCGTGCGCGCGATCGCGACCAGCAAGCAGATGCTGCTCGACGAACAGCAGGTCGACCTGCCGCACTGGCGTGAACTGCTGGCAACCAACGGCATCCCCTGCGACCTGGATGCGTTTGCGCGCCATGTACACGCCGAACATCTGCCGCACGCGGTGATCATCGACTGCTCGGCCAATTCCGCCGTGGCCGACCATTACCCGAAGTGGCTGGCGGCCGGCATCCACGTGCTGACGCCGAACAAGCAGGCCGGTGGTGGTCCGCTGGAACGCTACCGCGCCGTGCAGGCGGCGGCGAAGAGCGGTCGCGCGCGCTGGCGCTACGAAGCCACGGTAGGCGCCGGTTTGCCGGTCATTGGTACGCTGCGCGACCTGATCGACACCGGCGATCGCATCGAGCGTATCGAGGGCATCTTCTCGGGCACCCTGGCCTATCTCTTCAACCGCTTCGATGGCCAGGCGCCATTTTCCGAGCTGGTGCGCCAGGCCAAGGCCGCCGGCTACACCGAGCCCGATCCGCGCGATGACCTGTCGGGCCTCGATGTCGCACGCAAGTTGGTGATTCTCGGCCGCGAAATGGGCCTGGATCTTTCGGTCGACCAGGTGCATGTCGAGAGCCTGGTGCCCGCCGAACTGGCCGACGCCAGCGTGGACGGCTTCCTGCAGGGCCTGTCCTGCCTGGATGCGCCGATGCTGGCGCGTTTCGAGGCGGCGCGCGATGCCAATCAGGTGCTGCGCTACTGCGCCGTGCTGGAAGCCGACGGCCGCGCGGAGGTTGCGTTGAAGGCACTGCCGGCCTTCCATCCCTTTGCGCACATCTCGCTGACCGACAACATCGTGTCCTTCGCCACCACGCGCTACCGCAACAACCCGCTGATCGTGCGTGGGCCGGGCGCCGGTCCGGATGTCACCGCGGCCGGCGTGTTTGCCGACCTGCTGCGGGTGGCGTCGGGGCTGGGGGCGGCGTTGTGAATCGCTGGAGCAACGGGGCAGGGGGCAGGGGGCAGGGGACCAAGCTCGGAGCACTGACGACCGCTGTCGTGTGGCTCAGGCCGGTCGCTACGCGCGGTCGCTGTATTCACGACGATGTTTGCGCGTGCCTTGAGGCAGCCCCCCTGACCCATGACCCCTGCCCCGCTTTCGGAGTCGTCAATGCCGACTAACGCCGCTCCGCCCCGCAGCGCCACCGCCTTCGCCCCCGCCAGCGTCGGCAATGTCGCGGTCGGATTCGACTTGCTCGGGCATGCGCTGGAGGGCATTGGCGACACGGTGACGGCGACGCGCATCGACGAGCCGGTGGTGCGGGTGACCGCGATCCGTGGTGTGGTCACGGATCTGCCATTCGATCCCGAGAACAATACGGCGGCGCGCGCGGTGGCTTCGCTGCATGCGGCGCTGGGGCTGGACTTTGGTATCGAGCTTCAGATCGACAAGGGCATTCCGCTGGGCTCCGGCCTCGGTGGATCAGCCGCATCGGCCACCGCTGCCCTGACCGCCGTGAACGCGCTGCTGGACGAGCCGCTGACGCCGCAGCAACTGTATCCGCATGCGCTGGAAGGCGAGCGCGCCGCCAGCGGCAGCCTGCACGGCGACAATGTCGGCCCGCAACTGCTTGGCGGACTGGTGTTGGCGACAGTCGACCGGCTGGTGCCGATCCCGGTGCCGCCGGGGCTGATCGCGGTGCTGGTGCATCCGCATTTCGTGCTGGAGACGCGCAAGGCGCGCGAGGCCCTGCGCGGTGTCTATGCGCTGGGTGAGTTTGTCTCCCAGAGCGAAGGTCTGGCGCTGGTGCTGGCGGGCTGCTTCACCGCGGATTTCAGCTTGATCAGGCGTGGATTGCGCGATGTGCTGATCGAACCGCGGCGCGCCGCACTGATCCCGGGCTTCGCCGCAGTCAAGCAGGCTGCGCTGGACGCCGGCGCGCTCGGCGCGTCGATCTCCGGCGCCGGACCCAGCGTGTTCGCCTGGTTCGAGGATCGCGGTGCCGCGGCTGACGCCGGTCTTGCCATGGCCAACGCCTTCGCCGAGGCCGGGCTGGCCAGCGATATCATTGTCAGCGCGGTAGCCAACGCGGGAGCGCAAGTGGTCAGCCGTGCCTGAAGAGCAGGATCGAGGGCGCCACGGGGTTCGACGATGCCGATAGCTTTCCGGATCGCCGACTTGCAGTCGGCGCTGTTGATTTTCGCGGCCACTCAAAAGGCGCCGAGTGCAACTCGGCGATCCAGATACGGACCGTGACCGCACGCGCGCGCGCCGCTCGAATTCAACGACTTCCACTGTTTCATCGGGGAAATCCATGCGCTACTTCAGCACCCGTGATCTGCGCCAGGAATGGCCGGTAACCCTCGACGCCGCGCTCTCCGCGGGTCTTGCGGCCGACGGCGGCCTGTATGTGCCGGAGCGCCGGCCAAGCGTCAAGGTGGCCGATTTCGACGGTCTGACGACCTTGCCGGCAATTGCCGAGCGTCTGCTGGCGCCGTTCTTCGCCGGCAGCAGTCTGGTGCCGCAGCTGGGTGCGATTTGCCGCGAGGCACTCGATCTGCCGTGTCCGATTGTGGCGTTGCCGCCGAGCGCGGAGGGCGAGAGCTACCTGCTGGAACTGTTCCATGGTCCCACCGCGGCGTTCAAGGATTTCGCGGCGCGCTTCCTGGCGACCTGCCTGGCGCGGCTGCGTCGGCCCGACGACGAACGGAAAACGGTGCTGGTGGCCACGTCTGGCGACACCGGCGGCGCCGTCGCGGCGGCGTTTCATCGCCGACCGGGCTTCCGCGTGGTCATTCTCTATCCCGACGGCCGCGTGTCGGCGCGCCAGGCGCATCAGTTGGGCGCCTTTGGCGACAATGTCCATGCACTCAAGATTGATGGCAACTTCGACGATTGCCAGCGCATGGTGAAGGCAATGCTGGCTGATCGGCACCTGGCGGCGCGCTTTGCGCTGACCAGCGCCAACAGCATCTCGCTGGGACGGCTGCTGCCGCAGATGGCGTATTACGCGTATGCGGCGCTGAAGTTGCGGCGGGAATCGGGAATCGGGAATGGGGAATCGGCCGAACTGCCAACGCTGATCATTCCGACCGGCAACCTCGGCAACGCCTTGGCCGCGATCCTGGTGCGCGAGATGGGGTTGCCGATTGGCGACATTCACTTCGCCACCAACGCCAACCGCACCTTGCCGGACTTTTTCGGCGGCGGCGAATACCACGGCCGACCGAGCGTGGCGACGCTGGCCAACGCCATGGATGTCGGCGATCCGAGCAACTTCGAACGACTCGCCTGGCTGTTCCGCGAACGCAACCTGCGCCAGAGCGGCATCCACGCGCACAGCGTCGACGACGCCACCATCCGCCGCTGGATCGCCGCCGGCGAATCGCGCCACGGCCAGGTGTATTGCCCGCATACCGCCTGCGCCGCCGAAGTGCACCAGCGCCTGCGCGATGGCGGCGCGCGTGGCCGCATGCTGCTGGTCGCCACCGCTCATCCAGCCAAGTTCAATGACGTCGTCGAACCGCTGGTAGGTCATCCGGTGGCGCCGCCGCCGGCACTCGCCGAATTGCTGCAGCGGCCGAGCCACAGCGAGCAGCTGGTGGCGAGCAAGGATGCGCTGGTGGCGCGGCTGGAGCAGGGCTGGTAGCAGTGTGGGTCACCCCCGACGCTGCGCTGATTCGCGCAGCGAAGCTGTGGGGCGGGTTTATTCCGCGAAAGCTCTCGCGGAGTAAATCCGTGCCCACAGTAAGATCAATGATTTGCGGCATGTTCGGTGAGAGGTGTCAGGGACAATGTCGGTGATTGCTGCCGCTGCGCTGGTCCCGGCTCAGTACGTCCGCGCTGATCGGCAGCGGAAGACCACGCAGCGCCGGCTACCGTTTTCACTGGGGCAGGTCTTGCCGGCGCCGATGCGCGAACGGCAACATCACGCGATCGCCTGCTGCAGGCGGCTGTTGCTCGAGGTGTAAGGACCCATGCACGCGATCCCGGACATCAGCGCGCTGCGCGAACTCGTGCGACCATGGAAACTGCTCACCTTCTGCATCCCGATGAGCTGGCTGATCTATGGCGCGCTCAACTACAACATCGGCGATTGGGACCTCGGCATCACCCTGTTGATGGGCACTCTGACCTATGTGCTCGCGCCCTCCGGCGTGCGTGCGCTGTGGCGATGCGTGCAGCAGCCGTCGACGCTGGCATTCGTCGACGTCTTGCTTGCGCTGGTCATCGCCTGGTTCGTGATCGACGGCATTTACGTCGCTTACCACAGCTTGATGGGCAACCCGATCTATCGGGCAGACAACTTTCACGCATCGACGCCGCTGTATTTCATGGGCGGCCTGGGCTGGCTGTATCGCGGCAGCCTGGCCGAGTTGATCGGGAATCTGAGGTCGCTGCGCCGGTGAATTGGAGCGGGCCTTGCCCGCGTTCAAGAGCATCGCGCGCGAGCGCGCTCCTACAAATTTGCCGAGAATTCACGCAGGAATTGTAGGAGCGCGCTTGCGCGCGATGCTTGTCCTACGAAAACGCCTCGACCAGCGGCCGCATCTGCTCGGCGTAGACGCTCCACAGGCGCGAGCGGTCGCTGCGGATGCCGTCGCGCAGCAGCACGCTGCTGGCGGTGGCCACCGGATCGTTGCTGCGTTCGATCTCGATCATCGTCGCTTCGAAGGGCAGGCCGCAGAACTCCGCCATGCGCCGGGCCTGTCCCAATGGATCGGCAACGACGTCCTGATACTGCACGTCGAGGATGCGATCGGGCAGCAATGCGCGCCAGTGCGCCATCAATCGCTCATGCCGGCGGTAGTACTCGACGAACTCGCGCTGGTCGTAGGAATACGGGCAAGCCGTGGTGAACAGCGTGCGCAGATTGGACAAGCCGATGTCGATCGGATCGCGACAGACGTGCACGATGCGCGCGTGCGGCAGCGCTTGCGCGATGAATCCGATGTTGAGGAAGTTCGACGGCAGCTTGTCGGTGACGAAAGGCCGCTGGCGGCTGCGCCAGCGCATGCCTGCCAGGTAGTTGCTGCCGATCTTGCGATAGTCGAGCCGGGCGCGCGCGGCGACGAACTCGATATCGATCACCGACTGCCGGTAAAGCCCGCTGGCGGAGCGCAGTTGCGTCGGCAGTTCGTAGGTTTCGCCGGCCGCGGAGATCTGCGAATGGCCGCCGAGGATGCGTTCGACCAGGGTGGTGCCGCTGCGGTGCATGCCGACGACGAAGATCGGCGTCAGCGAGCGCTCTTCAGTGCCCACGGCAGCCGCGATTTCCGCGGCAGTCCATTCGTGCAGTCGCGCAAACAACTCCGCGTCCCTGGCGTCGTCGTAGTTCAGGCGCGAGCGCTTGGCGCGACAGGCGCGTTCCAGCGCCGCCCAGGCGCGCGGATAGTCGCGCGTGTCGTGCAATTCGTTATGCAGGGCATAGGCGAGGAAGGCTTCGTCCTCGCCCGGCGCCACGCGCGTCAACGCTTTTTCGATGCGCGCGATGCGCGGCGCCGGATTCGGCCGGCGCAGGCGCGACAGCAGCCAATGCGCGTCGACCAGATCCGGATACAACGCCAGCGCGCGTTCCAGCAACTCCGCGGCGAAATCGATCTCGCCGAAGAAGACCTCGATGTTGGCCGCCATGTACAGGCTCGGCGGATGCTTCGGGTCTTTCTTGATCGCCGCCAGCGAATAGGCGCGCGCCTGCCGATTGGCGCCGATGCGACTCAGTTGCTGCGCCACGCTGGCCAGCGAATTGGCCGAATCCCACATGGCCGGCGGCAACTGGCTGCAGATGTCGAGCACCATCGGCGACTGACCCAGAGCGACCAACTGGCCGATCAGCTGCAACGCGATGCCGGGCGATTCGATCGTTTGTCGCGCGGCGCGCAGGGTCAACTCGAGAGCCGGGGTGTAGCGACCAGCCATCAAGTGCAGGGCGGAGAGCTTGAGCAGCGCAGGAACGTGGCCGGGCTGTTCTTTCAGCGTCGCTTCAAGAGCCAATGCCGCGGCGGCAGCGTCGCCGCTCGCGAGATAGGCCTCGGCACGCTGAAACTGGCGGCGCGCGCGGGAGCTGGCGATCGGGTCAGGGGCGTTCAAACGATGGATTCCAGTTGTGAAAGTGGTAGGTCACGTAGTCCGCTGCGCGGCCAACGTGACCTACTCTCAAGCCGTGTGCGCGGCGACCGGCACTACGCGGCGACCGAGGCCCGTCGCACCGGCCCCACTCGCGCTTCGATCGCGCCGCGGACCTCGTCGCGCAGGCCGAGGTTGAACCCGGCCTCGGCCAGGACGAACAGCGGACCGATCGCCAGCCCCATCAGATCGTCGGCGAAGGCTGGCTTGCGGCCCTCGTAGTAGTGGCCGATGAACTGCAGCGCCCAGCCGACAACGAACAGGCCGATGCCCGAACCGAGCCAGATTGCCATCGGTTGCACCGCCAGCTGCATCGCGATCCACAGCGAGAGGGTGAGCAGCAGCGTCATCGCCACGCCGTAACGCAAGTCCAACATCAGGTAGTAGCCCGCAGCAACCAGAACGGCCAGACTGGCTGGAGAAACACCGAATCCGGCGATCAGGACCAGCGGCCGCGCCAGCAGCACGGTGACGGCAACCACGATCATCGGAATGCCGACGAAATGCGTGGCGATATTGCGCGCATCGCGGTGATAGGCCGCGTATTGGGAGAGTTGCTCGACCAGCGATTTCATTGGCGCGGTTCGGGGTCTGGATGACGGCGTCATTGTAGCGGGGGAGGGCGCGGTTGGGTTCGGCGGATCCGCCGCGGCCGTCGGCGCGAACACGCTTGCCGCACGTCCGGGCAACCCGCGCGCCGTGGCCGCGCTGCCCAAGCCGTGGTAGGCCGGGTACGCGCGTCCTCGATGGTCGTCTGCGCCCCAATGCCGTTACGCGCGACGCCCGGCGGGACTTGCCACACACCCTCGCCGCCATCGGTGCAATGGGCACGCGCCGCTACCGTTGGTCGGCAATCTCAGGTCAAAGCGCGATGTATACGTTTGCAATTTCGCTCGCGGTTCAGCCAACGGCCGGTTTAGCAGGTGTAATTCGCACCGCGCAGACGATCGGTCGCACTGCCTTGGGGGCAGGGCGCGAGTGGATCGCGGCGCACCACATTCCTGGGGAGGATTGCATGTTCATGTCATTGCGCCAGCGCGGCGCCGTCGCCGCGTGCCTGTTGTTCCTGAGCCTGTGCTGGGCCAGCCTTGCGCCCGCGGCGATCAACACGCACAACCTCGGCGCGAAGTACGACGCCACCCAGGCGAACATCAATTTCCGCGTCTATTCCTCGCGCGCCACGCGCATCGAGGTGTGGATCTACAAGACTGCGGTCGGCGCGCAACCCGTCGTCAAATATGTGATGACCAAGGACGCGGCCACGCAGGTGTGGTCGAAGACCGCAGTCGTTTCCACGCTGAAGACCACTTACGGTCTGACCGGCACCGTGTACTACGGCTATCGCGCCTGGGGCCCGAACTGGCCCTATGTGAGCACCTGGGTCAAGGGCAGCAGCACCGGCTTCATCAGCGACATCGACGCCAGCGGCAATCGCTTCAATCCGAACAAACTGTTGCTCGATCCGTATGCGGTCGAGATCAGCCAGGACCCGAACACGGCGACCTGCGCCGACGGCACCATCTACGCCAGTGGCGCGACACATCGGACCAAGGACAGCGGCCCGTGCGCGCCCAAGGGCATCGTGCTGGCGCCGAGCACCACGCCGATCGGCACCAAGCCGACCCGCGCGCTGAAAGACGACGTGGTCTACGAAGTCCACGTGCGTGGCCTGACCAAGAACGACTCCTCCGTCCCGGTGGCGCAACGCGGCACCTACGCCGGCGCGGCACTGAAGGCCGCCTATCTGGCCAGCCTCGGTGTCACCGCGGTCGAGTTCCTGCCGGTGCAGGAAACGCAGAACGACACCAACGATGTCGATCCCAATTCGGCTGCCGGCGACAACTACTGGGGCTACATGACCCTGAATTACTTCGCGCCGGATCGCCGTTATTCCTCCGACAAGACTGCGGGCGGCCCGACGCGTGAGTGGAAAGCGATGGTCAAGGCTTTCCACGACGCCGGCATCAAGGTCTACATCGATGTGGTCTACAACCACACCGGCGAGGGCGGTTCCTGGGGTGGCACCGACGGCCTGACCGTCTACAACGTGATGAGCTGGCGCGGCCTGGACAACCCGACCTACTACTCGCTGACCAGCGATCTCAAGTATTCCTGGGACAACACCGGTGTCGGCGGCAACTACAACACGCGCAATGTGATTGCGCAGAACCTGATCATCGACTCGTTGGCCTATTGGCGCGACAGTCTCGGCGTCGATGGCTTCCGCTACGACCTGGCCTCGGTGCTCGGCAACACCTGCCAGCACGGCTGTTTCAATTTCGACAAGATGGACGCCGGCAACGCGCTCAACCGTATCGTCAACGAACTGCCGCCGCGTGCGGCGGGCGGCGGCAGCGGTGTCGACCACATCGCCGAGCCTTGGGCGATCGGCGGCAACAGCTACCAGGTCGGCGGCTTCCCGAGCGGCTGGGCCGAATGGAACGGCAAGTACCGTGACGCTCTGCGCAAGAAGCAGAACCAGCTTGGCGTCGAGACCGTGCTGCTGTCCGAGTTGGCCAGCCGTTTCGCCGGCTCATCGGACCTCTATGGCGATGACGGTCGCAAGCCCTGGCATTCCGTGAACTTCATGGTCGCCCACGACGGCTTCACGCTGCGCGATCTGTATGCCTACAACAGCAAGCAGAATCTCCAGCCGTGGCCCTTCGGTCCTTCCGATGGCGGCGACGACGCCAACCACAGCTGGGACCAGGCGGGCATTGCCGCCGACCAGCGCAAGGCGGCGCGCACCGGCCTGGCCTTCATGATGCTCAGCGGCGGCGTGCCGATGATCACCGGCGGCGACGAAACGCTGCGCACCCAGTTCGGCAACAACAACGTCTACAACCTGGATTCGGCCGCCAACTGGCTGGATTGGACCTTCGACGCCGACGAGACCAACCACAAGACCTACACCAGCCGGCTGATCGCCTTCCGCAAGGCGCACCCGAGCTTGCGCCCGACCAACTTCTATTCGGGCAGCGATACCAATGGCAACGTGATGGAGCAGCTGCGCTGGTTCAAGCCGGATGGCGGCGTCGCCGACACCGCGTACTTCACCAACGCCAGCAACCACGCCATCGCCTGGCGCATCGACGGTAGCGAGTTCGGCGATAGCGCCAGCGCCATCTATGTCGCCTATAACGGCTGGAGCGGCAACGTGAACTTCACCCTGCCGTGGCCGGGCACCGGCAAGCAGTGGTACCGCGTGACCGACACCGCCACCTGGAACGAGGGCGCCAATACGGTCGTCGTGCCGGGCTCCGAGGCGCTGATCGGCGGCGAGTGGACCGTGTATGGCGTGCAAGGGCGATCGATGTTGGTGTTGATCGCCAAGTAGCTCGGTGTACGCAGCTCCATCGCGTTCACCGCTTGCGGCAGCTCTGCTGCTGAACGATACGCGGTACAACGGCTAGGCCTGTTGCCGCCGGTGACCGCTTCATGCGCACAGGTTGTGGGAGGCCTTGACGGTGAATCGCTTCGCGACCCAAGGCTTGAAGCTCGCGCCTGCAGTTAGCCCGGTGTACGCGGCTCCATCGAGTTCACCGGGTGCTTGCCGCAAGCTCCCGCCGGTGAATCGCTGCGCGATACATCGGCATACCAGAGCCCGCGTCGCAAACACCGGGTCCCGCGCCAGAATTCTCTGCGGCAAGACTGTCATCATTCGTACCCTGGCCGTATTGGGGTGGATGACACCCACTGCAGAGAACTGCCTTGTCCCCCGAAACCGTTGCAAAAAACCCGGAACTGGAATCCTCGCACCTGTACTCGCTGGCGCGCGTGGCGATGGCCAGCAGCGTCGACGGCCAAAACTGGGTGTGGCCCACCCTCGACTTCAACGACCCCGCCCAGCGCCAGTTCGGCGATTTTGAGCTGCTCGCAGAACTCGGCCGCGGTGGCATGGGCGTGGTCTACCGCGCGCGTCAGCGCAGCCTCGATCGCACGGTGGCGCTGAAGTTCATCGCCAGCGGCATGGCCGACACCCTGCAGGTCACGCGCTTTCTCGGTGAGGCACGCGCCGCGGCGCGGCTGGTGCATCCCAACATCGTGCCGGTGTTCGAGGTCGGCTCGATCGGCGAGATTCATTACTACTCGATGCCGCTGATCGAAGGCGAGTCGCTGGAGGCGCGCCTGTGGCGTGCGCCAGTTGTCGGCAAGGAACTGCTGTCGCTGATGCTCAAGGTCTGCGAGGCGGTTGACTACGCACACCGGTTGGGCCTTTTGCACCTGGACCTGAAGCCCGCCAACATTCTGATCGACGCCCGCGGCGAACCGCTGGTGGCGGATTTCGGCCTGGCGCGCCACATGGACGCCAATGGTGGTGTCGATGCGCAGGAAGTCTCCGGAACGCCGGCATTCATGGCCCCCGAGCAAATCCTGATCAAGCAATACCGGCTGACCGTGGCCACCGACATCTATGCCCTCGGTGCCTTGCTCTATCGCTGCCTCAGCGGTGTATCGCCGCACGGTCAGGGCGTTGCGGCCGATCTGATCCGGCGCGCTCTCGCCGGGCAGATTCGCAACTTGCGCGAACTGGCACCGACGGTGGATCGCGACCTGGCCGCCATCTGCAGCAAATGTCTGGCGCTGGATCAGGCCGATCGCTACCGCAGCGTGCGCGAACTGAGCGAGGATCTGCGCAAGGTCGAGGCCGGTCTGCCGGTCAGCGTGCGCAGTCCAGGCTGGTTCGAACGTGCGGGTCGCTGGCTGCGCCGCGAGCCGAAGCTGGCGCTGGCAACAGCCACGGCTTTTGCCGCCATCTCACTCGGCACCGTGGCGACGCTGAGTCTGTGGCAGCACTCCGAGGCTGCGCGCCACGCCGAGGCCGAGCAGCGCGAACTGGCGCAGCTCTCGGCCGCGCTCGGCGGGCGTCTGTATGCGCACAGCGTGCAAGCGCAGCCGCAGCCGCCCGCCAATGTTCCGCCCGGGAAATACGATCCGCGCATCGCCCAAGTGGGGCGCGAACGGCGCGCCGCGCGCGAGATCATCGACTGGCTGCAGCAACGCCTGCCCGACGATCCGACGCGCCAGGCGGCAGTGCTCGGTGGTTTTGCCCAGGCGCTGGCCGACGATCGCTCGCGCGACGAGTTGCTTCAGTTGATGCGCCAGGTGGTCGAGGTGCTCGGTGTCGGCTATCGCCAGCAGGTGATCGCCGCGCTGGAAGCCAAGGGAGACCCGGATGCGCTGGTCAAGGCCGCGATCCTGGCGTGGCAGGACGAGCAGAAGCTGGCGCAACCGCTGCGCGTGAAGCAATTGCTTGATCGCGCCCTGGCGATCGAGTCTGATGACGCCTTCGCCCGGCATGTCGCGGCGACCTTTTGCACGGGGCCCATGGAGGATCAATGCGCGCAGCCGGATGCCGCCGAGCAGTTGGTGCGGGTGCAGCCGGACGACGGTTACGCGTGGCTGGTGCTGGCGGCGCGCCGCAAGGGTCCGGAGGCCTACGCGGCGCTGCACGAAGCGGTCTCGCGCAAGGACTTCGGGCGTCAGCTTGCGCGCATGCGCAATGTCCACGTGGACGCCATGGTCGAAGCCGGCGTGGCGCCGCCGGCACTGGTGGCGGAGCCTGCACGCATCCTGGTTCCCGATCAGGCGGTGGAGGTCACGGTTGGGCACTTCGAATCCTGGTCGCGCCCGATGTCCCTGCTGACGCAGATCGTGCGCATGTGCAATCCGCAGGCGGGTTTTCCGGCGATGCCGGATGATGCCGGCGCGCGCGCAGACTGCATCGCCGTCGGCAAGCGGATGGCGATGGACAGCGGCAACCAGATGACGGGGACTTTCGGCGCCATCATCGTGGCCGGCCTGGCACCGGGCTCGGAGGAGGATCGGGCCATCCAGGCGCAGGCGAACCGCATGGCGTATCTGGTGGAGGTGCTATCCGGGCTGACGTCAACGCAAAATGCCGAGTACTCGGCAGCGCGCTACGACAAGGATCAGCGTGAGCTTGGCGAAATTGAAGCGATGGTGCGCAAAGCCGCCCATTTCGGTTTCCCGACCGAGCCGCCGGCAGGTTGGAAGTCGCCGCGAGACCGGGCGTTGGCGGCTTCGGGGTCGTGATGTCTGACTGAGTTCGCGCGAGCGTTGCTCTGGGAGCAAAGCATCGCGCGCGAGCGCGCTCCTACAAATTTACCGAAGGTCTACGCAAGATTTGTAGGAGCGCGCTTGCGCGCGATAGGCAAGCACCAGCCCGCGCGTGACGACGATCAGGGCGACGCAACCGCCACAGCACTGATCTTCGACCGATTGAAGAGCAGCGCCCCCAACTCACTCGCGCGCTGCTCGTCGCAAACCGCCCCGATCACCTGGGTCGACAATCGCGGGCAGTTGCCGGGAAGATCGCCAAGGACAAGATTGTCGGCAATCCGCGCATGGTGCACGCAGAGCGCCCCACGCGTTCCCCAGCCCGCCTCGAAGTGGTAATCGGCGAGATCCGGCGTTGGCTGTTGCACGCCAACGCGGTCGTAGATATCGATGCTGGTGCCGTCGCGCGTGGTCGGCTGGTCGTCGCCACAATAATCGGCGCGCGCCAGACGGATACAGCTCTCGTAATACGGTGCCAGCGAGGCGCCGCCGATCGGTGCCTTGCGCCAGGGCAGGTAGCCCCAGCGCAGGCATTTGCCTTCGACGCCACTGACGCAGCTCACGCTGAAGCGCTCGCTGGCAGCGACATAGCGGAACTCGTCGTCGAAGTAGCCGCTGTAGATCACCATGCGCGTGTCGCCGCTCGCATCCGGCGTGCAGATCGACTCGAACTGGCTCATTCCAGGCGCACGCAGCTCACCTTGCAGCAGCCAGACCTCGTCCGGAAAACGCGCCTGGGCGTCCAGCGACGACTTGACGATGCGCAGCGTGCCGATGGCGCCGAGATCCAGTTCGGCGCCATCCAGCTCGGCGCCGCGCCGCTCCTGCCCGGACTCGTCGGTCACCACGATGGCGGTGCCTTCGACGCGCATTTCACTGGCCAGCAGGGCCGGTGCCGACAGCAGCAGCGCGAGTACGCACAGGAGTCGTCGCATGGCTGAATGCTCCCCCGCTCAGCGCTTGGCCAGACGCACGTCGACGCTGGACGCGCTCAGCGCGCTCAGCGGCCATTCGCGGGCCGGCGGCGGTGCGCTGCAGTCTGCGCTGGAGACCAGCGCATCGAGAGGTGCTTCGAAGCCGGTGTGCCCGCTGCCATTCATGCGCGCGCCATTGAACCGGTTGCCCTGCAGTACGGGCCCATTGAAGGCTTTGCCCTGGAGGACCAGGCCGGGACCATTCAAAGTCCGGCCTTGCAGGATGATGCCCGGGCCGTTGAAGTTCCGACCCTGCAGGATGAGGCCGGGGCCATTCATCGTCCGTCCTTGCACCACGATGCCCGGGCCGTTGAACTTCGCGCCGTTGAGTTTGGCGCCATTGAGCCTTGCGCTATTCAGTTTCAGGCCATGGCCGGGTTGCGTGCTCGCAGCAGCGTGGGCGGCTGGGGAGCCTGCCAGCGTGAGTGCGGCAAGCAGGCTGAGGGCGAATACAGTACGTTTCATGGCGATCGGATGTCCTTGTCGGGTGGCAGGCGTGGCGCCTGTATCCCATCAGTACGCAAAGCCATCGAACTGCAGATCATCGCGACGGACATCATCGCTCTGGTTGTGGTTGCGCCGTGAACGACGCTGCCAGCGTCAGCCGGCGACGCGCCGGCGCGGTTCATTGGCAGCAGGCAGAGCTGACGGTCTGAATTGTGCGATATCCTCGTCTGCAGACCGGGATGCCGCATGAATATCCAGGCGTTGGTTTCCGCGGATTACGAAGACCTCGGGCTCATCGGTTTGGGTGGGATGGGCGAGGTTCGTCGCGTCTGCGACCGCCGGCTCAATCGCCTGATGGCGATGAAGATCCTGCGCCCCGAGTGGTCGGCCGACGCCGGCGCCGCCGCGCGCTTCGTTGAAGAAGCCCAGGCAACGGCCCAGTTGCAGCATCCCGGCATCGTGCCGGTGCACGAGATCGGTCGGCTGGCCGACGGCCGCATCTACTTCACGATGAAGGAAGTCCAGGGGCGAACGCTGGCCCAGGTGATCGACGACGTCCACGACCAGGCGGACCATGATCGCGGCGGAACGAGCGCCGACGGCTGGTCGTTCCGCCGCCTGATCGACGCCTTCCGTGCGGTCTGCGATGCGGTCGCCTATGCGCACTCGCGCGGCGTGGTGCATCGCGACCTCAAGCCGCAGAACATCATGGTCGGGCAATTCGGAGAAGTGCTGGTGCTCGACTGGGGCCTGGCGATGGTCGTTGGTCGCGCAGCCGGTGTGGGCGCGGTGCATACCGTGCGCTCCGAAGACGATGCGCTGGCGACCAGCCTGGGCACGGTTTCGGGTACGCCCGCCTACATGCCACCGGAACAGGCGCGTGGGCACAACGAGCGGATCGGACCAGCCAGCGATGTTTATTCGCTGGGCGCCATCCTCTATCAGATCCTCGCCGGGCGCTCGCCGTTTCCCGAGGGCAGTGCTGACGCCGTGTTGCAGCAAGTCATCAACGGCCCGCCAGTGCCGCTGCATCAGCTGTCCGTTCGTACGGCCGTCGCCAGTCGACCGCCTTCAGCCGCCGAGACCACGGTGGTCGCGCACAACGCCACCGCCGCCGGTGCAACCATCGATCTTTCCTCTGTCCTGGTGCATCCGCGTCGCCAGGGTGCGCGGCTGCCCATGCCCGATGAACTGGTGGCCGCCTGCCAGCGCGCGATGGCGCGCGAGCCAGACGAGCGCTTCGCCAACGCGGCGGCGCTGGCGCAGGAAATCGCGGCGTGGATCGAAGGCGCCCGGCGCCGCGAGCAGGGTCTGGCGCGGGTGGCGCAGGCGCAGTCACTGCTGCCCGCATTGGCAGAACTGGAAGCCCGCGCGCAGTCTCTGCTGCGCCAGGCGCGCGAGCGACTCGAAGAACTGAAGCCCTGGGATACTGCCGAACAGAAGCAGCCAGCCTGGGATCTCGAAGACCAGGCGAAACAGCTGTCGGAACGCGTCGAAGTCGCAGAGAGTCAGGTGCTGCGCCTGTTGCACGCAGCGCTGTCCGATGCGCCTGATCTATCCGAGGCGCATGCGGCGCTGGCCAGCCACTATCGGCGTCGCCATGAGCAAGCCGAGCAGGAACACGATCCCGACGCGCGCCGTCTCGAGTCGCTGCTGCGCAGCCATGATCGCGGCGAACACGCGCTTTGGCTCGCGGGCGCCGGCGTCTGACGCTGGTCACCGAGCCTGCCGGCGCAACGGTCGAGCTGTACCGCTACGTCGAACGCGGCCGACGGCGGGTCGCCGAGTCGGCCGGAATACTGGGACAGACGCCCTTGCTCGGCGTGCCCCTGGCGAAGGGCGACTGGTTGCTGGTGATCACGGCCGCGGGCCGGGCGACGGTGCGCTATCCAGTCAGCATCGGTCGACTCGAGCACTGGGATGGTGTGGCCCCCGGGCAGTCGCAGCCGCGCAAGGTATGGCTACCGGCGCTCGATGCGCTGCGCGCTGGCGAAATCTATGTGCCCTGCGGTTGGTACCAGCGTGGCGGCGACGCGATGGCGAGTGGATCGGGCCGATCCGAGCGCGTCTGGCTGGACGCTTTCATGATCAACCGCTTTGCCGTGACCAACCGCGAGTACCAGGCCTTCCTCGATGCGCTGGTCGCCGCCGGAGACCTGGAACAGGCGCAGCGCTGCGCGCCGCGCGAACAGACCGGTGGGCCGTTCGTCGGCAGCCGCGACGGCCTGCGTTTCGTGCTTCCAGAGTCCTGGCCGGCGGACGGACCGGTGGTCGATATCGACTGGTGGTGCGCTGACGCCTACGCCCGTTGGAGCGGCGCTCGGCTGCTGGGCAACGACGAGTGGGAGAAGGCGGCTCGCGGCGTCGATGGCCGGATGTATCCGTGGGGCGATGGCTTCGACGCCACTTTTTCGCGCATGCGCGACAGCGTCCAGGGGCTGTCGTCGACCACCGCAGTCGACAGCCATCCGGTCGACGAAAGTCCTTACGGCGTGCGCGGCATGGCCGGCAACGCCTGCACCTGGTGCGCGGGTGGGTCGCCGGAGCGACGCCCCTACCGCGGTGGCGCCTGGGCGTTTCACCAGGCCAGCGTGCGCTCGGCCTGTCGTTTCCTTGCCGATCCGTCGTATCGCTACTTCGGCCTTGGTGTGCGCATCGGGCGCGATCTGGATTGAACCGGGAATCCTCGGTTGACCGCTGTTCGAGACCCGTCTGATGCTTGTGACGTTTCGGTAGCCGGACCGTGTGACGTCATCGTGCGCTGGCCATGCTCACGCCCCGCAGGAGTCCTGGTCGCCCCGTCCCCGCCGACCTGATCAGGCCCGCAGGGAGCGCCAGCAGACGCTGCCGCGACTCTTCGTTCAGCGGTGCGATCAGCGGCGGCGGCCCGGCGCCGAACAGGGCATCGAGGCCTTGTTCCAGACTGGCGCTGCTCCACAGGGCGGTGAAACTGGCGGACAAGGGGTCGTCTACCAGACCGTTGGCGCCTTGACTGTGGCGCACCCAGGCGGCAAGGGCGTTGAGGATCGCCGGGGTGTCGCGGCCACTGCGCATTGCCGCAGCAAGAGTCTGCAGCCAGCGTTGCGGAATCTTCTGGCTGCCGTCCATGGCGATCTGCGCCAGCCGGTGGCGCAGCGCCGGGTTGGCGAAGCGCTCGAGCAATGCGCTGGCATAGCTTCGCGCATCGAAACCCGGCATTGGACTCAGCGTCGGCGCTGCCTCATCCAGCATCAATGCTTCGATCTGCGGCGCGATCACCGGATCGGCGATGGCCTGGTGAACAAACTCGTGGCCGCGCGCCAGGCCAAGGTAGGCCAGCGCCGAATGGGCGCCGTTGAGCATGCGCAGCTTGGCCGCCTCCCAGGGCGCGACGTCGGCGACGAACCTTACGCCCAGGCGCTGCCACTCGGGACGCGGCCCGGCGAAGCGGTCCTCGATGACCCATTGACTGTACGCTTCGGTCACCACCGCAGCTTCGTCACGCACCCCCAGTTGCTGCGCCAGTGCGTCCCGATCGGCTGGCGTGGTCGCCGGCACGATGCGATCGACCATGCTCGATGGACAACTGCAGTGCTGCTGGAACCAGTCGATCAGGTGCGGATCGTGGCGCGCCAGATACTCGCCCAGCAGTCGCGCCAACTGCACGCCGTTGCCGGCCAGATTGTCGCAACAGAGCAGCGTCAGGCCGGGCCGGCCTGCGTGCCGACGCGCGGCCAGCCCCTGGTGCAGCAGGGCATGGACGCTGCCCGCGTCGGCGAGCGTCGGGTCCAGGCTGCCGTCGCTGGCGCGGCAATAGCCCTTTTCGGTGATGGTGAGGCTGACGATATGCGTGCCCGGCGCGGCGATCGCGGCGATCACCGCCTGCGCCTGGGTACTCGCCACCAGCACGCGCTCGACCGCACCGATCAGACGCAGCGCGTCACCGGCGGCCGAGCGCGTGATCAGGGTGTACAGCCCGTCCTGTGGATTCAGCTGTGCGGCGACCACGTCCGAACGCAGCGACACGCCGATGATGCGCCAGTCGCGTTCGCCGCTCGCCATGGCATCGTCGGCATGGACGGCCTGGTGGGCGCGATGGAAGGCGCCGATGCCGACATGCACGATGCCGGCGCCGTGTTCCGCGCGCCTATACGCCGGGCGGGCGAGGCCGTCGGGCAGTCGATCCAGCGTCGCGGCGCACAGCCTCACAGCCGATACGCCCGCTTGGCCAGGCCGTAGCTCAATTCGAAGGCGAGGTCAGCCGCCTCCCAGTCCTCGATCCGGTGCTCGACCACCAGTTGCGCGAGGTATCCGCAATCGATGCGCCGGGCGACATCGTGGCGCGCCGGGATCGACAGAAAGGCGCGGGTGTCGTCGTTGAAGCCGACCGTGTTGTAGAAACCGGCGGTCTCGGTCACCTGCTGGCGGAAGCGGCGCATGCCTTCGGGCGCGTCGTGGAACCACCACGCCGGGCCCAGGCGCAGCGCCGGGTAGTGGCCGGCCAGCGGCGCCAGTTCGCGCGCGTAAGCGGTTTCATCCAGGGTGAACAGGATGATGGTCAGATCCGGGTTGTTGCCGTGACGCGCCAGCAGCGGCCTGAGAGCATGGACGTAGTCCGTTGGGGTGGGGATGTCGGCGCCGCGATCGCGGCCGAAACGCGCAAACAGCGCCGCATTGTGGTTGCGCAGAGAGCCCGGGTGGATCTGCATGACCAGTCCGTCGTCCACGCTCATGCTCGCCATTTCGGTCAGCATCTGCGCGCGGAACAACTCGGCATCGCCGGCACTGACGTCGCTGCGCTGCACGCGCTGGAACAGGGCGGCGGCGGCCGTCGGCGACAGATCGGCGGTGGCAGCGGTCGGGTGGCCGTGATCGGTGGACGTGGCGCCCATCGACGCAAAAAACGCGCGACGCTTGCGATGCGCGGCGAGGTAACCGTCCCAGCTCAGCGCATCCTCGCCGGTCAGCTGCGACAGCCGCGCCAGACTGTCGGCGAAACCCTCGAACTCGGGATCGACCACGGGGTCGGGCCGGTAGGCGGTGATGACGCGGCCAGACCAGCCGCTGGTACGGATCGCGGCGTGATGCGCCAGCGTGTCGAGCGGCGATTCGGTGGTCGCCAGTACCTCGATGCGATAGCGCTCGAACAGCGCGCGCGGACGGAAGGCATCGGTGCTCAGCGCCGTGGTGATGTGGTCGTAATAGTGGTCCGCGGTGCTTGCGTCGAGTTGAACCTGGATGCCGAAAGCCTGCGCAAACACCCAGTCCAGCCAGATGCGCGACGGCGTGCCGCGAAACAAGTGGTAGCGCTGCGCCAGCAGACGCCAGGCCGCGCGCGGATCGGCGTCCGGGTTGCCGATCCCCAACTGCTCCAGCGGCACGCCCTGGCTGTAGAGCATGCGAAACAGATAGTGATCCGGCTTCAGCAAGAGGTCGGTGGCGTTGCCGAAGGGCGCATTGTCGGCGAACCACTGCGGGTCGGTGTGGCCGTGCGGACTCAGGATCGGCACATCAGCGACCGTTGCATAGAGTGCCCGGGTCAGCGAGCGTAGCGCCGGATCGGCTGGGAATAGTCGGTCAGGATGCAGGGTCAGTGGGCGGGCCATGGGGTCCGTGTAGACACGCTTGTCGCGCGATTGCTCGGAGAGTCCTGATCGGGCTTGGTGTTGCGCCTATGCATGCATCAAACCCTCGGCGATCCGGACGGCTGTGTTTTTATCCGCAAAGGACGCAAAGGACGCAAGGACAGTACATCTATCCAGATGGCTTGCCTCTTCTTTGCCCTTTGCGTCCTTTGCGGACAAATCTTTTCAGTCACGTCGGCTACGCCCATCTGTCTCATTGCCCGGCGCAGGCAACGTGACCCCAATCTTGATCACCGCAACGCCACCGGCGCCAGCTTCGGTGACAACAGGTGTACCGCCCCCAGAGCGATGAAATAGGCCGAGGCGCAGATCGCGAACAGCAGGCTGTAGCTGCCGGTGGTCTGCAGGATGTACCCGGTGAACAGGGCCATGGACATGCCGCCGATGGCACCGACGGTGCCGCCGATGCCGACCACCGAGCCGACCGCGCTGCGCGGGAACACGTCGGAAGGAAAGGTGTAGAGATTGGCGGAAAAGGCCTGGTGCGCCGCCGTGGCCAGTCCGATGACCAGCACCGCCGTCCACACGTTGTCGATGCTCTGGGCGAAGTAGATCGGCACCACGCACAGCGCGCAGATGAACAGCGTGAACTTGCGTGCCCGGTTGACCGGCCAGCCGCGGCCGATCAGTCGCGAGGACAGCCAGCCGCCGGCGATGCTGCCGAAATCGGAAATGAGATAGACCGCCGCCAGCGGCAATCCGAAGGTCTTGAGATCGAGGTGGTAGCGTTCGAACAGATAGCCCGGCAGCCAGAACAGGAAAAACCACCAGATCGGGTCGATGAAGAATTTGCCCAGCGCATAGGCCCAGGTCTCGCGCACGCTCAGCAATCGGCGCCAGCTCATCGCTTCGGTCGGATCGGGCGGGTCGCGCTGGATCCACGCCAGTTCGCCGGGGCTGACGCGCGGGTGCTCGCTCGGATGGCGATAGATCAGCCACCATGCAATCAGCCAGAGCACACCGAGGACGCCGGTGATGTAGAAGGCCGCACGCCAATCGAACATCAGCACCAGAAACGGCACCAGCAGCGGCGTGATGATGGCGCCCACATTGGCGCCGGCGTTGAACAACCCGATGGCGAAGGCGCGCTCGCGTTGCGGAAACCAGTCGGTCACCGCGCGGATGCCGGCAGGAAATTTGCCCGGTTCGCCGATCCCCAGGCCGAAGCGCGCCAGCGCGAACGAAGTGACGCTGCTGGCCAGGCCGTGGGCCATGTGCGACAGCGTCCAGATGATGATGGCGACGGCATAGCCCAGGCGCGCGCCGAGCAGGTCGACGATCTTGCCGAAGCTGATGTAGCCAATCGCGTAGGCGACCTGGAACCAGAACACGATCTGCGCAAAATCGGTCTCGGTCCAGCCAAGTTCGGCGCTCAGCGTCGGCTTCAGCACACCGATCATCTGGCGATCGACATAGTTGATCGCGGTGGCGGCGAACAGCAGCGCGACGATCACCCAACGGTAGCGCCCGCTGCGGGCGGTGGCCTGCTCGGTGATGTCCTGGGAACTCGCCATGGGTCACTCCCGGTTAGCAATCGTGGGTCGCGCAAGCCGCGGACGAAGTAAGAAGGAAACCGGTGTCATTTGCAAGTGCAGGAAGGCGCGAATGCAGCTTCTTTGCCCTTCAGACGTAGAGCGGAGCTTGCTCCGCTGCTGTTGCTGTAGCTCCTGCACTGGTAGAGCGGAGCTTGCTCCGCTGCTGTTGCAAGCTCCTGCACGCCGGAGCTTGCTCCGCTGCTGTGCTGCAGCTCCTGCATGGTAGAGCGGGCTTGCTCCGCTGCTGTCAGCGACCTCAGGCACCGGCCACCACGGTGAGGTCGCCTTTTGCCGCTAGGCAAGCTCGGCACTGCCACGGAACCACGAACGGTTTGCCCGCAGCATTCGGCGGTTGATTGCTTGCCGAGCAAGCTCGGCACTACAGAAGCACGACCTGCGGTCGCTTGCCGAGCAAGCCCGGTGCCACAGGCTACAGCGTCACGCCGCGCTTCCAGATCGCGATCTCGCGCTCGCCGGCGCGTTCTGCGGCGGTCGGCTGGCCGGAGGCGATCGCCAGAATCTGCTGCAGGAAGGCGGCATCGAGTTCGGCCAGCGGTTGCTCCAGCGCGGCACCGGCGTCGAAGTCGATCCAGCCGGGCTTGCGCCGCGCCAGATCGCTGTTGGAGGACACCTTGACGGTGGGCACCGGAAAGCCGAGCGGCGTACCGCGACCGGTGGTGAACAGCAACAGGTTGGCGCCTGCCGCGGCCAGCGCAGTCGACGACACCGCATCATTGCCCGGCGCTTCCAGCAGGGTGACGCCGGTCGCCGTGGCCGCTTGCCCATAACGCGCGACACCGCCGATCGGCGCGCGCCCCGCTTTCTGGATCGCGCCGAGCGATTTTTCTTCCAGCGTGGTGATGCCGCCCTTGAGGTTGCCGGGAGAGGGGTTTTCCGACACCGGCTGATCGTGGCGGCGAAAATAGGCCTTGAATTCAGCCACCAGTTGCAGGCCGGCCAGGAACACCGCTTCGCTGTCGGCGCGCTGCATCAACAACTGCTCGGCGCCAAAAATCTCCGGAATCTCGGTCAGGATGGCGCTGCCACCGGACGCCACCAGGGTCTCGGTGAAACGCCCCAGCAGCGGATTGGCGGTCAGGCCGGAAAAGCCATCGGAGCCTCCGCACTTGAGACCCACGCGCAGGCGCGACAACGGCATCGGAATGCGCGAAAACGCACTCGCCTGGGCGACCAGGTCGGCGATGGCTGCCAGGCCTGCGGCGGTCTCATCCGCCGTGTCCTGGGCGATGACGCTGCGTACCCGCGCGCGCAGCGCGGTCGGCAGCGTTGCGAGCAGGGCGGCCAGTTGATTCGATTCGCAGCCCAGGCCAATGAACAGCACGCCGGCGGCATTCGGATTGGCTGCCAGCCGCGCCAGGATGGCTTGCGTGCCGGCCAGGTCGTCGCCCAGCTGCGAACAGCCGAAGGGATGGACCAAGGCGTGGATGCCATCGACCTTGCCCTGATGGCGCGCGCTGGCGACCGCGGCAATGCGCTGGGCGGTGCGCGCCACGCAGCCCACAGTCGGCAGGATCCAGATTTCGTTGCGGGTCCCGGCGGCCGCGCCGTCGCCGCGGTCGTAGCCGTGCCAGACCCGGTTCAAAGCAGCAACGGCTGCGGCTGGCTGCGGATGCCAGTTCACGCGGCTGTCCTGCGCCAGGCGTGTTGCGAGGTTGTGGCTGTGCACCCAGTCGCCCGCGGCGATCGATTGCGTGGCAACGCCGATCGGCTGGCCATACTTGCGCACCAGATCGCCGCTGGCGTGGGCGTGCAAGGCAATCTTGTGGCCGCTGCCCACCGCCTCCCGCGCGACAAACCGTTCGCCATCCGGCAAGGTCAGCTGCTGCCCGCAGGACAGCTCGACCAAGGCGACAGCGACGCTGTCCTCGGGGTGGATGCGCAAGATGGCGGGACTCATGACACCGGTATCATAGGTGCCTGGCGGCGGGCCCGCAATGACTGAAAACGGCCGCTGTCGGCGAAGCGGACCAAGTGATCCCGGCGGCGTCAGGTAGGCGCTCCGGGCCATTATGAGCTGCACGCAGCCTCTTCCCGCCGGTGCCCTGAAATCCGGTTTTGGGTGCTTACGCGGCGGCCTTGCGGCGGTGGGGGCCGGGGATTGCTCCCCCGTGTCGGCGCATCGGTCCATCAACGCACAGACCCGGATGGATCTTGGCCGAAAATGCACGTGTTGTGGCATTTCTGCCAATATCGGATTTTCAACAATGGCTCACCGGCATCCGCCGCGGACTTTCGGAAGTGACTGCCATGACCAGCCCGAGAACGCGTCGCGTCGTACTGCTGGCGCACGATCAGATGAATCTGCTGGATCTCGCCGGTCCCTTGCAGGCCCTGTCTACCGCGAGCAGGCGCTTCTCCGGCGGCGGAGCGGTTTTGTACGAAACCAGGGTGGCATCCGTCGATGGCGGACTGGTGCTTACCAGCGCCGGTTTGCAGATCGATACCGTGGCGCTGTCCAGCCTGGACGGTGTCGCGATCGACACGCTGATCGTACCCGGTGGCAGCAAGGACAGCGAAATGCACGCGCCGCCGGAACTGATCGCGTGGATTGCGACGCGTGCGTCGCAGGTGCGGCGCCTGTGTTCGGTCTGCACCGGCGCGTTCCTGCTCGCCGCCGCCGGCAGCCTCGACGGCAAGCGTGTCGCCACGCATTGGGACTGGATTGCGCGGCTGGAAAAGCTGCATCCGACGGTCAAAGTCGACGGCGACCGCATTTACGTGCGCGACGGTTCGGTGTGGACCTCGGCAGGCGTCAGCGCGGGTATCGATCTGACGCTGGCGCTGATCGAGGAGGACTTCGGGCATCGTGTGGCGATTGAAACCGCGCGACAGCTGGTGATGTTCATCAAGCGCTCGGGCGGGCAGTCGCAATTCAGCGTGCCGCTTGCGGCGCAGTCCGATGCCAGCGGCAGGTTTTCCGAATTGCATGTGTGGATCGCCGCGCATATCGCCGACGATCTTGGCATCGAACGCCTGGCGGAGCAGGCCGGCATGTCGACACGCAACTTCGCGCGGGTCTACACGCAAACGCTCGGTCGCACTCCGGCCAAGACCGTGGAGGCGATGCGCCTGGAAGCTGCCTGTCGCGCCCTGGAGGAAACCGATCTGCCACTGAAGAGCATCGCCGGACGTGCCGGCTATGCCAACGAGCAGAGCCTGCGCCGTGCATTCCAGCGTCAGTTCGGTGTCAGCCCGATCCACTACCGCGAGCGCTTTTTCGGCGCAGCGTGGGTGCCGCTGCCCGCTGCCAGATCGACCCAGAGATCTGTGATGGCGTTTCTTGTCGGAGTTGTTCTGGCACTTTTCGTGTCGCTGGGCGCACGCATCGTGGGTCTCTGACCGCGATCGCGCCTTTCTATCCCACCGTGCTCGCCGTCGTCGCTTCGTACTACGGGTTGTTCGCGGTGATGGGCGGTTCAACCCAGGCACTGTTGATCGAATCGGGCGTGATCGTCGCCTTTCTGGTTGCCGTGGTCCTGGGCTTCAAGCGCAGCCTGTGGATCGTGGCTGTCGCACTGGTCGCGCACGGGCTATTCGACCTGGTGCATGGTCATTTCATCGCCAACCCGGGCGTTCCGGCCTGGTGGCCGTGGTTCTGCATGGCTTATGACGTGACGGCGGGTGGGTGGCTTGCGTGGTTGTTGCGTGAGACACGAACCGCTTCCTGAGTTGGTGGAGCATCCGGTGCCCGGAGTCCTTCGCGGCTCAGCCCCCTGCAAGCGTCCGACGCCATTGCCGGTCTTCCGAGATTGCCAGCCACCGGAGTGATCACCATGAACAGCCTGCAATTGCTCAAAGCCGCCCTGGTCGGCGCCATCGCGCTCAGCACCAGCGCACGCGCCGACACGCCTGCGCCGGTGGAAAAGTGCTTCGGCGTGGCCAAGGCCGGCAAGAACGACTGCCAGACGGCATCGAGTTCCTGCGCCGGCAGCAGCAAGCAGGATCGCCAACCGGATGCGTGGATCTACGTGCCCAATGGCACCTGCGACAAGATCAGTGGCGGCAGCCTGACGCCGAAAACCGCGGACGCCGGTTGAGCCTGGGCGCATGCGCGCAGGCGTCGGCATCGGACTGCGCGCGCCGCACTTCGCGGAAGTTCTGGAGCGAGCTCCGCCGTTGGCGTTCGTCGAAGTCCACAGCGAGAACCATTTCGGCCTCGGTGGCAGGCCGCTGGCGTTGCTGCTGCAGGCGCGCGAGTGCTATCCGCTGTCCTTGCATGGCGTCGGACTGTCGCTCGGTTCGGCCGGAGCACTGTCGCTCGAGCATCTGGCGCGCCTGCGTGCTTTGGTCGAGCGCGTGCAGCCGGCGCTGGTCTCCGAACACCTGAGCTGGAACGCGCTGTCCGGACAACATCTGCACGATCTGCTGCCACTGCCGTTCACCGCGGCGGCCGTCGAGGTGCTGGTCAGCCATATCGGGCAGGTGCAGGACTGCTTGCGACGACCGCTGCTGGTCGAAAACGTGTCGAGCTATGTGCGCTTTGCCGCCGACCAGATGCCCGAATGGGAATTCGTCGCCAGCATCGCCCGGCGCGCCGGCTGCCAGCTTGCTGCTGGACATCAACAACCTCTACGTCAACGCCCACAATCACGGCTTCGACCCGCTCGCCTATCTGGCCGCGTTGCCGCCGGAATCGGTCGGCCAGTTCCATCTGGCCGGGCACTGCGTACGCGACGGCGAGCACGGCCGACTGTTGCTCGACACCCACGACAGCGCCGTCGCCGCACCAGTGTGGGCGCTGTATGCGCAGGCACTGCAGCGCTTCGGCGCGCGACCGACGCTGATCGAGTGGGACAGCGCACTGCCGCCGCTGGACACGCTGCTGGCCGAAGCCGGCAAGGCGCAGCAGCTCATCGATAGCTTGGCGTCAGCGCCATGATTGCCCTGGCACAGCTGCAACAGCGCTTTGCGGCAGCCGTGATCGGCGGCGATGCGGCCGCGCTCGACGGCTTGCTCGCCGGCGATCCGGCGCAAGCCGCGGCGCGCACGGCGGTGTACAGCAACAATCATCACCTGGGCCTGCGCGAGGCGCTGGCGGCGATCTATCCGGTGGTCGCCCGTCTGCTCGGAAACGAGTGCTTCGAGCTACTGACACGCAACTATGTCAGCACTCATGCCAAGACCAGCGGCAATGTGCTGGATTACGGTGAGTATTTCGCCGATCACATCGACGCCACCGAAGCTCTGGCGGGTTTGCCCTATCTCGCGGATGTGGCGCGGCTGGAATGGCTGCGGCATGAGGTCGGCCGCGCCGCAGACTGCGATCCCGAGCGCAGTCTGTCGCTGGCCAGCCTGGCAGCGCTCGATGATGCCGCGCTCGCGCAATTGCGCCTGCAACACGTGCCCGCAGCGCGCATCTACCGCTCGCGTTTCCCGGTGCTGCAGATCTGGCAGATCAATCAGGACGCCGAACCGGCGCCACTGACGCTGGATGAGGGCGGCGTGAAATGCCTGGTGCGGCGCGCCGGTCTGGATGTCCGGTTCGACGTGCTCAGCGACGCGCAGTTCGCCTTCCTGGATGCGCTCGACGCGCAACCGGTATGCGCTGCCGCGGAACTGGCGCTGCACGCAGACCCGCAATTCGACCTCGCAATGACCCTGGCCCGCTGGCAGAGCTGGCTGCAACACGACGCCACCCGGAGTAACCCGTGACCTCCTCGATCTCCCCGGCTTCTCCGCGTCTGCCCGCCCGCGTCATCGAGTCCGGCAACCAGGTCGGGCGGATGCTGAGCGCTGCCGCCAGCGCGCCATTGGATCTGATCATTCGGCTGTGGCTGGCGCAGGGCTTTGTGCTGTCCGCCATCCTCAAGCTCACGGACTGGAACACCGCAATTTTGCTCGCCACTTACGAATACCCGGTGAGCTGGATGAGTCCGGCGCAGGCCGCTTGGACCGGCGTCGGCGTCGAACTGATCGGCGGCTTGCTGCTCGCCGTCGGACTGGCAACGCGCCCGGCCGCGCTGGCGTTGGCGGCGCTGACCCTCGTGGTACACGTCGAATACCATGAGCTCAACAGCAATCTCTACACGATCGGGTTGCTGCTGAGTCTGGCACTGACCGGTGCGCGCGGGCTGTCGCTCGATCAGTTGCTCGGCAAGGGCATGGGCGACTCGGCGCTGCCCGGCGGCCTGTTGCTGCACCGCGCCTATGCGTTGCTCGATCGCCACGCGCTGCCGCTGGTCTATCTGCTGCAGCGTCTGCTGGTCGCGCTGGTGCTGCTGACTGCACTCGGGCAGCTCGCCCCGCAGTTGCTTGCCAGCGCCAGCTACGACCCGCAACCGCTGGCCGCATGGTTCGGCCGAATCACCTTCCTCGACCCCGGCGACGGCAGCCCCTTGCTGCAGACGGCGGCCGTGGGCAGCGTCTTGCGCGGGCTGCTGGTGGCCTCCGCGCTGTTGCTCGCCGCAGGGCTGGCGACGCGCATGGCGGCGTTGGTCGCGCTGCTGTGCCTGCTCAGCGTGGCGCTGCAGGGTGAACTGGCGCCGCTGGTCAGCAGCGAGCTGACTTTCCTCGCCAGCCTGCTGCTGCTGATCCTGGTGCACGGGCCGGGCGTGCTGGCGACCGATGAGTGGCTCAAACGCGGGCTGCAAGGCCAGCAAGGACCTCTTCCTGCCATCGATCCCGCGCTGCCGCATGTGGTGGTGGTCGGCGCTGGTTTCGGCGGGCTCGCGGTGGTTGCCGGGCTGCGCCGCAGCCGCTGTCGCATCACCCTGGTCGATCAGCACAACTACCATCTGTTCCAGCCACTGCTGTATCAGGTAGCCACCGCTGGCCTGTCGCCGGCAGACATCGCCACGCCGGTGCGCGAGCATCTGCGTGAGATGGCCGAGACCGCCAACAGCGACGCCGAGCGCACGGCATGGATGAACTTTGTCATCGTCGGCGCCGGCCCGACCGGCGTCGAACTGGCCGGCGCCATCGCCGAACTGGCTCGGCACGGCATGTCCGGCGAGTTTCGCCAGATCGATCCGGCGCAAGCGCGGGTGATCCTGGTGCAATCGGCCGAACGCGTGTTGCCGAGCTTCCCGGTCTCGCTATCCGCGGCCACGCAGAGATCGTTGACGGCGCTCGGCGTGGACGTGCGTCTGAACAGCCGCGTGGAAGCCATCGATGCGCAGGGCGTGACCGTCAGCGGCCTGCGGATACCCGCGCACTGTGCTCTGGGCCGCCGGTGTGGCGGCATCGCCGGCAGCCGAGTGGCTCGGCGTCGCGGCGGACAAGGCCGGTCGCATCCAGGTCGGGCCTGATCTGGGTGTCCCTGGATTGCCCGCGGTCTACGCGATCGGCGACACCGTCGCCAGCGATGCCTGGAACGGCCAGCCGGTGCCGGGCCTCGCGCCCGCGGCCAAACAGGGCGGCGCCTATGTCGCCCGCGTGATCGACGCGCAACTGCGCGACAAGCCCAAGCCGCCGCACTTCCGCTACCAGCATATGGGCAGCCTCGCCACCATCGGCCGCAAGTCCGCGGTCGCTGATTTCGGCTTCGTTCGCTTGAGCGGCCCACTGGCCTGGTGGTTCTGGGGCGCCGTGCACGTGCTGTTCCTGGCCAGCCTGCGCAGCCGCGTCGCCGTGGCCTTCGAATGGATGTGGGCCTATCTGACTTTCCGCCGCAGTACGCGGTTGATCACTGGAAAGGTGGATTGATCGACTCGCGCCGACTCGGCCGGGCTGCGCGTCTCAGTGCTCGGTGGCGGACAGGTGCTGATCGACTTCGCGCTCGCCGGCCAGCCAGTCATCGAGCTCATGGCCGGGAGCAAAACCGCGTTGTTCGGCGATCTTGAACGCCGCTTCGGCAATCAGCGCGTGGCGCTGCAGTTGCTCCGACGGGTCGCTCGGCTCCGACGCCAGGTCTATGTCGACGGGTGCCTGGATGGGGCTTGCAACGACGTTATTTTGCGCTGATGCACATGTAGTCATGATGTTTGCCTCCTCGGAATGACCTAGCCACGTTAACCCTGGCGCGTGTCAGCAGGTTGACAGTGCAACGGCGCCAGAGTCACATGGCGGGAAAACTCATCCGCCAGGAAATCGATCATCGCGCGAACTTTGCGCGACAGATGGCGGCGCGAAGAGTACACCGCGTGGATCGGCAGCCGCTCTGGCTCGAAGTCGGTCAGGATCTGCTGCAGTCCGGCAGGCAGGACACCGTCGGGAAAATGCCAGGTGGGCAACACTGCGATTCCGAGTCCGCCAAGCGTCGCCTCGCGCACCGCATCTGAGCTGTTGCTGCGCAGACGGCCGTTGACCTGCGCGCTGACGGCGCCTTGTGGCCCATCGAAATTCCAGACTTCACCACCGCTGATCCGGGTGAACAGTACACATTGATGCGCGGAGAGCTGGCCCGGATGGTTTGGTGTGCCGTTGGCATCAAGGTAAGCGGTCGAGGCCACGACCATCCGTCGCGTGGTGCCGATCAGGCGCGTCACCAGTCCCGGATCGTGGATTTCGCCGATGCGAATGGCCAGGTCGATGCCTTCTTCGACCAGATCGGCGAATTCCTCGCGCATGACCAGCTCGATGTCCAGTTTCGGGTAACGCTGCAGGAACTTGCTGGCGCGCGAAACCAGATGCATCCGACCGAAAACGACCGGGCAGGCCAGACGCAGCCGACCACTGGGCTCTGACCGACGTCGGCCGACCAGACTCTCGGCGCTGTCCACCGCGGCCAATACCAGGCGGGCTTGCTGGTAGAACAGCAGACCATCGTCGGTGGGCGTCAGCGCGCGCGTACTGCGCTGCAACAACAAGGTATCCAGATGGCGCTCAAGTGCAGCGACCTGACGTGAAATGGTGGGCTGGGTGGTGGCAGATTCGGCGGCAACCGCACTGAACGAGCCGGTCTCGACGACGCGACAATAGCTCCGGTACCAGGTCAACAGGTCGGACATGGCTGTCATTCATACGCGTGGTGTATGAAAGATAGTCGATTGCGCCTGCTTATCAATGGCCTCACCGATCTGCAAACTGACCCCAGGCGTCGATTCCGGCAGAGCGTTCGGGGCAAGCAGCTGGACTTTGCCCGGACGACGATCGATCGGACTGTCACTCAACGGAGCATGACGATGGGCTCAGAGATGCAACCGCGCAAACATCAGTACCAATCGGGAAGCGGCATCGCCGTCGGCGCCGGGGTCGGTCTGGCGCTGGGGCTTGCATTCGATCAAATGGCGCTGGGTCTGGCCTTGGGTACTGCTTTCGGCGCCCTGATCGACGCCATTCCTGGAAAGTCGCACAAGCAAGCTTGAGGCTTGCCTGAAGGCGCTGGCTTGCGTGCGTGCGCCTGCGCCCCAGCAGGATGCGGTTCGTTTCACTCACCACATCCTGCGTGGATGGGGCGGCCGGGCGGCGCAGTCCTTTGCAGCTCAGTTCTCGCCTTCGGTCACGGTCTTTTCGATCTTGCGCACGACCATGACGCGCTTGTCGCCGAGCTCGGGGTCGTTGAGGTCCATCTCGTGGACCAGCTTCTCGGCGCCTTCGCCTTCTTCGATGCGGATGGTCTTGCCATCCGTGCCGTCGGGCGTGACCACCACGATACGACGCTTGCTGGTCGCGGCGTCGGCGCCAGCGGCGTGCCCATGTCCGTGGTCGTCGAGCTTGACCACGATCTGCTTGTCGTGGCCGTCGCCACCGTTGATCACCAGTTCTTCCTCGGTGGAAAGCGACTGCACGTCGGGGAGTGTTCACCTCGATGCGTTCACCGGCGATGTCGAGCACGTAGCCTTTCTCATGGCGCCCGACCACCACGGAAGTGCCTGCCTCACTGGTGACATTGCGCACTTCGCCGACGGCGAGGTCGTCGATCTTGACCTTCTCCACCTGGCCACTGGCGGTACGCACCTGGAATTCGGTGCTGTCGGTGATGTGTTCTCCGGCCAGGGCGATGCCGCCGACAGCGGTCAGAGCAATGGCGAGGATGCGCAGGGAGGTCTGGATTTTCATTCTTGGGGTCTCCGGTCAGTTCAGGGGGCGACGATTGGCCGCCGCGAGAGGCTTTGTGCAAGCGGCGTGCCAGTCGTGTGCGGTCGTGCATCGTGAACTGCGAGACTGGTGTCGCTGCAGGAGTTCTGGTTGCCGCTGGTGGTGTGCCTATTCGCGCATTTACCCGCAGGACGTAGGTCACGTTGCCCGCAGGGCTACGTGACACGCACGCCGCTGTCACGTAGGCCTGCGGCCCACGTGACCTACATATCAAGTCACTCAGGCTTGCGGTCAACGTGACCTACCAATCCAGCGGGCCTGATCTCCCCAAATGAGGAGATTGCTGCCGCATATCAGGACACGTCATCGGCCGAGGCCAGGCCGTGCTTTTCCAATCGGTAGAGAAAGGCTTTGTAGGGCAGGTCGAGCAGCTTCGCGGCGCGGCTGCGATTGCCCGATTCGCGCTCCAGCGCCTGGCGCAGCAGGGAGGCTTCCAGCGCCGCCAGCGACAGCCCTTCGGCGGGCAGGCGGATACCGCCGGCGGGCTCTGCGGTCGGCTCGGGGGGCAGATCGTCGACGCTGATGCCGTTGGCGTCGGCGAGCAGCAGCAGGCGCTCGACGACATTGCCGAGTTCGCGCACATTGCCTTTCCACGGCGCGTCGATCAGGCGCTTGAGTACGCTGCGCGGGATCGCCGGTATCGGGTCCAGCCGGTGCAGCCGCGCGGCGCGCGCGGCAAAGTGCTCGACCAGCGCCGGAATGTCTTCACGACGCTCGCGCAGGGGCGGCAGGGCAATCGGCACCACATTCAGGCGATAGAACAGATCCTCGCGGAAGCGCCCGGCGGCCACCTCGGCCTCCAGCGAGCGATTGGTCGCGGCGACCAGGCGCACATCGGTGCGCACTTCGCGCTGGCTGCCGACGCGCGTGATCACGCCTTCCTGCAGCGCGCGCAACAACTTGGGCTGGATCGTCAGCGGCAGTTCGCCGATCTCGTCGAGAAACAGGGTGCCACCGCTGGCGGCCTCGAAGCGGCCCGCGCGCGCGGCGTGGGCGCCGGTGTAGGCGCCTTTCTCGGCGCCGAAAAACTCGGCTTCCATCAGTCCTTCAGGGATCGCCGCACAGTTCACCGCGACGAACTCGCCAGCCGCCCGCCGTGACAGGCGGTGCAGCGCGCGCGCCACCAGTTCCTTGCCGGTGCCGCTCTCGCCGCTGATCAATACGCTGGCCTCGGTGCCGGCGATCTTCTCGATGCGCCGATACAGCAGCTGCATCGACGGTGCCTTGCCGACCAGGTCGACCAGTTTCTCGCGTTCGCCGAGGCGTTCGCTCAGGCGCTGGTTTTCGGCGCTCAGCGCGCGCGCACGCAGCGCCTTTTCCACCGTCAGCAGCAGCGCCTGGCGTTCGAAAGGCTTGGGCAGGTAGTCATCGGCGCCTGCGCGCATCGCTTCGATGGCGTGCTGGATCGAGCCGTAGGCGGTGGCCAGCACAAAGCCCACACCGGGATGGTCGCTGCGCACGCTGCGCAGCAAGGCCATGCCGTCGGAATCCTTCAACTTCCAGTCGGACACCACCAATTGCGCAGTTTGAGCAGCGAGCAGTCGCAAGGCCGATTCGGTGCTGTCGGTGCCGCGCACCGTGTATCCGGCGCTGCGCAGGATCGACTGAATCAGCTCGCGTTGTGCGGCGTCGTCCTCGACCACCAGCAGACTGGCGTCAGCCATCGTGACGTGCTCCAAAGCGGGCTACGGCCTGGGTACCGCCGCCGTCGCGGTCGCGCAATTCCAGTTGTCCGTCATAGCGCTCGCGCAGGATACGCTGGGCCAGGAACAAGCCCATGCCGGCGCCTTCCGCCTTGGTGCTGAGATGAGGCGTGAACAAACGCTCGCGCACACGCGCCGGCAGGCCCGGGCCGCGGTCGGCGATGCAGAGTTCGACTTGGCCGGCAGCCGCATCACGCAGTTCGATGTCGACCTCGCCGCCGTCCGGACTGGCTTCCAGTGCATTGACCAGCAAGGCCTGCAGCGCAGCGCGCAACTCCTGCGCCTGCACCTTGAGTGGCAGCGGCTGCGCCGGCAATTGCAGGTCAAAGCGCACCCGGCCGTCGGCGCGCTGGCTGGCTTCCAGCAGCAAGTCCTCGACCAGTTCACGCACGTCAACCGATTCGCTGACACCGGCCAGACCGGCACCGAGCGCGAGGAAGCCCTTGAGCGCTTCGTCGATGCGGCGGATTTGCTCGCGGGCGCGCTGGCGCAGGTCCGCAATGGTGCCGGGATCGTCGGTTTGCGCCAGCGTGTCGACCGCCAGCCCCAGCGTGTTCAACGGGTTGCGCAGGCTGTGCGCCAGACCGCGACCGACCTCACCCAGCTCGCTCAGGTTGGCCAGCGCGCGCAGCCGATCGCGCTCGGCATCGATCTCAGCCAGCTGCGCCGACATGCGGTTGAAGGTCTCGATGGTCGTACGCAGTTCGGCCACGCCCGACACGGCAACGGTCTGTCCGAAAGCGCCGCTGCCGATCTGCCCGGCGGCCGCGGCCAGCTCGCGCAGCGGTCGGGCAATGCGCCGGGCCAGCACGAAGGCCGACAGCAGGCCCAGCGCCAGCAACAGCAGTGCGCCGAGCAGGAGCTGATGCGAAAAGCGCTCGATCGCCTCGCTGACGCCACTGCGCGGAACGCGGATGACCTGGCGGACGCCGTTGGTGGTCAGCGTCAAGTCGCCCTGGTGCTGCCCCAGCTCCAGGCGCATGACCCTGGTCTGCCGGTGTGCGTCGTCCACATCGTCGATCACCACGCGCGTGGGTGCGGACAATTCGCTCGCAGCGGGATTGCTCGACTCCGGCGGCGGCGCCGCGGCGACGGACTCGTCCTGCGCGTCCGGCCGCACTGCATGCACCAGCACACGATGTTCGACCTGCCGCGTGGCGGTCGCGCCCGGGCTGGCAAGATCGACATCCCGCTCGATCTGCTGATCCAGCACCGAGACCATCGCGCTGCCGACGCTGAACTCATTGCATGGTCAGTGAATACGGGTCGGAGAGTCGCTGGCAACGCGCATACCGCCTGCGCCACAATCGGTGCGTCTTTCGCGCCTGGAAGCAAGGTGGAGCTCGATCCACGGACGCTGGCTCTGTACACGACCGCCATCAGCGCGCTGCTCGCAGTGCTTTCGCTGCTCTACGGTCAGGCACGGCGGGTGTATCCGGGGTACCGCTGGTGGGTGGCCTCGCTGGCGCTGTTCGCGCTGGCGCTCGGCAGCATCGGTTTGCGCGGCCTGGTCCCGGGCCCGGTGACCTTCTACGGCCCGACCCTGCTCGGCGTCCTGGCGATGCTGGCAATCCTGGAGGGGCAGCGGCGCTTTTCCGGCAGCAGTGCGCGCACCTGGCCGTGGTGGATCAGTGCCACGGCGATTCCATTGTCGATGTTCGCTTGCGGCCCGGATCTGGCGCTGTCGCGCGCCGTCGGCGCGACCGGCGTGGGGTTGCTGGCCTTCGTCGCCGCCGGCTACTTCGTGCGCGAGTCGCCGCCGCGCCTGCGCTCGGCCAGTCGCTGGTGCGCCGCGCTTCTCGTCGCGTTCGGTCTGGTGCGGCTGTTGCGTGCCGGTTGGTTCCTCTACGTGGGAATGGGTTACGACGTCCTCGAATCGAATTCGATCTCGATCCTCAGCTACACCGCCAATGCCGTCTTTGCCACGCTGTGGGGATTCGGCTTCATGTTTCTGTCCGCGGCGCGGGTGGAAACCGAACTCGACGAGTCGCGTGAGTCGCTGCGCCAGTTGACCCGCAAGGACGCGTTGACCGGGCTGGCGAATCGGCGCGCCTTTTTCGATGACGCCGGCACCGAGCTGGCTCGCGCGCAGCGTTATCGGCAACCGGTCGCCATGCTGATGATCGACATCGACCATTTCAAGGAAATCAACGACCGCCTCGGTCATGCGGCAGGCGACCAGTTGCTGGTGATCGTCGCCGATTGCCTGCAACGGGAGTTGCGCGTCGGCGATTTCCTTGCGCGGATCGGCGGCGAGGAGTTTGCGGCGCTGCTGGTGCAGACGCCCGCTGCACAGGCGCTGCTCACCGCCGAGCGCCTGCGCGCCGCGGTGGCAGCGCTGCGCTCGGGCGCCAGCGGTGGACCGCCGGCGACGACCATCTCGATCGGCGTCGCCGTCAGCGCCGACGGCTCGCGCGGGCTTGAGGAACTGCTGCGTGGCGCCGACGACGCGCTCTACCGCTCCAAGCATGCCGGTCGCAATCGCGTGCACCTGGAAGGCTGACGCGGGTTGCCGTCAGCGGAAACGCGAAGCGCGACGCGTCAAGGCTGGGCAACTCGGAGAGATAGTTGGCGACACCCTGCGGCTGGAAGATCGGCAGTGAGCATTGACGATCGTTGCAGACGAAGGCGGCAGCGCGCTTGAGCGTCGGATAGTTGACATCGGCATGCGGCAGCGGGCCCTCGCGCTGGTCCCACCAGTCGACGCGCTTGTAGCTGCCGGGCTGTGCGAGCACCGCCCGGAAAAGCGCCGCGGCGGCGGGATCGTCCTTGGCGCCGACCACGGTCAGGTGCAGCGGCGCGCGCGCCAGTTCATGTTCGGCGAGCAGGATGCCGGCCTCGGTGAAGGCCGCCAGTGCGATCTCGCGCGCCAACCATGCCAGCGCGTGCTCGGCCATCGCGCGCAGGCGTGCGTCGCCGGTGTAGTGCCACAGCAGGTTGGCATGCCGCGCCAGCGAGATCTGCTCTTCCAGGCTGGGCAGCGGCGCGATGGGCGCGTCGCCCTGAACAGCGGTTGCGTAGCCGCCCGGACTGCGGAAGCGCGCCGATGCCGTGGTGGTGAGCGCTCCTGCGCGCGTTCGCCGTCGGCCCTACAGCCGGGGCCCCAGGTGTCGCCAGATGGGTCCCCGCTCTGGCGAAGCTGCCATGGTTGCGTCGCGCCGTCGCGCCCATTGCGCGGCGGCGCGCCGGCGCGCCGCGGTCGCCCCGCGACCGAGCGCCGATCAGCGCGCCGTCTCGCTGAAGCCTGGGGCCCGCCGGCCGGCCGTCCAGCGCGAAGTACGCCTCGCTGTGCTCGCCAGGCCGTCGGCGTCCTGGCTGGCGAAGCAGCCGCCATCCGGCGCGCGAGGTGGCATAAGCGCGCGCTGCCGCGGCGCAGCCCGGTGCGCGCAACCCAGCGCATAGACGCGCAGTAGTCGCCCTGGTGGGTGCTCGTCTCGTAGTGCGGGCTGCAGTGCTGCGGCGAGTACTGGTAAAGCCGCCCCGACCGGACGAGTGCCAGCTGCGTCCAACGTGTTCGGCCCCCCGTCGCCGCCAGCGCCAGGTAAGTGCCTTCGACGCTGGCCTGTCAGCGAGGGCCGCCCCCCGTCGGCGGGGCCGTCCGCATCGCGGCGATCCTGCTCTGGACTGGGGTCGTCGACGATCGCCCCGTTTCGCGGGGGCGCGTAGCCCCCCCCCGCGCGCGGGTGGCGCGGCCGACGTGGCGCCGCGCCCCCCGGCCGGTCCTCACGTGGCACCAGTGACCCACCCTTCCAGATAAGGCGAACGCCCTGGGGGAGGCCGCGCGGTCGTCGCGCATCCAGTCGATGGTGTCGGCGCTGGTCGCCAGGCAAGGCGGCAGTGCTGCCAGCCAGAACAGCAACAGCAGGATTGATTTGCGCATGCCTGGCGGGAACGGAACCCGGCGCGCCGGGGTGACAGCGCGCCGAAATGCCTTCCGCCCAGAATGACTGCGCGAGGTACCCGTTCGGGCTGAGCAAAGCGTCCCAAGCTCTTTCGGGACGCGTCGTCGAAGCCTGGCGAGACGCCCCTGCAAGTCATCGCCCTTCGACGCCCTTCGACGACGCATCCCGATGAAGCTGGGATGCTCTGCTCAGGGTGAACGGACCGTCGCGATGGAGCCTTGCGACGCTTTGCTCAGGGCGAACGTCGCCGGGTCGGCCCAGCTTCTGAGGTTCGACGCTAATCAGGAAGTGCGATCAAAAATCCCAACGAAAACCGAAGTAGTAGAACAGGATGTTGTTCGACTCATCGACCAGTTCGGCGTCGCTCTTGGACAATTCATAGGCGATCTCGCCTTCCAGCGAGAAGTGTTCGCGCCACTGGAACAGGGTGCGCAGGGTCGGCGCGAGTCGCGTCAGTTGCGAGCCGGTGGCGTTGTCCTGCTGGTACCAGCGGATCGAGGGTTCGATGGTCCAGCGGCTGCCGAAGCGGAAGCGTGAGTTGGCGGCGAGCAGCCAGGCATCGTAAGCGTCTGCGCTCAGATTGCTGGCGGTGAAGGTGACCACGCCGTTTTCGGTGAACACGCCGGTGCCGATGGCCTGCAGCGTGCCGGTGTAGACGTTTCCGGTGCCGACCTGTGCCGGCAGGGCGCCGAAGGCCTCGGTGCCGGTCAGCGAGGAGACGCGCAGTTCGGCGCCGAGCTGCCAGCGACTGCTGACTGGATAGGTGATGCCAGCGAGTGCGACTTTGGAAATCGGCGTCAGCCCGACGGCATAGCGCTCCAGTTCGTCGATGCCGTAAATGCGCAGCAAGTCCTTCAGCGTCTGGGTGGGGTCTGCCAGCAGCACATTGGAGACCTGCAGCGTGGGCGAGCGGCGGTAGTCGTAAAGCATGTTGAGCACGCCGCCGCCTTCGAACTGGTAGGAACCCTGCATCGAGGCCACATTCAATTCGCTGAACTGGGTGTCGTAGTCGAGCAGACCGAAGACGCTGGTCAGGTCCTTGAAATAGTGCAGTTCGGCGCCGACCGCCTGGCGATCGGTGATGCCGTCGACGCTCTGGCGCACCGCGAAGAAGCCCAGTCCCAGTCCTTCGATCGGCGTATCGCCGTCTACCGTCACGGCGAAGAAGTTCGGCGTGTTGCCGAGCACGTCCTGCGCGGGCACGCCGGCGATGGCGCCGACGCGCCACTTCTCGGTGACGCCCCAGCTGAAACTGCCGCCGTCGAAGCGGCCGAGCACGCTGCCGCTGGTGGAACTCTGGCGTCCCAGGCGCGCGCCCAGGCGCCCCGGTTGGTAGCGGAAGTCACCGTACAGCGAGGTCAAGCGGTTTTCGTTGGGCACATTGCTGAGGAAACTCATCGATCCGATGTCGCGCAGCACGAAGCGGTTGTCCCAGTCGCCGCCGCGAAAGCGCGCATTGGCATCGAGGTTGGTGACCAGCGATGACTGGTCGACTTGCGACAGCGTCTGGGTGTCGATCACCGTGGCATTGGTGGCCGGCGTGACGATGATGTTGTCGGTGCGGATGCGCGAGTTGCCGCCGTAGTAGTAGGTCGACACGCTGCCCCAGGTCATCGTCTGGTGCGGCCGTGGTGCGCTGCCGCCAGCGACCGCCTGTGCTTCCGGCAGATCGAGCGCCGCCAGGCGCGCGCGCACGCGCTCGGCGCCGTCGCCTTCGGGATACAGCTTCAGGTACAACTGGTACTCGGCACGCGCCCGGTCGCTGCTGCCCAGCGCTTCACGCACCTGACCGATCAATTCCTGTGCCTCCTTCGAGGCGTCGTTGGGTGGCATGTTCAGCACGCGGTTGAGCAGATCGATCGCCGCATCGTAGTCCTGGCGCCCGAGTGCAGCCCTGGCGTCGGCGAGCATGCCGACCGGCTCGGTCGCGGTCGACGGTGCTGCGGCTGTCGGTGGTGGCTCGGTCGTGGACTCTGGCACCAGCGGCGCCTGCGCTTTCAGCCGCAGCACGATGGAGCGGTTGTCGGCGCTCTGGCCAATCTGGCCAACGCCGATGACCTCGACCGGCGCTTCGAAAGTGATGTCGAGCCGGCGGGCCGGCACGCCACCCTGCGGCGCGATGTAGCGAACGACGAAGCCGGGCAGATCGTGCGAGGGTGGCGATGCGCGGGTGTCCTCGAACACGCCGCCGTTGGCGTTCTCGCCAGTGACTTGCAGGAACACCTGCACCGATTCGCCGGCGGGGTCGACTACATGGCGCTGGTAGCGCACCTGGGCCGCAAAGCGGATGGTGATTTCGGCCTGACCGCCGGCGCCGGAGATTTCCACGTCATCCAGCGCCTGTGACCACAGGGCGGGTGCCCACAAGCAGCGCGGCAGCAGCAGCAGGCCGCGCCAGACAATCGTTGATTCATGCTGATTCCCCTTTGGGTGTTCAGATCAATCCCAGCTGCCATCGGTCGGACGATGGTTGGACGGATGCGACTGCTGGATGGTGGTCATCGTGGTGTCGGTGTAGGTGTGGCAGCTGCCGGAGCAGTCCTGCAGTTCGGCCACGGTGTAATAGATGCGCGGACTGTTGACCTTCTTGTGTTCGCTGGCCTCGAATTCATTGGCGTGGCAAGCGGCGCAGTTCGGTCGATAGGCCGGGAACTGGAAGGCAATCACCTCGTTGTTGTTGCGATGACAGTCGTTGCATTCGAGGCCCGCGCCATGCGAGCGATAGGTCAACGAGGTGTGCGAGTAGCTCAGCAACGGCGTCCAGCTGCTGGTGCGATGACAGCTGTCGCAGGATCGTGTGGTGACGAAGTGGTTGGCCGGTTTGCCGGTCGCCGAACTGCCGTTGTGGCAGGTGTTGCAGCTGCCCGGCGTGACCGTGGTGTGGCTGAACGTGGCCGGCAACCAAGCGGTGGTGCGATGACACACATCGCAGGACTGGTTGGTCGGCAGATGGTTGGTGGGCTTGCCGGTCGCCGTGCTGCCGTTGTGGCAGGTGTTGCAGCCGCCCGGCGTGACACCGGTATGGCTGAAAGTGGCCGGCACCCACGCCGTGGTGCGATGACACGCGTCACAGGCTTGCGTGGTCGGAATGTGGTTGGCCGGCTTGCCGGTCGCCGTGCTGCCGTTGTGGCAGGTGGCGCAGGAACCTGGGGCAACGCTGCTGTGGCTGAAAGTCGCCGGCACCCAGGCGGTGGTGCGGTGGCAGTCATCACAGGCCTGCGTCGTCGGCACATGGTTGGCCGGTTTGCCGGTCGCGGTACTGCCGTTGTGGCAGGTGGCGCAGGCACCCGGTGTCACCCCGCTATGGCTGAAGGTGGCTGGTACCCAGGCGGTGGTGCGATGGCACAGGTCGCAGGCCTGGGTGGTCGGCACGTGGTTGGCCGGCTTGCCGGTCGCCGTGCTGCCGTTGTGGCAGGTAGCGCAGCCGCCCGGCGTCACTTCGGTATGGCTGAAGGTGGCCGGCACCCAGGCGGTGGTGCGGTGACAGACATCGCAAGCCTGGCTGGTCGGCAGGTGGTTGGCGGGCTTGCCGGTTGCCGTGTTGCCGTTGTGGCAAGTTGCGCAACTGCCCGGGGTCACACCGGTGTGGCTGAAGGTCGCCGGCACCCACGCGGTGGTGCGATGGCAGGCGTCGCAAGCCTGGCTGGTCGGGATGTGGTTGGACGGCTTTCCGGTCGCCGTGGTGCCGTTGTGGCAGGTTGCGCAGCTGCCCGGCGTCACGCCGGAATGGCTGAAGGTCGCTGGGACCCACGCGCTGGTCCGATGACAGACATCGCAGGCCTGGCTGGTCGGCACGTGGTTGCTCGGTTTGCCGGTCGCCGTGCTGCCGTTGTGGCAGGTGGCGCAGCTGCCGGCTGCGACGCCGCTGTGGTTGAAGGTGGCCGGGGTCCAGGCCGTGGTGCGATGGCACACATCGCACTGCTGACTGGTCGGCACATGGTTGGCCGACTTGCCGGTGGCGGTGCTGCCGTTGTGGCAGGTCGAGCAGGTGCCGGCGGCGACGCCGGTGTGGCTGAAGGTTGCCGGGGTCCACGCGGTGGTGCGATGGCACACATCGCACTGCTGGCTGGTCGGGATGTGGTTGCTCGGCTTGCCGCTGGCGGTGCTGCCGTTGTGGCAAGTCGAGCAGGTGCCCGACGCGACGCCGGTGTGATTGAAGGTGGCCGGGGTCCACGCCGTGGTGCGATGGCAGACATCGCACTGCTGGCTGGTCGGAATGTGGTTGCTTGGCTTGCCGCTGGCGGTGCTGCCGTTGTGACAGGTCGAGCAGGTGCCCGCGGCGACACCGGTGTGGTTGAAGGTTGGCCGGGGTCCAAGCCGTCGTGCGATGGCACACATCGCACTGCTGAGTGGTCGGCAGATGGTTGCTCGGCTTGCCGCTGGCGGTGCTGCCGTTGTGGCAGGTCGAGCAGGTGCCCGCGCGACGCCGGTGTGGCTGAAGCTTGCCGGTGTCCACGCCGTGGTGCGATGGCAGACATCGCACTGCTGGCTGGTCGGCACGTGGTTGCTCGGCTTGCCGCTGGCGGTGCTGCCGTTGTGGCAGGTCGAGCAGGTGCCCGACGCGACACCGGTGTGGTTGAAGGTGGCCGGTGTCCACGCCGTGGTCCGATGGCACACATCGCACTGCTGGCTGGTCGGCACGTGGGTGCTCGGCTTGCCGCTGGCGGTGCTGCCGTTGTGGCAGGTCGAGCAGGTGCCGGACGCGACGCCGGTGTGGTTGAAGGTGGCCGGTGTCCATGCCGTGGTCCGATGGCACACATCGCACTGCTGGCTGGTCGGCACGTGCGTGCTCGGCTTGCCGCTGGCGGTGCTGCCGTTGTGGCAGGTGGAGCAAGTGCCGGACGCCACGCCCGTGTGGTTGAAGGTGGCCGGTGTCCACGCGTGGTCACGATGGCAGACATCGCACTGCTGGCTGGTCGGCACGTGCGTGCTCGGCTTGCCGCTGGCGGTGCTGCCGTTGTGGCAAGTGGAACAGGTACCGCAGCGATGCCGGTGTGGCTGAAGGTGGCCGGCGTCCACGCCGTGGTGCGATGGCAGACGTCGCACTGCGGGCTGGTGGGCACATGGGTGCTCGGCTTGCCGCTGGCCAGGTGCTGCCGTTGTGGCAGGTGGAGCAGGTGCCGCTGGCGATGCCGTTATGGCTGAAGGTGGCTGGCGTCCACGCGGTGGTGCGATGGCAGACATCGCACTGCTGGCTGGTCGGCACGTGCGTGCTCGGCTTGCCGCTGGCGGTGCTGCCGTTGTGGCAGGTGGAGCAAGTACCGGACGCCACGCCCGTGTGGTTGAAAGTGGCCGGTGTCCACGCGGTCACCCGATGGCAGACATCGCACTGCTGGCTGGTCGGGATGTGATTGCCCGGCTTGCCGCTGGCAGTGCTGCCGTTGTGGCAGGTGGAGCAGGTGCCGGACGCCACGCCCGTGTGGTTGAAGGTGGCCGGTGTCCACGCGGTCACTCGATGGCAGACATCGCACTGCTGGCTGGTCGGCACGTGGTTGCTCGGCTTGCCGCTGGCGGTGTTGCCGTTGTGGCAGGTGGAGCAGGTGCCGCTGGCGATGCCGTTGTGGCTGAAGGTCGCCGGGGTCCACGCATTGCTGCGATGGCACACGTCGCACTGCTGGCTGGTCGCGACATGGTTGCTCGGCTTGCCAACTGCCTGGGTGCCGTTGTGGCAGGTGGCGCAGGTGCCGCTGGCGATGCCGTTGTGGCTGAAATTCGCCGGCGTCCAGGCATTGCTGCGATGGCAAACATCGCATTGCTGCGACGTCGGAATGTGATTGGTCGGCTTGCCGACGGCCAGAGTGCCATTGTGGCAGGTCGCGCAGGTGCCACTGGCGACGCCGCTATGACTGAAGGTGGCCGGTGTCCAGGCGTTGTTGCGATGACACACATCGCACTGCTGGCTGGTGGGCAGGTGGTTGGTCGATTTGCCGATCGCCTGAGTGCCGTTGTGGCAGGTGGAGCAGGTGCCGCTGGCGATGCCGTTGTGGCTGAAGGTGGCCGGTGTCCACGCGTTGTTGCGATGACAGACGTCGCACTGCTGACTGGTCGGGATGTGGTTGCTCGACTTGCCGCTGGCCTGCGTGCCGTTGTGGCAGCTGATGCAGGTGCCGCTGGCGACGCCGTTGTGGCTGAAGGTGGCCGGCGTCCAGGCGTTGCTGCGATGGCATACATCGCACTGCTGGCTGGTCGGGATATGGCTGGTCGGCTTGCCGCTGGCCTGGGTGCCGTTGTGACAGGTCGCGCAAGTACCGCTGGCGATGCCGTTGTGGCTGAACGTAGCGGGCGTCCAGGCATTGGTGCGATGGCAGACATCACACACCTGGCTGGTCGGAATGTGGTTGCTGCTCTTGCCGCGCGCAGCCGTGCCGTTGTGGCAGCTGGAGCAACTTCCAGCGACGACCTCACCATGATCGAACTTCGCCGGCGTCCAGGCGGAGGTGCGATGGCAGCTGTCGCAGCTCAGGGAGGTACTGACGTGGTTGCTCGGCTTGCCGGCAGCCTTGACCCCGTCATGGCATCCGTTGCAGGTGCCCTCGGCCACTTCCAAATGCGAGAACTTGGCCGGCGACCAGGCATTGGTGCGATGGCAGCTCTCGCAGCCCGCGGTTCCGGTCGGCACATGCTGGACCGGGATCTGCGTGGTCTGAAAGCGGCTGCCGCGGTTGTGACAGGTCGAACAGACCTTCGGAGTGCCCTTGAGGACGCCATTCAGATGGCAGCTCTCGCACTTGGCATCTCGATGCCCGCCGGTGAGGATGAAACCGGTGGTCGTATGGTCGAATGCGGCCTTGGCTGGCTCCGCAGCGGTTGCCGGCAGGCTGACCCACGACATCGTCAGCAGCATCAGCACAATCCACAGCCACAGACGGGCGGGTACCTGCACCTGGTCGCCGCGTTCACCCGTCGGGCAATCCCCGGCGTTTGCCTGGACGACGGTCGCAGTGGGCATCGAGCGTGGACGGGTGTTCATGGTTTGTTCCCTGTAACTCGGGGGGCAACTTCGGTGAAGGAGCTCGTCGTGTGGCAACGCGCGCACTGACGGCCAAAGCCGCCGTCGTGTACGTCGTCCTTGCTGTGGCAACTGCTGCATTCGCCGGACAGCTGCTTGCCGGCGTCGACGCGGTGACAGCTCAAGCACTGCAGGCGCTGGTGCGCGCCCGACAGTGCGAATGCCGTGGTGGCGTGGTTGAAATCCCAGGTTTTCCAGTCGCGTGCGCTGTGGCAGCGCGCGCATTGCACGCCATAGCGGCCCGCGTGCGGATCGTCTTTCAGGTGACAACTGGCGCACTCGCGGTCGGCATCCGCGAAGAGCTGGGTGCGATGGCAGTCCTGACACTCGATCAATCGATGCCCGCCGATCAGCGGGAAGCGACCCTGGTCGTGCTGGTACGTGGTGTCCTTCCAATCCTGCTCGGCATGACAGCTCTTGCAGTCGCTGCCCAGGCGCGTCTTGTGGACATCGTCCTTGGCATGGCAATCGACGCAGGTCGAGCCGGGCTTGAAGGTCTCGATCGGCCCGCTATGGCAGCTCTCGCAAGTCGTCTTGCGATGTGCGCCGAGCAGAGCAAATTTCGTCGCCTTGTCGTGATCGAACAGGCTGGTCTTCCAGTCGCGGGCATCGTGGCAGTCGCCACACTTGGGGCCGTTGCGGCCTTTGTGGCTGTCGTCCTTGCGATGGCAGTCGACGCACGCCTTTGAACGGTCGGCGAAGTGAGCGGCGTCGACGTGGCATCCGCTGCACGCGGCCTTGAGGTGCCCCCCCAGCAACGGGAACTCGGTGTGCGCGTGATCGAATTTCGGCGCCGGCTTCCAGCGCGCGCTGTCGTGGCAGCTGTCGCAGCGTTCGCTCAGCGTGCCGCGGTGCTGGTCATCGGCGCGGTGACAGCCGATGCAGGTGCTCGGAGCATTCTTGTACTCGCCTTTGACCTTGTGGCAGCCGCCGCACTCGGCGTCGCGGTGCTTGCCCAGCAGCACATAGCCGGTCCTGGCGTGATCGAAGCGCGCGGTTTTCCAGTCGCTTTCGACATGACACTCGGCGCAGTCCGTGCCCATCGATCCGCGGTGCGGATCGTCTTCTTGATGACAGCTCAGACAATCCTGGGCGAGACGCTTGACGACCGGACTTTCGACGTGACACTGCTTGCACTCGACCTTGTCGTGCGCGCCGATCAGCTTGAACTCGGTGCGCGCGTGGTCGAACTTCTCGACGGTCGTCCAAGCGTCTGCCACATGGCATTCGCCGCATTGGTTGCCCAGGCGGGTCTCGTGGCGGTCGTCCTTGCGGTGGCAGTCGACGCATTCGCTGGACGCCTCACGATGCTTCTTGCCCGCGGCATGGCATCCCTCGCAATTGGCGCCGACATGCTTGCCGGTCAGCACGAAATCGGCCTGCAGATGATCGAAGCTCGCTTCGTCGAGCTTGACGATCGAGGCATCCACGCCCAGATGGTCGCTGTGGCATTGCTTGCAGCGGGTTTCCGGCTGGCGCCCGTGGAAACCGCGCTTGCCAGCGACATCGGCGGCCACATCCTTGTGACAATCCAGGCATAGCTGCGGCTGCTGTTCCTTGTCGAAGGAGGAATGGCAACGCTCGCACTCGGCCTCGTACTTCTGATGCCCCTGGATCACCGCGCCGGGCATCAGCGCGCGTTCGAGCTGGGTGGCGTGGGCGTTGCCGACCAGGAGGAGCAGCAGCGCCACAAGTGCAAGTGGCGCAGCGCGGCCCCGGGCGCGGCATGCCGTGGGCTCCGTTGCGGTCCGCGGCACGTAGGCCAGAAGCCGGCCAACGTGCCTGGTTTGCGGCACTCAGGCGCATGCCGGCAAAGCCGACCATTGATCGGTTTTTCAGGCGTGCCGCCGGGCGCGCGCAGGCGATCATCAGTACATGTGCACCGCGAGCACATGAAACAGCGCGGTCAGCACCAGGATCACCACCAGCGGCAGGTGTGCCACGTGCCACAGCGAAAACAGGCGTTCGATGGCGCCGAAGCGCGCCGCGGCGCAGGCCGCTGCCAGGTATTGCTGCAGCAGTGAGGTCAGTCGCTGCAGATGGCTCGGGTCGACCTTGCCATGCATGGTCAGCACGTCGGCAATGCAGGCTTTCCACGTGGCGCGCGCCTTGAGCGGCAGCGTCAGTTGCTGCCATGGCGCCGCCAGTCCGCGCCGACCGGTGTCGGCCGCCAGCGCCGCAAAAGCCGCCAGAGCGGCATGCGCGCGGCTGTCGCGATCGAGCATCGGCGCCGCCTGCGCCATCGCCGCCGCGGCTTCGGCGCGCAGTTCACCGGCGCTGCGCTGGCGGCCGTAGAGTCCGCGATGCAACTGCGCATACAGGAAAGCGGCCGACGATGCCGCTGGCGGCCACCACCACCATCGACCAGAACGCGACCTTGGCGTTCAGTGAACCCAGCGACAGCTTGCAGTGCAGCAGGATCAGCACCGGTCCGGCGATCCCGAGCACCATGTGTCCGGAGAACCAGTAGCGCAGTCGACCGAAGGACAGATAGCGATCGAGGCGCTTGCGCAGGGGATACAAGAGCAGCGTCAGCATGGCACTGCCGCCGACCACACCCAGCCAGTAGGCGAAGTCCGAATCGACGCTGTACAGGTCGGTGCGCGCACCGAAGATCACAAGCAGTGTCAGGGCTGTCCACAGAAGGCCGTGGCGCAGACGCTGGGACGCCCGCGATGGCACGCGCCTGGCGTCTGCGGGTTTGCTCACGATCGGCAGCTCCAGCGTGGTCGAGGGAACACTCATGCGCGGCTATCCCCAGGCTGACTGACAGGGCGAAGTTTGCGAATTCGCAACAAACCAAGGCCGACTGGATCGCTAGAGTCGCCGCCATGAACGATCCCGATCTGTTGTTGAATCTGGTCTACGCCATTCCGGTGTTGCTGGCGGTACTGGTCTACCTGTGGCTGCGCCGCCGTTCGGAACAGGCCAGCCTGCAGGCGCTTGCGGACGCCGAGCAGGCCGGGCTCACCGAGTCGGCCTCGCTGCATCCGGTGGTCGATCTCGAGCGATGTATTGGTTCCGGTGGTTGCGCGCGCGCCTGTCCGGAAGAGGCGATCGGTGTCGTCGGCGGCAAGGCCGTGCTGGTCAGTCCATCCGCCTGCATCGGCCATGGCGCCTGCGCTGCGGCCTGCCCGGTCGAGGCGATCACGCTGGTGTTTGGCAGCGAACGACGCGGTGTCGACATTCCGGCTGTGACGCCGCAGTTCGAGACCAACGTGCCCGGGTTTGTTCATTGCCGGCGAACTCGGCGGCATGGCACTGATCCGCAAGGCGGCCGAGCAGGGGCGGCAGGCGATGGCCACCATCGCCAAGCGTCGTGACCCGAAGTTCGATCTTGACGTGGTCATCGTTGGCGCCGGTCCGGCCGGCATCGCCGCAGGGCTTGGCGCCATCCACGCGAAGCTGCGTTATGCGCTGATCGAGCAGGAAGAGAGTCTGGGCGGCAGCGTGCTGCATTACCCCCGGCACAAGGTGGCGATGACCGCGCCGGTCGATCTGCCGCTGGTCGGCAAGATGCGCTTTGTCGAGGTCACCAAGGAAAAACTGCTGGAATTCTGGCTGGAGATCGTCGCCCGTACGCGTCTGCAGATCCGTACCGGCGTCACCATGGAGCGCGTGGAGCCGGTTGGCACAGGCTTCAAGGTGCATACCAGTGCTGGCGTGCTGCGCGCGCGCTCGGTGCTGCTTGCGATCGGCCGTCGCGGCACGCCGCGCAAGCTCGGCGTGCCTGGCGAGGACTTGCCCAAGGTGGTCTACCGGTTGATCGATCCGCGCCAGTATCGTGATCAGCAGGTGCTGGTCGTGGGTGGCGGCGACAGTGCGGTCGAGGCGGCGCTGGCGTGTTCGGTCTTCGCGCAAGGTCACGCTTGTCCTACCGCGGCGAGGCGATGAACCGGCTCAAGCAGGCCAATCGCACGCGACTGGACGCCGCCGTGGGCGAGGGCAAGCTGCAGCTGATGCTGTCCAGCGAGGTGCGGTCGATCGCGCCGACTTCGGTGTCCATCTCGGTGGGCGGAAAGACGATGCAGATCGACAACGATGCCGTGGTGATCTGCGCTGGGGGCGTGCTGCCGACCGCCATGTTGCAGTCGATTGGCGTTCGTGTGGAGACCAAACGCGGCACTGCCTGAGTGAATGTCTGGCGTCGATCCGGCTGACAATACCGACCGACAATCGGTTTTTTTAACAAATGAACGAGCGCTGCGCGTAGGGCATCAACGGCACCAGCGGCAGCACGAACTCACCCAGTTCGTGCAAGGCGAAGCCAGTGGCAGCGACGCAGACAGCCACCAGCGCAGCCGGACGGACCAGTGGCGACGCCGGTGTCCGGATGCAGCAGGGACCGGATGCGCGCACCCAGGTCAGCCTCGTCGAAGGCCGACACCATGGCGGTCCGCGGCAGCGCGGTGTGCAGGCGCGCGTACTTGAGCAACGCGCTGGCGAGCGTCAGGGCGTTGGTGCGGTAGGCGGCGATGCTGTCGCAGCTCTGCTCGACCGCCAGGCGCCAGGCGCCGCGAAGTTCCCGGCGTGCCCGCGGCAGCAGGAACATGGTGGCAATGCCGAGCACCAGCGTGGCGTAGGCGTCGCCGCGCGCCAGATGTGCGCGCTCGTGTTCGATCAGTGCGCGAAATTCCGCCGCTTCCAGGCTTTCGACGACCTGTTCGGAGACGACCACGCGGCAATTGGGGACGCACAAAGCCATGGCCAGCGCCTGATCGCCGGCGACGACGTCGACGCGCAGCCCATCGATGATCAGCGAGCGCTGTTTCACCATGCCCAGACGGCCGGCAATGGAGATGGCCAGATGGACCATCCAGCCGGCGCGCATCAAGGCCACTGCGCTGAGCAGCAGGGCCAGCATGGCGAGCAGGGGAGCCACCGGGTCGGGATCGGTCGCGACGCCATGCATGGGGCACGCGGCGAGCGAGCCCGCATTACGCGACAGGCACCAGTCAGTCACCCAGCCAGTCGCGGCCAGCCAGGTGGGTGCGAATGCCAAAGCGACCGTAAGCCAGGCAATGGCCCAGGGTGCCAGGGCGTAGCCGAGCAAGCGCCGCGCACGCGCCTCCGGGGCGAGATGGCGGCTCCCCCGGGCCAATGTCGGGACCGCTTGCGACCACAACAACAGGGCAAGGGCCAACACGAGCAGCCAGACGTCGATCGCGAACAGGGCCAGATGCACGTTCGCTATTCCTTGTGGTCGGAGCGCGCGCGCGCGCTGCGAACCAGCGCTTCGAGCTGATCCAGCGCGGCCGGATCAATCTGCTCGGCATGTTCGACGAATGCAGCGAGCAGCGGCTGCGCGCCGCCGCCGAGCGCGCTGGCGACACCGTCGAGCACACCCGCGGCGAAAGCGGCCCTGGTCATCGCCGGCGCGTAATAGAACGCGTGGCTGACCTTGCGCCGGTGCAACATGCCTTTGCGGTAAAGTCGTTCGAGTGCAGACTGGATGGTATTCGACGCGATGCCGCGCGGCACGCCGATCCGTTCGTGCATGCCGCGCACGTCCGTCTCACCGGCATCCCACAGCGAGTTGCACACCGCCACTTCGAGTTCCCCCAATGACCAATCCCGGAACCTCAGCATAAACAGACCTCGATTTCACACTGAGAACACGGTATCAGAAAACCGATCGCGATCGGTCTTCTGCCGCTGAAGACTGTCAAACAATTGTCCCGGGACATCCATTGCGACAGGTCAAGGTGTCCCGAGCATGCCTGGAGGATGCTCGGGGTGACGCGGAGCGGGGTGTTTCCGTTCCTTGATCCTGGGTGGAAACCCATGGCCAATCTCATGTAGGAGCGCGCTTGCGCGCGATCGCTTGTCGGCATGCGCCGAGAACAGCATCGCGCGCAAGCGCGCTCCTACAGATTCTCCGATACAGCGTGAGGCGCGGGATATCGCATAACGCGCCTCGGTTCGTCGCCAAGCATCTCCCGCAATTCTGAGGTCTGCCTTAAGCAAGCGCCAAGCAAGCGCGTCTACAGTGAGCGGGATGCACAACGAGACCTGAGGATGTGAATTCGGCGGCTCTACCAGCACAGATCGGCAAGTACTGGGTCAAGAAATTGCTCGGCACGGGCGGTATGGGGCGTGTTTTTCTGGCCGTCGACCCGGATATCGGCCGCGAGGTGGCGATCAAGCTGGTCACGCTGGGCAGCGATCCCCAGGCCAGCGAGCGCTTTTTGCGCGAGGCCCAGACCATGGGCCGGTTGAATCACCCGAACATCGTCACCTTGCTGGAGTTCGGGGTCGACCAGCAGTCGCCCTTCCTGGTGCTGGAATTTCTCGCCGGCGAGGACCTCAGCCAGTGGATGCTGCGGCCGCACACGCTGCGCGAGCAGGTCCAGGCGATGCTGGACGTCGCCCAGGCGATTGCCGCGGCGCACAAGGTGGGCGTGCTGCATCGCGATCTCAAACCGGAAAACGTGCGTGCACTCGATGACGGCCGTTGCAAGCTGCTCGACTTCGGCATTGCCCAATCGGGCGCAGGCCAGCTGACGGCCTCCGGCTATTTCGTCGGTACGCCTGAGTTCGTCGCCCCGGAAGTGATGACCGGCTCGGCGCATTCGGCCGCGGCCGATATCTATGCGCTAGGCTTGTTGTTCTATACCATGCTCTGCGGCAGCAATCCCTTCCGCGGCGACAACGTGCAGGCCACGGTGGCGCGCGTGGTTCAGCTTGAGCCGACGCCGTTGTCGAAGCGGCTGACGGGCATGCCGCCGCAATTGTCCGCGCTGATCCATCGTTGCCTGGCCAAGCAGCCGGAACTGCGGCCGGAGAGCGCCGACAGCCTGGTGCAGGCCTTGACCGCGCTGCTGGCGCAGATCCATCCGGACGCGCGACTGGCCGAATTGCCGCCGCCGTCGAACACGGCACCGTTTCCGACCACGCCAGCGCCGTCGCGAACCTGACCGAAGCCGAGCCTGAGTCCCGCGCGCCAGCGGCTGTTGCGCTGCCCAAGGCGCCGCCTCCGAAGTCGGCCTCATCTGCGACTGAAGTCGCGGCGCAGCCGAGCGAAACCTTGAGGCCCAGCGTCACCGAAGTGCCAGCCAGCACGGTTCCCGCAGCTGAGCCTGCGCAGCCGCCGGTCAGCGCCGCGGCGCCGCTGGACGCTCCGCAACCGATTGCGCCGCACGAAGCGACAACCGGCCCGCCGCCCGCGGATACCGTGCAGGTACAGATTTCTCGTTTCAGTCCGCGCACCCTGCGCGCCGGCCGCAATGTGACGATGCGCCTGGAGGGTAGCGGATTGGCATCCGTCAACGCCGTGGTGGTCAGTGTCGGCGGCACGCCGGATCCGCGCTTTCGGGTCGGCGCGCTCACCCATTCAGGCGACGGCAGCATCGAGTTCAATCTGAATGTGGCGCGCGGCGTGCCATTGGGCAGCTACGCCCTGGTCCTTCAGGGTGCAAACCTGCGCGCCGCACCGGTAATTCTGGAGGTCAGTCTGTGAAGTACAACATGATGCGGCAAAGCGCATTGGCAGCCGCGCTGCTGGCGGCGTTCGGCGCTGGCTTGTCCTCGCCATTGGCGGCTGCCGACGCAGCGGACGTGGAGGCGCGGCTGGATTCGCTGGAGGCGCGCTGGGACCGCATGGAAGCCGAGTTGGCAGCACTGCGAACGGCGATCGAGCACAGCCAGGCCGCGACCGCGCCCCAGGTTCCCGAGGCGATCGCTGCCGTCAGCGGCACGGTCGAGGCGATGGGCAAGGATCTGGAGACGGTGCGCAGCGATGTCGCAGCGCAAGGCCAGGCGATTGCCGCAGAAAGCGCCGCGCGCCAGCGCGATATCGCCATCAGTGCCTACGGCGCGGTCAATGCCGGCAAGCGCAGTGGCACCGATTCGATCATCGACGCCGAGTCCTTCGAAATGGTGCTGAGTGGCCAGCCGCACGAACGCATCAGTTTCTTCAGCGAGATCGAGTTCGAACGTGCTGCGACCGTCGGTGGTCCGCGCGGCGGCGAGGTACTGGTCGAACAAGCCTATGTCGACATGCTGCTGACCGACAACCTGTCCTTGCGCGGGGGCGTGATCCTGGTGCCGTTTGGCAATAACGAGGCCGACCATTACGCGCCGTTGCGCGATGTGATCTACCGGCCATTGTCGTCGCGGCTGATCTCACCATCGGACTGGACCGACAACGGCTTTGGCCTGGTCGGCCATCGCGAGCTCAGCCAGAACTGGCAGATCGACTGGGAGGCCTATCTGATCACCGGACTGGATGACCAGATCGGTGTGAACGGTCTGCGCAATGCGCGCCAGGGGTTCGGCGAGGACAACAACAACAACAAAGCCCTTGCCGCTCACATCAGCTTGCGCAACAGCGAAGACCTGGCACTTGGCCTGGGCATCTACAGCGGCGCCTACGACGACGCGGGCGAGCAGCAACTAAGCGGCTGGGGCCTGGACTTCAACTGGCGCCATGAAGGCTGGAAGTTCGCCGGCGAGTACCTGCACATGCGCGCCGAGCGCCCTGACGGTGGCGCGGCGACGCAATACGGCGGCTACGCGCGCGCCGGCTACGACATCAACCGTTTCTTCGATCCGGACTGGAGCGGCACGGCCTTTCCCGACGCGCGCCTGAGCCTGATCTACGAATACGATTACGTCAGCATCGAGGACCTGACCAGCGTCGCCGGCCTGGTCGAACGCGAGCGCAAACATGTGCTTGGCCTGCGCTACGAACCCGACCACAGCTGGGTGCTCAAGCTCAATCGCGAATGGTCGGACGCCAGCGGTCGCCCGCTGGTCAATGGCGACGCCGATGGCTGGGCGGTGGGTATCGGCTTCGTGTTCTGAGCGACAGGCGCTTGCTGGGCAGCGGTCCGCTCACCGGGTTTGAGCCGCTGCCCAATCGAGGTAGGTGCGACCGCTCTGGTCTTTCAGACTGGGGTCGGCGCCTGCGTCGAGCAATCGCCGCATGGCAACCTGCTGCCCGTTCTGGGCGGCGACCATCAGTGCCGTCATTCCCTGCCGGTCGGTCGCGTCGATGTTGACCGAACGCGCCAGCAACAGATCGATGCATGTCGGACAGGCAGCCGCAGCGATCATCAGCGCCGTGACACCATTGACGTCGGCGCGTCCGCCGTCGGCTCCGGCCTCCAGCAGCAGCGAGGCGATTTCGGTGTGACCCTGGGCGATCGCGGCGTGCAATGCCGTCCAGCCGCGCGCTGATGCCGCATCCACCGGTGCGCCGGCCTGCAGCAGCAGCACGACGCTCTCCCTGCTGCCGTTGCCGGCCGCCCCTGCCAGCGCGGCGACACCCCCGGAGTTGGCCAGTTCGGGTCTTGCCTTGCGACTCAGCAGCAATGCCACCAATTCGGTGGCATTGGCGCGCGCAGCGATCTGCAGCGCCGATGAGCCGTCGGCGCGAGTCGCATCGGGATCGGCGCCCGCGTCCAGCAGTGCGCGGGCACACTCCAGTTGTCCTTTGGCAACCGCCTGCACCAACGGGGCTGCGGCCGGGCTTTCTGGATTCGGGCTGGCGCCGCCTTCGAGCAGACGGCGCAGCCTGTCACAATCCCCTGCCGCAACCGCATCGGCGACCGTCACGGCTTCGGTCTGCGTGGAGTCCACCAGGGGCGGTTTGTGCCCCTGGCTCTGGCATCCGGCAGCAACCAGCATCCAGGCCGCCTGCCAGCGGGACGAGGTATCGCCAGAGCTCATTCGAAGCCATTCAGGTACACCACGTCAGGCGGTCCATTTTCATAGCTCAGTTCCAGCACCGCCGAGTAAAGCACGGTCGGCTTGCGGTCGCCCTTGATGTAGACCACCAGGTCGAAGTCGTTGCTCATCGGGGTGCCGTTGGAGGACACGCCGGTGTTCGGGTCGACGACAATGAAGGGGTTGAAGGCGTAGTCGATCCAGGCGCGGGAGTCGATCAACGGGCTGGCGCCGGGTATTTTCCAGTCGAGCAGGTTCAATTCGGTGAGCGTGCGGGCACCGATTTCGTACTTGATGTTGTTGTTCTGGTAAGGCGGTGCGCTGCACGGGATCAGCGGAATCTCCAATCCCGGAACGTCCTGGCCGAACTTGTTCGCGCGCAGGCGCCAGCGGGGCCCCGACATCAGCGTTCCCAATGAACCGTCATCGACCGGCAACTGCGCGCCACCCCCGGTGTACGACCATTCGAAGGGTTCACGGTCGACGGTGGTGTACCAGGCATTGGTCAGGCCGTTGGTCAGATCCGACGAGAACGGCAGCGGGTCGTTGGTGGGTGTCGCGAATGCGCCGTTCTGCAACACGGATCCTGCCGGCAGGAAATCGCCATCGCCCTCGTAGCAGTCGCGGGCCGAGTAGAGGAAGCCGCCGACCTGGATCGATCGCGGCAGTACGCCGGTGGAGCCGGGGATGCGTCCGGTGGCGCCTTCGTTCTCCAGATCCTCGGGTCGCAACTGGTCGTTTGGATTGTTGGTGATCCAGTGGTCGACGATCAGACGTGCGCGGGTCACCGTGTAGCGTGCGCCCGGGACTTTCCATTCGGACGGTAGCGCAATCCGCGCCAGCAGGCGGATGTCGTTCGGGCGCTTGATCAAATTGCCCCAGCGATACAGCGCCTTGCCGTCATCCTTCTCGGTGATGGCATAGCTGGTGCTGCGCGCGATGTTATTGAGTACGGTGCTCTCGTTGGCCGACAGTTGGGCCGGTGTTCCCGTCGAGGCCCATCGTGATCGGAGTGCTCGTCCACTGGCCGTTCTGGATCAGGAACTGGGCGTTGTCGAGTTTCTGGCAACGCAGGAACTGGCCAGGATTGTTTGGATCGGGAATGGGCTGCCTGGTCGCCGGATCCAGCAGCAGCGGTTGTTCGCCGCTGGCCACGATGGCCGGATCGTAGGGAATGGTTTCATGGCAGGTCAGGATGTGCTCCATGACCGAGTAGTGCTCACTGTCGCATTTGACCGCTTCAGCGCCGATGCCGGCGCACCAGGTTCCGAGCGGCGGTGCCACCCTGAAGGTGTCGGTCGCGGCGTCGGCAATCATCAAGCCCGGATTGCCGGTGGTCGGGTCGACATGGTTGCCGATCCAGCCCTCCTGATAGTCGTTGTCACGGACCTTGGGCGCTGCGCCGACGAAATCGCTGACGTAGAAGCCAAAGGTGTTGTCGATGGCGTACAGCCCGGTGGTCGGCGTCTGGCCGCCTTGTGGCGGCGGAATGTCGGCGGGGCAGGCCTGGGTGCCCGGAAGCGCCGTCGTGCCAACCGGGTAGCACAGGATCGTCGGGTCGCTTGCAAAGGTGCTGCCGTCAAAGGCGCCGATGATGTCGCCGAGGCTGAAGACATGGGTCGGCGAGACATAGTCGGTCGCCAGGGCGGGCGTTGCCAGACTGAGCGCGACGACGATCGCCGCGGCTAATCGGTTGGTCATGAATTCGGGTTTCTGTGTCATTTGCGCTCTCCACGTGGTGGTGCCGGGAACGCTGACTTCGCCTGGTGGCGCCGCGGTTCCCGATACGGCAAATGGCAGCGTATTCATACCCCATAGGGTATGTATAGATCGGCGTCAACATGGCTTTTCCTGGTCGTGCGTGGCTCGCCGCAGACCATGAATTCGCCCTTGTCACCGCGCTTGTTCGCTCATCGAACCCGTTGGAGGGCGCTTGCCGAGCCGGTAGCCCGGTGTACGCCGCTCCATCGCGTTCACCGGGTGCTTGCCGCAAGCCCCCGCCGGTGAATCGCTACGCGATACAACGGCCTACCAAAGCCCGCTTCGTAGCCCGGTGTACGCGGCTCCATCGCGTTCACCGGGTGCTTGCCGCAAGCCCCGCCGGTGAATCGCTGCGCGATACAACGGCCTACCAGAGCCCGCTTCGTAGCCCGGTGTACGCGGCTCCATCGCGTTCACCGGGTGCTTGCCGCAAGCCCCCGCCGCTGAACCGCTACGCGGTACAACGGCCTACCAAAGCCCGCTGCGTAGCCCGGTGTACGCGGCTCCATCGCGTTCACCGGGTGCTTGCCGCAGGCCCTTGCCGCTGAACCGCTGCGCGATACGCAGGCCTGCCAGGGCCCGCGGTGACAGGCGATTTCCGCGTCCGAAAACGGCCAGATCCGCGGGGTGGTCGCAGCTACGCTGTGTCCACCCCAAACCGGAGTCAATCCATCATGAGCAGTTTTCGACTGGTCGGTCTCGATCGCGCAGCCTTCGCGCCGTTGTTTGATCTCGACGATATTCAACTGCGTGCGCACGGCGCGCGTCGGCGTATTGCCACTGCGGCACAGGGCTTCCCCTGCCGCATCAGCCTGCAGGACGCCGCGGTCGGCGAAGAACTGTTGTTGCTGCCGTTCGAGCATCTGGCCGAAGACTCGCCCTACCGCGCTTCCGGCCCGATCTACGTGCGCCGCGATGCGCAGCCGCGAACGCTGGGTGTCGGCGAGGTTCCCGCGTACGTCAGTGCACGCCAGATCTCGCTGCGCGGTTACAGCGAGCGGCACCTGATGGTCGACGCAGTGGTTTGCGAGGGCACTGACGTCGCCACGCAGATCGAGCGGATGTTCGCCGTTCCGAAGATCGCCTACGCACATCTGCACAATGCCCGGCCGGGTTGCTATTCCTGCCGGGCGGAGCGGGTCTGACCCGGCCGTCGCGGCCCACACGACCGTAGCCCGGTGTACGCG